>VGXS01000018.1 GCA_016873225.1 Planctomycetota bacterium | reverse complement strand
CGAACGGGCGAGGAAATCCGCGCCCGCGACGGGCGCGATCACTTTCCACCGCGATGTCCAGCCGATCATCAACACCAGGTGCCTGCAGTGCCACCGCAAGGGCGAGGTCGCCCCATTCGAACTGGCGACTTACGACGACGCGTACGCCTGGGCGGATGACATCAAGACCTTTGTCGCCAACCGCACCATGCCGCCCTGGCATTTGACGGCGGGAGTGCCGATGCGGAACGACATCAGACTTTCCGAATCCGAGATCAGCACCATCGTGAAGTGGGTGGAAGGCGGTTCGCCGCGAGGCAACCAGGCTGACGCGCCCAAGGCCCCGGAGTTTCCCCCAGGCGACCGCTGGGACGACAACGATCCGCCCGATGTGGTCATGAAGCTGCCCGGACAGTTTCACCTTGGCGCCCTGGGGGAGGATCATTACCGCACCTTTGTGTTCCCGTTGAACAACAAGGAGGAGAAGTATGTGCGGAAATCGCAGTTCATTCCCGGGAACAAGAAAATCGTCCACCACTCGTTGCTTTTTTACGATGGCGTCGGATTGGTGCTTGACGCGCAGAAGCGCCTGGGCAATCCAAAGCCGCGCCATCCGGGAGACATGGATTTCGGTCCCGGGTACGAATCGGGCATGGGTCTTGGCTTTATTCCGGATCCTAGAAATATCAAGAAAAACCAGGATAATGCGGGGTCGGGCCTTTCGGGATGGGTCCCGGGATCGGGGGCCCTCGCCAATCCCCCCGGGGCGTGCCATGTGATCCCCCCCGATTCAAACCTGCTTTTCCAAACGCATTATCATCGCTCCGGAAAACCGGAAATCGATGCCGACAGCCGCATAGCCGTATGGTTTTCCAAGAAAAACCCGCGAAATTCGTCAAGGGCAAACTGCTCGACACCTCATTCCGGTACATCCCCAAGGGAAGCGCCGGGTTTCGCTCGATTGGATCATTGGAATTCAAGGAAGATTGCGAATTATGGTGCCTCGCTCCCCACATGCACATGCTTGGCAAGGAGATGAGGATTTGGCTTCAACCAGCGGGATCGTCCAGCCGACAACTGCTGTTGCAATTGGAACGCTGGGATTTCAATTGGCAGTCGCGTTACCTCCTCAAGGATCCAATTCCCTTGAAAAAGGGCGCGCGGCTTTTCGTGGAAGCGGTTTTTGACAATTCCACAGGCAATCCTTCCAATCCAAACCATCCGCCCAAGACGGTATATTTGGGCGAAAGCACGGAAGATGAGATGGGGTTCGTGGTCGTGGGTATCATGACTGACAGCAGGCCGAATGGCACTTCCGATTTCTTTAACTACTTCGAAAAGATGCTTGAGGCGAACACCTTGCGCAAACTGATGGAAAAACGCTAGGCCAGTGACCGTTGCCGGTATCTTGGTGGCATGGCCATCCATCTGGACCACAATGCCACCACCCCTTGCCTGCCCGAAGTGTGGGATGCCATGCGCCCCTGGGCGGTGGAGGCATGGGCCAACCCGGCCAGCACCCACGGGGCGGGGCGCGCGGCGCGCAGGGCCCTGGAGGACTCGCGCGAGGAAATCGCATCGCTGCTTGGCGCCTGGCCGGACGAGGTGGTCTTCACATCGGGCGCCACGGAAGCCAACGCCATGGCGCTGGCGGGAATCCGGCCGGGTGATTTGGTGGCGGCTTCCGACCTGGAGCACCCCTCCATCCGCGAAAACATGACGCTGGCCGAATCCCGGGGAGCCCGGGTCAACCGCTTGCCGCGAGCCGACAGGGGAATCATCAATCCGCGCGATTGGGCCGCCTTGTGCCCCGAGGCTCCGAACCTTCAGGTGGCGACGCTGGCCGGGCACGAGACCGGCGCCGTGCAGGACATGGCGGCTTTGATCGACGCGACACGGCGCCGCTTCGGTGACGCCGGCGCCTGGCACATCGACGCCACCCAGGCCGTGGGCAAGATTCCGGTTGATTTTCATCGCCTTGAGGTTTCGACATTGTCGTTTTCAGCGCACAAGTTCTTCGGGCCCAAGGGGGTCGGGGCGCTCCTTGTGCGGCGCGGCGTGTCCTTGCCTCCGTTGTTCGTCGGTGGCGGCCAGCAGCGCGGCCGACGCTCGGGAACCGAGGCTGTCTACCTTGCGGTGGGCATGGCCAAGGCCCTTCGCATGGCGGTCGATGGCATGGTTGATCGCCAAATCGCATGCACGCAGCTGCGCGAGGGGTTTCTCGCCGGAATTGCCCCATGCAAGCCATGGGAAATCCTCGGTCCGCTCGCGGGAGGACTCAACCATGTGCTTCTCATCGCGTTTTCCGGGGTGCGTTCCGACATGGCCTTGATGGCGCTCGACCTCGAGGGGATAAGCTGCAGCGCGGGCGCGGCGTGTTCGTCGGGCAGTTCCCTTCCCTCGCCGGCATTGGCATTGATCGGCCTGCCCGAAGAGCATCGAAAGTCCGTCATCCGCTTCAGCCTGGGGCCTTTTCTCAACCCCGATGAGGTTTCCATGGCCGGTTCAGCCGTGGCCAAAATCATCGCGCGACTCCGCGGGCCGCATGC
The DNA here is from genome assembly GCA_016873225.1 of Planctomycetota bacterium. Classification (GTDB taxonomy): domain Bacteria; phylum Planctomycetota; class Planctomycetia; order Gemmatales; family Gemmataceae; genus REEB421. The sequence goes on along the minus strand of VGXS01000018.1, from coordinate 74,811 downwards.
ATGAACCTGCTGGAGCTGCCTGAATTCCGAGCGGCGCAAATGGCCCTTGGGGCGCTGGAACCGGTTCCCGAGAGCCCCCACATACCGGTCGTGGTTGTTTGGGGTCTTCCGGGATGCGGACGCACGACGCTCCTGAGAAAGCTGGCGACCGAATGGCGAAAGCATTACGGCAAGAGCGCTTCCCTGTTATGCCGGGGTTCGGCACTGGCCACGCGGCGGCTACCCGACAAGGGAAGGGTGACCTTGCGAAGGCTCAAGGAATTGCCCTTGGTGGTGATTGATGATTTCGCTTCGATTTCGCCCAAGGTTGTTCCAAGGTTCGCCACACTTCTGGATCACCGCAACCAGGAACGCCACGCCACGGCCTTATCGCTCGCGACGCCTCCATCCGAAATTCAAGCGCCAAGCCGCGTGGTTGAACGATTGGTGGGCGCCTTGGTCGTGGAAATCCCTCCCCTGACGGCAGAAAGCCGCCGGCAAGCCCTTTCCTCGCTGTTGACAAGGCACGGGGTCCGGGTTGGGAAGCCCATGCGTGAGGACCTTGAGGCGATGCTGGCGCCGACCATCGGCGGGATCGACAGGCAGGTGCGGGCCTTGGCGGATGCCGCTTCGGAACACTTGGCTGTTGACGAGGCACTGGCCAGGTGTCGGCGGGCGGCGGGCACCATCTCCCTTGAACAGATCATTTCAGTCGTGGCATCGGAAACGGGAAACGACCGCAAGGCGATGACCGGCCCCGCGCGGCTGCCGGGTCTGGTGAAGGCGCGTCAACTGGTGATTGTTTTGGCCAGGTCCTTCACGGAATTGTCGTTGGCCAAGCTTGGAAGGGCGCTCGGTGGCAGGGACCCGGCAACCCTGCGCCATGCCATCGAGTCTTTCCATGTCAGCTGCGAACCAACGACCTTGGCGCTTCTGAAAAAGCTGGAACGCAACCTCGAATCGTTACGGGCGGGGACAACCCGTTCATGACATGTCGACAGCCTGTTCATGGCCGTCGACGGCATGTTGACAGGCACCAGGGCCATGAACCGCCACCTTCAGCCCTGAACATGCCATGAACAGCGGTTGAACAGGTTTTCCCCGGGTAGCCCTAAAACCTTAAATCCAATTGATGCAACAACTTGGAGAATTGTTGAGACTGAATTGAGGGTGCCGGAGAATTCCTCGCCCATCATTGTCATGAATGAATGGAAAATCAGTAGAATGATTGGATGAGTCATTCCGGCCCATGGCATCCGATGAGGACAGACACAGCATGAAGTTGATCTGCCAGCGCGAAAGCCTTCTTCAAGGGTGCCAACTGGCTTCTTCCGTCCTTCCGACCAAGGACATCAAGCCGGTGCTTGCGAACATCAAGATCGTCGCTGAACCCGGCCGCGTGACTCTTCAGGCCACCGACCTGGAACTTGGCCTGCGGCTTGATGTGGCCGGCGTCAATGTTCTTCAGGCGGGGCAGGCCTTGTTGCCGGCATCCCGCATTGTTTCGATCCTTCGCGAGGCCCGTGTTCCGGAACTCGAGATCGAATGCGACCGGGTCGCCGGCAGCGGCATCGCCGTGAGCGGCGGAAGTCTCGAGTACGAGTTGCCTTTCGAGGATCCCGACCAGTTTCCCGACTTGCCCGACCTCGACGCCGACGGGGGCTCCATCCTCACCGCCGGCCCCCTTCGTGAGATGATCCGCCGCACGACCTTCGCATGCGCCTCGGAAACCGCTCGTTTCACGATGACCGGCGTCCACTGGAGCCTCGAGTCGGATGGCAACGCCAGGCTCGTGGCCACCGACGGTCGCCGGCTGGCCATGGCCACCGGATCCGTCAGCGGCGTGAAGGCCAACGGCACCGCCATCATCCCCAGCAAGGCCATGCACGCCCTGGAGCGCAACCTGCTCGACGACGAGGAGGAAATCCGCGTGGTGCTGCGCCCTTCCGAGGCCCTCTTCCGCACCGGCCGGTCGGTTCTTTCAACCCGCCTCGTCGAAGGCAGGTTTCCCGATTACAAGGCCGTGATTCCCAAGCGCGAGAAGATCACCGCCAAGATTCCCCTGCAGGCGGGCGCGCTGTTCTCGGCGGTTCGGCAGGCGGCGATCATGGTGGACGATGAAACCCGCAAGCTCGTCCTGAATTTCAATCCCGGCAAGCTTTCGCTCCAGGCCGCGCATGGAACCGGCGGCAAGAGCAAGGTTGAGCTGCCCATTGAGCACCAGGGAGCCTCCGTGAGCATCGCCTTCAATCCCCAGTACCTGCTCGACATGCTCAAGCAGTTGCCGGCGGACGCGCCGCTCGAGGTGGACCTGATCGACGGAAACCACCCGGCACTTTTCCGACTGGGTGAATCGTTCTTGTATCTTGTGATGCCGTTGAGCTGAGACGCCGATGGCGCCCCGCTACGACCAGCCCGAGAGGGGACCCGAGAGGCTGTCTGAAATCCTGGCGAAGTTGTTCGTCGCCCGGGGGTGGGGCCAGAGGACGGCAAGGAGCGAGCTGGACGAGGCCTGGAGGCTGGCGGTTGTCTCGGTCGCGGGCGAGGCGGCGGCGAGGCGGACGCTGCCCGGCAACCCGAGGAGGGGCTCTCTGGAGGTCGTCGTCGATGGCTCGGCCCTGTTGGCCGAGCTGTCGGGCTTCCACAAGGAGGCGCTGCTTGAGGCGCTCAACGGGAAACTCAAGGGGACACGAATCACGGCGATCAAGTTCCGCGCCGGGAAAATCAGCGCCGGCAACGGTCCGGCCGACGAAAAGGGGGGCAGATGATGAGCGGTGACGCAGGTTCACAACCCGGTCCCGACGGGGACTACAGCGGCGGCAACGTGCAGATCCTGCGCGACGCCGACCATATCCGCCGCAGGCCCGGCGTGTACATCGGCGATGTCTCGAGCGGCGGCTTGCACCATTTGGTGTACGAATTGGTTTACAATTCCGTCGACGAGGCCCTCGCTGGCCACTGCAAGACCGTCCATGTGCAAATCGATGTCGACGGCAGCGTGCTCGTGCGCGACGACGGCCGAGGTATCCCCGTCGACATGCACCCCACCGCAGGGCGGCCCACGCTCGAGGTGGTCATGACCACCGTGGGCGCCGGCGCCAAGTTCGACAAGAACACCTACCGCACCAGCGCCGGCCTCCACGGCATGGGCGCCAAGGCTGTCACGGCACTGTCCCGGTGGACCGAGGCCCAGGTGCGCCGCGACGGGCGCACCTACCAGCAGCGCTACGAGAAGGGAAAGGCTGTCTCCGATGTCACCGACATCGGCGCCGCCAGGGGCACCGGCACCCAGGTGCAATTCATGCCCGATCCCGAGATCTTCGCCGACCTCACCTTCGACTTCGACACGCTTGAGAACCGCCTCAGGGAACTCGCCTTCCTCAACAAGGGGCTTTCGTTCCACCTCAAGGACGCCCGCGTCAACAGGGAGGAAACCTACTGCTTCATGGGAGGCGTGGGGGAGTATGTCTCGTATCTCAACCGGGCCGAGGATGTCATCCATCCGGTGATCGTCGTCGACAGGCAGGTCGACCACATCCGCGTGGAGGTGGCCCTGCAGTACACCCGCAACGACGACGAGCGCGTGCGCTGCTACGCCAACAACGCCCACAATCCCGTGGGTGGCACCCACCTTTCCGGCTTCCGCACGAGCCTCACCCGCACGATCGGCGCCTATGGCGAGAAAGCCGGCCTGTTCAAGGACATCAAGCCCGTGGGCGAGGACTACCGCGAGGGAGTGACCGCCATCGTCTCCATCCAGCATCCCGAGCCGCAGTTCGAGAGCCAGAACAAGATCAGGCTCCTCAATTCCGATGTCGACGGCGCCGTGCAGACCGCCATGAACGAGGTGCTGTCGCGCTACCTCGAGGAGAATCCGGCGGAAGCCAAGAAGGTCGTCACCAAGGTGATCCTGGCGGCCGAGGCGCGCGAGGCCGCCGCCAAGGCGCGCAAGGCCCTCAAGGACCGCAAGAGCATCCTGAGCGGCGGCGGGCTACCCGGCAAGCTGTTCGACTGCACCAGCCGCAACCGCGACGAGAGCGAGTTGTTCCTGGTCGAGGGAGACTCCGCCGGCGGGTCCGCCGAGGCCGGTCGCGACCGCCGTATCCAGGCGGTGCTGCCGCTAAGGGGCAAGCCTCTCAATGTCGAGAAGGCCAGGCTCGAGAACCTGCTCAACAACAACGAGATCACGGCGCTGATCTCGGCGATCGGCGTCGACATCGGCAACGAGAAGGAGTATCCGGATGTCAGGAAGGGGCTGAGGTACAACCGCGTCATCATCATGACCGACGCCGATGTCGACGGCCAGCACATACGCACGCTGCTCCTTACCTTTTTCTATCGTCAAATGAGCCAATTGGTGGCCAACGGGCACATCTTCGTGGCGCGTCCGCCTCTCTACAAGGTGAAGCAGAAGAAGGAGGCCCGCTATGTCGCCACCCGCGAGCAGATGACAACCGAACTGCTCGAGCGCGGCCTGCGCGACGCCAGGCTCCTGGTCTGCCCGCCCGGGGGAGGCGGCAACCTGCGAATGGTCGAGGGGTCCGCCCTCAAGACGCTTTCGGAGCGCGCCGCCCGGCTGGACGAGGCCCTCGTCACGCTCGAGCGCCGGGGCATCGCCCTTCCCACGATGCTGGCGCGGATCGACGGCAGGGGCATGCCGGCGTTCAAGACCATCGCGGCGGGCACCGAGGCCTGGTGGCACACCCGCGCCGAGGCGGCCGCTTTCCGCGAGGAAACCCAGAAGAAGCTCGGCCGCGAACTGGCCGCCGGCGAGGCCGCGCCCGGGCAGGATGCCTTCTTCTTCCAGGAACTTCACGAGGTGCACGACATCAACGGCGTGCTGGCCACCTTCGGAGAGCACGGCCTGCTGCCCAGCGACCTGGTGCCTCCCGCGAGCATCGCCGGGCGCGAGCCGGAACCCCGCCTCATCCTTGAGTGCGGCGACAACCGCAAGCCTCTTGTCACCCTCCGCGACCTGGTTTCCGAGCTGCGACGCGTCGGCGAGCGCGGCATGACCATCACCCGGTTCAAGGGGCTGGGTGAAATGGATCCCGAGGAACTCTGGGAAACCACGCTCGATCCATCCAACCGAACCCTCATGCAGGTGAAGCTCGAGGACGCGTCGGCGGCCGATGAGATGTTCCGGACCCTGATGGGGGAGAAGGTGGAGCCGCGCCGCGACTTCATCAACAAGCACGCGCTTCAGATGGAGGAAATCGACTACCACGGCTCGTGACGGCGACTCGGATCATTCCGGGGACCCGGGCCGCTTCAGCCCGCCGGCAATCCGCAGGCCCTCAGGAGCGTTTCCTGCGCCGCGAGGTCGTGCCGCGGCCCGAACGAATCGGGCTTCTCGCCACGGATCACCCCGGCCATGTCGGCGGCGTCGTCCACATAGCGGATATATTTGGGGAACTTCACTTCCTGGGTTCCCTTCTTGAAGCCCGGGCAATCCGCTTCCAGGGTCACCTTGGCCACGGGATTGTCGAGCGGCTGGATGTGGAAGGTTCCCTTGGTGCCGCAAACCACCATGTGCCTCCGTTCAAAACCGTTCACCTCCAGCGCCGTGGTCTTCACGCTGGCGATCGCCTTGGGGTAGGCCAAAACGGCCATCGAATTGTCAAGCAGCGTGTCATCCGGCGGCCCGACATGCTGGTTGAGCCCGAAAACCTGCTCCGGCTTTCCAAGAACGCCCACCACCAGGTCGACGAGATGGCAACCCAGCTCGAACATCATCCCGCCCTTGTAAGCGGCCAGTGATTTCCTGCTTGCGGGATCCACGACCTTGCTCATGACGGCGTGCACCTCGAACACATCGCCGAGCCACCCATTGGCCAGGAACTCGCGCAGCAGGGCAACCGCCGGGTTGTACCGGTACATGTATCCCATCTGAACCATCAGCTTGTTGCGCGCGGCATTCTCGAGGATTTTCCTGAACCGGGGCAGCGATTCCCCCGGCGGCTTGTCGATGTGGACATGCTTTCCCGCGGCGATGGCGGCATCGGCATTGTCCAGCAGGTCGCCGACCCGGCTTTCCACAAGCACAGCCTGAAGGCCCGGCGTGGCCAGCAGTTCCTCACGGGTCATGAATCGGAGGCCGCTGAAGGCGGCTTGTTTCTCGGCCACCCGCCGCAGCTTGTCATCAGGTTCGGCGATTCCGACAACCTCGTAGTCGGGAGATGACCTGTAAGCCGCCAGCTTGCTGGCATGGGCGTGGCCCACGCCGATTTGGCCGACCCTGATACGGGGCTTGTCAGCTGCGTTGGTGATCGTCGCTTGTGCCAGCGAGAGAGCGATCGCGCCACCGGACTGCCTGACAATCTCACGACGGTTGAGAACCACGCACCTGACCCCCTTGGGGACTATCCTTGTCCTTCGGAGGCCCAGTCTCACAGGAGAATCATGGGCGGTCAATTCAAAGCCGATGCCGCAAGTCCCGAAGAAATGGCCCATGGCTGGACGAACCGTTCCTTGTTCCCCATCTTCTTTTTCCCGCAAATCTCCTTGTGAAACTGAGATGGAACAAAAAACAATAAAATGAAAACAGCATACAAATAAAGTGATATGCTTTGAGCGCAAGTGTTTGATCAGCAACTAATCATATATAATGAATGTATCATGAAGGTTCACGGATCGTATTCTTACGAAAAATCAAGGTTTGGTTGACCTCGTCCGATCCTTACTGATAATTAAGGAATGAGATTGGGGGGATCGTTCTCATGTCTGGTCATTCCTCACAGGGCGGGCATGGGCATCTGGATCCCAAACCCAAGCCGTTTTCCAGGTTGTTGAATTTGCTGGCGCTGGAATGGAGTGACATTTCAGCACTCATTATTTACTGTGTTGCCGTTGCCTTTCTTTCGCTGGCGACGCCCATCGCCGTCGAGGCCTTGGTGAACACGGTGGCCTTTGGCGTGCTCCTATGGCCCGTGATCGCGATCTCCCTGATCCTCATGAGTTGCCTCGGACTGGCCGCGGCCATCCGCGCGATGCAGGTGTTCGTGGTTGAATGCCTTCAGCGCCGTTTGTTCACCCGCGTCGTGGCGGACTATGCCAACCGGTTTCCCGCGCTCAGGCTCGACAACTTCGACCATCGCAGCGGGCCGGAACTTGCCAACCGATTCTTTGATGTCCTCACGCTGCAAAAATCCATCTCCACGCTGCTCCTTGACGGGCTGGCCATGGTCATCACGACCTTTGTCGGTCTGCTGGTGCTGGCCTCCTACCACCCGTTCCTGCTGGGTTTTGACATCGTGCTGGTCCTGCTCGTTTCGTTTCTCGTGCTGGTGCTCGGTTGGGGGGGCGTCCGCACGAGCCTCGACGAATCGCATGCCAAGTACGATGTCGCCGGCTGGCTGGAGGAGGTTTTGCGCTGCCATCGACTTTTCAAATCCTCCGGAGGGAAACAATGGTCCCTCGACAGGGCTGACGCTTTGGCGTCTCATTACCTTGACTCGAGAAAACAACATTTTTCCGTGATCTGGCGCCAAACGGTTTTCGGAATGTCGACCCAGGTTGTGGCGAGTTCGGCGCTCCTCGGACTCGGTGGCTGGCTTGTCATCACCCGCCAGTTGACGCTTGGCCAGCTCGTTGCCGCCGAAATGATCGTCTCACTTGTCGCATCCTCTGTGAGCAAAATGGGCAAGTATGCCGAGACTTGGTACGACCTGCTTTCTAGCACCGAAAAGATAGGCCTGATTACCGACCTGCCGCTTGATCGTTCCGGAGGCGAACCGCTGCCTGACTGCGAATCGGGTCTTTCCCTGCGAGTCATCCGACCGGATTCGCAGCCGTGGTCCGTTGCCCCCGGCGAGAAAATCGCCCTGACAGGGCCCGCGCGCTCGGGCAAGACACGCCTGATGGAGGTCTTCTGCGGCATGCGCGAGCCAGATGGTTTCGTGGTCGAGGCGGACGGGATCGACATCAGGAACCTGTCACTGGAAAGCATGAGGGAAAACACGGCTCTGGTTGGCGAGGGCACGGGCCTCGTGCAAGGCACGGTTCTTGAGAACCTGCGCATGGGCAGGACCCATGTGCCACTTCCGGCCGTTGTCACCGCGTTGGAGATGGTCGGGCTCAGGGACGCCGTGCAGCGACTTCCCCATGGACTCGACACTCAGGTCGTTCCAGGCGGATCCCCGTTTTCGAACATCCAGGAAACCCTGCTGACGATCGCGCGGGCGATTGCTGGAAAGCCCCGACTGCTGGCCATCGACCGTGTCCTTGACGGGTTGGATTCCTCTTCCTTGCAGACCGTGTTGCGGGCCGTCGCCGCGCCGGGCGTTCCATGGACCTTGATATTGGGAACGAATCGTGACGAGGTGATGGTTCGTTGCGACCAAATCATGACCCTGCGGGGTGGAATTGAAGATATGGGCCAATCTCATTCCCATGGTAATGAATCGTTGGCGGGAGGTTTGGCGCCATGATCGTCAAGGTCGGGGAATTGCCCGCGTTCAATGCCATTGGCACGCCCACCTCGGTGGAGCGCGCCGCCACACCATCCATCGCCCGCCATGTGGGGCGCTTGCTCCTGGTGATGTTCCTTCTGCTTCCCGCCGCACTGGCATTCGTGCCCTGGCAGCAGACGGTCAGGGCCCGCGGGCAGGTGACCGCTTACGCGCCCACTGAAAGAAAACAAACAATCACGGCGCGGGTGAGCGGACAGATCGGCCGGTGGCGCGTTGTTGAAGGATCCAAGGTTAAGGCCGGTGAGGTTCTTGTCGATATTAATGATAATGATCCCGACATGGCCAACCGGCTTGAGGTCCAGAAGCAATTTCTGCTCAACCGCCGAAAAGCCGCGGTTGACGAAGTCGCCGAGCAAGCCAAGGCCGTCGAGGCCCAGACAAGGGCGCTCGATGCCGCGGTCAAGGCGGCAAAGGCAGGCAGGGAGGCGTCTGCCATGCTCGTGGATGTGGCAAAACAATCCCGCGCGAACATGAGCTTCGCCTCCGACTTCGAGGGGCAGCGCTTCCAGATGTACGACAAGCTGTACAACGACAAGCGCTTCGGAGGGCTTGAATCGGCCCTGAGCCGGGACGAGGCCAAGATGCGCCACGACCGCGCCGCCACCGAGGTGAAGCGTGCCGAGGCCGAGATCAAGCGCTCCGAATCGATGCTGGCCTCGAGCGATTCACTCGTGCTTCAGGCGGAGGCCTCCGGAATCACCAATATCGCCACGGCGCGACGCGACCTTCGCAAGGCCGAGCAGAACCTCTACGGCTATGACCGCGACATTCAGGATATTGAGAATCGAATCGAACGGTTCAAGGCGCGCATCATCACGGCCCCGTGTGACGGGACCATCTTCCGGATCTCGGCGAATGTGGCCCAGGGAGGCCAGTATGTCAAGGAGGACGAACCCCTTGCCGTGATCGTGCCCGACACCGCGGAAAGGGTCGTGGAACTGATGGTCGACGGGGTCGACTCCCCATTGCTGACCGCCTTCAGGGAACAATCGGGCGCCTTTCCCCATGTCCGCCTCATGTTCGAGGGATGGCCGGCCATCCAGGTGGCGGGCTGGCCCTCTGTCGCCACCGGAACCTTCGGCGGAAGGGTGAGGCAGGTCGACCCCACGGATGACGGCAACGGAAGGTTCCGGGTGTTGATCGAGGAAGACGCCCTCGAGCCCGCCGACAGTTGGCCGGAGGACTCCCAGTTGCGCCAAGGCAACCAGGCCGTCGGCTACATATTCCTCAACCGCGTCTCGCTGGGCTACGAGTTGTGGCGTAACCTCAACGGATTCCCACCCGTGGCGGCGCCGCAGGACAAGGCGAAGGATAGCGGCAAGCCTCCCAAGGTGAAATCGTGACTTGGGCAAGGTTATCCAAAGGCTGTCTCGCCGCCTTGTTCCTGGTCTCATCCGCGGTCTTGGCCCAGGATCCAGAACTGGCTCCCGCCCCCTTTCCTGCGGTCGCCAGGCAGGGGACGCCACCGCCCTTGCCCGCCCCTCGGCCAGAGGCCGGCCCCGCGGCACCCGGAAAAGTGCCCCCGCCTCCTCCCAGGGAATTGCCTCCCATCCTGGGTGCCGAGAAGAGCGTGGGCGGCCCGCTGGGCCTCGACGAGGTACTCGACTCGGTTGAACAGAACTATCCGCTCCTCAGGGCCATCGAGCAGGAAAGGGTGCTGGCGGGGGGCAAGGTCGTAACGGCGATGGGCGCCTTTGACCTCAACCTGAACGCCTCCGCCGATGGCACGAGTCCGGCGACCTACGACAGCATCCGCAGCAGTCTGGGATTCAACCAGGCGCTGCCCAACGGAGGCATGGGAATCTTCGCCGGCTACCGCAACGGGTACGGAGAATTCCCGACTTACAACCTTGGTCAGAAAACCGCCGATGGGGGCGAACTTCGCGCCGGGATCATGATTCCGCTGCTTCGCGACCGCGCCATTGACAGGCCGCGCGCCGGTCTCCAGCAGGCCAGGCTCGATGTCCAGATCGCCGAACCGACCATCGAGAGGCAGCGTCTCGACTTCCTGCGCGCCGCCACGAGGGTCTACTGGAACTGGGTCGCCTCGGGCCAGAGGCTCAGGATCGCCAGCAACCTGCTCAAGCTCGCCGTGGACCGCGACGAGCAGCTAAAAGCCCGCGTCGAGGCCGGGCCGGTCGCCAACATCGAGAGGATCGACAACCAGCAGAACATCGCGCTGAGGAATGGCCTGCTGGTGCAGGCCCAGCGCGGGTTCCAGCAGTCGACCATCGACCTTTCGCTGTTTCTCCGCGACAACTCGGGCAGCCCCACCCTGGCAGGCCCCGACAGGCTTCCCGCTTTTCCACTGGTGCAATCCGTCAGCGTGTCATTGATGGACGACGCCATCGACCGCGCCATGCAGATGCGGCCCGAACCGCTCAGGCTGAGGCTCCAGCGGGAAAAAGCCGTGGTCGACTACCGACTCGCCAACAACCAGATGATGCAGTCGGTGAACGCCCTCGTCGGCGGCTCGCAGGACCTGGGCTTCTCGAAGAGCCCGCTGTCGGGTCCCAACGGCCTCGACCGCTCGAACCTTAACGCGTCGATCCTTTACAACTTCCCGGTGCAGCAGCGCGAGGCGCGCGGACGCGTGCTTCAGGCGCAGGCCCTCATCGCCCAGGCCGACCAGCAGCTTCGCAACGCCGAGGATGTCGTGCGGGCGGAGGTGCAGGACACATTCTCCGCCCTTGAGCGAGCCTATGAGTTCTTCATTCAGGCCAGGAACCGCGTCGAGCTTGTCAGGCTGGTGGCCGAGGCCGAGCGCGAGCAACTCAGGCTCGGCCGCAGCGACATCTTGCGCGTGACCTTGCGGGAGCAGGCGGCATTCGACGCCGAACTGCTCGAGATCGGGGCGCAGCAGGACTATTTCCGGGCCCAGGCCGACTTCCGGTTCGCCCAGGGGATCGGAAACCGCTAATATCGTTTTCAAAAATATGAGTCGGATTGATAATCCCGATAAAAATGCGAATCGAGTCTGTTTTAATACGCTCCACTTACTTCGGCTCCACTGGCGGCTCTTTTGTTTTTGCTATGGCTCATGGTGTTGTTCCTTGATCGACTCGCCCCTCACTCCGCTGGGGGCTCCTAAGCGATGAACGGATCATAATTTAAAGGCCAGACAAAGGCTGACAATGCTTAGGAGCCCTGAACGAAGTGAGGGGCCCTCGCGGACATTCAACAATCTGGCGCCAGTTCAGAGGTCACTCGCGCCGTTCGACGCTTTAGCGACATGAAATGGCTAACAGAATGATGGTGGGTGCCGGGGTCTTTAGCAGGTCAGTTATTTGAAGTGCGCCCTAATGTCGTTTTCAAAAATATGAGTCGAATCGATAAAGACGGAAAAAATACAAGGTAAGTATATTAAACAGGGCGCCGAACGGAGGTTAGGAGCATATTATTGAGCGTTTTAGTCTCAATATGCCCCACTCACTTCGCCTTCGCTTCCGCTGGGGGCTTTTTTGTGTGCATTATGATCGCTTTTTGCCGTTTACCCAATTGAAGCCTTATCTCATGTCGGCTGGCCTCAGGGTGCCAGCCTTTCCCGGATCCAGTGGCCTTTCGAATCCTTGAACCTGATGCGGTCGTGAAGCCTCGATGGCCGCCCCTGCCAAAACTCGATGGCATCCGGCATGAGCCTGTATCCGCCCCAATGCGCCGGTCGCGGCACCCCCCCGGGATATTCGCGCCTCAACTGGTCCACCCTGCTCGCCAGTTCCTCCCGGCTGGAAATCACGCGGCTTTGGGGAGATGCCGCCGAACCATAGCGGCTATCCGGCGGTCTTCGCAGGTGGTAGGCATCCGACTCGGAGGCGCTGATCCTCTCGACGAAGCCCTCGAACCGCACCTGGCGTTCCAATTCGGGCCAGAAGAACACGGCGGCGGCGCGCGGGTTGATCCCGAGTTCGTTGCCCTTGCGGCTTTCATAATTCGTGAAGAACACCAGCCCGCCGGAGTCGAACTGCCTCAAGAGCACGATGCGCGCCGATGGTGAACCTCCGGGAGTGGAGGTCGCCAGCGTGAAGGCGTAGGGTTCGGGCAACTGCTGCTCCAGCGCGGCCCGCAGCCAGGTGTCGAAAAGCGCCAACGGGTCGGTTCCGGCCTCGGTTTCATCGAGGCCGCGCTGGATGTAATCCTTGCGCATGGCCATGAGGTCGAGGCCTGATTTCCAATCTCCGCTCATTTCGGCGCCCCCGGGGTAAGGGTGGCCTTCCAAGCCTTGAGAATCCCGTCCGCCTCCATGGTTCCCAGCGAACCGTCGGTGAAGGCGAAGGTGGAGCGAACCTTGGCCCCGCTGGCGATCACCACGGTGATGGCGGCGTCCGCGGCGATCTTGTAGTCGGGCGGGCCGACCACATCCTCGAACACGCCGACGGAAAATGCCGCCAGGTTGTGCTCTGTGGCGAATCGGCGCGCCGTGGCGTCAAAGGCCAACTGGTCAGGCTTGAGGAAGGTGACCCAGCCCTTGGCATCGGCGCCCTTGGCCAGCCTGGCCGCGTCCTCGCAGCGGCGGGCCAGAGTCCCGAGCGCGGGGGAAGGCTCCCGGGCGAAAAACGCCACGAAAGGCTTGTCGGCGGCGTCGCAGACGAAGCAGTGTAGCTTGCCGCGCTGGGCGCCGGTGCAGACCACGAAGCTGTAGGGGGCGGGTTTGTCACCCACGGCCGGGCCTGAAGCCGGCGGGGCCGCGCAGGCCAGCCCAAGTGTCACGATCGGGAGCATCGCGGAACCTCCTGCTGCTACGATAGCCGAACCGGAGGGAAACCGTGGAATCGGCCGAGAGAATGTTTGCGCTTGATGTCGTGCGCGGCCTCCAGGCGGCCGGGCACGAGGCGGTTTTCGCGGGCGGGTGCGTGCGCGACGAACTTCTCGGCCTGGCACCCGATGACTACGATGTGGCGACTTCAGCCTTGCCGGAACAGGTTCAGGCCCTCTTCCCCCGCAGCCTCGCCGTGGGCGCCAGTTTCGGGGTGATCGATGTCATCCGCAAGGTGTCCGGAAGGTACCTGAAAGTCCAGGTCGCCACCTTCCGCAACGATGGCCCGTACCTTGATGGCCGCCGTCCCTCGGGAGTGGTGTTCTCATCAGCGCGCGAGGACGCCCTAAGGCGAGACTTCACGATCAACGGGATGTTCCTCGATCCGGTTTCTGAACGGCTGCTGGATTTTGTCGGCGGCCGCGAAGACTTGGCGCGCGGAGTCCTGCGCGCCATCGGGGATCCCGACCAGCGGTTTTCGGAGGATCGCCTTCGCCTCTTGCGGGCGGTGCGCATGGCGGCCCGCTTCGGCATGGAGATCTGCCCACAAACGGCCGCGGCGGTGGCCCGGCACGCCTCGGCGATCACGGTCGTCAGCGCCGAGCGGGTGGCCGAGGAACTTCGCAAGATGCTCAAGGGAGCCAGGAGAAGCCGCGCCGCCGCGCTGCTGGCCGAACTGGACCTGCTGCACCGGGTGCTGCCCGAGGCGGGGCACCTCGTCCGGGTTCCGGAGGAGCTTGAAAAGGCCCTTGGGGCGCTTGGGCGGCTCGAGTCTTCGGCCGGGGCCATGGCCGCGCTCGCCGTGCTACTGGACGGGGTTGACGAGGCGGTGGCCATTCCCATGTCGGCGCGCCTGAGGTTCTCCAACCAGGAACGCGACCTGCTGAGATGGCTTTTGAGGCATTCGGATTTCCTGTCGGCCTCCGAGGGCATGCGGCCGAGCCGGCTTTATCCGGTGCTCGCCCATGCCGGCGCCGCCGACCTTATCGCCATCGGCAAGGCGCGGGTTCCCGGCGCCGCTGGCGTCGCCCACGCGGCACAGGTCCTGGCGAGCTTGCCTCGGGAAGTGCTGTGCCCCTCCCCATGGGTGACCGGCAACGACCTGATCGCCATGGGCATGAAACCGGGTCCCGCCATCAAGGAGGTGCTGGATTCCCTGCTGGCGGCCCAAATGGATGGGGAACTGGCCGATCTCGACGCCGCCCATGCCCTGGCCAGGTCAATGGTCGCTTGAGGCCCCTGCCCGAAGCGAGGCCGGCGAGATCATTTCTTCACGAAAAGCGATTGCACCCGCTCGCTGAGGATGAAGAAACTCGGGGCCCATAACCCCACAAAAATTCCAAAGCGCTCGGCGTGGGCCGGGTCGGCTGTCTCTTCGAAGATAGGTCCCCATTTCTTGATGTAAAACCAAATGCCAATGCTGAGTGCGATACTGGCAAAACCAAGACCAAGGCAAATGAGACTGAGCAATTTCATTTAAGGTTCCTGTGGGACGGTTAGCGCTGGCCGGCCCGGCGGGCGCGTTCACCAGCCAACTCATCTTATCCAACGATAGTAAATTGCTGAAGATTATCAATTCTAGCAGTACTCATCGCGGGATTCCGTCGCGACTTCGCGGTGATATCATCCAATCCGCAAGGCCGGGATGCCTGTGGATTGCTGCCCGGCGACACCCGGGGGAGTCATGGCATGCGCGCGGCACTGGTGCTCTTCATGAGCCTTTCGATGGTCCTGGTTTTTTGCCGGGCCGAAGACAACCCGAAGGAAGCCAGGAAGATGGAGTTCACGGGCAAGCTCGCCACGGGCATTTTCGCCGCGGGAGGCGAGACAACGGGAACGATCCTCAGGGCGGAAAAGAGCACATATGAACTGGATTTTGGCAAGCAAAAGGAACTTCGGAAAAAGGCCGAGTCGCTCAACGGCAAGAATGTCACCGTGACGGGCACCCTGAACATCCGCAAGGGTGTCGAGGTCGCCGAGAGAAGGATCATCAGCGTCACCGCTTTGAAGGAGGCGGTCGACAAGTGATTCCGAAAGGCCGCACACGGCCTTTCCCCGGGCAAAACACCATGAAGCGGACAAGGTGAAACGGCGCGGGCGGGACCTTGGAAGTCCCGCCCGCCCTCTTGTGAAACCGTTTCGCGTCACTTGGCCAGTTCGAACGCGGCAATCTCGCTGTCGTTGCGGACATAGATCCGCTTGTTGGCGTAGGCGGGGGCGCACCAGACCACCGGCCTGCCGAAGGCGTTGTTGGTCGGTTCCAGCAGCTTGGCCCTGCTGGTTTCCGTAAAACCCTTGGGCGATAGCATGCCTGTCACGAGGTGCCCGGTCTCGGTGAAGAAGAAATGGCGGTTGCCCAGGCGCGTGATGAACGCCGTGCCGGAACCCACCTTGCGCTTGCCGATCGGCTCGGGGGTGCTCCACAGCCTTTGGCCGCTGGGCAGTTCCACCGCCGACATCTCGCCGTCCTGGTCGTGGCCATACATGACGCCCTCGAACAGGATCGGTTGCACATTCACCGGCGAAATGGCCTGCTTGGCCTTGTCCTTCCACACAACCTCGGCACCCGGCTTGTCCTTGGCCAGCTTGAGCAGCATGTTCTTGTTGCTGTAGCCGGCGATGAACAGGTAGTCGTCCTTCACCACGGGCGTCATGATGATCGACCCGTTGGAGGCCTCGTAGGGAACCGACCAGAGCAATTTACCCGTTTCGGGATCGAGCGAGGCGACGGCGTCGGGACGGGGGATGATGAGCTGGCGGACTCCCGCGGCGTTGATGATGAGCGGGGGGCAGTACCCCTGCTCCTTGGCTGTTTGCGATCGCCAAAGTTCCTTGCCGGTGTTCTTGTCGAACGCCACGGTGTGGGTTCCCTCGCCGCCGACAAGGCAAATCAATTTGTCGCCGTCGATCAGCGGATGGCTGGCGTAGCCCCAGAGCGCCGAGTTGGTCTTGTACTCGGCCTTGAGGTCCTTGGCCCAGGCGACTTTCCCTGTGGCGGTGTCGAAGCAGAACAGGTTGCCCTCGGCACCAAGGGTGTAGACCTTGCCGCCGTCGACATTCGGCGTGCAGCGGGGGCCCGCGGGGTAGGAGATGGCATATTTCACCGGGTATTCATGCTTCCAGAGGACGGCGCCGGTTTTCTCGTCGAGGCACAGCACCCTCTCGGTGCCGCTGAACGCGCCGCGCGAGAAATTGTCGACCTTCACATCCTCCTTGGTGACATAGTCGGTCACGAATACCTTGCCGGCGGCCACGGCGGGGCCGGCGTAACCGCCCGCGACGGGGGTTCGCCAGGCGGCCTTCGGTCCGGAGGCGGGGAGGAGTTCCACGATGCCCTCCTCGCGCCAGACATTGTCACGCTTGGGGCCCATCCATTGAGGCCAGTCATCCGCATGAGCTGCAGTGGCCACAACTGCCGCCATGGCCAATACTTGAAACACTTTCATCGAGTGGTTCCCGAGGGGCGGGCGGGTCGACCGACCCGCCATCGCCCCGGCACTCTATACCGGAACGCCCGATCGGGCCAAGAATTCATTGCGGCTGGTCCGATAAGAAGGTAGATTTAACTAATTGCCAAGATTGTAGTTGGCTTTCCCGCCAAGCCCGAAAAGACACCCCGGGGCTAAGGATCTTGAAACGGCGCAGGGCTTGCAACCTGTCGGTATTCCCCGGAATGGCTGTGGCCATGGCCGCGGTCTTCCTGATTGAAAGCTCCGCGACTGCTGCTGAAACCACCCCCCGGGTGACCTTCGAGGCGGACATCCAACCCCTGCTCACGCGGTTTGGTTGCAATGCCGGGGCCTGCCACGGCAAATCCCGGGGCCAGAATGGTTTCGCCCTTTCGCTTTTGGGCTTTGACTCGGATTTCGACCACGCCGCGCTCGTCAGGGAAGCGCGAGGCCGCCGCATCCAGACCGAATCCCCCGCCAACAGCCTTCTGTTGCGCAAAGCCACCGGGCAGATGCCCCATGGGGGCGGAAAGAAACTGGATCCGAACGGTCCGTATTACCCCCTCATCGCCGAATGGATTGCCGCCGGGGCGCCCCGGACCCCCGCCGACGCCCCGCGCATCGTCAAGGTGTTGGCCGAACCTCCCACCCGCACCTTGAAGCCGGGCGAGTCGGTGAAGCTGAAGGTGGTCGCGGTTTACAGCAGCGGGGAAAGGCGGGATGTGACCGACGGCAGCGCCTTCCAATCGAACGACAACACCGTGGCTTCGGTGGCGGGCGAGGGCGTGGTGAAGGCCGGAGCCTTGCCCGGCGAGGCCGCCATCATGGCCCGCTACATGAACCACATCGCCGTCACCGCCATCACCATTCCGCTGTCGGGATCCCCGTCGGGGGACGCTTACGCGGTTCTTGAATCGGGCCACCCGATCGACGGCCATGTTCGCGACAAGCTCAAGGTGCTGGGCATCACCCCCTCGGGGCTGGCATCCGACACCACTTGGCTCAGGCGGGCCCACCTGAGGCTGATCGGCCGGCTTCCCTCGCCCGAGGAAGTCCTGGCGTTCCTGGCCGACAAGTCACCCGACCGTCGGGGCAAGGTGGTCGACAAATTGCTCGAGCGTCCCGAATACGCCGATTTCTGGGCCAACAAGTGGGCCGACTTGCTGAGGCCGAACCCGTACCGCGCCGGCATCAAGGCCACCCGGTCGCTCGACTCCTGGCTCAGGCAGGCGTTCCGCTCCAACATGCCTTACGACCGGTTCGCCACGGAACTGGTGACAGCCCAGGGCACCAGTTGGCACAACGGCGCGGTGGTGATTTTCCGTGACCGGCCCGAGCCCGTCGAGATCGCCTCCATGGTGAGCCAGATTTTCCTCGGGGTGAGGCTCGACTGCGCCAAGTGCCACAATCATCCGTTCGAGGTCTGGAGCCAGGACGATTTCTACGGCTTCGCGGCGTTCTTCTCGCGCATCGGCCGCAAGGGGCAGGGGCTCTCTCCTCCGATATCCGGAGGCGAGGAATCGATCTTCACCCTCGACACGGGCACCCTCAAGCATGGCCGGACCGGGGAGCCTGTCGAGACGAAGCTACTGGCGGGCGCTTCCGTCGCCGTGCCTTCCGGCGAGGATCCGAGGGTCGCCCTGGCCGGTTGGATGACCGACCCGGCCAACCCGTGGTTTCCCAAGGTGATGGCCAACCGCGTCTGGCGCGAACTGATGGGCCAGGGGATCGTGGAGCCCGTCGATGACATCCGCGCCACCAACCCCGCCACCAACGGCGCGCTGCTCGACTTCCTCGCCGGGCAGTTCCGCAAGGGCGGCTACGACATCAAGAAGCTGATCAGGCTCGTGGCGACCTCGCGGACATTCGCCTTGTCATCGGTTCCCAATGAGCGAAATGCCGGCGATCTGCGGAACTTCTCGCGCTACTACCGCGAGCGGTTGCGGGCCGAGACCCTGCTCGACGCCGTCAACGACATCCTCGGAGTCGAGGAGACCTTCTCGGCCATGCCGCCCGGGTCGCGCGCCGTGGAACTCTGGACATTCCGCGCCTCGTCCCTGTTCCTCGACACCTTCGGCAGGCCCGACCCCAACCAGGATCCTCCCTGCGAACGCACCTCCGACAGCACCACGCCCCAGGTGCTCCACCTGATGAATTCCCCGGCGGTCAACGGCAAGTTCAGCCAGGAGAAGGCGCGCCCCGCCGCGCTGGCGGCTTCCGGCGAGACGAACGAGGCGATCGTGGACAAGGCGTACCTGCTGGCCTATGGACGGAACCCTTCCGGCAAGGAGAAGGCCGAGGCCCTGAAGGTTTTCTCCGTTTCCGGAAAGACCCGCAAGGCCGCGGTTGAGGATCTGTTCTGGGCCTTGCTCAACACCCCTGAATTTGTTTTTGTCGACTGACACTGGAGGTTCCCATGGCCATATTCCGCAACTGCGAGGGATTCACCCGTCGCGAGTCGCTCAGCCTGGGGCTGGGAGCCCTTCTGGGTGGCGGCCTCACCGGGGCGCTCCGGGCCCGGCAACCCTCCTCCCCGCCCACCAGTTGCATCCTGTTCTGGCTCGATGGCGGCCCGAGCCACTTCGAAACCTTCGATCCCAAGCCCGACGCCCCCGCTGAAATCCGGGGTGAATACAAGGCCATCCCCACCAAGGTTCCCGGCATGTTCTTCTCGGAGAACATGAAGCGGCTCGCCGCCATCAGCGACAAGCTCACCATTGTCCGCTCCGTCAGGCACGACCAGAACAACCATGGCGCCGGCAACCACTACATGATGACCGGCGCCCCCACCCGCATCCCGGTGAGTTGCGGCGCCTTCGTGAGCTTCCACCCCAGCATGGGATCGGTTGTCTCCCATGAGCGGGGCGCCGGCGGCGGCCTGCCCTCCTATTTCTCCATCCCCAGCATGACCCGCTCGGGAGGCCCCAACTTCCTTGGCTCCCGCCACGCCCCGTTCGTCGTTCCCGACGACCCCAACCGCGCCATCTTCTCCGTGCGCGATGTCACGATCCCCTCCGAGGTCACCGACGGACGCGCCATCGACCGCCGCGACCTCCGCGCCCGGCTTGACCAGTTCGTCCGCTTCCAGGACCGCGCCGCCGGCGACCCCGTGCGAGGCCTCGACGAGAACTACAACCAGGCCGTCTCGATCATGAAGTCGGCGGTGGCGCAGCAGGCCTTCGAGGTTCATCGCGAGCCCGACCGCGTCCGCGAGGCGTTCGGCCGGACGGGCCTGGGCCAGCGCGCCCTCTTGGCCCGGCGCCTCGTCGAGGCCGGAGTCCCCTTCATCACCATCAACGACGGCGGCTGGGACCACCATTCCGACATCTTCCCCAAGTTCAAGACCCAGGGCCAGGCGCTCGAGTCCGTCGTCGCCACCCTCATCGAGGACCTTGACCAGCGAGGCATGCTCGACACCACGCTTGTCATGGTGATGGGCGAGTTCGGCCGCACGCCGAAGATCTCCACCTTGCCGGGTTCGAAGACTCCCGGCCGCGACCATTGGTCGAGCGCCATGTCGGTGCTGGTGGCCGGGTGCGGATCGCCCCGGGGCCAGGTGGTCGGCGCGACCGACCGCAGCGGCTACGCCGCCATGGAAAAGATCTACGGCCCCGAGAACCTCGTCTCGAGCGTCTACCTCAAGCTGGGCATCGACCCCGGCAAGATCCTTTACGGGGCCAACGGGCGGCCCGCGCACCTCGTGAGCGATCCGCGCCCCATCGCGGAGCTGATGTGATCCGCCCGCTTGCCGCCATCCTGCTGATCGCCGGGCCAGTCCTCGGCGCGGCACCAACCCTCACCCACATCGCTCCCGCCGGCGGCCAGCGCGGCGGCAAGGTTGTCGTCACCTGCGCCGGCGCCTTCACCTGGAAGGATGTCAAGGTTTGGGCGCCCGGGTTGAAGGCATTGCTTCTCAAGGAATCCGGCAAGTTGGAAATCGAGGTTCCCCCGGACCTGCCCGTCGACAGGACATGGATCAGGCTCCATTCCCCCGAGGGAGCCTCCGCCGTGGTGCCGTTTCTCGTGGGGGATCTTCCCGAAGTCTCCGAGAAGGAACCCAACAACCGCCCCGCCGGCGCCAAGCCGCTGTCGCTGCCCGTCACCGTCAACGGCCTTCTCGACAAGGGGGATGTGGACGCCTTTCCCGTGGAACTGAGGAAGGGGCAGACGCTCGTCGCCGCGCTCGACGCCAACGCGCGCCTGGGTTCCCCGATGGATGCCGTGCTCCAGTTGGTTTCTCCCGCGGGGGTCGTGGTGGCCGAGAACCACGACGACCTCGGGCTTGACCCGCGCCTGGCCCACTCGGCCCGTGAGGATGGCATTCACACGGTGCGCCTGTTCGCCTTCCCCGCCATGCCCGACAGCAGCATCGCCTTCGCCGGCGGCGCCGCCTATGTTTACCGGCTTTCCCTCACCACCGGGCCGTTCGCCACGCATGCCGTCCCCGCCGCGGTGCCCCTGGGCAAGCCCGGTGTCGCCGCGGCACCGGCGGGATGGAACATTCCCAAGGGTGTCATGGGGGCCGTTTCGTTCCCAACCCTGCCGGGGATGATCGAGCGCGAGGCATCCGATGGGGTCGCCGTGCCGCGCGGGGCCAGGCGGGCGCGCGTATCCGCGCCCGGCATCCACGGAATGATGGAGGTCTGGGCGACGCCCGTGCCGCTGGTGCCGCAAGCCGGCGCCGGGCCCACGGTGCTTCCCGTGCCCTCGGCGGTTGCTGGTCTCCTGGCCGCGCCCCGGGCAAGGAACATTCATTCGGTTGAGATGAAAAAAGGCCAGGGACTGCTGGTGACCGTGCAGGCCAGGACGCTGGGCTATCCAACCGACCCGGTGGTTCGCTGGATCGACCCCACCGGGAAGGTGATCACCGAGGCGGACGACATGGGATCCAGTCCCGACCCGGTGATTTCCGTCAATGCCGCCGTCGACGGAGTCCACACCCTTCAGGTGGCCGACCGGTTCTCCCATGGGAGCGACAGGCACCGCTATGTGCTCACGGTTCGCCCACCCGATCCCGAATTCGACCTCAGCGTGGCCGCCGACGCCCTCGTTTTGCCCGCGGGCAAGCCCGGCGAACTGGCCGTGAAGGTGACGAGGCGCGGCAAGGGCCCGGTGGGGGCGATTACCATCGGCGTCGAGGGACTTCCGCCAGGCGTGAAGGCGCCGGAGGTCGTATCCGATGCCAACGGCGCCACGGCGGCGGCCGTCACGCTCAAGCTTGAGGGCGACGGCAAGGCGTGGTCGGGGCCCGTCCGCGTTGTCGGCCGCGCCAGGGAACCGGCCGTGGCCGAGGTGGCGGCGCTGGTACCCGCCCGCATGGGCATCTCGCTCGAGACGGTCTGGCTCACTGTTACCGGAAAATAACGATCTTTCTTGTTTAATCCTCGGCCCTGGCCATGGCATCCCGTATGGCGATCGGATGCCTCTCGGGATCGGTGGCGTTGAGCTCGAGCGTGCCCTCGACAATGAGCAGGCGCCTCGTGGGAGCAAGAACCTCGCCATCGGCAAGGTCGACGAGCACCTGTCCGGACAGGTCGGGCCGCTCGCACCACCAGCATCCAAACGGCTGTTCCACCAGCAGGAAGGGCGCCTCGCCCGGTTCGTCGCCAAGGAACTGGCCGTAGCCCGACATCCGGATCCTCTTGCCGTGGAGTCCCTTGAGGGCCCCGGGGAACTGGAACCCCTTGGCTCCCGGCCTGCTGGCGGCGGGAACCGACCATGGCACGGGCTGGATACCGCCTTCGGGAGGGGGCAGTTCCACCTCGATGGCCGGCGGGGCCAGAGGGCGGTAGGATCGGGCGCGCGGAGGCGCCGAATGCTCGCCATGGCGACCCGCCGCGATTTCCAGCCTCAGGCGAAGGGTGGCCGCGTCGCGGGCGCCCAGCTCACCCATGGCCGTCTCCAACAGCCGCGTCGCGGAGGCCTTGTCACCTGTCGCGAGCGCCACCTTGGCGGCTTCGGCCATCAGCCTGCCGTCAGCGGGGAAGCTGAGCATCAGTTCCTGCAATGTGGCGGGATCGGAGATGGCCAGCGGCGAGTTCGACAGCCGGGCACGCGCCAACGCGAGGTGCGCCGACTCCACCCGGCGCCAAGGTTCAGGCACCAGCGGGCGCGCCGCCAACAGCACCCTTTCGGCTCCGGCATGGTCGCCCAGCACGGTCATCGCCGTGGCCAGGTGCGCCATCAGGGCCGGATGGTCGGGGTGCCTCGCATTGGCTCCGCGCAGGAAGGCGAGCGCCTGTTCGGGCCTGCCAACGCGCAATAGCAGGCCGCCTCGCGTGGCGTCATCATCGGGAGAGGGTTTGTCTGTTGTTTCCAGCCGGGAAAGCGCCCTCAGGTAGGCGGCGCGGGATCCGCTGTTGTTTGCCGCCGGGTTGCCGGCCAACCGCAGGGACTGGAGGTCGAGGGCCGTGCCCCGCCAAGAGGCGGGGAGAGGTTCCAGCACTTCCATGGGAAGGTGGAGCGCCGCGGGGGCGCCGAGGGCGCAAGCAAGCCAAGCGACACAAGCCAGCGATCGCATGAAACCAGAATAACCGGCACAACCCAAAACCCGGGCGGGAGTCATGGGCAGGTCGGTGGAAAAATGAATCAAGAACGCTGGAACACAATATCCAAAAACCCCAGAATTCCTACATTGGCCACATTGTTGTTTGGTGCTGTGGATGGAAGACTTGGCGCTATTTGACGAGTTCCGCGCCGAGGCCAGGGAACACCTGGCCCGGTACAGCGAGGGCTTGGTCAGGCTTGAGCGTCAGGAAGGCCCTGCCAAAGGCGAGGAACTGAACCGCCTGTTCCGCGCCCTGCATTCCATCAAGGGGGGCGCCGCTTACCTTGGACTCAAGGGGGTGGAAGAGCTTTCCCACGCCGCCGAGTCGTTGCTTGACAAGCTTCGGAGGGGAACCCTCGAGGTTGCTCCGAACCTGATCGACTTGCTCCTACAGGCTGGCGACTGCCTGGGGCGCATGGTGGAAAATCCGGAAGCGTCGGAATCCTCCGAGGCGGGGCCAATCGCGGCGCGGTTGGCATCGGCGGCTTCCGGGACATCTTCCACCGCGACCATGATTGCCGAGCACACGCTGCCCCCCATCCAGCCTCCCGACCATGGAAGCGCGGGCGCCTTGCCCGCCGACCCTGAACGCGACCGGACGATCCGCATTTCGGTTGAGGTCGCCGACAGGCTGATGACTCTGGCCAGCGAACTGGTGCTGGTCCGCAACCAGGCGCTCAAGAAGTTCGAGCCGCGCGATTCCTCCGAGCGGGAACTGGTCCAGCGGCTGAACCTGGTCACGAGCGAGATCCAGAGGTCGGTGACGGAGACACGGATGCAGCCGGTGGGAAACCTGTTCCAGAGGTTTCCCCGCGTGGCGCGCGACATCGCCCGGCAGTTGGGAAAGTCGATCGACCTGGCGATATCCGGAACCGAGGTGGAACTCGACAAGGGCGTGATCGAGAAGCTGGCCGATCCGCTGACTCACCTGATCCGCAACGCGTGCGACCACGGGATTGAATACCCGGCCGACCGCCTGAAGGCGGGGAAGCCGGCGACGGGCGCGATCCGCCTCGAGGCGCACCATGAGGGCAGCCAGATCCATGTGGTGGTGAGGGATGATGGCGCGGGAATCGATCCGGCGCGCGTGGCGCGCAAGGCGTTGGAACGGGGATTGATCAGCCGCGAGGAGTCGGCTGGCATGACCCCCTCTCAGCTTCAGGAGCTCGTGCTGAAGCCGGGCTTTTCCACCGCGGAAAAGGTGACCGACCTCTCCGGCCGGGGGGTGGGCCTCGATGTCGTCCAGGCCAACCTGGCCTCCATCGGCGGCAACCTCAGAATTGATTCCGAACCCGGCCGGGGCACCGAATTCCACCTGAGGCTCCCGCTCACCCTGGCCATCATTCCATGCCTCGTCGTGGAGGCTGGCGGCAACCGCCTCTGCGTGCCCCAGCGCGACCTCGAGGAACTGGTGCTGCTCGACGGCGCCTCCCGCCAGCGGGTTGAGGTCTCGCACGACAGGCTGGTCTACCGCCTTCGCGACCAGCTTGTGCCGGTGGTGCGCCTGGGAGAATGGCTCGGAGCGGCGGCGCCCGCGGATGGGGAACCGCGGTTCCTGGCCGTGGTCCGCGCCGGTTCGGGACGATTGGGCGTGGTGATCGACAAGGTTCGCAACCCCGAGGAGATCGTCGTCAAGCCGCTGCATCCGGCCCTGGAGGCGATCGGCCTGTTTTCCGGTGCCACGGTGCTGGGCGACGGGCTTGTCTCGTTGATCCTCGACATGGACAAACTGGCTCGCCGGTCGGGTGCCAACCCCGTTCCCGCGGTGGCGGTGTCGGAGACGGTGGCCAATGCCGCCAGGAAACTGCACCTGGTGTTCGAGGACCACGCGGGGGGGCGCTTCAGCGCGCCGCTCGAGTCGATCAGGAAGGTCGTGCGGTTTGGCCCGGGCCAGGCGACGCTGGTGGGCGGACGCGCCTCGCTCAGCCACGCCGAGGGAATCAGCCCGATGGTCGGCCTGGCCGAGGTCGTTCCCGGCCTTCCCCGCGATGAAAAACCCGACTCGGGCTATCTGCTATTACCCAAGGGTAAATTCCCCCGCAACGCCGGCTTCGTCGTGGCCGACATCATCGACACGGTCGAGGAACCCCGCCTGAGGCAGGCGCCGCCCATGAAGGGCCCCGGCGTGACGGGAGCCGCCGAGATCCGGGTGCGGTCCGAACAGGCCGGCAAGCTCACCCTCATGCTGGATCCCTTGGCCCTGGCCGATGCCTGGGAGGGCGCGGCATGAGCGAACGGGGTTCCCATGCCTGCTCCTTCCGCCTCGACGGCAGGCTATTCGGCTTCGACCTGGCCAGGGTGCGCGAGGTGCATCCCTACTCGCCGTGGGTTCCGGTGCCCTTGGCCCACCGCGGCATCCATGGCCTGGTGAACCTGCGCGGCCGGATCCACCTCATCCTGAACATTCGGGCCCTGTTGGGACTTCCCGAAAAGGCCCCCTCCGAATCCGACCTGCTGATCCTGTTCAACGAAACGGCGGGGCCATCGTTGGGGGTCGTGGTCGACGAGATCGGCGGCATCCTGCCGCTCGCTGGCCCGTCGCTCGATTCGTCCGGGCCGCTGGTGGCCTCGGCGATGGCCGCCAAGGACGACATGCTGACCATGGTGCGCGCGGAAGCCCTGATTTCCGCCGTTTCCCAACGCGAACCTGATGGTGGAGAGAAGTCATGAAGAACCTGTCGATGGCGTGGAAGCTGGCGGTGCTGGTCTCGATGCTGCTGCTCATCACGATCGTGGTGGCGGGAGTTGGCGCCTTCAAGCTTTCGATGTTCAACTCGAGGATCCGGCAGATGGTGGATTTCACCTCCAAGGCGTTGGAACTCGCCTTCAAGGTGAGGAACGGGATCCTGCAGGTGATCAGGTATGAGAAGTCGTCGGTGCTGACCGCGGATGACGGCGAATCGGCGCGATTCGCCGACTTGGCCAGGGGTCAAATCAGGGAAGCCAACGATTTCAGGGCCGGCCTCGCCCAGGTGCTCGACAAGGCCTCCTACGCTCAGGAACGCTCCCAGCTGGATGACTTCAACCGCCACTGGGACGAGTTCCGCCGCGTCCAGGAAAAGCTGCTGGCCATCGCCGTGCTGAACTCGAACATCAAGGCGTGGAGGATTATCGAGGGTGACCTCGCCAGGAACCTCGAGGAGATCGGGGCCTTCTGCCGCGACCAGCAAAAGTCGGCGGAAGCCGATGGCAAGGCCTCCGACCAGGCCAAGGACGCCTCCAAGGGACTCAGGGCCCTCCGTCGCTACCAGGCCGCTTCCCGCCTGCAGGATGCCACGGACAAGCTTCGGCTGATGCTGGTTTCGCACAACCTGGCGACGGATGAACAGGAGAGGGGCAACCTCGACAGGGATGTCCACGACCTCCAGGGCCGGATTTCCAAGTCGATCGACGAGGTGGCGGAGCTGGCCGAGGACAAGGACCGGGCCGACATCGGCAGGGCGCGAGAGAAAAGCCGGATCGCCCAGGGGTTGGCCGATGAGGTGCGGAGATTGTCCCATGCCAATTCAACGGCGCTGTCATCGTCGTTGAGCCTGGGCGAGGCCACGCGCGCCGCCAACGCCTGCGACGAGCAGATGGGCGGCCTCATCGACAGCCTTGGGAAGCGCCTCGAGGCCGACAAGGCGGAAGTGGACGATTCGTACCGGACGGCGCTGATCGGCATCGGCGCCATCACCGTCGCGGGCATTGTCATCGGAATCGGGCTTGGGTTGGGGATCGAAAGGGGCATTGGCAATCCGCTGAAGATGGTGCTGGCGAACTTGCGGCGCATGGCGGCGGGTGACCTCACCCAAAGGCTCAACCTCGACCGCCGCGACGAGATCGGCGAGATGACCCGGGCTCTCGACGGCGTCAGCGACCATCTGGCGGGCCTCATGGGCAAGGTCGCCTCGGTTGCCGAAAACCTGGCCCGTTCCTCCGGGCAACTCCAGAAACTGGCGGGCGACATGATGGCCCAAAGCGAGGAGACCACGACGCAAGCCTCGACGGTTGCCGCTGGCACCGAGGAGATGACGGCCACGATCCAGTCGATGGCCGGCGCCTCGGAACAGCTCAACATGAATGTCTCCTCGGTCTCGAGCGCCAGCGAGGAGATCAGCGTGAATGTGAAGGGCATTTCCGACGCCGCCGAGGGCGCGAGCCAAACCGTGGCTTCCCTGGCGAAGTCGATCGAGGAGATCAACCAGTCGCTGCTGTTGGTGGCGCGGGAGGCGCGCGAGGGTTCGGAAATGACCGAGAAGGCGAGAACCATGGTGGAGTCGGCGAACCAGACGCTGACGGCACTCGACCATGCCGCCGACGAGATCACCAAGGTCACCGACACGATCAAGGGTTTCGCCCTGCAGACGAACCTGCTGGCGCTCAACGCCACCATCGAGGCGACGACGGCGGGCGATGCGGGCAAGGGTTTCGCCGTGGTCGCCGCGGAGATCAAGGAACTGGCCCAGCAATCGGCGCGCAGCGCCAGCGAGATCGCGACACGCATCGACGATGTGAGGCGGGGTTCCCGCCAGGCTGTTTCGTCGATGGGCGGGGTGATCGTGAAGATCGGCGAGGTGAGCACTTCGGCGGGGCGGATATCCGGATCGGTGGCCAGCCAGACGGAAACGGCCGCCGGCATCAAGAGGCATGTGGGCGAGGCGAACCAGAATGTCTCACGGATCGCCACGGCCATCCGCGAGGTGGCTCGCGGCGCCAACGACACGGCCCGCAACACCAGCGAGGCCGCCGCGGGAACCCGCAACCTTTCCCAGGGCGCCGCCGAGGCGGCGCGCGTGGTCCAGACGATCGCCACCAACATCCATGGCGTCAGCGAGGCCAGCCGGTTGGGCGCCCGAAGCGCCACGGCGGTTCACGCCAGCAGCGCCGAACTGGGTGACCTGGCCGAGGCGATGAGGCAGGCGGTCCGCCAGTTCAAGCTCACCTGAAAAGCCCGCCTGCCACTACGATGACGGCATGGCCGAACCGCTGCGCGTCCTGATCGTCGACGACTCCCGGATCTTCCGCGCCGCGCTGGCGGACGCGTTCCAATCCATTGCCGGGGCCCGTGTCGTCGAGTCGGTTTTCTCGGGAGAGAAGGCGCTGCAGGTATTGGCCGACCGTCCGGTCGACCTCGTCACCCTCGACCTGGAAATGCCGGGCATGGACGGGATGGCGACCCTCCAGGCCATAGCCAGGTTCAACCGCGAGCGGCCCGATCGTTTGCCCGTGGGCGTGGTGATGATCAGTTCGCACACGACCCAAGGCGCCAAGGCGACGATCGACGCGCTCAAGGGGGGGGCCTTCGATTTCATTCCCAAGCCGTCGGGCGCCGACTTCGCCTCCAACAAGGCCCGACTGATGGCCGAACTGGCTGAAAAAGTTTCGGCGTTCCAAACCCATCGAACCAACCGCCTGCTCCGGATGGGGTTTTCCGGCAAGGAGCCAGGAGGTTCGTCCGGAGCGTTGCCAGCCCTTGCCAAGCCCGCCGAGCGCCCGCCGCGGGGAGCGGAGGCCGGCCTGGCGATTGTCGGCGTGGGGGTATCCACCGGGGGCCCGCGAGCCTTGGGCACCTTCCTGCCGCTGCTGGCGGCCAGGGTGGCCTGCCCGATCCTCATTGTCCAGCACATGCCCAAGGGTTTCACCGCCTCGCTGGCCGAAAGCCTCGGCCGTCAGATTTCGGTGAGCGTCGCCGAGGCCACCGACGGCGAGGAACTGATTGGCCCGATGGTTCGCGTGGCGCCGGGAGGCCGTCACCTGGCGGTGGCGCGCAAGCCCAATGGCGCCCTGATGGCGTGCCTCAACGAGGAGGCTCCCGAGTGCGGATGCCGGCCGGCGGCCAATGTGCTTTTCAGGTCGATGGCGATCGCCTGCGGGGCGCATTCGGCCGTGTTGGTGCTCACGGGCATGGGCCAGGATGGAACAGAAGGCGCCACGGCCATCAAGCGCGCCGGCGGCCTCGTGCTGGCCCAGGACGAGGCCACAAGCGTCGTGTGGGGAATGCCCGGAAGCATCGTGGCCGCCGGATTGGCCGACGCGGTCGCCCCCCTCGAGGAACTACCAGGAGCCTTGGCTGAACTCTCCCGGGCCGGCAGGAGGACCCAGCCATGAGCCAGCCCAAGCCCCTTTCAAGGGAAACACAAGCCGACATATCCCGCTGGATCACGCGTGAATGCGGGGTGGTGCTGGGGCCGGACAAGGCCTACCTGCTGGAGCATCGCCTGTCGGGACTTCTCAAGGACTTTTCACTGCCAAGCTATGAGGCGCTGCGCGACCGTCTCCTCGACGGTCGCCAGGCGGGCGTGACCGAGCGTGTGGTGGAGGCCATTGTCACCCACGAGACATCATTTTTCCGCGACCGTCACCCGTTCGAGGCGCTGCGCGCCGCCATGCTTCCCGCTGCCCGGCAAAGGTGGCTGGCCGACCGCGCCGCAAGCCTGCTTCCACCCCGGCCCATCCGCATTTGGTCGGCGGCCTGCTCCACGGGGCAGGAACCGGTGTCGCTGGCCATCAGCACGCTGGAGTGGTTGCGGTCCGGGGCGGCCGCCGACCTCAGGCCCGCCGACTTCGTGATCGTGGCCACGGACATCAGCGCCCGAATCATCAAGATGGCGCGCGAGGGCCGCTACAGCGCGGCGGAACTCGAGCGGGGCATGCCGGCGGACCTTCGGGCCCGCTACTTCACCCCGGATGGACCAGGCTGGGTCGTCTCGACCGAGGTCGCCCGCATGATCGATTACCGCCGAGTCAACTTCGCCGATGCCGCACTGGCTTCCGTGGGCCTGTTCGATGTCGTGTTCTGCCGGAATGTGCTCATCTACTTTGATGAGGCGCTCAAGAAGCGCGTGGTGGAGGAATTCTGGCGATCGCTTCCAGCGGGAGGGTTGCTGGTTCTTGGCAGTGCCGAAAGCCTGTATGGCATCAGCGATCGTTTCCAGCCGATCACCATGGCCGGATCTCCCGCCTACCAGCGCCTTTGATGGTTCCACATGGAACCTCTTCCCCCGTTGTTCCTCGTGGAACATCCCACAGGTCTTGCCCCGGCGACCCCTTTCGCCGTATGCACGAACTCCATGTCCTTCCGGAGCGGGAGGCGATGGAGAGCATGGTCATGGAACGAGCGGCGGGCCGGTCGGTGATGGGAAAGGGACTGGATGCGATCCTCGGAGATGGCGCGGGGTCGGGAACGGGCGGGTCCACCGTGGCGATCGCCGTGATCGACCAGAATCCCAACCAGCCCCGCAAGCACTTCGATCCCGAACAGCTTGAAAGCCTCAGGGAAACCATCAAGACCCACGGGGTGCTTCAGCCATTGGTGGTGCGTCCACGGGGCGACCGCTACGAACTCATCGCGGGCGAGCGCCGCCTGCGCGCCGCCATCGATGCCGGCCTGGCCGAGGTGCCCGTGCGCGTGGTCGACTTCGACGACCAGCAGGTGATGGAAGCGGCGCTGGTTGAGAACATCCAGCGCACCGACCTCAACCCCATTGAGAAGGCGATCGGCTTCAAGGACTATCTTGATCGCTTCCAGATGACGCATGAGCAACTGGCCGCGCGCCTGGGCCTGGCCCGGCCGACCATCAGCAACATCGTGGGCCTGCTCGACCTGCCCCAGGCGGTGCAGGATGCCGTTCGTGGCGGTCAGATCTCGATGGGGCATGCCAAGGTGATCAAGGGCGCGCAGGGCGCCGAGGCCCAGGTGATGCTGTGCCGTCAAGTCATCTCCCTGGGCCTGTCGGTGCATGCCACCGAGCAGTTGTCCCGGCAGGCACCCGCGCCCGCGCAGGAACCGGCCCGTGGCGCCACCGAGCCCAAGGTGGAGAAAACCGAGCATGTGCTGGGCATCGAGCGCGAATTGGCCGGCAAGCTGTCGCTGAAGGTGGACATACGCCTCAAGGGTGCCGAGAAGGGCGCGCTGGTGGTGGCCTTTGATTCCACCGAGGACTTTGAAAGGATCATCTCGCTGCTGCGCGCCGCCTGACAACGGGAAGCAACAAGGCAAGCGTGAGGCGTGCCACGGCAAATGGGCGGGAGTGGGGCGTAAGCCCCAAGAGCCTCATCCGCTCACTCCCATCCCAGGTCGGGCGATTCGAATTAGCTGATGATGGTGCCGTCGGGCACCACGGCGTTGGCCGGCAGCAGGATCACCCCGTCGCGGATGGAGTAGAACGGGCCGTCGGCGAACTGCACCTGCCCGGCGTTCACCAGGCGGCAATCGCGGCCGATGCGGAAGTTCTTGTCGATGATCGCCTGCTCGATGATGGTTCCCTCGCCAATACCCATGGGAGGCTCGGCGCTGCCGGCGCGCAGTTCCCGGTCCCCCGGTGATTCGGTGAAGTTGGATCCCATCAAAATGGAGTTGCGCAGCGTGACGCGCTTGCCGATGACGCTGCGCACCCCGATGACCGACTGCTCCAGCACCGAAGCCTCCCCGATTTCGCAACCGTCGGAAACCAGCGTGTTGCGCACCGTGCACGACTGCACCCGCGACCCGGGCAGGTTGCGCATGCGCGTGTAGATGACGCCCTCGGTGGAATGGAACTCGAAGGGTGGCTTTTCCCCGGCGAGGGCCATGTGGGTGGAGAAGTAGGAACGAATGGTGCCCATGTCCTCCCAGAAGCCGTGGTGCCGGTGCGCGCGCACCCGCCCGGGGTTCACCAGCGTGGGAATGACCTGGGTGACCAGGTCGGTGGCGTTCGGCAGGGAGGCGAACGCCTCCTTGAGGGCGCTCAACTGGAACAGGTAGATGCCCATCGAGGCCAGGAACGGCCTGCTCGCATCCTCCGCATTCTCCCGGTAGAGGGTATCAAGGCTCTCGGCGCTTGGCTTTTCCACGAACCCGCGCACCCATTGCCCGGCGTCAAGCTCGACGATGCCCATCCGGCGGGCCCGGTTGGGGCCCACGGAGGTGACGGGGATGGTGCAGGCGGCGCCACTGGCCCTGTGACCCATCACCAGGGAGCGGAAGTCCATCCGGTACAGCTGATCGGCGGAAAGCACCAGCACATCCGTGCATCCTCCATCGCCTTCGGCGTAGCTCAGGTTCTTGCGCAGGGCATCGCCGGTACCCTTGTACCAGTCGCTGGCCTCATTGGTCTGCTGGGCCGCGAGAACCTCGACGAACCCGCCGTGGAACGGGTCCATCTTGTAGGTGTTGGTCACATGCCGGTGAAGGCTGACGCTTTGGTACTGCGTCAGGACGAAAATGCGCTGGATGCCGCTGTTGATGCAGTTGCTGACAGGCACATCGATGAGGCGGTATTTGCCCGCCAGTGGCACCGCGGGAACGCTGCGGTTGAGGGTGAGCGGATACAGGCCGCTGCCGTGACCGCCACCCAGGATGAAGCAAACCACCCGTTGCATGCCCGCATTCTCCCGCAGACCGATGGTTTCAGGTTATCGGCGCGGGGGTAAAAGATCGACCCATGCCCCGCCTTCCGCCCGAGTTCTGATTCCCTAGACTAGAAGTTCGATCCGGGCCAACAGGCACCGGAGGCCCACTAGACAGACGCGAAGACGAGGCAAGAAATGGCGGAACCCCAAGGCGACCTGGCGCTCATCGGATTGGCCGTGATGGGGCAGAACCTCATCCTGAACATGAACGACCACGGGTTCACCGTGGTGGCTTACAACCGCACGGTGAGCAAGGTGGATGAGTTCCTTGCCAACGAGGCCAAGGGCACCAAGGTGCTGGGCGCCCACTCCATCGCCGAGATGGTTTCCAAGCTGAAGCGGCCCCGCCGCGTCATGATGCTGGTCAAGGCCGGGCAGGCCGTGGACGACTTCATCGCCCAGGTGGCCCCCCACCTGGAACCCGGCGACATCATCATCGACGGCGGCAACAGCCTGTTCGGCGACTCCGCCCGCCGGCACAAGGAGCTTGAGGCCAAAGGCCTGCTGTTCATTGGCACGGGGGTTTCCGGCGGCGAGGAAGGGGCCCGCCACGGCCCGAGCATCATGCCCGGCGGCAGTCCCGCCGCGTGGCCTCATGTGAAGGAGATTTTCCAATCGGTTTCCGCCAAGGTGGAAGGCGGGGCACCTTGCTGCGATTGGGTAGGCGAGGGCGGCGCCGGACACTATGTGAAGATGGTCCACAATGGCATCGAATACGGCGACATGCAACTCACCTGCGAAGCCTACAACCTCATGCGCGACGGCCTCGGCATGTCCGCCGACGAGATGCACAAGGTGTTCGCCGAGTGGAACAAGGGTCCGCTCGACAGCTATCTGGTTGAGATCACCCGGGACATCCTGGCCTACAAGGACACGGACGGCGCCCCGCTGGTGGACCGCATCCTCGACACCGCCGGGCAGAAGGGAACCGGAAAATGGACGGTGATCGACTCCATGGAGATGGGCATCCCCATCACCCTGATCGCCGAGGCTGTGTACAGCCGGTGCGTCTCGGCGCTGAAGGATCAGCGTGTGGCCGCCTCCACGGTGCTGAAGGGCCCCTCGCCGAAGATCGATGGTGACCGCGCCGCGATCGTTTCAGCGATCCACGACGCCCTCTACGCCTCGAAGATCATCAGCTACGCCCAGGGCTACATGCTGATGCGCGCCGCGGCGCAGGCCTACAACTGGCACCTCAACTATGGCGGCATCGCCCTGATGTGGCGCGGAGGTTGCATCATCCGCAGCCGGTTTTTGGGCAAGATCAAGGAGGCGTTCGACAAGAACCCGGCCCTCACCAGCCTGCTGCTGGATGACTACTTCAAGGGCGAGATCGAGCGTTGCCAGGCTGGCTGGCGCCGCACGGTGGCCACCGCCGTCACGGCGGGCATCCCCGTTCCCGCGTTCAGCACGGCGCTGGCGTTCTTCGACAGTTACCGTACCGCCCGCCTGCCCGCCAACCTGCTGCAGGCCCAGCGCGACTACTTCGGTGCCCACACCTACGAACGCACCGACCGCCCCAGGGGCGAGTTCCACCACACGAACTGGACAGGCCGCGGCGGCACCACCGCCAGCACCACCTACACCGTCTGATTTTCTTCAGCGTGCCATGGATTGGGGGGACTAATGGCTCCCCCAATCCTTTCCTCGCGGGCAATTAATCCCGCCTTACATGATCTTCCTTAAGCCCGATAACTCCAACGCGCCCGTCGTGGCCGCCCGGCTTAATCGGACTTATCCCTTGGCCCTGGCCCGCACCGTGAGGTGAAGGTGGTTCTTGCCGGCGGTTTGCCAATCCACCAAGACCGAGTCATTGCCGAACTTCCACGAATAGTTTCCGCCCTGCAGGTGACCAGCGGTGGCGTTTCCGTTGAGCACCAAGCGCAGGGAATCGACGCCACCCTGCGCGGCGATGATCGACTCGAACTTCGACTTGCGGTCGGCGGAAAAGACCTCGAGCCTCTTGGCGAGCAGCTTGCGCGCCAGTTCCGCCGCCGGCTTGGGAAGGTCCTTGAGGGCCACTCCCGCCTTGCCCACCGCCTGTCCCGATCCCCCGGGCCCCTTGAGCTTTTCAAGGGCTTCCTTGTCAAGGCTCTTGGCCAGCTCCAGCAGGATTGACTCCTCGGCCTCCCAAAGTTGGCCGACGGGATTGCCCCCCAGAAGCACCGGCCCGAACTCCCGGCCCATGTCGGGCTGGAATTCACAGTGAACCAGCGTGAGATGGTGCTGGGCGATCCTGAAGGCGAACGACTTGCCCGCGCCAGGCGTCCCGAAGAAGTTCACATACCTGCGGTTCGCCGGGGTTTGCTTGGCGATCTCCTTGCAGCGTCCCGCGCCATACTCGGAGGTCATCGCCAGCAACATCTTGTCCACAAGTGCGACCTGCGCCGGCTTGAGCTTGTCCAGGGGCAGTCCCTTGCGTTCCGCGGCCGGGAAAACCTCGGCGTGCCTGTCCTTGTCCTCGAAGGGCTTCAGGGCCAAGCCCTTCTGTTCCTCGTCGAGGGACTGGAACAGTTCCAGGGCCACGGCGCGCGCGGCGTCATCGTTTCCCTGGAACAACCATGCCGAGCCGGTGAGGGTGAGGGCGGGGAACACCACGAATGAAACGAAGGCCGCCAATGTCCGCATGCTAGTTTCCTCAAGGGGGCGGGTGGGTCAGCAGGGCGAGCAGGTCGAGACTACCCGGTGCGCCCGTGGCGCGAAACCCCCGGGCCCATGATTGCGCAAAGGGGCACTCGGCCGGACCTTGTTCCTGGTCCGCTTGTCGCGCTTCTCCCGGGGAAAGTTGAAATATCGCCACCCGGGCGCCTCGCCGCACGGGCTGCAACCATCATTCTGGCAAGAACCATGGCCAGTGAAGTTTTCAAGCACCCAGCGGGGGGGCGTCAGCAAGAGCCCTACGGCCAGAATCCGGCATGGGATTTCCAGATGATCATTTCCAAGTACGATGTTATAAACGACTATGGGTTCCGCGCCAGGATCATTTATCGGGAGCGGTATCCCGGGAGCGTGGTCGCGGTGGATACGACAAGCGGGGGAAATCACTCCCCGGGAGTTGAACGCCCGCCGCTTTCCCAAATGGCCACCGGCAGGCCGCGCGTGTTTTCCAACCATCCAGTAGAGGCCTTCCCATGAACAAGGTTGTTTGGATATCGCTGATGTCGTGGGCCATGGCCTTGCCGCCGGCCGCGCGCGAGCCCATCGCCGAATTGGCGGTGGCGCCCGGCAAGGTGACGGTCGAACCGGCGGCGTGGAACAAGCCCGCCGTCATCAGGACGCCGGAAGAGGCCGCCAAGGCGTTCGACAAGGAGGCCTTGGCCATCGTCACCCGGAAGGTGGACTTCGCCAGCCAGGTCGTGCTTGTTTTCGCGTGGAGGGGTTCCGGCGGCGACAAGCTCGAGCACGCCGTGCTCGAGTCTTTCCCGGAACAGGTGCGGTTTACCCTGGCTCGCGGCAGGACCCGGGATCTCCGAGCCCACGGCAAGGTCTTCGTCATGAACTCGAATGTGCGCTTTAGCGCCGAGGAGCGGAAGTGACGCCCCGGCCAGCCCATGCCGCGGGCGCCGGTGCCCTAGAATTCGTTTGTCAGCCGACCTTGCGATTCGAACCCGCGGCCATGAACGGGAGGATATGAGTCATGCGCGCTGTCCTTGTTGCGAGCCTTGCGGCATTCCTGGCCATCGGCGTTGCCGCGGGCACCGCCTGTTGCGCCGATGACGCTCCCAATCCCAAGGTGGCGCATGTGCGCCTGTCCGGCGAGGTGGGCGAGGGCACCGTCTCCGCCGATTCGATGCGCGCCGAGAAGGACCTGCACTTCATCAGGGAGAGGCTTGCCAAGGCCCAGTCGGACAAGGCGGTGCGCGCCGTGTTCCTCGACCTTGCCGGCGTCGAGTGCGGATTCGGATTGCTTGACGAGTTGCGAGATGCCGTTTCAGCAGTCCGCAAGGCCGGCAAGAAGGTCGTCGCCTATTCGTCATCAGGTGAGTCACGCGACATCCTGCTCGGCCTCGAGGCCGACGAGTTCTGGATGCCGGAATCGGCCTGGATGATGCTGGTTGGCGTCCGCAGCGAGGTCTACTTTTACAAGGAAATTTTCGATCTTTTGGGTGTGAAGGCCGATTTCCTGAAGGTGGGTGACTTCAAGTCGGCGGTGGAGCCTTACACCCGCACCAGCCTGAGCGAACCGGCCCGCCGCCAGATGACCGAGATGCTCGACGATTTCTTCAACAAGGCGATCATCGGCGGCATCCTGAAGGCCCGCCCCGCGGGCAAGCTCACCGCCCAGGGAGTCAAGGCCGCCATCGACAAGGCGCCGCTGTCCGCGCGCGACGCCCTTGAGGCCGGCCTTCTCGACCGCGTCGGTTACCGGCACGAGGCGCTCGAGCGGGCCATCGGGTTCGCCGGGGCCGGAGCCCAGGTGGTGAACGACTATGAGAAGAAGAAGGCGACTGAAATCGACTTCTCCAATCCTTTTTCTCTTCTCAAGGCCCTGAATCCGCCGAAGTCCAAGGCAGGCAAGGATCCGCGTGTCGCCGTCATCTACGCCGTCGGCGCCATCGACACGGGCAAGAGCGGCGTGGGCCTGATGGGCTCCAAGGTGGGCAGCGATACCATCGTCGAGGCGATCAGGCAGGCCGAGGACGACGCCACTGTCAAGGCGATCGTGCTGAGGATCGACAGCCCCGGCGGATCGGCGCTGGCCAGCGACCTCATCTGGGCCGAGCTCAGGCGTTGCAAGAAACCTGTCATCGCCAGCATGGGTGATGTCGCCGCCAGCGGGGGATACTACATCGCGATGGCGGCCCGCCGGATCATCGCCGAACCATCGACCATCACCGGGTCGATCGGGGTTTTCGGCGGCAAGCTGGCCTATGGACCGGTCATGGAAAAGGCCGGGTTGCGCACCGAGGTGGTGAGCCGGGGAGCCAACGCGGGGGTGCTCAGCGGCGGCAACCCGTTTTCCGATTCCGAACGCCAGTCGATGTCGAAGCTCATCGAGGAAACTTACGGGCAGTTCCTCGCCAAGGCCGCCGAGGGACGCAAGAACGCCGGGAAGGCCGGCATGGGCGTGGAAAAGATCAAGTCCCTGGCCGGCGGCAGGGTCTGGACGGGCCGGCAGGCTCTCGCCAACGGACTGGTGGATGAACTAGGCACCTTGGATCAGGCCATCCTCGTGGCGCGCGACCTGACCGACATGCCCAAGGACAAGCCACCCGAGTTGCTTCGCCTGCCCAAGGCCGGCAGCGTCCTTGATTCGCTCCTCGACTTCGAGTTGGGCGTCGGCGCCATGACGAACGCGTTCGGACAGGCCTTGGCCAATGGGGCCGCCGGCCCGAGTGCGCGAAAGGCCCTGGCGATCGGGGCCGGGCTGGCTAACCTCAGGGGCGGCCCGGTGTACCTGCTGCCGATTGAGCCGATGTCCATTCGCTGAATGGGCGAAGCCGATCAGGGCGGGGAAAATGATTTTTATTTCAGCGACTTGAAATAGTTAACAACTACAAAACGAGCGGGCCCGGGAACATTCCCGGGCCTACTGGATTTCTTGGGCGGCTGGCTTATTCGCAGTCGCAGGCCTTCTTGTGCCCGAGGATGCCGCGGGCCCTGCCCATCAGATCTTTCACCTTGCCGGTGAGGCAGCCTTCACAGGTGTCGCAGGTCTCGATCGGCACTTCCTTGGCCACGCAGCGGGCTACATAGCGGGTGCGGGTCTCGACGCTCTCGACAGGCACCTTGCGGCACACCTGGCGGGTCTCCGTGGTCCACTCGGGCCGGCAGACGCAGACGGTGAAGGTCTCGGTGTGGCAGACGGGCTTGCAGACCTTCACAGGCTTCTCGCACACGGTCTCGCGGCAGACCAGTTTCTTCTTCATGCAGGTCACGGTTTCGGGCACGCATTCGGTCACCTTCTTCATGACGGTCACCGGGCACTGGACCGTCACCCGGCAGGGGTGCCAGCAACGCACCATGCGGGTTTCAATGCAGGGCTCGCATTTGGAAACCACGGTTTCCCCCTTGCCGCCCTTGCCCTCGAACGACACATGATGCGACTCGCCCTTCGAGGCGCAGAGGTGGCCCACCGCCATCTTGAGGCGGGAATGAAGCGTGGGAACTTCCTTGCAGGTCCAGTAGCCGCGGTCTTCCACCTTGGTCACGAAGGTCGTGACGGGCTTGCAGGTGGTGACCTTGCGGTAGACGGTCTTGGTTTCCTCGACGCAGGCCCATTCCCAGTGCTTCTTGGTGACCTGCCTCATTTCCGTCACCCACTCATGGTGCACGACGGTGCGGGTGCGGGTTTCGGGAACCTTCACCATGCGGCAGACCCGCACATTCTCGTCCACCCACTCGTTCTTGTAGGTGACGACCTTGCACTGGTAGGTCTCGGGCACGCACTCCTTGACCATGACCACCCGCGTGGTTGGCGCCTGGGGGGTCTGCCCCTTGCCGCCATCCTGCTGGGCCTTGTCAGCGGCGAACACGCCGCCGGCGGCGAGCAACCCGGCCAGCACGGCCAGGTAGTTGTTGGAAAACATGGACGCACTCCAGAGAACTTGCCGCAAATGACGCCGACCCAACCCCGGGCGACCCACCTGCTTGCACTCTGGGGGATTATGCACGGCAAGAATGGATGGGTAATTTAAAAAATAAGAGAGATTAGGTGAAATTTGCTAAAGAGGGTAGAAACAGGAAGGATTTGTCAAGGCTGCTGGTCGTGCCGATCGTGACGGCGGGAGTGTGCCTGCGCGCCGCTTTCTTGACTTGCAGGTCAATTCAGCTCAATCAGGCCGCTCGCGGGCAATCGCTTGATGCCCTGTTCCAGCCGCTGGCGGGCCTTGGACTGCTTCTCGAAATACTTGAGCCGTTCCTCCTCCCGCCTCAAGGTAGCCTCGGGGGTGGGTTCGCCCTTGGCTTGAACCAGCCAAGGCTGGTTGGCGGCCGATTCCCGGGTGAGCGCGCGGGGAGGCAACGGCTGCCGGCCCATCGAGCGCTCCCTGAGGATGTACTGGGCCTGTTCGACGGCAACGGCGCTGGCGAGCCTGCGGGCCTGCGGTTCGAGGAACGGGTCTCCCTTCTGGCGCATGGCGTCGAGGGCGCTGACAAGCCCATGGTCGATCCAGAAAGTTCCATGATAGTCGCCCAGGCGATAGGGCCCTTCCGGGTCCCTCCAGGCGAATTCCAGCCATGCGCGGGCTGTCCAGATCCATTGCGGCTCGATCGCCGCCCCGGGCCGGGCGCGGAGCGGCGCGAACGCCCACCCCCTGGCTTCGGGAGACAGGTCGGCATGCCCCGAAACGGGGAGGACGCCCGCGGGCGTCCAGGCGAGCCTTCCGGGAGTCCAGCCCTGGCCCTCGGGAAATCCAATCCGCTTGCCGCTCACCCATTGGAGACGGTTGCCCAGGGACTGCCATTCCCCCGGGATGAAAACAAGGTCGGGATCGTCACCGCGCGCCGGGCGGGGTGGAGGCGGCTGCATGGGCGGCCGGGCGGTTGAAGGGGCCACATAGGCAAGCCGGGCCTGTCCCGCGAACGACGGATACCAGATGCCGGGA
This sequence comes from Planctomycetota bacterium, assembly GCA_016873225.1. Taxonomy (GTDB): domain Bacteria; phylum Planctomycetota; class Planctomycetia; order Gemmatales; family Gemmataceae; genus REEB421. The sequence continues at coordinate 34,693 of VGXS01000018.1, read as the reverse complement.
ACCCGCTGCCAGCCGCCGGCGGCCGAGTGCCAGTAGCCGTTGATCCAGGCGTGTCCGGCGGGAGGGAATCGCCAGGTGCCCGAGACCCATGTCCAGTCGTTTTCCTCCGCGTCGAAATCCCAGTAGCCGGGAATCCACATGGCTCCCGGCCCCGGATAGGCCTTGGGCACGGCTTCGGCGAGCGGCGCGGGCGGCTGGGGTGCCAACCGGGGCGCCCGGGACTCGCCGGTGATGGCGAAGGCCTCATGCACCGGACCCCTGAGGCGAACCTCGGCGGCTTGTCCGGCCAGCAGGACCACGATGGCGAGCGCGATGGCGTTCATGCGGGAAGCAGAATCGAAAAGGCCGGGCGGGATCAAGGTTTCATGAGGTTGGAATGGCGCCCGGCTATGCTAAACTGCCGGTCATCCACGGGCGCCCGACGCGCCGGGGGCGGGGCCCCAGGCACCGGCGCCGCAGACCGGAGACCCTCCCCATGATCCGCCGCCTCGCGTTGGCGCTGGCATTCGGCCTCGCGGCCCTGCCCCTCGCCACGGCCGCCGACACCCCCAAGTCCGCCTCAGCCGCCAAGAAGGTTGTCTTCATCGCCGGCGGACGCAGCCATGCCTACGGGCAGCATGCCTTCAAGGCCGGGTGCGAGCTTCTTAGGAAAAGGCTGGAAGCGGCGTATCCCGGCAAGGTGGTGACCGAACTCCACACCAACGGCTGGCCCAAGGACACCACCGTCCTCGACTCCGCCGACGCCATCGTCATCTACTGCGACGGCGGCGCTGGCCATCCGGTCAACAAGCACCTCGAGCAGATCGACAAGTTCGCCAAGAAGGGTGTCGGCATCACGATGATGCACTACGGGGTGGAAACCACCAAGGGGCCCAGCGGCGACCGGTTCCTCGACTGGATCGGCGGATATTTCGAGATGAACTGGTCGGTGAACCCGCACTGGAAGGTCAAGGACGCCGAGTTGGCCAAGGGCCATCCGGTCACCAGCGGCGTGAAGCCCTACTCCACCCAGGACGAGTGGTACTACCACATGCGTTTCAGGGAAGACAAGGATGGCCTCGCCTTCATCCTCTCGGCTCTGCCCCCCGCCGACACGCTCAAGCGCCCCGATGGCCCGCACAGCGGCAACCCGGCGGTGCGCGCGGCGGTGGCCCGCGGCGAGAAGCAGGTGCTGGCCTGGGCGCGCCAGCGTCCCGATGGCGGACGCGGCTTCGGGTTCACCGGCGGACACTTCCACTGGACCTGGGCCAACGACATGAACCGCAAGATGGTCCTCAACGCCATCGCCTGGACCGCCAAGCTCGATGTTCCCGCCGCGGGCGTGGAATCGAAGCGGCCCACGATTGAGGAACTGCGGGAGAACCAGGACTGGCCGGTTCCCGAGAAGTTCGACTTCGCCAAGTTCGAGAAGGAAATCAACGAGCAGTGACACCGGACTGCTTGGGATGGTTCCGGTGATCCCGATCCACCGCGACCCGGATCACCGGTTCCTGTTCGCCGAACCGCGCCTGGTTGGCCGGTTCCACCTCGCCGATGTTCCCGCCGGCGTTCGGGTGCGGGTGCGCTTGCTGGGGCCCGAGGGCGTGCCCGGGGCCGTGTTGCTGGAGGCCGTGACGGGCGAGGGTGGCTGGGTGACGGCCGACCCTCCCCTCACGGTGGACGCCGCCCGCGGATTCGTGGTCGACCGCCGGGAAAGGGAATGACGGTTCCGTTGCCAAGCCAGGGATGAATGCCATCCGGAGAAACCCCATGCCGACGATTGCGCGTGTCTGGATATCTGCTTTTGCGCTAACCTTGGCGTCCGCCGCCCTCGCGCGGGCGCAGGCGGCCCCGAAGGTTCCCGACTCGGTTGTCCTTGAGGCCGGGATCGAGTATGCCAACCCCGATGGGCAGCATCTCCTGCTCAACATGGCCCGCCCCAAGTCCGGCGACGGGCCATTCCCCGCCGTCGTCTGCATCCATGGCGGCGGTTTCCGCGCTGGCAAGCGGGAAAGCTATGACGGCCTCGTGGTCCGACTCGCCGAGCGCGGCTATGTGGCCGTGACGGTCACCTACCGCCTGGCCCCCAAATACCCGTTCCCCGCGGCGGTGCACGACACCAAGGCCGCGGTGCGCTGGGTTCGCGCCAACGCCGCCAAATACAAGGTCGACCCGGCGCGCATCGGCGCCACCGGCGGTTCCGCCGGGGGACACCTCGCCCAATTCCTCGGGGTCACCGCCGGCGTCAGGGAGTTCGAGGGGGAAGGCGGCAACGCCGGGGAGTCGAGCGCCGTCGCCTGCGTCGTGAATGTCTACGGGCCCAGCGACTTCACCAAGTCGTATGGCAAGAGTGTCGACGCCGCCGAGGTCCTGCCCCTGTTTTTGGGCGGCAACCTCGAGACCCAAAGGTTCAGGCACCTGCTGGCCAGCCCCCTTTATTGGGTCACGCCGCGCGCCGCCCCCACCCTGTGCATCCACGGCACCGAGGACAAGTATGTGGCCCATGAGCAGGCCGTCTGGCTTGTCGACAAGATCAACGCCTCGGGTGCCAGCGCCGAACTGCTCACCCTTCAGGGCGCCGGCCACGGCTTCAAGGGCAAGGACGCCGAGACCGCCGAGGCGGCGCTCATGGCCTTCTTCGACAAGAACCTGATGAAGCGTTGACCTGGGCGTTTAATCCGCGGCCCGGCCCGGCTGGTGAACCAGGGGGCGCCCGGCCAACCGGCCCGTCGCCTTGCCGCCGCGCACCGCCTCCACCCCGTTCACCAGCACCGCGACCGCTCCTTGGGCGTGCTGGTGCGGCTTGTCGTAGGTGGCCGTGTCGATGAACATGCCAGGATCAAGCACCACGATGTCGGCAAACTGCCCCGCTTTCAGGTAACCGCGGTCGGTGAAGCCGATGATGTCGGCGGGAAGCCCGCTGCATGAACGGATCGCCTGCTCCAGGGGAATCACCCCCTCCTTGATGGAGTAAAAGCCCACCTTGCGCGCGAAGGTGCCATAGCTGCGCGGGTGCGGCGAGGTGGTTTTGTCGGGCACCATCGACCCGCCGTCGCTGGCCGTGGCGACGAAGTCGAGGCGCATGAACAGTCGCATGTCGTCGTCGTTCATGCCGAAGTTGATGATCTGCGCCCCGCCGTTGCGCTCGATTTCCTCCACCACCTCGACGGGCGTCCGACCGGACTGCTCGGCGATCTCCTTGATGGTTTTTCCCGACCAGGCCGGCTTGGGGGCGTGGCGGGCGATGCGGATGTCGGCGCCGGCGTCGCGCCTTCCCAAGGCTTGGGAAATGGCCTCGCGCAACTGCGGCCCCGAAACCGGGTCGGCGAAGCGCCTCACCATGTCGGCCCTTTCCCCTTCCCGGAAACGCGTGGGAATCACCGTGGCGGTGAGCGATGTGCTGCTGGCCGTGTAGGGATACTGGTCGGCGGTGACCTTCTGCCCGGCCTTGCGCGCCGAGGCGATCCGCTCGGCCACATCCCCGGCCTTGCCCCATTGGGCCCGGCCCGTCACCTTGATGTGCGAGACATGCACCGGCAACTTCGCCTCCTTGCCGATCGTGATCGCCTCCTCCACCGCGGCCAGCACGCCGGCGCCCTCGTCGCGGATGTGGCTCGCGTAAAACCCGCCATGCCGCGAGGCCACCTTCGCCAGCGCCGACAGTTCCGGCGTCTTGGAGTAAGTCCCCGGGTTGTAGATCAGGCCCGTCGACAGGCCCCAGGCGCCATCCCGCATCGCCTTGTCGGTGAGGTCTTCCATGCGCCTGAGTTCGGCCTCGGTGGGCGCGCGGTTGACATTTCCCATCACCTGCCTGCGGACATCGTTGTGGGGAACCTGATGCGCCACATTGGATCCGGTTTTCACCTTGGCTAGCGATGCCAAAAAGGCCGCCGTGTCCACCGGTCCCGACCCGCAGTTGCCCGTCACTACCGTCGTGACCCCCTGCGCCAGGTAATTCTGGTTGCCATTGGTGGGGGTCTTTTGCAGGGGGTAGTCGCTATGGGTGTGCAGGTCGATGAACCCCGGGGCGACAACCATCCCCCGCGCATCGATGATGCGCGGATTTCCCGCGGCCTTGAAGGTTCCCACCACCACGATCCGGTCGCCCTTGATCGCGATGTCGCCCGCGAATCCCGGTTTGCCGTCCCCGGCATGGATGGTTCCACCGGAAATCACGATGTCGGCGTCGACTTGCGCCATGGCCAGGATTAGAATTTTCGTCCAGAGAGCGCACATGCCGGGTCGATCCTCCCGCTATCCAAGGCATGACGCCCTATCGTGCGTCCTCATGCCCCGGCCCGATGATACACCGGAACACCACCATGGCACACGCGTTCGGCTGGATGCGCCCCCGGGAACCCGAAGGCCTTGTGCTGCCCTCCCGGCGGAACCTGCTCAAGGCCGGCGTTGCCGGCATCGGCGGTGTCTCGCTGCCCGGCTTGCTGGCGGCGGAATCGCGGGGCCAGGCGAGGTCGGGCAAGGCGGTCATCCTGCTGTGGATGGCCGGCGGCCCCAGCCATATCGACACCTGGGATCCCAAGCCCGACCGCCCCGCTGAAAACCGCGGCCCCTTTGGCACCATCCCCACTTCCGTTCCCGGCTTCCGGTTCTGCGAGCATTACCCGAAACAGGCGGCCCTGCTTTCCAAGCGCTTCACCGTGGTGCGGTCGGTTGACGCCCGCAGCAGCAACCACGAACCCAATGTCGTTTTCCAGACCGGCAACAAGCGCGCCGAGGCCCGCACCAACCCCGAGACGGTGAAGTACCCGGCCATCGGTGCCATCGCTGGCAAGTTCCTCGGGCCGCGACTGCCCGGAGCGCCCCCCTACGCCGCCTTCATGACCGGCCGCAGCCACCTCGCCTTTGCCGGCCGGTTGGGCCCGGGGTTCGATCCGTTCCTGGCCAACCGCGCCGCTAGGCTGCCCGTGCTCACCAATGTCGGCCAGGACACCGGCAAGGTTTCCCCCGGCGACTTCTTCACGATGCGCGACGGACTCACGGGCGAGAGGCTTGGCGAACGCTCAAGCCTCAGCAAGGGCCTCGACAGGCTTCGGGACACCCTGGAGAGGGAGGGCAGGCTCGACGGCCTCGACCGGCACGAGCGCGCCGCCATCGACATGCTCACCGGTCCCCGCCTGCGCCGGGCCATGGAACTCGAAGCCGAACCGATGGCCACGCGCGACAAGTTCGGCCCCCACCTGTGGTGCCAGCAGGCGCTTTTGGCCCGCAGGCTGGTCGAGGCCGGCTGCCGGTTCGTCACCCTCGACCTCAGCTACCACACCGCCAGCGGCACCTGGGACACCCACGGCGACAACATTCCTCCCTATGGGGGCATTTCCAAGGGCCTCAAGCCGCTACTGCCCCTGTTCGACCACCTGGTGACAACCCTCGTGGATGACCTTGCCGAGCGCGGCCTGCTGGAGGATACCTTGGTGATCGCGCAGGGCGAGTTCGGCCGCACCCCGATGATCGGCACCCAGGGAAGCACCGACGGCCGCAACCACTGGCAGGAGGTGATGTCGCTGCTGATGGCCGGTGGCGACCTGAGGCACGGGCAGGTGATCGGCTCGACCGAGGCCGACGGCGGGCACATCGCCAATCGTCCGGTCACTCCGGCGGACATGGCGGCGACGATCTACCGCCACCTGGGCGTGCCCCTCGACTCGGTGTATCAGGATGCCCAGGGCCAGCCTTTCCCCATCCTGCCCGACGAGGGCAGGCCGATCGAGGAGCTGTTTTAAGGCTGGCTTGAAGGAGTTGAGTCCGATTGATAATGCTGGGAAAAACTAAAAATATTATTGAGTATATTAAAAAGAGCTTTTAATAAAGCGGCCCCTGAACTGGCAGGAGATTGTTGAACGCCTGCGAGGGCAACACTCCTATGCGATGAACGGATCTCCATATGACGGCCAGACAATGGCTGCCGACGCTTAGGAGCCCCCAGCGAAGTGAGGGGCGAGTCGATCAAGGAACAAATACATGAGCCATAACAGAAACGAAAGAGCCCCGAACGCAGGCGCGTAGCGCCGGAATGAGCGGGTCGATTCCTGATCCAAACCCGCTCATTTTGCCTTCGACAGCGTTCGGGGCTCCATTGGTTTTACTCAACGCACATTTGTGTTTGTTCTGTCAGCGTCAACAATTCAACTCACCCATTTGAAGCCTGCTCTAGCCTCAGGCCAGCAACTCCTTAACCACGCGGGCTTCCTCGACGCCGGTGAGGCGCTGGTCGAGGCCGAGGTGGCGGACGGTGAACCGCCTGTGGTCGTAACCCAGGCACTGCAGCATCGTCGCGTGCAGGTCGCGGATATGAACCGGATCCTTGGTGATGTTGTAGGAGAAGTCGTCGGTCTCCCCGTGCACCGTGCCTGGCCTGATCCCGCCCCCGGCCATCCACAGCGTGAAGCAGCGGGGATGGTGGTCGCGGCCGTAGTTCTCCCGCGAGACACCCCCTTGCGAGTAGATCGTGCGGCCGAATTCGCCGCCCCACACCACCATGGTGGATTCAAAGAGACCCTTGCGCTTGAGGTCCTGGATGAGTCCCCAGCAGGCCTGGTCGACATCGCGGCACTGGTCGGGCAGGCGGCCCGAGACATTCGCGTGCGTGTCCCAGTTGTTGTGGTAGACCTGCACGAACCGCACCCCCCGCTCCACCAGCCTGCGGGCGAGCAGGGCGGTGTTGGCAAACGACGCGGGCTTGCGCGCCGCCTCCCCATAGAGCCTGAAGGTGGATTCCGGTTCCGTGGCCAGGTCGGTGAGTTCCGGCACGCTGGCCTGCATGCGGTAGGCCATTTCGAACTGGCTGATGCGGGTCACCGTCTCGGGGTCCCCGATTTCCCTCGCCGTCAATTCGTTGAGCTTGCGCAGGCCGTCGAGCGAGGCCCTGCGGGTGGCCGCATCCACGCCGGGGGGGTTGTTGAGGTAGAGGATCGGGTCGCCCGAGGCGCGGAATGAAACCCCCGCATGCTCTCCGGGCAGGTAGCCCGACTGCCACAGGCGCGCGGAAATGGCCTGCACCTGCTCGGTGTTGGTGGGCTTGGCGACCATGACGACAAATGTGGGCAGGTTGCGGTTGAGCGAACCCAGGCCGTAGCTCACCCATGAGCCGAGGCAGGGCCTGCCGGTGACCTGGTTGCCCGTCTGGATGTAGGTGATGGCGGGTTCGTGGTTGATCGCCTCGGTATTGAGGCTGCGGATGAAGCACATGTCATCCACCATGCTGGCGGTGTATGGCAACAATTCGCTCACCCACATGCCGGACTGGCCATGTTGCTTGAACTTGAACTTGCTGGGGGCGATAGGGAACCGCTTTTGTCCCGATGTCATCGTGGTGAGGCGCTGGCCGCGGCGGATGCTGTCGGGCAGGTCCTTATCGAACCAGTCCCGCATCTTGGGCTTGTGGTCGTAGAGGTCCATTTGCGGCGGGCCGCCGACCATGTGCAGGTAAATGATGTTCTTGCACTTGGGAGCAAAGTGGGGACGCGCGTCCTCGGCCACGCCTGACGGGACGCCGGAGTCGGCCATGGCGGCCTTTCCGGTGAGGGCGCCCAGGGCGGCCCAGCCGAGCGGATGGGCACCTTGCGCGAAGAATCGCCGGCGGGTGAGGTTCAGACCGGCTTCGGTGATCGGATCCATGTCGTATCTCCCTTGATGGTGCGGCCGGCTTACTTGTTGAGTGCCTCGTCCAGGTTCAGGACGAGGTTCGCCATCATGGTGAAGGAAGCGAGTTCAACCTTGTCGAGGGCGGCATCCACCGGCGCCTCGCCGACGGCCACTAGTTTTTGCGCCTCGGCGGGAACCTGCCCGTAGTGCCGCCTCAGCCCGGCGAGCGACTCGGCCAGGATGGCGGCCTCAGCCGGCCGGAAATCACGCGACAGAACGCGTCGGCCCAGGACATTGAGCCGGGCGGTGTCGTCCCTGGCCGACTTGTCGGCAAGCACCCGGGAGGCGAGCACCCGGGCCGCCTCGACGAGTTGCGGATCGTTGAGGGTGACAAGCGCCTGCAGCGGCGTGTTGGTGCGCTCGCGGCGCATCGTGCAGGTTTCGCGGTTGGGCGCGTTGAGGATTTCCATGCTCGCCGGGGGCGCGCTGCGCTTCCAGAAGGTGTACATGCTGCGGCGGTAGAGGCTTTCACCCTTGTCGGCGCGGTAATCGCGGGTGTTGCTGCCGATCATGGCCACGGCTTCCCAAACTCCCTCGGGCTGGTAGGGCTTCACGCTCGGCCCGCCGACCTTGGGCACCAGCAGTCCGCTTGAGGCCAGGGCCTGGTCGCGGATCATTTCAGCGTCGAGTCGGAAGCGGGGCCCGCGGGCCAGGAGCCTGTTGTCGGGGTCGCGCCGCGCCTTGTCGGGAGTCGCCATCGCCGATTGCCTGTAGGTCGCGCTGGTCAGCATGAGCTTGAACAACTTCTTGACATCCCATTGTTGCTCGCGGAACTCCACGGCAAGCCAGTCGAGCAGGTCGGGATGGCTGGGCTGCTCGCCCGTGACGCCGAAGTCGCCCGCGGTGCGCACGATGCCGTTGCCGAACACCTCCTGCCAGAAGCGGTTCACGGTGACCCGCGTGGTGAGCGGGTGCTCCCCGGTGAGGAGCCATTTCGCGAAGCCGAGCCTGTTGCTCGGGGCGTCCTTGGGAAGGGGCGGCAGGGCCTTGGGAGTGGCGGCCTTAACGGCGTCCTTGCGGCGGTCGTACTCGCCGCGCTCCAGAATGAAGGCCATCGCCTCGCCCGGCTTCTCCTGCATCACATGGGCGATGGTCCCCTTGCCCCTCAGGGAGATCTCCTCCTTTTCCAAGCTGGCAAGGGCCTCCTTGCCCTTCTGGTATTCCTTGTCACGGTCGCCGAGGTACCACGCGAACAGCTGGTCCTTCTCGGCGGCACCGCGCTTGTCGGCCGGCTTGGCCAGGATCTGCTCGAGGCTGTTGGCCAGGCTCTCGGCCTCGTGCGGGGCCAGGGCTCGCGCGTAGATCCTCAGGTCCTCGATCGGCATGTTCCTGAGGGGTTCGCCAACTTCGCGAGCGCCCAGGCGGAGCGGCACCGGGGTCTTCGTGGTGCCGGCGCCCGCGAGTCGGTCGTTCTCCACCCTCACCGGTTGTTCCTTGCCGTTGTAATACACCTTCACTCCCGAAGCCTTGCCGGTGCCGTCGTGCGTCACCGTCACATGGGTCCACGCGTTGGGCTGCAATTGGGATGACGCGAATACCTTGAGGCCGGCATCGGGCCAGCGGTGGATCAGGTGCATGCCGGCGCGGCCTTCCTGGATCCAGAAGTCCCAGCCACGGTGCCCCGGCGGGCCTTCCATGCGGGCGACCACCGGTCCGGACACGGCGTTCACGGGAGGTTTCAGCCATGCCGAGAGGGTGAACGCCTGGCTGGCGTCGAAGTCTCCCGCATCGGGAATCACCGCCGCCGATCCGTTGAGGCGCAGGGCCTTGCCCGTGTCGCGTCCGGGCACCCACGACGGATTGGCAAGCTCGACCTGCCTCTCCTTTCCCAGGACAAGGAACTTGGCCTTGGCTCCGGCGCCCTCGGTGAGCGACGCCGAGAGAACCAGGCCATCCGCCGAAACCGATCCGGTGCTTCGGGGAGCCGCCTTGGCCTGCCATGCCTCGAACTCCTTGCGGGCGAGGTCGCGGCGTTCATCAAGCGCCTTTCTGGCCAAGGTGATCGATTCCTGCAGTTTGGCGATCCTGGCCTCGTCGCCTCGGGCGGGCACCGGAATCACCGGGGGCGTGTTGGGGATGTTGCCATCCATGGCACTCTGCGTGGTGTTGTTGAAGAAGGCCGCCATCGCGTAGAAGTCGCGCATGCTCAGGGGGTCGAACTTGTGGTCGTGGCAGACGGCGCAGCCGGCGGTCAGGCCCATGAACACCTGGCTGGCCGTCTCGGTGCGGTCGCGGGTGTACAGGACCAGGTATTCCTCCGAAATCGCGCCGCCCTCGTTCGTGGTGATGTTGCAGCGGTTGAAGCCCGTGGCCACGCGCTGGTCGAGCGTGGCCACGGGAAGCAGGTCGCCGGCGAGTTGTTCGATCGTGAATTGGTCGAAAGGCATGTTGCGGTTGAACGCCGAGATCACCCAGTCCCGGTACGACCACATCTCGCGGAAGTTGTCGAAGTGGATGCCGTGGGTGTCGGCATAGCGCGCCGCGTCGAGCCAATGGCGGGCGCGGTGCTCCCCCCAGGCCGGGCTGGCGAACAGCTTGTCGAGGTATTTCTCGTAGGCGTCCGGCGCCTTGTCGGCGACGAATTCGTCGACAAGGGCGGGGTCGGCGGGCAATCCGGTCGCATCGAGGGCGGCGCGGCGGGCGAGGGAGCGGCGGTCGGCTTCCGCCGCGGGCTCGAAACCCGCCGACTCGATCCCGGCGAGGATGAACCTGTCGATCGGGTTCCTCACCCAGCCGGCGTTTTTCACCATCGGAAATGGCGGGCGCTTGGGGGTGATGAACGACCAATGCGGCTGATACCCGGCTCCTTGGGCCACCCAGGCCTTGAGCATCTCCTTCTGCCGCGGTTTCAGCCTCTTGTGGCTCCGCTCCGGCGGCATCCGCTTGACCGGGTCTTCGAGGTCAAGCCTTTCCACCAGCGGGCTTTCGGCGGGCTTGCCCGGCACGATGGCGCCCGCGGCGATGGCGTCCTCGCGGCGGTCGAGGCGCAGGTCGGCCTTGCGCGCGGCGCTGTCGGGGCCGTGGCAGGCGAAGCAGTTTTCCGCGAGGATCGGCCGGATGTCGCGATTGTACTCGAGCCGGGTTTCAGCCAATGCCGGGATGGCGGCAGTGAACAGCGCCGCGATGGCGGGAAGGGAGCGCATGGTCGGGTCGTCCTTGGCAGGAAAGGCTGCCACCCGGGGTGCGGTGCGGCGGCAAACAATCAGCTAACCAAGTATATAAACCGGTGTGAACCTGAAGCAACAACGAGGCTCAGGAATCAGGGGGCGCTGACAGCCTCTCCACCGACACGGGTTCCCAGGGCCCTCCAGGTGGCCAAGTCGATGCCGTTGCTGATGAATCGGGTGGAGCCATCCATGAACATGACATTCACGCCGCCGGAGTGATAGCTGCGGGAGGTGACCGAAGCATAGGTCGGATTGGCGCCGGTCCCTTCCCGGCTTGAATTGAAATCGATGTCGAGAGTTTGTCCAGCACTGGTGAATTCGCATCGCGTGTTGGGGGTCCACAGAGTCGTGAACCCTGTTTGGTGGACACGCCCGTCCACCCATTCGGTATGGCCTGAATCGACCTTGAGATTGCCCGGAAAATTAGCGATTGCTGAAGGGTTTTGAGGGACGGAGGCACTCGCCGATGAAGGATTCAGGCCGTCGCGGTTGTAAGGCTGGAACGCCTTGACATCCGCGGCAGCTATGGTGGTGGAGGTGCCATCCGTGAAATCAGAAAGCCTCTGGCCCCTTTGGAGGGTGAAGGCACCGCTACCCGTCTGGTTGGTGGACGGGTTCCAGACAAGCCATTCACCGGCATTGAATCCGTAACAGACCGGGTAGTGGAAGATGGCGCCATCCGGCCTTTGGCGGTCGTTCACGTCGGAAGGGCAGATGAAGGTGGCGACGCGGGTGGCGGTCACGGTTGGCTGGGATGAATAAGGCAGTGACCAATTGATGAGTTTTTGCAGGTTCTCCTGTTCTAGATAAGGCAGCAAGCGGGCATGGGCGCTCCAGGAAAATGAGGGAGTCGCGCCGTACTGGCCCAAGGGAGGCAGGGATCCGATGGAATCGTGGTGGTTGTGGCAGGCCAGGCCGATCTGCTTGAGATTATTGAGGCACTGGGCTCGAGATGCCGCCGCGCGCACCTTCTGCACGGCGGGAACGAGGAGTCCGATGAGGATGGCGATGATGGCGATCACCACGAGAAGTTCGATGAGTGTGAATCCGCGTCTGGTTGGTAAAAGATCATGGCATGCCGACACCGAACCTATCTTGTGGAGATATGGACCGGTCATGGCGTCAAGGCATTGGACCTGGGCAGATTCACCAGTTCCCTTGTTCATAACCGCTTGCGATCCTGACGAAACGGGAAGCGACTCCACATGGCGACATACAGGCACCCATGATCAATAACCCTGACCCTCGGGAAGGATCTCGCCGCCCGAGCGGGTGCAAAGCGCCCTGAACACGCTTGGTGACGCGTTCGCGGAGATGATCCTGCACGAACCGTCCATGTTCAGGAACTGGGTTCCAGCCGCGTGGGGGCCGATGAACCCACCCGGGCTGCCTTGGTCGCTCGGGGCGCTCGAGCGCACATGAACCAGAATCGCGGTGATCGCTGGGCGGAACTGAAAGCTGGGTTGGGACGGGTTATAGCGGGCGGCCGTGGGGGCGTAGACTAGCTCCGCGCCCGGGACCAGACCCACCCAGGAGCTTTCGGTGTGGCGGCTCATGCGTTCGCCGATGCCGATAGTCATGCTTGTGCCGTCTGTTATGTCGGTTATCCTGATCTTGCTGTTGCGATGGAAGACCCCTGTGAATGGTTGCTCCTCGTAGGCCAGGGTGCCCAGGCAACCGGCGTAGCTGCATACAGCCGCCCGCGTAATCATTGTTGGAGCGTTGACGGCGTTTGGGGGATCGCCGCTGTCGGTGATTCCGATCAGTTTCGGCTCGGTGTCGCCGGGGTCGACGAATGTCTTGACCTGCGACTCGCGGGCCACTTGGTTGAGCGGGTGAGAAATGGGGAGGTCGAAACGGATTCTGCTGTAAACGCCGTGTTGCTCGAGATAGGGCAGCAAGTGGGCGAAAAGGCTCCAACCGGGGCCGCTTTCGGATGCGGCCTGATTGGTGCCGAGCGGGTGTGCTGGATTGTAAGTCCAGCCCGGGGAGACATTCGAGGAGATCCCGGGCGGTAAGGCTTGGTGGGAGTCGTGATACCCGTGCAGTGCCAAGCCCATTTGCTTGAGATTGTTGAGGCTTTGGGCCCGCGCCGCCGCCGCGCGCACCTTCTGCACGGCGGGAACGAGGAGTCCGATGAGGATGGCGATGATGGCAATCACCACGAGAAGTTCGATGAGCGTGAAGGCCCCGCGGGTTTGGCGATGCGCGCCGGTCATGGAATCAGCCTCCTGAAACCTGAAAGCGGATGTCGGGTGTTGGAGGCGCGTCGCTTGCGGAAGTGGCATCGCCACGGCGGGTGCTGAGCGGCCTGCCAAGAGCTTATTGAGACTGAGTCTCACTCTCTTGACATAGAGCATCATACCAGTACTATTTCCCTTGCCAAGGCTCTTTTGCCGTTTTCCGGTGCACCCTCATGACGGAATCCACCGAACACCACGACGCCGGCAAACAGAATCCGCCCAAAGCCTTGGATTCAGCCGACCTTTTCCAAGGCGCGAGAACCATTCTCATCAGGCACGACGGGCAGGTTTACATGCTGCGAATCACTGGCAGGAACAAGCTGATCCTGCAGAAATGACAGGGGCCAGGTTCATGGAAACCATTCACGGTTCCGTCCGTGACTTGAACCCAGTTTTTTTTGAGGTGTCAGCAAGCGACATGAAAATATCGGGCGTGCTGGTGGCCCGCTCAAAAGTGGAACTAGGCCGGGGCTTGGCGAAAGGTCGTCCCCATCCTTCCGCCAGGCCAAAATCGCGTCGTCCCATCGCGATCAAGGCCACCGCCCCGGCCCAGACTCAAGGCGCCGGGATCGAAATGTCCCGCGCGCCATCAAGGATCGGGTTCGCCCGACAAAGTCTGGTGGATTGACAAGAAAAAGAAGCGTCAATCGTTCAGGCGAACGACTCTATCTTATTTTTACACGGCAATTTCCGCGAAGGGAAAACAAAAACCCAAAAATATCGTCATGGCCTGGGCGCCGAAGCCGCCTTTGAGTTGGCCGAGGCGGTTTCGATGATCACCGGAGGCTTTCCCTCTCCGGAGGCATCACTTGACTGCCTGAGGATCGCGCGCGCCACATCCAACCCCTTTGTCACCTTGGCGAAGATCACCTGGTGTCCGTCGAGATGCGGTGAATCGGAAAGCAGGATGAAAAACCTTGAACAGCCGGTGTCCGCCTCCTCATCGCGGCAGGCTCCCACCATTCCAATGGCGTGCTTGGCGTTCGGATGGGTTTCGTGTCGCAACCAGTATCCCAACCCGCCTCCGGCCGTTTCGCCGGTGCCCAAGGGACAGCCAGCTTCCAGCTGCTCAACCCTCGCCGTCACCTGTCCGCCCGCATCGACCAGTTCCTCCTGCCTGATCCGGTCGAAGCGCATTCCCTTGTAGTAGCCCGCCCTCACCAGGGCGAGGAAATGCCGGGCATGATTGGGCGCCAAATGCGGCAACATGCTGATCTCGATGGCTCCAAGCTGTGTTTCCATCGTCACGATCCATGAAACCGGGCGCCCCTCATCATCCTCGAAACGGATGGCGGGCCAGTCTTCCCGAACCTGTCGCATCAGCTTGAAGACGGGAAATCCGGTGAAGGTGGCATCGGGCGGTCGGTTGGCGCCCGCCGGTGGCTGGTCGGCAGGCCGAATGGCCTGCTCGAATGCGGCATCCATTTTCGGCAGGCTCCCGGGGCCGGCAGACATCGGCGCCGTGGGCGTGACAATAGCTTGGGGTGCCGCTTCTTCCGACTGAAGATCCCTTGGCCTGGGCGAACCGCCGCAGCCAACGAGAGACATGAGAAGAAAAGGGACAACCAGTCGCGTCACAGGCAACGGGCTCATGCCGGGAACCCCGCGAGGTTTCAGAAGCCGGGTGGTGGCGCGTCGATTTCGTCGAGCACGGCACGCATGACCTCGATGTCGGTGCGTCCGCGATGATCGAAATTCCGGCGCAGCGTCGGATTTTGCTTGTCGGCGACGGTGCAGGTGAATCGCCAGTCGTTCGCGTTGGTCATTTCCAACCGCTGGAATACCACGCCCTTGCGGACCAGTTCAGCCTGCAGGGAGGCGTACGAGTCGGGCGCCCCGGGGTTGAAGGACGCGGCCGTCACCGCTCCGGCGACGCCGGCGGCACCCGCGGCGGGGGCGGCGCCCAGGCCGGGAGAAGGCTGGGGATTGGCGGGCGTGAAGCCTGAGGAACCGTTTTGCTGGAGCCTGATCGGGGGAAGCGACGGCCCGCCCGGGGGATTGCCGTTGTCGGCCCCGGGAATGCGAAGCCCGCCCGAACCGCTGGTCATGGATGCGGGTGCGGCGGAAGCGGCCGGGGGCGTGTTCCAGTTGGCCGAGGAGGTGGCACCGGGGGGCGGCGAGGGTGCCCGCGAGGGGAGCGAACCGTTGGGCGCCGGTCCCAAAAGCGGGTCTCGCTCGGTGGAGGCGCCCATACCGGGGGTCTTGGCCGCGGCGCCGGGAGCCGAGGAAGAGAACGGGAAACTGGGTGGTGGAGGTGCCGTGCCGGTCCCGGCGGTGTTCTTGCAGCCCGTCGTGGCGAGGACGGCGCACAAGGCGGCAAGCCCCCATCCTTTCGCACGCATGGCCATCTCCCTTGCGTTACCATGCTTGACCGGACCGCCCGGACCGATAAACAAGCAATCTTTGAAGAAGATCGTCTAACGACGGCCGGAGTTGGTAGCAATGGCAACTTTCCGCATCGCGGTGATAGGTGGGGACGGCATCGGGCCCGAGGTGATCGACGAGACAGTCAGGGTCCTGGACAAGGCGGGCCGGCACGATGGCGCCTCCTTTGACTGGAACCAGCTCCCCTGGAGTTCGACCAAGTTCAAGCAAACCGGCGAGATGGTTCCCTCGGACGGCTGGGATCTTCTCGCCCGCCACGATGCCATCCTGTTCGGCGCCGTGGGACTTCCGGATGTCCCCGACCAGATCCCCGTCCACTCCCTCCTGTTGCCCATGCGCCGCAAGTTCGACCAGTATGTGAACTTGCGTCCGGCTTTCCTGTTCGACGGAGTGACCTCCCCGTTGGCCAACAAGGCTCCCGGAAGCATCGACATGCTGGTGTACCGTGAAAACACCGAGGGCGAGTACGCCCCCGTGGGCGGCCGCATGTATCAGGGCACCGACGCGGAGATCGCGATCCAAAGCAATGTGTTCACCCGCAGGGGATGCGAGCGGATCCTGCGCGCGGCGTTCGGGGCGGCGCGCAAGCGCCCCCGTCGCAAGCTCACCTCCATCACCAAGTCGAACGCCCAGGCGTTCGGAATGGTGCTGTGGGACGAGTGCTACAACAAGGTTCGCGCCGAGTTTCCCGATGTCCAGTCGTCATCCCTGCTGGTGGATGCCGCGGCGATGGACTTCGTGCGCAAGCCCGAGTCGTTCGATGTGGTCGTGGCCAGCAACCTGTTCGGAGACATCCTGACCGACCTTTCGGCGATGGTGGCGGGCACCGTGGGCCTGGCCTCGAGCGCGAACATCAACCCCGAGCGGACCTTTCCGAGCATGTTCGAACCGGTCCACGGTTCGGCGCCCGACATCGCCGGCAAGGGAATCGCCAATCCGCTCGCGGCGATCCTTTCCGGGGTGCTCATGCTGCGGCATCTCGGATTGGAGAAAAGCGCCCAGGCCACCCATGACGCCGTGGTGAAGGTTCTCAAGGCGCGCGCCCCGCGCACGCCCGACCTGGGGGGCAAGGACGGCACCAAGGACATGTCCGAGGCGGTGCTGGCGCTGGTGTGAACCCGGATTGTTGACATCCGGGATCCTTGGGCCATAGCATATCCTCTCAGGAGGGTATCCCATGCGTCGTCCCCTGGTCGCTGTCCTTCTAGTCGCTGGTTTCCTTTTCCGCCAACCATCCGCCGAGGCGGGGTGAGGCCAGACCAATATGCTCGCGGCGGCAGGTCTGCCGGCCAGCGGGCATGTTTCCCACTGCTCGCCCTCGCGTTCCGGGTATTCAACCCAACAATTGCTGGAGATGCGGCAGCAGGCGACGCGCATGGCCGTGAGCCTGAAGTCGTGCGGTGACGAGGAAATGATGCGCGCGGCGATCACCTCGAGCGATCACAGGCACCGGGTCGCCGCGGCGTTCGCGTTGGGCATGGGCCACAAGCACGACGAAAGCCTGCTCATGCTCATGGAGGACCAGAATCCTCTGGTGGTGCAGGCGGCGCGCGAGGCGGCCACTCACATTTGCGCGGTGAAATTCAAGCAACCCGCCGCGGATTTCGGGCCATTCCCCGGCGCCGACGCCTCCAACCGGACCGACTCGGCGGGCTTGTGGAGGCTCTATTTCGACAAGCAAACCGCCCGGCTTTCGCCCGGCTCATCCTCGCAGGCCGCCAAGGCGGGATTGCCCGAAGCGCCCAAACGCGAAGCCTCCCCCGCCAACCCGGGCAAGGAATCCGCGCCACTTCCCATTGGGTTTGTCAGCCATGGCGAGGCCGACGCCCGCGCCAAAAATGAACGCGCCGACCCCGCGGCGAAAACCTCGGTAAGGGAAGTAAGCTATGACGACGACAGCATCCCCGGAATGCGCATTCGTCGAGTCACCCTGACTCCCGTTCCCTCTCGCTGACAGCGAAACCGGAAAAATTTTGCCAATCGGCTGAATCAGCCCCCTTTTGTGGCGAAGTCCATGTACCGGGAAATCCGGCGGGGGAATCTCCATGCCTGTGGCGGACGGGAAAATCCGATTCCGCCGGCGCTGAGCCGATCGATCCCATCCGCTGGAAAAAATATTCCGAATGCTTGCAAGGTTCGGGCCGTCCCGTTGCAGGAAGACAAGTCCACGGTTGGCCAACCGCGGAAACACCCTCTGGAGGACCTTCGTGAGCAAGAACAATGTCCGGATCCTGTCCCGCAAAAATGCCCAAGCCCTGATCCAGTTTTGGGAATCGCTTGCCCGCCGTTACCAGGAGGCGTTTCTTCTCCAGTCTTTCGATGCCAAGGCCCTCGGGGACCAGCTGACGCGGGAGATCCACGATGACCGGAACAACGAGGAGTCGCTGACACCGGCGGCATCGCTCGCCTGGCACCTGCTCAAGGATGCCGGAAACTGGCCCGACACGACCACCATGGCCCGGGATGCCGCCAACCGGGCCATCTCCGAGTTCGTCCGCAACCCCATGCAGTGGAAAACCCATGAGAAGTTTGGCAGTTACATGAGGCGGGCACTGGACTGGCGCGCCAAGGACTGCCTGCGGGAGGAATATCCCCACCTCGAGCTTCGCGTCGAAAACGAGGGCCGGACGGATGACGAAGGCTTTTCGAGCAGCTTCACGGCAAGCCAGCCGGACACCCGGCATGGATGCGAGCAGGACGCCGATGATGTGCTGGCCCGCGTGCAGAAAATCATCGGAGCCATGCCCGCCAGGCGGCGGATCATCGCCACGGAAAGGCTCCTGAAGTCCGATGGCCAGTCGGGCAAGGAACTGGCCAGGCGTTTCGAGATGTGCGAGGGATGGGTCGCCGGCGAGCTTGAGAAGGCCCGGGAAACGATCCGCCAGCAGTACGAGATGTGCGCCTGATCCATGGCGAATCGAGGCCCCGCGGGCATTCGTCCCCGCCCGCTGGGCCCCCCTTTTTTGAAGAAGCCCGCCGCATTTTTGAGGAATACCCAACCCCCCGCCCCAATGGCACGATGTGGTGCGGCCACATCGCCGATGATGTCGTGGACCGCTATGTTGAGATTCTGGATGAAGCTGTGATGGACACGGCCTGGAATGAACATAGCGCCATGATCGGGGAGGCTGTCCAAATCAAGCACAATTGGGAGCTTGAACTAATAAGATCGCGCGGAAGGGTAGGCCCGGCCTTCCCGCTTCAATCCAAGGTGCCTGGTTGGCCTATCGATCGGGGCACCGAACCCATCAGCGGCGTTAGTCCTCAAACCGATGGTATTGGCCCCGGGAATCCCCCTCCATGATCGCGTTACTCGCTCTTTCCGCCTTTCTTCAGGATGTCAGGCTGCCGCCTTTCCTCGACCTCGATGGCGAAGTGTCGCGGCAGGTCGTGGTTGACCGGGAAAAGGGACAGTACCTCGGCCATCCCACGACGGCGCTCCTGGAGGATGGCAAGACAATCCTTTGCGTTTATCCCAAGGGGCATGGGAAGGGTCCCATCCTGTACCAGAAGTCGGTCGATGGCGGGCGCACATGGTCGGGCCGCCTGATCACGCCAGCCAACTGGATCACATCGCAGGAAACGCCCACCATCCACCGTGTCACCGGCGCGGATGGCAAGAAGCGCCTGATCCTGTTCAGCGGGTTGTATCCAGCCCGCATCGCCTCGAGCGAGGATGACGGCGCCACCTGGACGGAACTGGCCCCGCTGGGCGATTGGGGCGGCATCGTGGTCATGGGGAGCGTGGAAGCCGTTCGTGGCAAGCCCGGCCACCTCATGGCCTTCTTTCACGATGATGGCCGGTTTTTCCGCAAGGGTGGAAAGGCGACAGGCATCTTCACCCTCCTCCAAACCCGCTCGGAAGACGCCGGGCGCACCTGGTCGGAACCCAAGTCGATCCAGACATCGGGAGCCGTCCACCTCTGCGAGCCGGGCTCCGTGCGATCCCCCGACGGCAAGGATCTCGCCCTTCTGCTGCGTGAGAACCGCAGGCAAAGCCCATCCCAATTCATGCTGACCCGCGACGAGGGCCAGACATGGGAATCCCCCAAGCCGCTCCACCCCGCCCTGTTCGGCGACCGCCACACGGCCAGGCAGGCTCCCGACGGGCGCCTGGTGATCAGCTTCCGCGATGTGCCGCCCAAGGGCACCAACAGCCTCACGGCGGGCGATTGGGTCGCGTGGGTGGGAACCTTCGATGACATCATCCATGGCAGGCCGGGGCAGGCGAAGATCAGGCTCAAGAAAAATCACAAGGGCGGGGACTGCGCCTATCCGGGAGTGGAAATTCTGCCTGACGGCACCTTCGTGCTCACCACCTACGGACATTGGACCCCGGGCGAACCACCCTACATCCTTTCGGTGAGGCTGAAGCTGGACGAGGTGGATTCAAGGGTCGGTGTGAAGCCGGCCGCGCGCTAACCCCGGGCGAGGAATTCCGCTCCCGCCAACCCCAGCCGGTCGGCGTATTCCGCGAGCAGCGCCCCGTCGAACTGCTGCCCGCGGAGGTCAACGCGCCTGAGGTCGGCGAGCGTCTCGCTGCCGGCCAGGCTCCTCAATCCCTCGTCCCCGATGGAACAGCGCGCCAGCGAGAGTTCGTGGATCCCGGCCAAGCCTGGATGCGCCGCGATCACCGCCGCGCCGCGTTCCCCCAGCGGATTGTCATCGAGGACAAGCGAGCGGACATCCGCCAACCAGGGGGAATCGAGGAGGGCGGGAAGCGCGGCCGGGCTGATCCTGCAATTCGAAAGATCCAGTTTGTGGAGATGAAAAAACGGTTTGGCGGCCATGGCCGCGGCCATTCCGGCGTTCCAGGGCATTCCGGCCAATGAGAGGGATTGGAGCCTCGCCATCGACGGAGAATTGGCCAGGATGGCGACATGGGTTCCGCCGAGTCCCCAGCGGCGTCCCTCACGCAGGCCGTTGTGGCCGATGTCGAGGTCGACAAGCCCGGCGGGACCTTCCCCCGCCGCCAACGCCTCGATCACCGGCGCTCCGATCCAGCAATTCGCGAGTCCGAGCCTCGCGAGAGGGCCGTCCGCCAGGGCCTTGAGCATGTCGAGCGTGGCGGAGGAACTCAGGTGGTTGCCGGCAAGTTCCAGCCGCGTCAGGCCGGCCGCCGTGGGGGATGAGGCCAGCGTCCTGATCCCATCCGCCGAGACACCGCATGAACCAATGTCGAGTTCCTCGATGCGCCAGGGCGACAAGGCCTCTGCCAATCCGAAGGCGCCTGAATCCCCGCCGCCACAACCGGCCATGTGGAGTCGCTTCAGATTGGCCAGCGCCGCGGATCTGCCGAGCAGGCTCACCCCTTGGGCCCCCATCCGCTCGTTTCCCTCCAGTTCAAGGGAGACCAGTCCGCCCGCCCAGGGAGCGCGAAGCAGGGTGGCCACGCCTTGCTGCGTCAACCGGTTTCGCCCCAGGCGAAGCGACCGGACGCCTGCAAGGCACGGGCTTTTCGCCAAGGTCTCCATTTGGGCATCCACCAACCCGTTGTCGTCGAGCCAGAGGTGGGATGCCGCCGTGGCGGGCAGGCCGTCGAGCAATTCGGGCAAGGCTCCCCGTTCCAGCAGCCTTGAAAGGTCAAGGCCGGCGACCTGCCGTTCGGTTGCGGCGCGGATGACCCGCGCAACCGATTCCCGGGTGACACGGGGCCATGGTCTCCATATGCCCGCTTGCGACCAATCAGCGGTTTCCGGCGCCTCGGCGTGCAAAAACCCCTCGGCAACACGCCAGGTGATGGAAGCTGGAAGCACATCCATTCGGGTAAATTGGGATGTCAGGGGAATACGGGAAAAAGGAGTTCCGAGGCTCGCGCGCCAGCGGCGCGCCGGTTCGGCCAGTCCTCGAACTTCCAGCCAGTCGGCACAGGCCACCCGGGGATAATCCGACGCGGGTTCCGCTTTCGCCCCCGAGAGCAGGCCTTGGAATTCAGGGTGCTCAAGGCAGGCGGCCAAATTCACGGTGCCAGGCACCTCCCGGAAGCGAAACGGAAAATTATTGTTCCGGCGCTTGACCGGGCGCACAAGCCCCCGAAATCGCTTGTCCTTGCGTCGGGTCCGCGCACCGTGGCACCATGTTCGGCCGATCGGATGCGGGAGTGCCGTGCATGACGCCGTTCTTGATTTCCCTGACCCTGCTCTTGTGCCGGGCCGGGGATGGGCGACCCTTCGGGTTGGTCATCGAAGCCGAGTCGATGAAACTCGAGGGAGGCTGGAAGCCCGTGAAGGTGGCCCATGGAAACCTGGTGGCTGACCAGACAGGCCTGGGCCTGATTTCCGGTGAACGGGTGGCCCTGCTGCCGCCCGACCAATCGGGCACGGCCAGCGCCAAGGCGACGGTTCCCGCACCGGGAGATCATGTGCTTTGGCTCAGGCGAGAACATGCCGAGGGCTGCGACGCGCCGTTGGTGGTCCGGGTCTCGCAAAGGGGCAAAACCTTCCGCTTCGTGGCGGGGAGAAGGCTCAATCCGTTTTTCGGGCCCGGAGACACGGTGGCGGGAATCCGGCGGGAAACCGCCCACGGCACCGACGCGCTCGTGGAAGAGCGGTTCACGCTCGGCGGACTCGAGGCGGGCGAGCTGGAGCTGACGCTTGAGGGTGAGGCTTTCGAGGGCCTTCCGGGCACGGCATCGCCCCGATCGGTGGACGCGCTGGTCCTGACGGCCGACACGCGGGATTCCTGGCGCGCCCGGCATTCGAGGCAAGCCCCCCAGTACCCGATATTGGAATGGATCCGGGAGTTGGCCGGGGCGCGGTGGGAAGTCAGGTTCAGGCATCAGGGCGATAGTCTGGCCAGCTTTTCGGCCTCGCACCAGTTCACGAGGGCGCCCCTGGGCGCCGCTGTGGGAATCCTGGCCCGCGACCTCGAGCCGGGCCGTTGGAGTGATTGGTCGCCCTTGTCGGGACAAGACACCTGCCATCCCGGAATGACGCTGTTCAATGGTCCGGAAGCGGGTTTCGATATGGAAATCCGCCCGGCCGGTTCCGTCGATGGCGCCCGTGCCGTGTTCAGGGGCAAGCGCACCGCGCGAGTCTTCCTGCCGACCCATGCCGGCCTTGGCGAGGAGCCTTCGCAGCCTGAACAGGCGATTCGAAAGATCTACGAGGCGCTTGAATCGGCGCCGGCGCCGGGCCGGGTTCCCTCGGCCCAGCTCTGCCTTGGCGAGCACATTCCAGCCTGGGCCGAGGGTGAATACGGCGAGCGATATGCCGAGTTGCAGGCCCGCCTACTGGGAGGCCCCGGTGCCGCCAACAACATCAAGGCGGCCGTGGCGGCTCTCCGGAGCGGGGCGCGGGCGGCCCATCCCGACCAAGTGATCGCGGCGGGGCCCGAGGCGGCGCAGGCGACCACCATCGCGAGGACCCGGCAAGACCTCAGGAGGCAGGGGCTGGCCGATGCCACGGCATGGTACGAGTTGGGGGAGAACCTCACGCCCATGGCCTGGCTCCAGCCCCTTTTGGAGGAGGAGGCCGCCAAAGACCGGGCCGCCGGCCGAAAGGGCACCCCGGCGAAAGCCCTCAACCGACTGTGGATCGATTGGCTCGAGGCCAACCGAGGCAAGGTGGCCAACCGCGATTACTGGATGGGTGCCTGGGGGAATTTCGACCGCTTGCTGATGCGTCCCGATAGCAGTTCCGCGGCCGCGGCGACCGCGCCTCGCCTGTATGTCGACTCCATGCTCTTTTACGAGGAGATGGCGGCGCGGCAGGCCAGGCTGGCCGCCTCCCGCGTGAGGCTCGAGCTGGGCCGGGACACCCATGTGGGCATCACCGTTCCGCTGGAGCCGTTTCATGTTCCCACCGTCTCAGGCATGACCAGCCTCGCCCGTTCGGGGGCCATCGACTTCATCCGGCCGGGGGACGGCTTCTGGCGCTCGGCCCAGGCGGGCCCGCTTGCCAACGGATACGCCTCCGAGTTCGCCGCGATGGCCTTGCGCGGACAAAAAAGCGCCGTGATCAGGCCGTTCAACCTTGCCCAGGAACCGGGCAACACCGACGCCGACTTCATCCGCTCCGCGATCAGCCACTTGGCCCATGGCGCCACCCGGCTCGATTTCGGTGGGCTGGGTCTCAATGAGACCGTCGCCGGAAACCATGTCGATTACCGCAGTCCCGGCCGCTTCCGAGCGGTCAGGGATGTCGCCCATGCCGTGGGCTTGGTGGAAGACCTTTTGCCTTTGTCGCGGCCCGTCGCCTCGCCGGTGGGGATCCTTGTCAGCGAATCGACCGACCGCTGGGACCTCGCGGGAATCATGAGGGACGGAGGCGAGCCGTCATGGACGGGTCCGGGATTCAACGGCGCGAGGCTTTGCCACCACCTCGACCGCCTTGGGTTGTACGCGGCGCTGGCGCATCAGGGGCGGTCGCCAGACTTGTTCCTTGAGGCGGACTGCACGGCGGAAAGGCTCAAGGGCTTGAAACTGCTGTTCGTGGTTGGGGACTGCCTGCCCGGCGAACTCGCGGCGCGGCTGGAAGGCTGGGTGCGGGAGGGCGGAGTGCTGCTGGCCACCGCCGGGGCCGGTCGGTTTGACCGCTACCGCAAGCCCCAAGCGGCCTTCGATGTCCTGCTTGGGCTCAAGGCGAGGATTTCCACCATTCAGGATGCCTTCGCCCTTCCCCGCCGCGGCTTGGCAAGCCTCAGCCCCATCGACACGATCGCCGGGCCCGGCTGGCTGATGCCGGTGATCGGTGCCATCGATGCGCTGGAGCCCGCCGAAAACACCTTGGTCGTCGCCCGTTTCCAGGGGGACGATCGACCCGCGGTGTGCGCCCGTGAACTGGGCAAGGGGCGGGTGCTGACCATCGCGGCGCTTCCGGGAATGTCGTGCCTTTGGACGGCGTGCCAACCGGCCGGCGTGCCCGACCGGGGGCCGTCGAGCCACCGGTTGCCCGCGGCGTACGATCCCGCCTCGATGGCCCTGGTCGGCGAGGCCCTCAAGGCCGCCGGCATCACGGCCGAGGTCTTGGTGGAGGGACGGCTGGCTGATTCGCGGGTGCTGGATGCCGGAAAAGGCTTCGTGGTGCCCGTGGCCAACTATGGCAAGCCGGTGGAGGGCCGCGTGGAAATTTCGTTGCGGCTTTCCAGGGGCGTTACCCGGGCGGTCAGCGCCTGGGCGGGCCCCGTTCCCGTGGAGAAGCGCGGAGATTTCAGCGTGATCACCGTTCCGGGCCTCGCCGCGGGAGATATTCTGCGGCTCGAATAAACGGCGCCGGGGGGTGGCGCCCCTTGTTCCAATTTCCGGCCAGTTCCTAGACTGAACAGTCCGGGACTTTCCGTCCCGGTGTCAGGGACGACACAACACCGACCGGGACTGGCATGCAGCACGATCCGCTCAATCCGCTGATAGTCCAGGGCGACCGCACCATCCTGGTGGAGGTCGACAACCCGCGCTATGAGCCGGCCCGCGACGCCATCGCGCCGTTCGCGGAACTGGTCAAGAGCCCGGAACACATCCACACCTACCGGCTGACGCCGCTTTCGCTTTGGAACGCCGCCGCCGCGGGCCTCGCCGCTGAGGCGATGATCGACGCCCTCAAGGCCCACGCCAAGTTCGCGATTCCGGCCAACCTGATGCTCGACATCAGGGAGATCGTGAGCCGGTACGGGCGGATCCGCCTGGAACGCGCCACCGGGCAGGAAATCGCGGCCATCACCGAAAGGACGGGGCAGGAATTCACCCCGTCGGTGCCCGGGCTCGGCTGGCTGAAGCTGGTGACGGCGGACAGGTCGCTGCTGGACGAGTTGGCGAGGCAGCCGAAAATCCGCGAACTGCTGGGCGAGTCCATCGCGCCTGGGTGCCGGCTGGTCGATCCGGGCAACCGCGGTGTCCTGAAGCAGGCGCTCATCCACTTGGGGTATCCGGCGCAGGATGTGGCGGGCTACACCGACGGTGCCCCACTGCCGATGGCGCTCCGGCCAATCACCCGGCAAGGCATCCCCTTCGCCCCCCGCGACTACCAGAAGGATGCCGCCGCGATCTTCTACGCGGGTGGTGACGCCTCGGGGGGCAGCGGGGTGATCGTGCTGCCGTGCGGGGCGGGCAAGACGGTGGTGGGAATCGCCGCCATGGCCATGATGGGCCGGCACACCCTCGTGCTCACCACCGGCGTCACCGCCGTGAAGCAGTGGAAGCGGGAGATCCTGGACAAGACCGACCTCGACGAGTCGCAGGTCGGCGAATATTCGGGCGAGGCGAAGGAGATCAGGCCCGTCACCGTCGCCACCTACCAGATCCTCTCCTACCGGGACGAGAAGGACGGGGAATTTCCGCATTTTCCGCTCTTCGACAAGATGGACTGGGGCCTCGTGATGTATGACGAGGTCCACCTTCTCCCCGCGCCGGTGTTCCGCGTCACCGCGCAGATTCAGGCGCGCCGTCGCCTGGGCCTCACCGCCACGCTCGTGCGAGAGGACGGCCGGGAGGGCGATGTCTTCAGCCTGGTCGGGCCCAAGAAGTACGATGTCCCCTGGCGCGAGCTCGAAGGCAAGGGCTGGATCGCCGAGGCCGCCTGCACCGAGGTCCGCGTGGGCATGCCCTCGGAGCACCGCGTCGAATACGCCGTCGCCGAGTGGCGCGCCAAGTTCCGGCTGGCCAGCGACAATGTCGCCAAGGACGATGTCGTCGCCTCGCTGCTCCAGCGGCACCAGGGGCACCGGGTCATCATCATCGGGCAGTATCTCGGCCAGTTGCGCCGCCTGCGCAAGCGCTTCGAGATTCCGATGATCACCGGCGCCACCCCCAACGAGGAGCGTGAGGATATCTACCGCAAGTTCCGCGCCGGGGAGATCCGCCACCTCATCCTCTCGAAGGTGGGCAACTTCGCCCTCGACCTTCCCGACGCGAATGTGCTGATCCAGGTCTCGGGATCGTTCGGCTCGAGGCAGGAGGAGGCCCAGAGGCTCGGGCGGGTCCTTCGTCCCAAGGCATCGGGGGAATCGGCCCACTTCCTGACGCTGGTGACGCGTGACACCCGCGAGCAGGATTTCGCCCACCACCGCCAACTGTTCCTCACCGAGCAGGGCTACAGTTACCGCATCATCGACGGCGAGGAACTCCGCGAGGAGATCAGGACGGAAGCGGAAATCCTGGGCGGGCAGGCCGCACCCCGATGAGCGCCGCGGGCCGCCTGGTCGTGAAGGTTCACCGGCGGGTTCCCCTCGTCGTGGCCGAGGATCCGCTCATCATCGAGGAGATCGTCGCCCGCAAGAAGGCGGCCGCCGACATCGCCGGCCGGCTCAATGAGGGCGTGCTGGTGATCCGCCAGGGTCGCTCCGAGGCCCTTGTGGAGGAGTTGCGCCAAATGGGCCACACGCCGCGGGTTCAAGGGAAGTGAGCAGCGAGTCGGTCTTGCCAGTCGCGTCGGACTGGGCCGGCACGGCCGCCGCCATCCTTTCGCGCTACTCCCCCGAGCTTCTCGAGGCCGTCGCGGCGGCGGTGGTGAAGCCGCGGGGGGCCATCGCCCCGGAAGACCGTGTCGAACGCATTCTCGGCGCGCTCGACAGCCCGGTGGTGATCGACCGCCGGCTCAGGGAACTCGCCGAGGCGTCGCTTCCGGCCCGTCACCTGCTGGCCCTGCTGGCCCACGCCCGCGCGTCGCGGATGCCCTTGGCCGACGCCGTGAGCCTGGTGGCGGCGCTGGGCCATCCGGATCCGCTTTCCGGCGTGCGGGTCGCCCTGGAGTGCGGCCTGTTGCTGCCCGACCTCCGCCTGCCCGCGACGGGCGAAATGGGAGGCGGCGTCCTGCACGCCTTCGAGGCGTGGCTGGCCGGAACCCCGGTGGCGAACCTGGCGCTTCTGCTGCCCCCGGTGGTGGGCGCCCGCGCCTTGCCGTTCGCGCTTGGACTCCCGGATGCCCGCAAGGGTGAGCGCGCCAGGCCGGTGGCGGGCCAAGCGGCGTTCGAGGCCGAGAAGGCACGCCGGGCGGAACTCGGCCTTCCTCCCCAGGAGGACGAACCCCCGGTTCCCGCCGACCCGGTCATGCCCATCGGGGGCGCGGTCGAGGCCGATGGCTTCGACATCCCGTGCCGGCTATCGGCGTTGTGGCAGATGGCGGGCGAGGCGCCGGTGCGCATCACTCAGGCGGGTGAGTTTTACCGCCGCGATGCCGACCGCCTCAGGCAGAACGCCAACCTCATCCATTCCGACGACGCCGCGGCGTTGGCCCTGCCCGATCCTGCGGGGTTGTGCGTCGACCTGGCGCGATCGCTGGGCCTGCTGGTGGCGCGGGAGTCGGACCTGCTGCCCGGGCCGTTTCCCGCGGAATGGAAATCGGGCCCGCACGACATGCTCGAAGGGTTTTACAAGGCCCTGTTCCAGTCGAGGTCGTGGAACCCCCGCGATGGTTGGAATCCGGATCCCGAGGCGGCCAATCCGTTCCCCTCGGCGTCCCTGCTGGCCCTTCTGCTCTTGGCGGAGTTGCCGGACAGGGAATGGATTCGTCCCGCCGACCTGGAGAAATGGATCCACCGCCATCACCCGTTCTGGATGGGCGCGCAAAGGCCCGGTCGCTCCGCCCCGTGGCTTGATGCGTGGCTTGCCGGGGTGGCCCATCCTCTGCGCCTCGTGGAATTCGCGCGCGCCGGCCTCACCGACGAGGACGGCCGCGTCACCCGGTTGACGGCGACGGGGCGCTGGCTCCTCAGGCGCGCCGACAGGCCCCCCGAACCGCCCGTCTACCCGCAGGCCCTCGTGGTGCAGCCGAACCTCGAGGTGCTCGTTTACCGCCAGGCGCTTTCCCCGTCGCTCCTGGCCCGGCTTTCCCAAGTGGGTTCATGGCGGACCCTCGGCAACGCCTGCGTTCTCATCCTCGACAAGGACACCGTCTACCGCGGGCTGGAGTCGGGAGAGTCGCTGGAGTCGATCAAGACGCTCCTTGAGAATCACTCCGGCCGGGCGATACCCGGCCCCGTTCACGACCAGCTCAAGACCTGGGCCGGAAGGCGTGAGCGGCTGACCGTGTTTCCCGCGGCGACGCTGCTGGAATTCGGCACGGCCGCCGACCTCGATGAGGCGCTCGCCCGGGGGATGCCCATCCAAAGGGTTGGCGACAGGTTTGCCGTGCTGCTTGACGAGGCGGCCGGCTACAAGCATGTCCGCATCGCCGGCAACCGCGACTACGGACTGGCGCCCGAACCTTGCCTGACCCTGGCTGACGATGGCGTCACCCTGGCCGTCGACATCGGGAAGTCGGACCTGCTCCTGGAGATAGAACTGCCCGTGCTCGCCGACATGGTGGAACAAGGCGAGAGGCGTTCGGCGCGCATCACCCCCGAGTCGGTGCGGCGGGCCATGGACGCCGGCTGGAGCGCCGAGGAGATCAACCGCTGGTTCCATAGGCGCGCCGGGCACTCGGTCACCCCCGCCATCGCCGCGATGCTCCATGGCCGGTCGGCGACCGCGGTGGTGGCGCGCAAGCTGGTCTTGGAGCTTTCCTCCCCCGAGGTGCTCGATGGCCTGCTCCAGTGGCCGGTGACGGCGTCGTGCCTGGGAGAGCGTCTTGGCCCCAAGGCGGTGGAGGTTCCGCGCGACAAGCTGCCCCTGCTGCTCGAAGGGATGCGGCAACTGGGAATCGAGGCCGAGGTCGCGACCTGAGCCGGCTGAGGGCGGCCTTCAATGGCCTGATTCGAAGGACGACGGGCTCGATTCCAAGCCAACCCAATCACCCCTCCCCCCCGTGTTCGGTGTTGCAACGATCTTTTTGCCCGTCATTTCGCAGTTGGGGGCCAGGAATGATATTGGGAGGACCAAGCGCGGTCGCCGCGAATCCTGGGCCATCGCTCCGACCTTATTGTCAGCGCGCGAGGATATCAAAAATACCCTTGTCGCATGGAACCGATGAGGCTTTTTCCAGCGAGCCGTCCTTGCCGACCTTGTAGGCGGTGATCGTCGCTCCCTCGAAGGCGGTCACGAACAGGTATTCACCTCCCGGTGAAAGGGCGAATCCCCATGGAATCTTGTCGGCGGGGGTACGGCCAAGCAGCGTGATGTCGCCATCATCCCCGATCCGGTAGCGCGTGATCAGGTCGAAGGCCTTCTGGTGTCCGCGGATGCCGGCGAACAGGTGACGCCCATCGGGCGTGATGACGATGTCGGACGAGGAGATGCCGGCCTTGGATTCATCGGCGCCTAGGGCATCGCAGACTTTCCTGAACTTGAGGCGGCCCTCGGCGTCGCGGTCGTAGACGGAAACGCCCAGGTGCTGCTCGTTGCTGAAATAAACGACCGGCAGCTTGGGGTGGTAGGCCATGTGCCTGGGCCCGGTGCCCTCGGGCGGCATGGCGTTGGCCGGGGTCATCGGCTCAAGCGAGCCGGTCTCAGGGTTGAACCGGTATTGAAGGAGGGCGTTGTTGCCCTTCACATAAGGAATATAGACATGTCGATTATCGGGTGAAGGGAGCACGCAGTGGGCTTCCTTGCGACCTTCGTCGCGGCCCGAGATCCATTGGGTCGGGCTTCCCGAGTCGTCCAGTCCATAGACATCCACGGCGCCGCTGCCGTAGTCGGCGCTCAGCAGGAACCGGCCGGCGCGGTCGGCGCTCAGGTAGGCCGTGCCATGTTTCATGGAGAAAGGCTTCTGGCCGGACACGGCGCCGGATGGATCGAGCCGCAGGGTAGTTCCCGGAACCTTTCCGGCGGGGCCGCCCCCCGAACCGACATACAGGACGGCCTTGGATGGATGCGCCGCGATGGTGGCTCCCTGGAAGCCCAAGTCGACCTTGGATTCCACCGAAAGTTCGATTCCACCGGCCGTCGGTTTCGCCTTGAGGACGAGCAGTTGCCGGCTTGCCGGACTGGGGGCGTAAACATGAAACGCCGGTTCGGCCAGTCCGGTTGTCGCCAGGATCATCGCGGCCGCGATGACAGCCATGGAACGCCTGGTGTCAATCATGCCTTGCTCCTTGTGTCCTCATTCAACGCATTCCAGCCAGCAGTTTATTCAGGTCACGGCCATCGAGCAGCCACGACAGGTTGAACGAGACCAGTTGGACGGCCGCGTGGCTTCCCTTGGGCCCGCCCTCGAAAATCAGGAATATTTTTCCCTGGCTGGGTGTTCCGTGCCGGCCGATGCCGAGATTGGAATAGGCGCTCGGGCCATCATAGACAAGCCGCTTGACCGGCCATGTGCGGCCGCCGTCGAAGCTGGCCCAAACGGTCGACTTCTCGCGGCCGGACACGATCGACGCGCCAACCCGGCCGGGCAGCACTCCGGAGTCGTTGTCGACATTGCTGTAAAGGAGGATGTCATGCCCGGGGATGGGTAGCCGGATCATGCCGCCCATGAGTCCGTAGGAAGTGCCCCGGGCACCATCCGGCAGGTCTGGACTGCGATAGGCTCCAATCCAAAGGTCGCCGCCATCATCGCTATGGGCCATGAAGCGATTGCCCCGGCTCATGTGCTCGCGCGAATTGTAAAGGATGCGGCCGTCGGAAAGTTCCGCAAGCGCGGCTTCACCCGTGCCGAGAACCGGGAACGGCTTGCTTGTTTGCCAGACGGTGCCGCCATCGTCGCTGTGAAGGGCCGTGCTGTAATGGTAGGGCCTCCACTCGACGGCGTTGGAACTCTTGGGACCCATGACGCGCGCGGGCATGATCAGCCTGCCCTTGTGTTTTCCAAACGCGAGGGTGATGCCGCACTGCATGGCGGAAACGCCCTCGGTTTTCGGGATATTTCCGAATCCGTCGGGCCTGACCTGGACGCTTTCCCTGGCCCAAGTGGCTCCCGAGTCGCGGCTGCGGAAAAGCCATCCGGCGGCTGGATTCACATAAAGGATATCGCCGTTGGCCTCGTTCACCAGCGAACGGCCTTCCACCGCCCCGGGGGCGATCTCAATGTCGGGATCCCATGTCTTGCCGCCATCACGGCTGCGACGGCAGTTGCCGCCGCCGGGCGACTGGAAGGCCACCACCGTGCCGTTTTTGGCCGTGAGCACTCCACCCCAGCCTCCACGCTTCTCCCAAAGCTGCTGCATGGGTTGGAAGAAAGGCTCCCCGAGGAACTCATCCAATCGTGAAGCGACGGCAAAATCGGTCCAGCGGGCGCCCTCGCCGGGTGCCTGGGCACGCAGGCCGGCCACCTGCAATAGCCAAACGGTGACGACGAGAGCGGGCCACGGTTTCATCGATTTCCTCCCGGGCGACAACGACCCTTGGGGCCAAGTACGCAGGCGATATCGAACTGGCATCGCGGAATGTCGCCTGTCGGTGAGAGCCAAGTTATGCCAAGCGGATCCAAGCCGGCTTTTCCGGTGGATGAAAGGCTACCATAATCCATTACCGAATGAATGGCCGTGATCGTCCACCACGGTCTCGCATCCCATTCAAGGGACGACTGATCACCGCGGGTGGCGGATGAATGAACTGCCCCTCATCGCGACCATCGCCGCGGGTTTCACCGCCGCCTGGGTGCTTGGCCTCCTCACCCAATGGCTGAGGCTCTCGCCGATTGTCGGATACCTGCTGGCCGGTGTCGCGATCGGCCCTTACACGCCCGGCTTTCAGGGAGACACGCACCTGGCCCACGAACTGGCCGAGGTGGGCGTGATCCTGCTGATGTTCGGGGTGGGCCTGCACTTTCATCTCGATGACCTCCTTGCCGTGCGGTCGGTCGCCGTTCCCGGAGCGCTGGTCCAAAGCCTTGGCGCGACGGCCGCCGCGATCGGGGTTTTCGCGCTGTTTGGCGTCGAGTTCAGGAGCGGTGCGGTCATCGGCATGGCGTTGGCCGTCGCGAGCACGGTGGTGCTCATGCGTGTCCTGATGGATGCCGACGCCCTGAACTCCCCCGCCGGGCATGTCGCCGTGGGCTGGTTGCTTGTCGAGGACATGCTGACGGTGGTTTTGCTCGTGATGATCCCGGTCATGGGACATCACGAGCGGGGTGGAGGCGGTTGGTCGGGTCCCTTGGCCACGATTGGGCTGGCCCTCCTCAAGCTGGCCATGCTTTTGGCCGTCGTCATGGTGCTGGGATCACGCGTGGTTCCATGGACGCTGACGCAGGTGGCGCGCCTGAGGTCCCGGGAGTTGTTCACCCTGACCGTGATGGTGTTTTCGATAGCGATCGCGGCGGGCGCCTATTCGCTGTTTGGAGCCTCGATGGCGCTTGGCGCCTTTCTCGCCGGCATGATGGTGGCGCGGTCTCCCGTCAGCCACCAGGCGGCGGCCGACGCCCTGCCGCTAAGGGACGCCTTCGCCGTGCTGTTCTTTGTTTCGGTGGGCATGCTGTTCGACCCATCGTTCATGGTGCGCCAGCCAATCATGATGCTCGCCGTGCTCGGCATCATCCTTGTCGTCAAGCCGTTGTTGGCCTTGGTGATCGTGGCCGTTTTGGGCCATTCCGTTCGCGTGGCGCTGACCGTGGCGATCGGCCTGGCTCAGATTGGCGAGTTCTCGTTCATACTTTCCGAGTTGGCCCGAAAGAACGGGCTCATGCCCGATGACGGGCACCATGCGATCGTCGGCGCGGCGATCATTTCGATCACGCTGAATCCGCTGATGTTCCGCTCGATCGGCGGCATCGAGCGTTGGCTCAGGCGTCGGCCGGTTTTGTGGTCGCTGCTCAACTCGCGGGCCGAGCGCAGGATCGCCGGTTTCAACGCCTTGCCCGCCGCCCAACCCGCCACAAAGGATGCGCGCCTGGCCGTGGTGGTGGGTTTCGGTCCGGTTGGAAAGACAGTCGAGGAACTGCTCAGGAAAGCCGGCCTTGCCACCGTGGTGATCGACATGAACATGGACACGGTGGCCACGCTGCGGGAACAGGGCCAAGCCGCCGTGTTCGGCGACGCATCGCGGGAATCGATCCTTGAAAGCGCCGGTGTCGCCCGCGCCTCTCACCTTGTGATCACGCTTCCCCACACCGCCGACAGGGCGGCGGTGGTCGCGGCGGCGCGAAACCTGAACCCCGGGGTGAAAACCTTTGTTCGCGCCCACTACATCCGCGAGCGCGGGGAACTGGAACATGTGGGCGCGACGGCGGCGATCTTCGAGGAGGCCGAGGCGTCCGTGGCCTTGGCCAGGCTGGTTCTTGCCGACACCGGGGCCGGCCGCGGGTCGATTGAATTGGCGGTTCGGGACATCCGCACCAGGATGATTCTCGACAATGTCAGCACCATGCGGTCGCTCCCGGTGCGCTCCGTCATGGTGCCTTGGACAAGGGTGCTGCGGCTGTCCTCCTCCGCCGATATCGACG
The DNA here is from genome assembly GCA_016873225.1 of Planctomycetota bacterium. Lineage (GTDB taxonomy): Bacteria > Planctomycetota > Planctomycetia > Gemmatales > Gemmataceae > REEB421. Next base: position 1,072 of record VGXS01000018.1, on the reverse strand, counting down.
AGGTTCGCCGGAGGGTGAGCGAACGGCGTTTCTCAAGGTGGCCCGTGGTGAGGCCCGGGGATGGAATGCCCATCGGCTACCTGCTGGCCAAGGATCTTATCGGGTTGTCACGGGAGCAAGCCGGCTGGGTTCACCTGATCCGGCCGATGGGCACCATTTCGCCCTCCGCCGATGTGGAATCAGCCCTCCAGCATTTCCAGGGACAAGGGGCCACGATCTGCCTGGTTGAGGATGGAGACGCTCCGGTCGGAATCATCACGATCGAGGATCTGCTGGAGCAGGTGGTTGGACGCATCGAGGATGAATATCCGGGCGTTCCCGCCGAAACGCTGGGAGATCACCTTGTCGTGACCCATGAGCTCCTGTGTTTGGCGGGCCGGACCCCGATCGGGGTGATCGAGGAAATGGCCGCCCGCATTCCCGCGGAACTTCTTCCGGACGGAGCCGGAATCGCCACGCTGGCCATCGCCCGCGAACGGGAAATGCCCACATCCCTGGGACACGACATCGCGGTTCCCCACGCGCGGTGCCCGGGTTTGGCGAAACCCGTCGTGGTGTTCGGTCGCTCGGCGGAGGGCGTGATGTTCGACGAGGCCTCGGCAGGGCTGGCCCGTCTGGTGTTTTTGATCGTGACGCCGGCGGAGCAACCCGCCTTGCAGGTTCACTTGCTGGGGCAGGTGGCGGCCATGGCCGGCAACCCGGAGTTGCGCTCCGGGCTTTTGCTCGCGGAATCGCCCGGGGATGTCCTTGATATCCTGTTCCGGTCAAAATGATGACATTGCCACCGTCGTCGCGTGCCCGTTCGGCAAAGTAGCGAGTGACGGTGTCGAATGAATGCCAACGCCTCGTGGATCAGCCCGGCAATTACGCGATCGCCGGAATCTTCACGAGCACGGAAACGCCTCGGGACTCTGCAACATGATGGGAGGAGGCGGTCTGGCTTACTATGTTCCCGACAACCTGCTGCGGCTGGGGGGTTCGGTTCCCGAGGCACCCGCGGAGACAGTATGTATAGGCGTGTGAAGCGTACGGGATTCGGGTGGGAACGAGGGCTGTTGGCAAATTCGTAACG
>VGXS01000017.1 GCA_016873225.1 Planctomycetota bacterium | reverse complement strand
CGTTACGGGTTCAGTACTTTCCCCCGCTCCCAAGCGAATCCAACTTTCTCCACACGGCTACCCATCCTGTCCAGCAAGGGACGCAGGGAACGGCGTGCCCTGTCACCCCTTGGCCTCGGCGGCGAGGCGTTCGCCCAGGCGCCTGAGGGCCGGGCTGGCGTCCATTTTTTCAAGCCTCGCCTCGATCAGGTGAAACTGCCCCGGCGTGGCGATCGCATGGTCGAGGGCCTTGCAAAACTCGTCTTCCGTGCCGGCCAACACCCCGAGCCCGCCGCCCAACAGCGCCGGCATCTGGTGGTAGTTCCAGTTGTGGATGTCGTTGAACTTGCCCTCGAGGATGAACCGCTCGGTGAGGTATCCCCGGTTGTTCAGCACCACCACGATGGGATCGAGGCCCAGGCGCACCGCCGTGGAAAGCTCGGTTCCGGTCATTTGAAAGGCGCCGTCGCCCACGAGCACGAGCGGACGGACCTTACCGCGGGCCACCTGCGCGCCGATGGCCGCGGGCACCGCCCAGCCCAGCGTGGCATAAAACGCCGTGGCCAGGAAATCAGCCCCCTCGTGAACCGACAGGTCGATCGACCCGAACATCGCATCGCCCGGGTCGGCGACAACCGAAAGCCCCTTGGAAAGAACCGAGTTCACCTTGTGGAACAACCGGCCCGTGGTGAGGGGGGCGCCGGCACGGGGCATCCAGGGTTGTTCCAGGGGATTGTCCTTCGGGGGCAACGGACGGTGGAACACGGGCACCGATTGAACGGCGAGGCCGGCGAGGAAATCATCCAGCCGCACCTCCTCGAAGGCATGATGGCGGATGCGGACGGTCTGGCTTGTGGCATGAACCGTCCGTTCGGGGGAAAGCCTCGTGGTGAAGATGCCCGTGTCGGTGTCGGTGATGGGAGCGCCAAGCGAAAGCACGCAGTCGGAGCCCTCGACAAACTCCACGAGCTCGGCCCGGCTGAGCGCCCCCACATAGGTTCCGGCATAGAGCGGGTGCTTCTCGCTCACCACCGACTTGCCCAGGAGCGTGGAACAGACCGGGATGCCGTGCCTTTCGGCGAACGACATCAAGGCGCCTGTGAGCCCGAACCGGTGAACCTCGATGCCCGCGATGATGATCGGCGCGCGCGCCGCGGCCAGCATGGAGGCGGTTTCACCCACCGCCTCGGCCAATTCGTCGGGGTCGCTGGCGGGGGAGCCTGATTCCGGCACATGCCCGGCTTGCCCCTCCATGTCGACACGGTCGCGCGGCAACTCGATATACACCGGCTGCTTGCGCGCCAGGCAAGTGGCCAGCGCCCGGTCGATTTCCCTGAACGCCGTCAGCGGATCCTCAATGGTGACCGCCGCAGCGGTGATCGGCTCGAAGGCGCGGCGCTGGGCGTCGTGCGCCCCCACCATGTGGTGCACCTGCGACCTCTTGCGCCGCTCGCGCACGCCGGGGGCCCCACTGATCACCACCAGGGGCGATTTCTCGGCGTAGGCGCAGGCCACGGCATTGGCGGCGCTAAGGCCCCCCACCGCGTAGGTCACGCACAGGGCGCCCAGGCCGGTGACACGGGCGTAGGCGTCGGCGGCATAGCCGGCGCAAAGCTCATTGGTGGTGCCCACCAGTTGGAGGGGGCTTTCCTCGAGTTGCCGCATGAATCCCAACACATAGTCGCCGGGAATCCCGAAGACATGCCCCAGGCCCAGTTGGCGCAACCGGTGGATGAGATAACGACCAACGGAAACAGGTAGGGTGGCGGAATCGGCCATGGCTCGAACCCCCATGGGGAGCGAAGGGATCACACCCTTATTGTTCGGGCAGCGAGCCGGTGAAACCAGCCCTGAATCAGGCCAGCAATTCCTTCACCACCCGCCCGTGCACATCGGTGAGGCGGAAATCCCGCCCGGCATGGCGGTAGGTGAGTTTCTCGTGGTCGAAGCCCAGCAGGTGCAGGATGGTGGCCTGCAGGTCGTGGACATGCACCTTGTCATGCACGGCCTGAAACCCGAACTCGTCGGTGGCGCCGTGGACATGGCCGCCGCGGGCCCCGCCGCCCGCCAACCACACGGAATAGCCGTGGTGATTGTGGTCGCGGCCGTTGATCTTCCCGGCGTTGGCCCCGGCCGTGGGCAGTTCCACGGTGGGGGTGCGGCCGAACTCCCCGCCCCAGATCACGAGTGTTTCATCGAGCATCCCCCGCTGTTCGAGGTCGGCCAGCAGGGCGCCGATGGCCTGGTCGCACTCCTTGGCCAGGCGGCGGTGGTTCACCTCGATGTCGTCGTGGTTGTCCCATGGCTGGCCGGCACCGTGCCATACCTGCACGAAGCGCACGCCGCGTTCCACCAATCGGCGGGCGATGAGCATCTGCCGCCCCTGCACCCCGGGGCCGTACATGTCGCGGATGGACTGCGGTTCGCGGTTGATGTCGAAGGCATCCTCGGCATCCGACTGCATGCGCCAGGCCAGCTCGAACGACTGGATGCGGGCCTCCAGCCGGCTGTCGCGCTCGCGTCCGGCTTGATGCCTCCGGTTCATGCGGGCCAAAAGGTCGAGCTGGCCCCGCTGCTCGCCGGCGGGCCTTCCCGGCCTGATGTTTTCCACGAGCTTTTCAAGGCTGGTGTTGCGGGTGTCGATATAGGTGCCCTGGTACACGCCGGGCAAAAAGGCCGATTGCCAGTTTTGCGTTTCCTGGATCGGGTACCCGCCGGGGCACATCGAAATGAAGCCGGGCATGTTCTGGTTCTCGCTGCCCAGCCCGTAGGTGACCCAGGAGCCCATGCTGGGCCTCACCTGCCGTGAATCACCGCAGTTGAGAAGCAAAAGCGAGGGCTCATGGTTGGGCACATCGGCATGCATGGAACGAACCACGCACAACCGGTCGGCCATGCGGGCGACATGGGGAAACAGTTCGCTGATCTCGATGCCCGCTTGCCCATGCTTGGCGAACTTGAACGGCGAGCCAAAGGCGGCGCCCGTCTTGCGTTCGGTGGGCAGGTTGGGCCTCGGCAGGACCTGCCCGTGGTGCTTGTTCAGCAGCGGCTTGGGGTCGAAGGTGTCGACATGCGACGGCCCGCCGTTCATGAACAGGTGGATGACCCGGGTGGCCTTGGGCTTGTGGTGGGGAAACCGGGGAGCCAACGGGGCGATCTCGCGCGAGGGGGCGTTGGCGCGCGCCTCAGCGTCCAGCATGGCCGCGAGGCCGATGCCCCCCAAGCCCATTCCGCCGCGCCACAGCATCGATCGCCTGTCAAGCATGATGCCACCCCGTCTCAATCGATGAACTGGAATTCATTGCAGCACAACAAGGCGTGGGCCACCTCGGCGAGGCCACCGGGCCTTGAGGAGGCATGGGCCACGGCATCGTCGCGTTCGGCTTCGTCGGGTTCGCGTCCCAGCGCCAAACGGTAGAGGCGGACCACGCGGGCGGCGGGCGACAAGCCCTCCATTTCAGGCCGCGCCGCCAATGCCCTGCCCATTTCAAGGGCGAACGGGTTGTTGAGCAGGTAAAGGGCCTGCTGGGGCACCGTGGTGGCGTGGCGGGTGGGCGTGGCCAAGTCGGGGCTGGCCAAGTCGAAGGCGCGGAAGGTGCCGGGAAGGTTCTGCCGGTCGATGAATCCGTAGACGCCGCGCCTGCCGGAGTAGGGTGCCGTGAGGATCTCGACCGACGGCCCTCCCATGGCCGGGTCGAGCTTGCCGGAAACCGCCAGCATTCCGTCCCGCAGCGCCTCGAACTCAAGCTTGCGGCGGTTGGCGCGGGCCCAGAGGCGGTTATCCGGATCTTGTTCTTCCGCGACCGGATTACCCGCGACCTGCCGGTAGGTGGCCGATAGCACCATGGCCCGGTGGAGTTTCTTCATCGACCAATGGTCGCGCATGAGGCGGGTGGCCAGGTGGTCGAGCAGTTCGGGATGGGTGGGCGCCTCGCCTCGGAGGCCGAAATCGCCCGGCGTGCGGGACAAACCCTGTCCGAAATGAAGCATCCAGAGCCGGTTGACCGCCACGCGCGGCGTGAGCGGGTTGGTTTTCGAGACGATCGCCTCGGCCAGTTCCAGCCGCCCGGTGCCCTTGGAAAAGGCCTTGCGCTCGGCACCGGCGGCCACGAGGAGAAACTGGCGCGGCACCGTCGGCCCGGGGTTGCCCGGATTGCCCCTCAGAAGCACGCGGGCTTGCTGGGGCCCGGTTTCCGCAAGGGCCATCGCCCGGGGCATCTCCCCGGCGTTCCTGGCCACGAACGCGTCCGATTTCTTGCGCGCCTCCTGAACGCGGTTCCTTTCCGCCCTGTCGAGATACCGCTCGATTTCCCCCGGGGGCACATCGCACGGCGCGTCCTTGCCCACAACCGAGGCGCGAACCGGGGCCAAAGCGGCGTCATCCGGCGCCTCCATCGCCTTGTCGAACAGGGTCTGGTACCGGGTTGCCAGGGCCCCATGGTTTTCAGGAAGGTCTTTCACCAACGCGGCCAGGGCACCCGGCCACTTCTGCTCGGCGGCGCGCTTGCCGAGTTCCGCCACCAAGCCCGCCCCCTTCGCCTTCCACTCCGAGGCCTTCAAGGGCGAAAGCGCGCGCCACGCCGCGAACACATTGTCTCCCTCCTTGCCGCGTTGCTCCAGGTGGCGCCTCCAACGGTCGAGCACCGGGCGCCTCAGGGCGGCATCCTGGGCGGGAGGCAACACCCTCTCCGAGGGAGGCAGGCCGGCGTCACGAACCGAAAGCATGTAGGCGCCCGCCTGGGAACGCAGCTTCGCCGGTATTTCCGCGCCATACTTTCTCAACAGGTCGTCCAACTCTTTTTTCTGACCGGCCAGGGCTTTTTGGTAGGATTCGGAGCCCGGCGCGTCGGAAAGGGCCGGAAGATCCTTCGGCTCGGTGCTTCCCAAAAAGACGCCATGCAGCGAGTAATAGTCGCCGATGGGAACCGGATCGAACTTGTGGTCGTGGCACCGGGCGCAGCCGATGGTGATGCCCATCAGTCCACGGAAGGTGACATCGAGCCTGTCATCGATGATGTCGTGGACATTGTTGAGGAACCGCCTGCCCAGGGTGAGGAACCCGAGCGCCGCGAGATCCTTCTTTTCCTTGTCGGGCCAGACATCCGCGGCAACCTGAAGCGCCACGAATCGGTCGTAGGGAATGTCGGCGTTGATGGAGTTGACCAGCCAGTCGCGGTAGGTCCACGCGAACGGATAGCGGCGATCCTCCTGGAAGACATAGCCCTTGGTGTCGGCGTAGCGGGAAATATCCATCCAGTGGCGGGCCCAACGCTCGCCAAACCTTGGGCTGGCCAAGAGCCTGTCCACCAGCCGTTCATGGGCGCCGGGTGCCTTGTCCGAAAGGAAGGCGTCGATCTCCCCGGGCGTGGGCGGCAGGCCCGTCAGGTCGTAGGTGACCCGGCGGATATAGGTGCCCCTATTGGCCTCGGGGGCCGGCCGCAGCCCGGCAGCCTCGATTCTGGCCAGAACGAAGGCGTCGATCGGATCACGAACCCAGTCGGTATTCCTCACCACAGGCACCACCGGGTCGGCCACCGAACGGAATGCCCAGTGGGTCTTGCGGGCTTCAAGCGCATCGGGCGGCCCGCCTGGGGACACGGCTTTTTCGCCGGCCGGCCACTTGGCCCCGTCGCGCACCCATTGCTCGAGGTCGGCAATCGCCGTGGCTGGCAGCTTGCCCTTGGGCGGCATCTTCGATTCGCCCGTGTACCGGATCACCTTGATCAAGAGGCTGGCGTCGGGGTTGCCGGGAACCACCACGGGGCCGGTGTCGCCCCCCTTGGCTAGGGCTGCGGAGCTATCGAGCCTCAGGCTGGCCTGCTGCTTGGCCGGCCCGTGGCATTTTTGGCAATGCTCGACCAGCACCGGGCGGATCCTGCTTTCAAAAAACGCTTCCCCGCCCGGATTGTTGCCGGCGATCGCGAGAAGCATGAGGCTAATCAGCGGCATGATGGAGTTCCAAAACAGCTTCAGGCGGGAGAATACCCAAAATTTTAACCGCCGGAAGCCCGTTGGCCCAACCCGGACGGAGGAAAGAACCCGGACTCACCCTCATGATAATCGACACCCCGCTCGTTCAATGAACGAAGCATGAGAAGGTAGCCATTTCCGGACGGATCGAACCGGCGGGCCAATCCAACGGCTTCATCCGTTGTATCGGCACCCCAACCCCGGGGGGCGTCATGGAACTCCTGAACCACAACCACATCGGCGCCAAAACCAGCCACGCGATCGGCGAAGGCGGCATGGTTGGCCACCGGCAGCAGCGGAGTGAGGCACAATCCCACCGGAATGCCCGACTCCTTGAGGGCTTGGGCGGCGAGCCAGCGCGAATCCAGCGGCGGCGCCTTGGGCTCGAACGCCTGCCTGATCTCCTCATCATCCGTGGGAATCGACAGGTTCACCCGAACGGCCTCGAACATGGAAAGAATGTCGATGTCCCTGGTCACCAGCGGGCCCCGGGTCTGGATCACCAACTTGGGCTGACAGGCGGCCAAGGCCTCGAGGATTCCCCTTGTGAGCTTCAGGACACGCTCAACGGGTTGGTAGGGATCGGTCACGCTCGACATGTAAACGGCTTGCCCGGCGGCGCGGGGCGCCTGCCGCCGCGCCAGTTCCACCGCGTTGGCCTTGGCCTGGAACCAGCGGCCCCAGTCTTCCCGGGGCCTCCGGTTTTGCGGCAGGAACATGGCGTAGCAGTACCGGCAACCGAAGGTGCAGCCGGTGTACGGGTTGCAGGTCCAGTCGAATCCGCCCCGCCGGATGAAACCGGTGGCCGGCGTCAGGATCGACCGGGCCTGCGCGAGTTCCACCTTCGGCTCCAATCTGCTTGCCACGGGGCCACAAGCTTAAGAAGATATCATCTTGCGACGAACGCTTTTTCAAACTCCTGGAAAGACCACCGAAAGGTTCCCTCCCATGAAGCTCGGCATGAACATGCTCCTGTGGGCCTCCCATGTGACCGAAGCCCACTACCCGATCTTCGAGAAGATCAAGAAGGCCGGGTTCGACGGCGTGGAACTGCCGCTGTTCGAGGGGGACGGGGCGCACTACACGCGGGTGGGCCAGGAACTGGCCAACCAGGGCTTGGGCTGCACCACGGTGACCTGCCTTTCCACCGATGCCAACCCCGTTTCCGACGACGCCAAGGTTCGCCATGCCGGCCTCGACCGCATCAAGTGGGCTCTCGACATGACCGCGGCGCTGAAGGGCGACTGCCTTGCCGGGCCGTATCACTCGGCGCTGGGCCATTTCACCGGTAATCCTCCCACCGTTGACGAGAAGAAGCGCGCCGTGGAGGTGCTGCGCGCCGCGGCCGTTCATGCCCAGCAGGTGGGGGTGAAGATGGCCATCGAGTATCTCAACCGGTTCGAGTGCTACTTCGTGACCACGGCGAGGCAGATGGCCGAGTTGGTGGACGCCGTCGATCACCCCTGGTTCCGCTGCATGTACGACACCTTCCACGCGCACATCGAGGAGAAGGGGCAGGCGGAGGCGATCGCCGCGTTGGCCCCCCGCTTCATCCATGTGCACCTGAGCGAGAACGACCGCGGCGTGCCGGGCACCGGCCAGGTTCGCTGGGAGGAGACCTTCAAGGCCCTCCGGAAGATCAATTACCAGGGCTGGATGACCATCGAGGCTTTCGGGCGGGCGCTGCCCGACCTGGCCGCGGCCACCAAGGTCTGGCGCGACCTGTACGAGAATGCCGATGATGTGTATGTGAAGGGTGGCAAGTTCCTGCGCGAAGGCTGGGAGAAGTCGAAGGCCTGAGCGCGGGGCGAGTCCGCCCCATTGAGCGGGGAGGCGTTTCCATGTGCGCGCTGATGCTGGCCTGCTGCGCGCTGGCCGGGTTGGCCCTGGATCCCGTGGATGAGGCCCGCGCGCGCCTCGACAAGGCGGTCGAGGCGCATGGCTTGGCGCTTGGCAAGGCGCGCAAGGAACTCGACGAGGCCATCGACAACAAGCTGGAACTGGTGCGCAAGCAGGGCGACCGCGAGGGCGTGAAGAAGATCCTCGCCGAACAAGAGGCCTGGCAAGCGCATCGCAAGCTGCCGAAATGCGTTTCCACGCTCTCCTACCAGTGGGCCGCCGACCGGGCCGACAGGCAACTGGTGATCGAATTCGACAGGGCCTTGCGCGAGTTCACAAGGCTCGACCGCGACGACTTGGCCGACAAGGCCGAGATGGACAGGAAGAGGATATTCGCCCCCGCCAAGCCGATGGAATTGCCGGGAGTGGAGGAAGCCAAGGCGCTTCACTCCCTGCAGGCGATGAAAACCGCCCGCTTCGCCGCCGCCCTGGGGGGCACCGCCGCGACGCCGGATGTCGGCTTCACCGACAAGCCCGATGATCCCGCCGCTCAATGGCTGGTCATCCAGTCGGGCGACGGCTTCGTGCGCCTGATGAACCGCAAGACGGGCAAGTACCTCACGCCGCAGGTGGTGCAGGCGGGCGCGGGCACCGATGTGCTCCTCAAGGGACCGCTGAAGACGGCTGGCCACCAATCGTGGAAGGTCGTGCCCGCCGACATGGGCACGGTGCGCCTCAGGCATGACCGAACCGGCCGCTACCTTGGGATCGACGCCCAAGGCAAGGGAGTCGCCCTGGCCGAAGACGGCCGCATGGCCCCGGAAACCCTGTGGAAGATCGCGCGATTGCCTCTGAAGTGACTCACTGGCCGGGGTTGTCCAGCAAGGACCTCAGCCTGTCGGCGAGAACCCCGGGAAATCGGCCGGGCCTTGAGGCGTCGACAAGTCCCACGCCAATCATGTCAAGCGCCTGAACACGATCCTCGAGCCTGAATGAGTTGAGCTTCATCCTCACCAGCCTTTCCAGGGACAAGGTGTGAAACCCATCCACTTCCTCGACCGGCATAACCTCCGGATTGGCCTCGGGATCATCCGCCTTGAACAGCATTATCGCCAACCACCGCATAAGGCACACCGGCACTCTTCAAAACACCGACCGCCCGACGAAGTCGCCTTTGGACATTCTCCACGGATGCCCCCATGCGTTGCCAGAGTGGCTCGCCGGTGACTGTGATCGGAACCATATTGGGTGTTTCCGCTTGCAGGCCCCGGTCCTTCGCGGCGCCGGTAGATATCATAACCCATGGTCCATTCACCCGGAGTTCCCAAGCCATGTCCCTGATCGCACTCATCCTGCTGGCGCCGAGCGCGGATGATTTCGAGGCGCTGTACCGAAGGATGCGGGAAGCGCCCGCCCGCTGGGAAGCCTTGGCTCCCAAGGGGACCGTTTCCCCCCGCTGGTTGGAGGGGGGCAGATTCTGGTACCGGGCCTCGCGGTCGGGGGGAACCTGGGAGTTCATGCTGGCCGATCCCGCCGGGGCGAGGCATGCACCCGCCTTCAACCACGCGGCGCTGGCCACGGAACTGGCCAAGGCATCAGGAAGGCCATTGGAAGCCACCAAGCTGGAAATCGACAACCTCGAGTTCGATGCCGCGGGCGGCCTCGCCAAGGTTCGCCTTGGCAACCGATCCTGGGAAAAAGTGGGAGGTGTTTGGAAGCCGGCCGCCCCGGGCAAGGCCACGGGCCTTGTTCCCCTGCCTCGACGGGAACGCAGCAAGCCGGGAGGGATGGAAAGTTCCATCTCTTTTCACAATGCCCTCGACAAAACCGTGCAACTGTTCTGGATCAACACGGAAGGATCCGAGGTTCCTTATGGTTCGATCGCCCCGGGAGCGACCCGTGAACAACACACCTTTTCCGGACATGTGTGGATGGTGAAGGCGGATGGGAAGCCCGCGGTGTTTTTCCGGGGCACCGAATCGCCGGGCCGCGCCGAGATCGACGGATCCGTCCCGGAACCACGGCGCGGAGTCGCCCCGCCGGTGGGCAAGTTGCCAGCCGTGTTCACCCGCGACAACAACCTGCACATGCGCAAGAACGATGGCGCCACCGCGGCCCTCACCACGGATGGCACTCCGGAGGACGGCTACCGGGGACAGGTGTTCGTGGCGCCAGGCGGAAGGCATGCGGTAGCCATGAGAACTCGACGAGGGCAAAACCGCTCGATCACCTTGGTTGAATCATCACCCGGCAACCAGCTCCAGCAAGCGGTGAGAACCATCCCATACGCCAAGCCGGGAGACGCCCTGGACCAGTCGTTCCCGCGCCTGTTCGACCTTGGCGCCGGCAAGGAAATCACGCTCGATCATTCCACCTGGGACAGCCCCTGGGCCAACGACCATGCCGCGTGGTCGGCCGACGGCTCGACATTCCGGTTCGTTCACAACCGGCGGGGGCATCAGGTTCTGCGGTATGTGGCCATTGATGCGGCCACGGGAAAATCAACGATCCTCATTGACGACAAAAGCCCCACCTTCATCGATTACGCCCACAAGTTCCACCTCACCGTGATGGAGGCCAAGGGAACATTCGTGTGGATGTCGGAACGGGATGGATGGAACCACCTGTTCCTCCACGACCTCAAGACCGGAAAGCCCATCCGGTGCCTCACCCCCGGCAACTGGGTGGCGCGTTCCGTGGAGGCGGTGGATGAATCCACCGGCAAGATCTTGGTGAGGGTGATGGGAATCCATCCCGGGCAGGATCCCTATCACGAGCACCTGGCCCGGGTGAGCCTTGAAGGCGAAGTGACCCCGCTCACCGACGGCGACGGCACCCACACATGGAACCTGTCACCCGATGGCCGGCACCTTGTGGCGACATGGTCGCGCGTGGACCACGCGCCGGTCTCCGAACTGAGGGACGCCGCAACGGGCAGGAAAATCCTCGAGTTGGCCCGGGGGTCCCTCGACGCTTTGGAACACGCGGGATGGAGGCGCCCCGAAAGGTTCACGGCCAAGGCCCGCGACGGCAAAACCGACATCTGGGGAGTGATCTTCAAGCCGTCGGGGTTTGATCCGACCAGGCGCTACCCGGTGTTGGAGGAGATCTACGCGGGGCCCCAGGGGGCTTTCGTGCCCAAGGGATTCCGGCCAACCCATCGTCCGCACGCGTTCACGGAGTTGGGATTCATCGTCGTGAAGATCGACGGGATGGGAACCAACTGGCGGTCGAAGGCGTTCCACGATGTCTGCCACAAGAACCTGGCCGACTCCGGATTTCCGGATCGCATCATCTGGATGAGGGAGGCGGCCAAAAGCCGTCCGTGGATGGACCTCGAACGGGTGGGGATCTTCGGCGGCTCCGCGGGCGGGCAAAGCGCGCTGCGGGCCCTTTTGTCGCATGGCGACTTCTACAAGGCCGCGGCGGCGGACTGCGGCTGCCACGACAACCGGATCGACAAGGTCTGGTGGAACGAACTCTGGATGGGCTGGCCCGTGGGGCCGCACTACGAGGCCCAGGCGGCGCAGACCGACGCGCACAAGCTGCGGGGAAAGCTGCTGCTCACCGTGGGCGAGGTCGATACCAATGTGGATCCGGCATGCACCTTGCGTGTTGTCGACGCCCTGGTGAAGGCCGGGCGGGATTTCGACTTCCTGCTGCTGCCGGGATTGGGGCATGGAGCCGGCGAAAGCCCGTTCGCGGCCAGGAGGCGGGCCCGCCTGTTCGTCGATGCCCTTGGCGGACCGCGCTAGGGCTTCATGCCCTGCGAAGAAGGATCGCGTGCTCGGCCCGGGGCCTGTCCCTGAAGGCGTTCATGGTCGGCCCATGGAAATGCGGCCGGTCTTGCGACGCCCTGGCCACCGGTTCGAAGCCGACATCCCTGGCGACATGCGCCACCACCTCGCCGGCGCGCAGCACGATGTCGCCAACGGCCGAATCGGCCATCAGCAGCACCAACGGCCCGCCGGGCGCCAGCACCCTGTGGGCGGCGAAGAGGAAACGGCCGACCTCGTCGGCCCAGGCGCCGCGAACCTCGCCGCGGGGCATGTTCCAGTAGGATGTCCGCGACCCGATTTCCCCCCGGGCCATGGCCGAACCATCAAGGGAAAGCCAGCGGATGCGAAGGTCGTGGTGGGAGATGTAATCGTAGGTGGCCGCGTAGGGAGGCGAGGTGATGATGGCATCCACCTGCCCGCCGCGCGCGGAGCGCAACTCGGTGGCGTCGTCCTGCGAGATCCTCGCCGGCCTCACGCGGCCCGGCAGTTGCGCGGCGAAGTCGGAAACCCTCGCGGCCAGGTCCTCCACGCGACCGATGAAAAGCCGCGTGGCGAACCCGGGCGCCGTGCGTCTCTGGTCCACCATGTCGGAAGTGTCGCCTCGTTTCCTCGACAGCTTGATCAGCACGCTCGACAGGGCCAGGAACAAATCGGTCCTGTCGGGGTCATCTTGCAGTGTCTCGATCTTGTGCCTCAGCGAATCGAGTTCCAGCAGCACATGGGGTTCAAACAGGCGCACATCCTCATGGGGGAACCGCCTCGAGGCCCCGGCGCGGGCGCGACGGCGGTCCTCGGCAAACTGGGCGCACTCACGGGCCCGCGACACGAGGCGCGACAGGTCGGCCGACGATCTCGCGCGGGTCTTGCAACGCGCGAGCATCACGGCCACGGGGTTCAGGTCGGAACCGATGGCCTCGCATCCCTGAAGCATCGCCTCCACCAAAACGGTACCCGAACCGCAAAACGGATCGAGCGCGCGACCTCCGGGAGGAACAAACGAGCGCACCAGCCAGGCCGCGGTTTCGGGGTGCATGCGGGCGGGATAGGTATGGAAACCGTGCACATGGGCGCGCGACGGATCATCCGGATCATCTGATGAAGGCGAGACTTCCAACGCCTTGGCCAAAAGGGTCGTTTCCCTCGGGTCTCCCTCGGTCTCAACCCGTCCGCCGACATGGGAAAGGGCGCGTCGCCTGCGGGGTTGCTGCATGATGGGCCCTTGGAACCTTCGCTTCATTGATCTTCGGTGACGCTCCCAATTCAACCTTACCTCATGAAACCACCGACGGCTTTTTGGCAATTTGGAAAGGCTTGGCAAGAAACTCCGTAGTTGCAGGCGACAACTATCCCGACCCGGCGCGACTTGATCAACCCGCGCCACCCCACCAATCGATAAAGGCCACAGGGTTGTTGCCATGGTCCGAACAGGATGTCATTCATGCGCTTGATCAGATTCATGGTGTTGTGGATGGCGGTGGCGGGAAACGGCCCGCTGGTCGCCCAAACCGCACCCATGTTGCCTCCCCCGAGGGACATGGGCCTCGACGGCCCGGCGGGAGGCGACCCCTTGTCCGGGCCGCGTGAGGCGAACTCGATTCCGCCTTACGCCATCAAGCCGAACATTGTCGCCGAGCCGGATGAAACCGTGCTGCCGATCAATCTTTCCTCGGCATTCATGCTTTCGGATGCCCGTCCGCTGATTATCGAGGCGGCCAAGGCGGCGGAGGTGGTGGCCGCGGCCCAGATGCAGCGGGCCAATGTTCTTTGGCTTCCCAACATCTACGCGGGCGTCGATTATTTCCGCCACGACGGCCTCTATCCGCTGCCTTCGGGCGGCGTCGCGGTGAACAACCGGGCGGCGCTGACGATCGGGCCGGGCGTCTCGGCGGTGTTCGCCACCACCGACGCCATATTCGAGCCACTTGCCGCAAAACAGATCCTCAAGGCGCGGCAGATGAGCGTTCAGGCGGCGAAGAACGACGCCCTGATGGAAGTGGCGGTGTCCTATTTCAATGTGCAGCAGGCCCGCGGCCGCATGGCGGGAGCCAACGACACGGTGGCGCGGGCCCGGGAACTGGTGCGAAGGGTCACCACCCTCGGCCGGGACCTGGTGGCGCCCGTCGAGGCGGACCGGGCCAAGACCATCCTCGCCGAACAGGAGGAGGTCCTGGTGAAGGCCCGGGAAGATTGGCTCGTTTCCGCCGCCGACCTGACCCGTCTCCTTCGACTCAACCCGGCGGCGCGCGTCGTGCCAACCGAACCACCCCACCTGGCCCTGTTCCTGATCTCGCCGAGCGAGGAAGTGGATTCGCTCATTCCCGTGGGCCTGACCAACCGGCCGGAACTGGCGGCATCGCAGGCCATCGTCCAGGCGACCATCGCCAAGCTGAGGCAGGAGCGGATGCGCCCGTTGATTCCCAGCCTGGTGTTCCAGGGGAACAGCGGCGCGAACGGAAACTCGGCCCCCCTCATCGGGGGCATGGCGGCCGGCGGCACGCTGGGCGACATCCAGTACGGTTCGCGCTTTGATGTCAATGCCGTGGCGCTGTGGGAACTCAAGAACATGGGTGCCGGCAACCGGGCCCTCATCCGCGAGAGGGAAGGGCAAAGGCTCCAGGCCAACATCGAATTGTTCAACACCCAGGACAAGGTGGCCGCCGAGGTCGCGCAGGCCCACGCCCAGCTACGCTCGGCGAAGAACAGGGTGGCCCTGGCCGACACCGGCCTTCGAGAGGCGCTCATCAACTACGAGGGAAACCTCAAGGGCATGGAGCAGACCACCCGCTTTGGCGACCTGCTGGTTCTCGTGAACCGCCCCCAGGAGGTCGTGGCGTCGTTGCAGCAACTGGACAACGCCTACCGGGCCTATTTCCTCGCCGTCCAGGACTACAACCGGTCCCAGTTCCGCCTGTTTCGGGCCATGGGGTATCCGGCCGAGGTTCTCGCCTGCCGCAACCTGATCGACGCGCCGGAGGAGGTCGACACCACCAGGCCGTTCGACCTGCCCCCCGTCACCGCGATACCGTGCGCCAACGCCTTCTGCCAGCCGCCGGGCAAGCGCTGATCCGGCCTTGGTGGTATAAAAGAATCCACAAGCACTTACAGGAAATCCGGCAGGCAGGCGAATGAATCCGATTATCTTCGCGATGCGCCACCCCATCACCATGATGATGCTGGTGGTGGCCCTCATCGGCGGCGGATCGCTGGCGCTGGCCAAGATGCGCGTCGACATCTTTCCGCCCCTGAATTCACCCCGCATCTATGTGTTCCTCAACTATGGCGGCATGAGCCCGCAGCAGGTCGAGGGACTGGTGGTCAACCAGTTCGAGCTGAACTTCCAGTATGTCGACAGCGTCTCGTCCGTCGACTCGACCTCGATCCAGCAGGTGGCCCTGATCAAGCTGTCGTTTTTCCCGGGAACCGACATGGGACTGGCCATGAGCCAGGTGTCGGCGTGCGCCGCACGCGCCATGTCGTTCATGCCGCCGGGCACCCTTCCGCCGCTCATCATCCGGATGGACGCCGGCAGCGTTCCAGTGGGCTACCTGGTCCTGAAGAGCAAGACGACCCCGCTGGGCCTGGTGGCCGACCTCGCCCAGAACTATGTGAGGCCCCTGCTCCAGAAGAATGTCCCCGGGACGATCGGAACCCCGCCCTTCGGTCCCAACGCCCGCTCGATCCTGGTGCAGGTGAACCCCGACAAGCTGCGCAACTACAACCTTTCCCCGCAGGATGTCGTCAAGGCGATCCAGAAGGGAAATGTGGTGATTCCCGCGGGCAATATCTATCTGCAGGAACGCATGCCGCTGGTGCCGACCAACGCCATGGTCGGCAAGATCGCCGAGATCGGCTCCATACCGCTGAGGCTCGGCGAGAATGTGTATGTTCGCGATGTCGCGACCATCGCCGACAGCACCGATGTCAACTACGGCCACGCGCTGGTGAACGGCAAGAAGTCGGTCTTCCTGCCCGTGATCAAGAAGGACACGGCCTCGACTTTGACCGTGGTCGCGGAAATCCACGCCTCCATGCCGGCGTTCCGCTCCGTGCTACCCGAGGATGTCGAGATCGACTTCGAGTTCGACGAGTCGCCCACGGTGGTGATGGCGATCAAGAGCGTGGGCACCGAGGGCCTCATCGGCGCCGGACTCACGGGCCTGATGATCATGCTGTTCCTGGGCGACTGGCGCAGCGTCGTGGTGGTGGTTTGCAACATCCCGCTGGCGCTCATGGGTTCGCTCTTCGGGCTTTACGCCACGGGCAACAGCATCAACATCATGTCGCTGGGCGGCCTGGCGCTGGCCATCGGCATCCTCGTTGACGAGGCGACCGTGGAGGTGGAGAACATCCACGCCCAACTGTCCAAGGGAACGATGAGCCTTCCCCGGGCGGTCCGCCACGGCAACGAGATCACGGCGGTGGCCCGCCTGCTGGCGCTCGCCTGCATCCTGTCGGTGTTCATTCCGGCGTTCATCATGGACGACCCCCTGCGATCGCTGTTCATGCCGCTGGCCCTGGGAGTCGGCTTCGCGATGATCTCCTCCTACCTGCTTTCGAGCACATTCGTCCCGGTGATGGCCGTGTGGCTTCTCAAGCCCCACCATGCCGGGCACGCCCCGGCTCGCGAGCCGTTCTTCGAGCGCGTGGTGGTGGCGGCCTACGAGAGGTTCGCCGGCTGGATCGTGGCGCTGAGGTGGATCGTGGTGCCCGCCTACCTCGCGGGCGTGGCGCTGGCACTGGCCTGGCTCGGAAGCCGCCTGGGAACCGAACTGTTCCCGCGCATCGACTCGGGCCAGTTCGTGCTGCGGTTCAGGCCGCCCCCGGGCACCAATTTTGAAATCACCCGAATGATGGGCCAGCGGGTGCTCGGCATCATCGAGAGGGAGTGCGGCAAGGACGCCATCGACATCAGCATCGGCTTCGCCGGCCAGATCGCCCCGAACTTCGGGCTCAACAACATCATCCTCCTCATGCGCGGGCCCGACGACGGAATGCTCCGCGTGGCGCTCCGCGAGGGATCCGGCGTGGCCCTCGATTCGCTGCGCGAGAGGCTCAGGAAGGTCCTCCCCGAGGAGATAGCCCCCTGGCTGGCCGGCGAGTTCGCCCGCCTTGGCGTCGACCGGCCCACGGCCGAGGCGCGGGCGAGGAACATCTCCTTCGGTTTCGAGCCCGGCGACATGGTCTCGAATGTCATGAGCTTCGGTTCCCCGACGCCGCTGGAAATCGTCGTTTACGGGCCGCGGCTTCCCGATGTGCGGGCGCACGCCGAAAAAATCCAGAGGGAGATGGCCGGCATCGATTGCCTGCGGGATGTCCAGTTCCGGCAGTCGCTTGACTACCCGACCGTGGATGTCGACATCGACAGGGAAAAAGCGGGCCTCAGCGGGATGAGCGCCCAGGACATCAGCGACTCGGTGCTGGTGGCGACCAACTCGAGCCGCTATGTGGCCCTCAACTTCTGGCAGGACACCTCGACGGGTTTCGATTATCAGGTGGAGGTGCTCGTTCCAACCCAGCGGATGACATCCGCGCGCGAGGTCGAGACCATTCCCCTGACGCAGGTGAACAACTTCACCAACCTGATGCTGCGGGATGTTGCCGATGTGCGGGGTGGCGTCACCCCCGGCCAGATCGACCGGTTCTCCTCCCAGAGGTTCATCAGCGTCACCGCCAACATCGAGGGGACCGACCTCGGGACGGCCTCGAGGCTGGTCGACAAGGCCATCGCCCGGGCCGGCCAGCCTCCCAAGGGCGTCAACATCGTCGGCCGGGGCCAAACGGGAACCATGCTCGAAATGTTCCAGGCGCTGGGCATCGGCCTGGCGATCGCCGTGGCGGTGATCCTGGTCTTGCTGACGGCCTACTTCCAGTCACCCAAGCTGGCCCTCGTTTCCATCGGCGCGGTGCCAGGCGTGGTGACGGGCGTGGCCGCGGCGCTCGTCCTCACCAAAACCACGCTCAACATCGAGTCGTTCATGGGATCGATCATGTGCATCGGCGTTTCGGTTTCCAACTCGGTCATGATGATCACCTTCATGAACGACCGCTGGCGGGAGGGAATGCCCACCAGCCAGGCGGCGGTGGTTGGCGCGGCGGGCAGGCTTCGGCCGATCATCATGACCGCCTGCGCGATGACCACCGGCATGCTTCCCATGGCCCTGGCGCTGGAGGAGGGATCGCAGATGCAGGCGCCGCTCGGCCGCGCCGTGATCGGCGGCCTGGTCTGTTCCACCCTGTGCACCCTGCTCGTGCTGCCGGCGCTCTTCCGGCTGTTGATCGGACCGGGCAGGCCGGCGACCGTTTCCATCGACCCCGACGACCCGGAAAGCCCGGCGTTCGACGCCAACCATGCCCACGGCGACGCATCGGCCCACCCTACCGCGGAGACCCACCCATGACCAACCGAGCCATGGCGATCGTGGCGATATCGGCGCTCGCCTGCGGATGCTCGACGCCCTCCGCGCCCGCGACACCCTCCCCTAGCAAACCCGCCGTGACCCTGGTGATTCCGGAAAAACGCGACATCAACCGCGTTGTTGGCCAACCGGGATTCGTGGAAGCCTACGAGCGCGCCGCCCTGTATGCCAAGGTGAGCGGCTACATCGAGAAATGGAATGTCGACATCGGCGACATCGTGAGGAAGGACCAGGTGCTCGCCACCATCTTCGTTCCCGAACTCGTTGAGGAACACCGGGTGAAGCAGGCGCGCGTCGAACTCGACACCGTGCTCGTCGACCAGGCCAAAAAGGTGGCCGACAGCGCCGATGGCACCCTGAAGGCGGCGGTGGCCAAGGTGGCCCAGGCCAAGGCGGATGTCGGGCGCTTCACCGCCGAGGTGGAACGCTGGCAGTCGGAGGTGAAGCGCCTGACGGGCCTCGTGCAGCAGAATGTCGTCGACAAGCAGGTGCTGGGGGAATCGACGCGGCAACTCAAGTCGAACGAGGCGGCGCGTGACGCCGCCGTTTCGGCCGTCGCCGTCGCCGAGGCCCAGCGTCTCGCCAGCGACGCCGACCTCGCCAAAGCCAAGGTCGACATCCAGGCGGCGGAAACCCGGGTTGTCGTCTCGAAAGCCGAGGAAAGAAGGCTCGCCGCGCTGGTGGGCTACCTCAAGCTGACGGCGCCGTTCGACGGCATCATCACCATCCGCAACGCCAACACCGGAGACTATGTCTCCGCCTCCTCGGGCGACCAGTCCGCGCCCACCAATTCACCCGCCCAATCCTCCACCCGGTCCGCTCCCATTTATGTTGTCGACAGGCTCGACAAGGTCAGGGTGTTCGTCGATGTCCCCGAGACCGACACCCGCTTCGTGTCGGTCGGCACCCCGGGAGCGGTGCGCTTCGAATCGCTGGCCAACCTGCGGGTGGATACCAAGGTGGCCCGGACATCCTGGGCGCTCAATGTCCGCAGTCGCACCCTCAGGGCCGAGATCGACTTGCCCAACGAGGGTGCGAGGTTTCTTCCCGGAATGTATGTCTACGGGTATGTCGACATCAGGCGGAAGGGCGTGATGGCGGTGCCGGCGAGGGCCATCGCCAAACGCGGCGACGCCTTCGTCGTTTTCCTCCACAAGGAAGGAAAGGCCGTCCAGGCCGAGGCGAGGCTGGGAGCCACCGATGGCGACTGGACCGAGGTGATTGCCCTCGAAGTCGGCAAGCAGGCCATGGAACCTTCGCGCGAGATGGAAGTGATCATCGGCAACACCGATGAACTGGGCGATGGAATTGAAGTTGAGGTGGAAAAGAAACCCGCGGCCGGCCAGTAGCCGAATGCCAGCCTCACCGGCCGGCCTTGAGTTCCAAAGAAATGTCGCCTCCTGTTTCGGGAACAGTCACGACCAGTGGCGTGTAAAGGGCATTCCCGTAAGCGGGTGGAATGGACTGCCTCTCGCGTTTCCTGGAAGGAGTTCCCGGCAGGCCGATCGCCGGGGCCGGTTGTTCCCCTTCCACCGGAACCTTGAGGTCGGCATCCACCGGGAACATCGGTTCGACCACCACGACCTTATAACGGCCCGGACAGGCTCCCATGCAATCAACCAACGAGCCACCCTTGGTGGCGATGAGTGAATAATCTCCCGTGGCGGTGGAGGTCGCCCCCGCGCCGCTTCCCGGCGTTCCCGGTTCCGGAATGAACTGGATCGTATTGTGGGCCAGGGGCGCGCCGTCGAAAGTCAACTTGCCGGAAACCGGCACAAGTTTCGGGCCCTTCGCCGCGCAACCGGCGAGGAGGGCAAGCATGGCAGGAATGACAAGCTTCAGCATGGTGTCGCCCAAGCACTGCTGATGGATCATGGCATGTTGACGACTTCGCCGCCCGCCATCGTGCACATTTGGTCCCAAAGCGTCGCTGGCGCCGATTCGGAGAAGAACCGGACGGATCCATCCCCCGTGGCGAAGTTGCATCCGCCGGAATGGAGGCTGCCCGCCGCCGCCCACCAAGTGCGTATTCGACCTGTGACCGGCGTGTAGGGCGGATTCTGCCATAAGGGATGAACCGCAGGCAGGTGCCACAGGTTGATGCCCGGGTTGGATGTCCCGGGATCGACACCTGTCATGACATGTGTGCGATAAGCCCAGGCGAACGCGGCACCATTCACATGGTAGCGGGTGGTTTCACCGAACATGATCGTATTTGAAAGGCCATCAATAACGCTGGCTGGAGTGGTTGTGCTGTTTTCGCCGAACATCCGCTTGGCCGTGGTGGTGCGCCAGTTGTTGCAGGTTCCGTAGTCGGCATCATGGGAGATGAAGTCATAGCTGGTGGCGGCCCCCTGGAACGACCCGCCCGGGCCGTAGTACGAACCGGAAAGCCTGCCTGTGACCGGGTTGTTGTCGGATGGGCAGGAAAGGATGGGAAGTTCCGTCGAGGCCAGGGCGGCGTTGCCATTGGTCACGGGATTGCCAACCACCACCGTGGTGGAATTCATTCCAGAGGTCATCACCGCGCTGGCTTCCCCCAGTTTGAAGCGCTTGAATAGCGGTTCCTGCTCCAAATAGGGAAGCAGCAGCACCAATCCGTTGCTGTTGTAACCGGAAGTGTCAGCCGTCTGGTTGCTTTGGCACAACTGATACCCGGAACCGGCGGGTGGAAACCTTCCGTTGGCTCCCTCATAGTTATGGGCGGCAAGCGCCAGTTGCTTCATCTTGCTGGAGCAACTCATTCGGTTGGCCGCCTCGCGCACCTTCTGCACGGCAGGAACCAGCAGGCCGATCAGCACCGCGATGATCGCGATGACAACAAGAAGTTCGATAAGGGTGAAGCCGGATTTTCGCGGAACAAGCAGCGTGAATCCTCTCCGATGTGGCAATCAGGAGATTGGGAGAGATGAATATAATTAACCAAGGAAGAACCGAGTCGTCAATATCGCCCAGGCTTGGTGATTGGGTTAATTGGACCCTTCATTATCAAAAAAAGAAAGATGTCCAACATCGCTCACAAGCGAACACCATGTCCGCTAAAAGTTTCAACGACCGGCCAGTCGTGAGACCAGAGAATCCGTTGGGGGCTTGGTTGTCACGCTTTCAGCGACCGATTGGAACTCACTTGCCTTTCGCCTTGAGCGACCAATCGAACTGCTTGGCGGACGAGGAAACATCGGCCTTCAGGGTTGTCTTGGACTCGTTGCTGTAAATGGCCGGAAGGGTTTCCTTCGCCTTGGATTCGATCGGTGGCTCATCCGGCTTGGGCAAACTGCCATCGGGATTGCGCCTCAGGCTAACCGTGACCTTGTAGGCGCCGTCTGGAACGCCCGTGCCACCCTGGGGAGTCTTGAGCGCATATTTCCCCGAGGCATCGGTGATCCCCCAACCACCATTTCCCTTGGTTTCAAGCTGGGGAAAGAAAGTCACCTTGGCCTCGGCGACCGGCACGCCATCGAGCATGACGGTGCCGGTGACAGGCGTCAGCGGAAGTCCGGGCCCCGAAGAACCGCAACCCGCGGAGAATCCCAGCGCGAGGAAAAGGAAAAAAACTGTTCGCATGGTGTCCACCCCGCGGTCATTCAACATTGTTGACGGTTCCGTCGGACATCATGGCCGCGCGGCTCAGGATGGTGCTGCTATTGGAATCTCGCACGAAGCGCACCGAAGCGTCGCCCATGGCGAAGTTGGCTCCCGCCGTATGGATGCTTCCGGCCTGTCCCCAACTGCTCAGGTTGCCGTATTGGGTGGCGCCTCCCGTGGGGGTGTACCAGATGTTGAGTCCGCCGTTGGGGTCGACTCCGGTCATGACCCACGACCGATACGCCCAGCTCAAGTTGGAACCGTTCCACACATTCTTGCATGTCTCGCCGATCATGAAAGTATTGCTGGTTCCATCGAGGACATCGGAGAGGCGCGTCGCGCTGTTTTCGCCGAACATATAGCGGGAGGCGCCCGCCCTGTTCCAGTAGTTGCAACCGTTGGTGTTTGTTCCCAGTCCGCTGTCGCTCCTGGACGCGATGAAGTCATAGTTGATCGCCGCGCCCTGCCCTCCACCGGAGTTGTACTCGACGGTTGCGAGGCCAGGGTCGCTCGGACACACGAAGGTCTTGATCACAGTCGCCGAAAGTGCCCCGTTGACCGTGACGGAACCGGCAACCGTGCCGTTGGCGTTGCCCGTGAATCCGCAGCACCATGCCGTGTTGAGGTTGCTGAAACAGGCGGCCTTGTTCAACTGCGAGTCCAAGGCGCTTTGCTCCAGGTGCGAAAGCACGAGAACCCAGCCACTCATGTTCAGGATGCTGGTGTCACCCGTGCCGCCGGCCGTGCTGGCGCACCAGCCATACCCTTTTCCCGCAGGAGGAAGCCTGCCGTAGGAGCTTTCGTAGCTGTGGCAGGCCAAGGCCAACTGCTTGAGATTGTTGGTGCAACTCATGCGGTTGGCCGCCTCGCGCACCTTCTGAACGGCGGGAACCAGCAGGCCGATCAGCACCGCGATGATCGCGATGACGACAAGGAGTTCAATAAGCGTGAAGCCACGCCGCGCTGAGAATACCAATGTCATTGGAGTAGCGCCCTTACTGCGAAGAAGATTGCAGGGTAAGAGGTAAATCGAACCTAACTCTGAACAGCCAAACTTGTCAATATGGGTTGAAGATATTGGCAGATTCTCATGTTTCGACGGCTCAAGTGACTCCCAAAATACCATTTGGACAAGGCGCCCGGTTTTCATCAATCAGGCAGATGCTCTCCAAAGAACCTGATCCAGTTGCCATGGGCGATTTGCTCGATGTCAGCGACGGAATAACCCCGCGACTTGAGAATGACGACAAGTTTCGGCAGATCCGCGATCGTCTCGATATCGCCGGGGCTTTGCTCGGCTCCGAAGCCGCCATCGAGGTCGGTGCCAAGCGCCGCATGGCGACAGTTGCCGGCGACCTGGCAGACATGGTCGATATGGTCGGCGACATGGCGCAACGCGACGCCGGTCTCCTCCACGGTGGTTTTTCCGCGCACCCATCGGGGAACCAGCATCCAGGCATCGAAGGCAGCGCCGATCACGGCGCCACGCTGGATCAGCCGGCGAATCTGGTCATCAGTCAGCTGGCGCTGGTCGGGAACCAGGGCCCGGCAGTTGTGGTGGCTGGCCAACACCGGTCCGTCGTACTTGTCCAACGCCTCATCGAATGCCTGGTCGGCCAGGTGCGTCACATCCAGCACCATTCCCACCCGGCGCATTTCGCTCAACAGTTCGGGGCCAAGGGGCATCAATCCGCCGGGCGTGGCGGTCCCATGGGAGTAGGTGCTGATGCCATAGTGGGCCGGCCCCACCACACGAAGGCCCCATTTCCACCACGATTCCACCTGGCGCGGATGAATGATCGGGTCGGCGCCCTCCATGGAAAGGATGAAACCCAAAGGCGTTTCCGCCGTCGCCACCCCGCCATTCCAGGCCCGCGCCATCTCGGCCAACTGGCCCTTGGTGGAGATCAGGCGAAGCACTCCTTCCTCCTGAAGGGCCTCGTAGTAAGCCAACTGGCCACGGGCGGACCCGAAGGCCCCGGCCATGTCCTCATACCTGTTGAAGCCCTGCACCTGAAATCCGGGAGCCTGATCGGAACGGTGCAATCTCGCCAGCAGGGTGGCGATGCCCAACCCGACACCACCTCTCCTGAGGGCCGGATAGGAAACCGTGTTGGCGCCCCTGGCCTTGCCCTTCAGGTTGAGCGCCTTCTCCCGCTCACGGATGTCGGCAACCTCGAGTTTCAAGTCACGGTTCCAGTCCACGCCGTTCCAAGCGAGATCCAGGTGGGCATCGAAAAAAAGCATGGCAAGCCTCCACTGGGCAACTTGGGCTGGGCGGATCAGGGCCGGTCAGGTACGCTTATTTATCTGATTTGACCATCAGGAGTCGTTATCATGCCCCGCAAGCGTCCTCTCAACAAGCAGCAACTGAAAGACCGCATGGCCAAGAAGGCCAAGCGCAAGGCCGGCAACAAGATCACCTTGGGCATCGACCCCAAGAAGATGAAAAGAGTCCTTGCCTAAGCAACCGATTTTCCGCGACAGAACTTCCAAAGAAGAAGGCCCGGAGCGCTCCGGGCCTTCTTCTTTGCATAAACCATCAAAAAACCCGCGCCGTTACCTCGACTCGGCCGTGATCGCCATCACCACGGGCGCGGAACCATCGGGACCTTTCACCAAGGTGATTCCCACCACCTTTTCAGCCTTGGAAGGCACCACGGACAGGTAGCGGATCTGCTGGCCTCGCAACGCGAAGGCGAACTCGCTCTTGGGAACCTCGACGCGACGGATGTAGTCGGCGAAATGTTCCCCGTTCTTCAGTTCGATGTCCTCGGATGATCCATCCTCGTACTTGAGGCGCACGATCATGGAAACCGTCCCCTTGGGGGTCGCCGGATAGCTCCAACCGCCGACGCCTGATAACAGGTGCAGGGCCCGCACTGGCATGTTGCAGGGAACCAGCACTTGCCTGGGCATTTTCGGGGCCTTGGTTCCGCTGGGCCCGTGGAGCATCACGGCGTTGGGAACCTTTCCTCCCCTGGGATCGATCAACTGGAACGGCACCCCCTTGAACGACTTGGGCAACCAGTCGGGGAAAATGAGGCGCTCGACATCGCCTTCGTCGCCGAAGAACATGCCGCGGTCGCTGGCGATGGTGGCGGCCTTGTCGATGGGCAGGGGCACGAACCTGCCGCGCTTGGTGAGGAACTCAAGGAGGTCGCCCATATCCTTCTCGGACATCTGCTTCTCAAACCCCTCGGGCATCACGGACTTGGCGGAAACCTGAAGTTCCTCGATGTCCTCACGGGGCAGCAGGTAGCGCTTGCCCTGGCTGTCGACGAGCTCAATGGATGTCCGTGTCTCGGAAGCGAGCAATCCGGCGAGCACCTTGCCGTCGGCGGTGGTGACGGTGTGCAGCCTGAAGTTGCCTTCCACGCTGCGATTGGGGTCGAGGATGTGAATCAGGAGTTCTTCCTTGGGATGCGCGGCCATGCCGGTCAGGTCGGGGCCGACAAGTCCCCCTTCGCCACCGTGGCGGTGGCAAACGGAGCAATGCTTCTTGTAGATGGCCTGCCCGGCGGTTGAGTCACCCGTCTCCCGGGCCAGCTTTCCATACTGTTCGACCACCTTGACGCGATCGGGACTCGGCAGCCCGCCGCCTCGCGCGAGGAGCGTTTGGGCCAGGCGGGCGATCGGGCGGTTGGGATGCCCGGCGAGGGCCTGCTTCTGATCGAGGGCCAGGTCGCTCCACGATGCCTTGCCGGCCTCGATCGCCTGAAGGAGGGCGAGCGCCGATTCCGGACGCGATACCAGGGCCTTCAGCGCCGCGGACCGCAGGCCGGGGGACCAGGAACTTAGCTTGGGGAGGAACATCTCGGCCGTGGACTTCGCCGACCCGGAGGCGACGGCATCCACGATCGCGACGGACACGGCGGGAGGCGTGCGCAGGGTGATGAGGTCGAGCAGTTCCACGCGGCGCTTGGGATCATCCAGCACGAGGGCGCCGATCTGTCCCGCCGCCGACACCCTGTCGGCATCGGAGGCCTTGTCGCTTGAAATCGTTTTCATGAGGCTCCCGGCCAGGGCGCCGAGTTTTCCGGCCAGGCTGCCGGATCCCCACCGGGAGGCCAGTCGCATCAACCCGGCCTGCCCGCCCGAATCAAGCCTGTCGAACAGGGCCACAAGGGCCTTGTCGGCTTCGGTTCCAAGGGACATCGTTGCCGAACGAGGCCAGCCCTTGTCCCATCCGGCCACCACGATCGACGCGAGGGTTTCATCGGCCTTGGACAACTCTGAAACAAGGTTCTGAACAGTTTCCCTGCCATCCGAACGGGCCTGGTGCTCGGCGACGACGCCGACGATCCGGAGCACCGCCGGCGCATGCTTTCCGGATGACAAGAGCGCGGGAAACGCTTCGGCTTCATGGCGGGCCAACGCGCAGGCGAGCGCGTCGGAAATCCACCTGTCCGTATGGTTGGGCTCATGATCCAGGGCCCGGATGACGGCGGTGCCGGCACCGCCACCGGCGGGCATTTCAGCCATGGCCAGCACCGCCTCCAGGCGGACTTGGGCATCGGAATCGGTCATGGCGCCCGACTTCACCAGGGCGTCGCGACCCTTGGCATCGCGGGGCAAGGTGGAAAGGGCGGCGCGGCGCACCCCCGCGCTCGCGTGCGCCAGCGCGGCAATGGCGGCGTCGGTCGCGCGGGCATCGGCACTTGTGGAACCCAGGCCATTGAGGGTCCACAAGGCGTGCATCGCCGCGGGAGCCAGGCCGATCGAATCGGTCTTGGCGTTCTTGAGAATGTCCAACAGGGCGGGCAACACATCGGCCTTGCCGCGCTCCACGATCAGCCTCTGGGCATGACGGCGCCAGAAGAAATTGTCGTTCGCGAGAGCCTTCACCAGGGAAGCCGGGTCGGCGGGGTCCAGCGACACCGCGGGAGGTTCGGGCGATCCCTTCGGCACCATACGGTAAATCCGGCCATGCTTCTTGTCGCGAAGGGGGGTTTCGTAGGCGTTGCCCTTTCCAGTGGTGAATCCCGCGGGAGTGGGGTTGTGCTGCACGATGAAGTTGTACCAATCGATGATCCAGACGCATCCATCCGGCCCGACCTCGGCGACGATGGGAGCGGTCCACTCGTCATCGCTGGCCAGGAGATTCCAGCCGTAACGGGCCGCGAAGCCTGAACCGGAAGGTTCCAGCAGGAAAGCCGCCGTGAGATGGCCCGTGGGATCGGAAACGAACGCCGCGCGGTTCCAGTAGGCCCTCGGAAGCCTTCGGGCCGTGTAAAGGGCGTGCCCCGCGGCGGAGGTGAACTGGCCATGCCAGTCGACTTGGCGGATCTTGTCGGTGGCCGGATGGTACTTGGCGTCCGGCGCGATGTTCTCGAGCACCGTGCTGGTGAATCCCCGAACCGCCTCGTAGTGGCGGTTCGCGACCGGCAGGAACACCGTGGGGCAGCCGTTGGCGGTGGAACCGAAAAGGAGTCCCTCCTCCGAGAAACCGACACCCCACGAGTTGTTGCTGGTGTTCCTCAGGAACTCGATGTCGGATCCGTCGGGCTTGAACCTGTAAAACCCGGTCCGGAATGTTCGCCTCCGGCCGCCGACGGTCCCGTCGAACCCGGCGTAGCCGACCATGCCGTAAAACCAGTTGTCCGGGCCGTAGTTGATGTTGCTGGGCCCGGCGTGGGTGTCGCCCGTCGACCACCCCTCGAACAGCACCTTGCGCTCGTCGGCCTTGCCGTCGCCGTCGTTGTCGCGCAGGAACAGCGTCTGGGGCGCCTGGTGGACGATCACGCCGCCGTTGCTGAAGGCGATGCTCGTGGGAATGCTCAGGTTCTCGGCGAAAATCGTGGTCTTGTCGGCCTTACCATCGCCGTCGGCGTCCTCGACGACCACGATGCGGTCGCGGCCCTTGCCCGGCGGTTGAAGTTCGTTGGGGTAATCAATCGTGCAGCAGACCCAAAGCCGCCCCCTGTGATCCCAGTTCATCGCGATCGGCTTGCCGGGAATCTGGTCCTCGGTGGCGAAGATCCGGGGTTCGAGGTCCGCGGGATGGATGAGGTGCCTTGCCGATTCGGCGGCATCGAGGGGCTTTTGCATGCGGCTGATCGGCTCGGCCAGCTTGCCCCATTGCTTGCTCTCGGGATAAAAAGGCACCTTGGCGGGTTGGTATTCGAATGGCTTGGCGTCCTTGGCCGGCCCGACCATCAGGGGCGCCGACTCGGGGGGAGCAACGGCGTTGGCCGCGTCCTCGAAGCCCGATCCCGCGGCCCAAAGGATTCCCCTCGCCACGAGCGAATGGAACCCGGGCTGTGAAAATGTCCGCTGGTCGTGCCCCCAGGCGGTGTAGAAGACGCGGCCCTTGCCCTGCTCTCGCACCCATGTCCACGGTTCCCTGCCATCACCCTCGGCGCGCGTCTCGAGGACCACTCGCCCCATGGGATTGTGGTTGTCATGCACATAGGTCTCATCCCAGCTCTCGAATTGGGGAAGTCCGCCGAGGAGCGGATGGTTTCCCGCCGGCTCGACCTTGAAGGTGCCGGTTCCATGGCGCTTGAACTGGGCCCCGACCATGGCTATGTATGCCGGCGAATTGAGGAAGCAGTAGCTGGCGCAGTGAATCGGCACCAGCCCGCCGCCCGCCTCCACCCACGAAACGAGGTTCTTCTCCTGCTCGGGAGAGATTTTGGGATGGTTGGCATAGATGACGAAAACCTTGAACCGGCCCAGCACCTTGGGATCCAGGGCGTCAAGCGATTCGGTGTATTCCAACTGGATGCCATGGCGCGCCATGGCGGGCTGAAGCTGCCGGAACCGTTCCGCCGGCTTGTGATGCCCCTGATCGCCCAGGAAGAGGCCCTTGACGGGTTCCGCGGCGGGAGCAACCGCCAAAATCAGCGAGGCGAGGAGAAGGGAGAGCATGACACAACCTCAAAACCAATCAACTAAACATATTACATTGATCGCCGCGGCGCGACTTCAGCAGATGGCGGCCTCCTGCTGCGTGAGGCAGTGGATGGTTCCCAGTCCCCAGACAAGGTCCACGGCATGGATGCCCACCACCTCCCGGGTCGGGAACAACTCGGACAGGATGCCCAGGGCAACCCGGTCGGCCGGATCATTGAAGGTTGGAACCAGGACGGCATGGTTGGCCACATAAAAGTTGGCATAGCTGGCGGGAAGTCGCTGATTGTCGAAAATCACCGGCCTGGGCATTGGCAACCTGACGACTTCAATCCGGCGGCCGCGCGCATCGGTCATTCCGGAAAGTCGATCGAGGTTGTCCATGAGAGGGCGGTAATTTTCGTCAGCGGGGTCGTTCTCATGAACGCAGGCGACACATCCCGGCCGCACGAACCGGGCCAGGTCGTCGACATGGCCATGGGTGTCGTCACCGGCGATGCCGCGCCCCAGCCAGAGAACTTTGGCAGCTCCCAATTGGCTGGCGAACAGCTTTTCGTAATCGGCGCGCTCCATGTCCGGATTGCGCTGCTGGACGGTGGAAAGCAGGCACTCCTCGGTCGTCAGGAGGGTTCCTTCCCCATCAACATCGATTGCTCCTCCTTCCAACACGATTCTTTTTCCCATCCAACGCGGTTTTTCCATGTTGAGGCCGTTGAAGGTCGCCATGACCTCACCCATGCGGGCGTCCTTCCGGCAGTTGGCGTACTTGGCCCAGCCGTTGAAGCGCCAGTTCACGAGCAACCTTCCAAGGCCCGGATCCAGCACGGTTGCGGCACCGGAGTCACGCAGCCAAACCCTGTCAGTTGCCGCGGAAATCAGGTCGATCATCGCCAAGTCGGCACCGGCGCGGGAGAGTTGGTCGCGAACCCTGTCGGCCTTGCCGGGGGGAACTACGACACGGACGCGCTCCCCCCGGGACAGGTGGCGGATGATCTCGCACCAGACCCATGGGATGGGATCGAACTTGCCCGGCCAGTCGGCCTTCTGGTGGGGCCAGGCCACCCAAGTGGCCTCGTGGGGTTCCCATTCCGCGGGCATTCTTCGGCTCATCCGTTCCTCTCCCCGAAAAAGGAATTATATTGGATTGCACGATCAGATCCGGCCCGTGGCCGGTGCCTCTGGGCCATTTCTGATGCGATACCTGTCGCCGTTCATCCTGCGCAACGGCCACACGCAAACCTTGATGGCGCACCTGCTCGCCGGCCCGGCCCCCTCGGTTCCCACCCGGAGGCACCGTGTGGACTTGGGCGACGGTGACGCGCTCGTGGTGCACGACAGTTCGCCGGTGGACTGGCGAGCTGGAGACACCACGGCTGTGCTTGTTCACGGCCTCACGGGGTCCCACAGATCGCCGATGATCGCCAGGATCGCCGGCAAGTTGTACCGGCGCGGGGTGCGCGTCGCGCGGATCGACCTCAGGGGCGCCGGGGCCGGCTTCGCCCTCGCGCGCCGGATGTACCATGTCGGCCGATCCGACGACCTCTCCAAGGCGTGCCGGTTGATGGCCTCCATTTGCTCCGATTCCCCCATGCTTCTGATCGGTCTTTCGCTGGGTGCGAACATCGTGCTCAAGATGCTCTCCGACCCTAAGGAATGCCAGGGATTACCAATCAAGGGGGCATGGGTGGCGTGCCCCCCGGTCGATCCGGCGGCTTGCGTGGTCAAGCTCCAGACCAGCGCTGGCAGGATTTACGATAGGCGGTTTGTCAAGGTTCTCATTCGGGAATACGAGGCCCGCCGGGCGCTGTTTCCCGAGCTTCCCGACTTGTTCCTCAAACACGCCATGAACCTTCGCGACTTCGACGAGGTGTGCACGGCCCCGGCCAACGGATACCGCGACGCCGATCACTATTACAAATCCAACACCACGGCGACCCGCATTTCCCGCATCGCCGCTCCGACAACGATCGTGGCCACCCAAGACGATCCCGTCGTCGACATCGGCCCGCTCAGGAACCTGAAGGAAACCCTGCCTTCCGGGCACCCGGTCAGGTTGGTGATCCACCGTCACGGCGGGCACCTTGGATTGATGGACATGAACCTCGCGGGCCTGCGAAGCCGCATCGATGACGCCGTGGTCGCCTGGGCCGTCGATTGCGCCAAGGGGTTCGCCTCACTCGGGGGTTGATGTCGGTTCGCCCCCAGCGCGCGTCACCATGGCGGCCACGATCCCAATCGGGACATTCCCAGCCAGGCGCGCTATCCGGCCATCGGCCATCAGGAAGTTCCCGCCCCCGGCATGGAAACTGTAAAACTCCCAGGCGTTGGTGCCGTTCATCGCGATCGGTCCGGCCAGCGTTCCATCGGCATGGCAACCGTCGAGGTTGGTTTCCGGATACGGACCGGCCCAACCCGCCGGACTGAAGTCGCGCCCCGTCGGCTTTCCCCCGATCATTGAAACTGGAAGCGCCGCATCCTCACCCAAAATCAGGGTGTTCGAAGCTCCGTCGGTGAATTCCAAAATCCTGGATGGCACGGCATTGTTTCCCGGCTGGCCAAGGGCCCCCTGGTTCAGGAGGGGCTTTCCGACCAGGCCGGTGGCCAGAAGGTCGGGATCGATATCGCGCATGGGAGCGTAGTCGAGGCCTCCGAATTCCAGGCCGCCCGGCGCGGCATTGGCCACTCCCCTTGGAATCCGAACCGACGGGCAGGTGAACACGGCCACGCGGGTGGTTGAGGCCTTCAGGTTGCGCGGATCATTCCATGGCGAGGCCGTGTCGAACCCCTTGCCAAGCGCCTCTTGCTCGAGGAAAGGCAGCAGGCGAACCGGCCAGTGAACACCCACCGAGCTGCCATGGTCGGGGCCATAGGGTGCCGGAAACGCGCCGAAAACCGACTCATGGTTGACTAAAGCGACCCCCAACTGCCTCAGGTGGTGGCAGCATTGCAATCGGTTGGCGGCCTCCCTGGCGCGCTGGATTCCCGGAACCAGCAAGCCTGTCAGGATCGCCATAATCGCAAGCGCCACCAGCAGTTCCACAAGGGAAAAACCGATGCGCCCGCCGGGTTTTGGGAACACAGGTCTGGACATGGCCAAGCCTTCCGGAAAAAAGTCGCTCATCCCCGGTCCATCCGGCACCAATAATTACGGCATGGGACGGCCTGGAGGTCGATGAACCATGGATCTTCGCAAGGTTCTCGATTACCTCGAGGACAGGTTGGAAGCTTCGGAAGTCACCGAGGTGGGGACTATCCTTCGCGAACTGCCCGAAGGCAGGGCCCTTCTTGAAAGGATCAAGGGATTGGCCAAACCCCGATCCTTCCCCGACTGCACGATTGATCCCAACCTGATCGCCGCCTATCTCGACAGGACCCTTTCGGATGAGGCCATCCGGAATCTGGAAAAGGAAACCCAGCAAAACGACGATCTTCTGGCCGAGATCATCTCGGCCCATTCGTGTTTGCCTGAAGTTCCGTGGGAAGGCTCGGGACTGGACTGGGGTCGGCGCGCGGGCCTGAACATACCCAGGCTGTTGAGGGCCGCAGGCCAGCGCCAGCCTATCCGGTCACGCCGCCTCACCCGTCAGCAACCCAACGATGGTGCTGAATCGGTCCCCGGAGTTCGACCGGAAAGATCCACGGGCATTCTCCTGACACTGGCCGCCGCCGCCGGCCTTTTCCTGATGGCATGGGCCGGGTTCATGTGGGAGTCGGCCCATGCACCGCCGCTCCCCCTCGCGCCCGAAGAACCTCCCCAGCCAATTTTCGTCCCGCCCCCCGTGGCCAAGCAGATTCCCGCCCTACCGCCGGTGCCCATCATGCCGGCGGCCGTTCCTCCGCCCGCCCCGGCGCCGATTCCCGATCCGCCGGCCGAACTCAGGGCCCAGCTTCCCGCCCCCATCGAGGCGGACACCAGCACCAGGCGTCAGCTTTGCCCGGTGCCGTCACGCGGTGGAGCGCTGCTGGCGAGGGCCTCGGACGAGTCAGCCTGGAGGCGACTTTCAGCGGGTGATGGCGTCCTGAGCCAGGAACTGCTGATGGCCGTGCCGGGATTCGCCCCGGAACTGGTTTTCCCAGGCGGAGCGACCGTGGTTCTCTGGGGAAACATGCCCGAGGCCTCGGGGAACCCCATGGTTCAGGAATGCGAGGTGAGGTTGCATCCGGCGCCCGTGGGAATCACGGCGGATATCACCCTGGTCGAGGGCCGCATTTACCTCAGGAACCCGGCCGGAGTCGCCGAGTCCGTTTTTCATGTCCGGTTCGCGGGGGAGACTTGGGAGATCAGGCTGCTGGGGCCCTCCTCCGAGGCCATGATCGAGAAGGTCCCGCTGCCGGTGAGCGAGGAGGACTGGCTGGCGGGCTCGCCGGTGGGCACGGAAATCATCGCGGCGGCCATCAAGGGAAGGATCCGCGTGCAGGTGGACCCCGCCGGCGGCCTGGACCTGGAAGGCGTGCCATCGGACCGGGCGTTCATCAGTTGGAACAGCCTCAAGGGAACCCCGGCCGGCCCGTTCGCGATGCGCGCCGACGAACCCCTGTGGAACGCCGATGGCGCCCGTTCGGGCCGCGAGCGCCAGACCTACATCGCCGCCTTCCGCGAACTCGACCAGGCGCTTTCCGGCGGCGTGAACCCTCTCGTGGCGCTCGACAACATCGTCAACAAGCCTACATCCACCGCGTCGGCGCGGCTGACGGCGATCACGGCGCTCGGATGCCTTGGCGATTATCATCGGCTTTTCGGTGAAATGACCGATGAGCAGGCCAACGAGGACCGAAGGCAGGCCTCGGCCGGCTCCCTTCGGCACTGGATCAGCGAATCCACCGACAGGGCGCGCCTGCTGCATGACCCCAATACCGATACCGGATATCTCGTCTCCCGCCGCGACATGACGCCCCAGGAGGCGGCCTACCTGGTTCGCCTCCTGCTACCCATGGCCGATGCCCAGGCACGCGACAAGGCCACGCAGAAGGCGCTCGTGGCCGACCTCTCCCATCCGCGCATGGCCATCCGCGTGGTGTCCCAGCGGGCCCTCACCGACCTGGCGGCGGGGCCGTTCATCCACCGGAGTCCGGTGCGTTACAACAGCAGGGGGTCGGAGGCGGCTTGGAGGCTTTCCCAATCCGAGTGGAACCGTTTGATCGACCAGGGAAAACTCCCCGGCAAGCCCGCGATCCCCTAGGGATCCGGGAAGATCAGGGCCACGGGAGCCAGTTCGTTCGGAACCACGCCGCGCATGACCCCGCGAACCCGCGCGGGCTGGTCTTCGGCGAGCCATGCGAGGCCTTGGAAAAACATCTGCAATTGTCCCACGAACTGGTCCATGAGCTTCGGAGCCGAGGCGCCGAGGAACTTGGCGGCCAGGGCGGCGGCCTTGCCATCGGTCTTGAGGTACAGGTGATACTGGTGCCTGACGGCGGGATCGCCATCGCCATCGCGGCCCGTTCGGTAACGGGCCATCAGCACCGCCTGGAATCCCGTGGCCGGCATCAACGCCGCCGCCTTCACCTTGCCCTCGGCAAACCAGATCCGCACACCGTCGGAACGATGGACCAGCTTGTAGTTCACAAAACCGTGATCCGGGTCGGACCAGGAAAAGCTGTCCGGCCTGACCTCCTCGATCACCACGCAACGGGCACCAAGCTTGCGCCACATCCCCGAGGTTTTGTCGGGGTGGTCTAGAAGCCAGGCATACAGGTCGGGGCGGCAGGAGAAGGTTTCGGTGATGCCGGCGCGGGCCAAGGTCGGCTTTTCCACCACAACCCGCATCCGTTCGCGGTGGGCGGGCGCGATGGTGTCCCATGGAATGCGAAGGGGCGGCAGCAGGTCTTCACCGGCGGGAATGGGCGGGATCTCATCGCTATCCCCGCCGGCCATGGCCGGGGCCATTCCGAGGACGGCAAGAAACAAAACGCCCCATCTTGCCCACATCGCCAATGTCTGCCTCCCGGTCACCGCTTCTTCATCGAACTCCCTCCCACCGCGTCATGAGGATTTTTCCAACCTGAACGAACCGGCAGTTTGGTAAGAACATTCAGGATGAGCTTGGGCCCACGGGAGTCATGCCATGAAGGTGCTGGTTGTCGGCACGAGAAACGCCAAGAAGCGCCAGGAAATCATCGCGGCGCTTGCCGGTTGGCCGGTTGAGGTTCTCGACCTGGGATCATTTCCCCAGGCCCCGGAAGTCATCGAGGATCGAGACACCTTCGAGGGCAACGCCGCGAAGAAGGCGACGGAACTGGCGGTGGCCCTGGGCCACTGGGTGTTGGGGGAGGACAGCGGACTGGTGGTTCCGGCGCTCAACGGCGCACCGGGAGTCTGGTCGGCGCGGTACGCGGGACACGGGCAGGATGATGCCGCCAACAACGCGAAACTCATGCGCGAGATGGCGGGCAAGTCCGACCGCCGGGCCCATTATGTCACCGTCGCCGCGATCTCCAATCCGGCGGGAGAAGTGGTGGCCACGGTGCGAGGCGAATGCCATGGGGCGATCGTGACCGAGGCGCGTGGCGCCGGGGGATTCGGTTATGACCCCTACTTTTACCTTCCGGAATATCACAAGACATTCGGCGAGCTTTCGGCCAGCGTGAAGCAGGCGATCAGCCACAGGGCGCGCGCCCTGGAAAAATTGAAAGGCCTGTTGCCGCGGATCACCGGGCTGCCGGCTTCTCGGCAGGAAACTGCTTCCAGTAGCGCTCCTTGAACGGGTTCACCGCCGGGCCCCGGACACCCTCGTTCACCATCATCGGCTGGACCGAGTCCCACCAGCCATCGAAATGCCTTTCCATGGCGGCAACCTGGGCGGGGTTCGCCGCCGCGATGTCGGAACGCTCACCCGGATCGGCCTTCACATCGAACAGCAGCCAGCCCTTCTTGCCCCGAGGGTCGGGATTGACAAGGTGCCAACGGGTGGTGCGGACCGAGCAGGCGGCGTACTTGTAATCGGCCATCTTTCCCTCGGGCCACCTTCCGACATGGGTCACAAGGTGGCGGTCCTCCCAAGGAGAGGCCGGGTCGCGCAGCAGGGGCAGGAGGCTCCTGCCCTCCACTTGGGCCGCGGCCTTGCCCTCGAGCTTGACGCCGGCGATTTCCACAAGGGTCGGAAAGACATCGACATGCGCGGCCAGGGCGCCGATGTCGCCGGGCGTCAGCGTGCCTGGCCAGCGCCAGAAACTCGAGGCGCGGGTGCCTCCCAAGAACGGGGTGCCCTTCTGGCCCCGCATGCCGGCGTTGAACACCTTGCAACCGGCGGTGCCGCCATTGTCGTTCATGAACACGACGAGGGTGTCCTTTTCCCGCCCCGAGGCCTTGATTCCATCCAGGAGTCGCCCCATGTTGTCGTCGATGTTGGCGACCATGCCCATGAACTTGGCCACATCGGGTGCGACCTTTCCGGCATAGCGCCCGGCGTCCTCGGGACGGGCGTCAAGGGGCGCGTGCGGCGTGTTCGTGGCGATCCAGCAGAAGAACGGCTCGCCGCCCCCCTTGTCCATCCACCGCATGGCCTGGCCAAAAAAGAGATCCGCGCAGTAGCCCTTTGTCTTCACGAAGCGGTCGTTGTGCCAGATGGCCGGATCGAAATACCGGTTGCCGGGGGCATCGCCGCAGGATCCCTGGTAGGTCTGGCCGATCCCGCCGGCCCCGTGGATGAACACCTCTCCGAAGCCGCGCCTGTTGGGCAGGTAGGCGTCCTCGTCTCCCAGGTGCCACTTGCCGAAAATGCCGGTGCGGTAGCCCGCCGCCTTGAGGATCTCGGCGACAGTAATGGCGCCGGGCGCCAGCCTCTCGCGCTCGAAAATCGTGTGGGTGACTCCGTTCTTGAATTCATGCCGGCCCGTCATGAGGGCGGACCGGGTGGGCGAGCAGGTGGGGCTGACATGGAAGTCGGTGAACCGCCGCCCCTCGGCCCTGAGCCTGTCGAGGTTCGGCGTCTTGAGCACCGGATTGCCGTGGGCGCCGATGTCGCCGTATCCCTGGTCGTCGGTGATCACCACGACAATGTTCGGGCGGGAGGCGCCAATGGCCAGCAGGGCCGCGAGCATCCATGCCATGGAGATTCTCCTGGTTTCAAGCCTTGTCTGGAATCAGGAAAGCGCCACGCCCCTTGCGTGACAACAGGGCGCCGGCCTCGGCATCCCCGGCCACCGTTTCGGTCGCCGCTTCAAACTTGAGAGGACGCCCCAGCCGGCATGCGAGGTTTCCAAGGTGGGCCAGCGTGGTGGACCTGTGGCCCTCGAGGATGTCGCAGTTGGGCTTGGCCTCGCCTCGGCAGGCCGCGAGGAAGTTTTCCACATGCGGCTGGTCGCTGAAGGCGGCCTTCTTGTCGAAGGCCAGCTTGTTGCCGCGCTCGACGACCTTCCAGCCGCTCCGGCCCAGCACCAGGTACCCCTCGGTTCCGTAGAAGACGACGCCGTTCTCGTAGCCCTCCATGTGGTATGGGGCCCAGAGTTTCTGGTCATACAGCAGGACCTTGTCCGCCTCGGAGAAATGGAAGCTCACGGTTTGCGTGTCGGGCGTTTCCTGGGTGTCTCCCTTGAACAGGGTCTTGGTGCCGAAACCCGTGACCAGTGAGGGAGACTCGACGCCAAGCCCCCAGCGGGCGATGTCAAGGTCGTGGACGCCGTCGTTGCCCATGTCGCCGGTGCCGTATTCCCAATACCAGCGCCAGCCGTAGCTGTAGCGGTTGCTATTGAACGGCCTTTCGGGCGCGGGACCCTGCCAGATTTCCCAATCGAGGGTGGCGGGAGGCTTGGCATCGGCGACGGCATTGACCCGGCGGCGCAACTGGCTGTTGAAGGCGCGCGCCATGTGAACTTTCCCGATCTTTCCGCTCCGAACATAATCAATCGCCTCGATCATGTGCGGCACGCTGCGGCTCTGGGTGCCCGTCTGCACCACCCGGTTGTGCCGCCGGGAAGCCTCCACCATGCGCCTGCCTTCGCCAATGTTGTGGGAAACCGGCTTCTCAACATAGACATGCTTGCCCGCCTGGCAACCCCAGATGGTGGCCAGGGCGTGCCAGTGGTCGGGGGTGGCGACCACGATCGCGTCGACCGACTTGATCTCCAGCAGCTTTCGGATGTCCTGCACGCACTCGGGCGCCGCGGCGCCGTTGCCCATGGCGTCGGCCGCCAATTTGCCTATCGGGCCGAAATACTCGGTGTTAACATCGCACAGGTGCGTGATGCGACATCGGGGCGAGCGGGCGAACGACTGGATCAGCGACCGGCCCCGACCACGGATTCCAACGACGGCGACATTGAGCCGGTCCGACGGGCCGGCCGCCAGGGCGATGCTCGCCGCGGCCATGGCTCCGAGGTTCTCTCGTCGGTTGATCATGGGTGTTTCCCCGAGGTTGGCTTAATCGTTTGGTGATGGGGCGAGTTTAACCAGTGGTAGCGCCAAAGCAAGCAGGCGCGTGGCGGCGTGGCCCCGCGCCTGCTTGCTTTGGCGCGTTTGGAAGGGCCTTACTTGGCCCCACCCTTCCAGGACTTCACGAAGTCTACGCAGGCCGTGATTTCCGGCAGCGATTTTTCCCAGTTGTGCTCGTATTCGATGCTCACCGGGCCATCCATCTTCTGGCGCGCGAACTCGGCCAGCACGGCGGCGATGTCGGCACTACCGGTGCCGAACGGCACATCATGCTTCTTCTCGCCAAGGTCCTTGAGGTGGCTGCTGACGACGCGGCCGTCGAGAATCTTGAGGCAATCAACCGGCTTCAAGCCGGAACGGATCCAGTGGCCGGTGTCGGCGCAGGCGCCGATCCGATTGTCCCGCGACTTCACCTGCTCAAGCACCCAGTTGGGATCCCAATGCTTGTAGTTGGGATCCTTCTCGCGCTTGGGATGGTTGTGGATCCCGACCTTGATGTCGAACTCCTTGACCAGTTTCTCGATGGTGTCGAAGGCGTCGGCGGAGGGCTCTGAATTGATGACGCGAATTCCCATCTCCTTGGCGAATTCGAACACCTTCCGACTCTCGGCTTCATTCTTGGGCAATCCGACCACGCCATAGGCCACGGCCATGACCCCATGCTTGGCGAGTTTTTCCTTCACGGTGGAACGGAGTTCCGCGGGCGAGGCATGGTTGAACGCGACGGGATTCTCCTTGGACAGCTTCTGGCCCGGGTACAGCTCGATGACCTTCCCGCCCGCCTTGGCGGTGTTCTCGATCGCCTCGGAGAGGGTGAACAGGCGGAAAGAGTAGGCCTGGCAACCGATGGCGACGCCGTTGATCCGGTTGGCGGCGGGTATAGGTTCAAAGGCGGTAGCGGCGTTCGCGATCATCACCATCGCCATCGCGGCGACGAAACTTCTCATGGCGGGAATCTCCAGGGAGGGCCGGGCTTGTCAGGGCGGGAAGAGGCTGCGCCGAAACGATTCGGGGCGGCACAAGATCGTTGTACGACCCGTGCCGCCCCGGTCGAGATGAGCCAGTAGGGGTTTATTCGTACCTTTCGATCAGGATCGCCGAGGTGTCATCATGGCGGCCCGAACCCTTGGTGAAGGCATTCGAGTCATCGAACAGGGCCCTAAGCGCCTGCTCGATCGGCTTGTCGAGGTTGCGCTTCATGCAGTCAGCGACTCCCTTGACCCCGAACTCCACATGCTTGCCGCCGGATTCCGGGAACGCCTCGATCAGGCCGTCGGTGTATAGCAGTAGCCTATAACGCGGCGGAATCTTGAACCTGTGTTCCGTGTATTCGGCCGTTTCGTCAATGCCAAGGGGCACGCCACCGATGTCATCATCGGCTACTGCCACGGCCTCGCCGGTATCCAAGCTTTGGAGGATTGGCGGCGGGTGACCCGCGGAGCACCAGTAAAACTCGTTGGTTTCCGAGATGAGAATGCCATAGGCGAGCGTGATGAATCCTCCGTCGGAATTCACCACCGTCTGGGAACAGAGGTTACGGTTGACAGTGGCCACGAAGTCGGCGGGGTTCATGTGGCTGTCATCGCGGAGCATTCGCACCAGGGTGTGCATCGTGATGACAGACATGCAGGCCTTCATGCCGTGGCCCGAGGCATCGCCAACGAGCACAACGAACCTGTCCTTGGCCAGGCTGAACAGGTCGTAGTAGTCGCCTCCCGCCATGGTCACGGGTTGGCCGCCAATCACGCGCACTTGGGAAGGTTCGTAACAGGCCACCACCCGGTAACCCTTGGGGGGAACCACATCCTTGGGGATGATGGTTTCCTGAATTTTGCGTACCGACTCGACTTCCTCGCGCAGTTTGCCGGCGATCGCCTGCTCGCGCTCGGCGCGCACCCATTCGACCACGCTCTCGAGCATGGCGGAGAGAAGGAAGAGGAAGTCACCGTTCTTGTCGCGCAGAATGTAGCTTTTCATGCCGCCGACCATGAACCGCGCCAACCGGTAAATATCCTCGGAATTACATCCACAAATTACTGGAACTTCGGGCCGCAAGGCGCGGATACGCTTGAAAAGGCTGTAGCCATTCTCAATGTCGGGAAGGCGTACGGAAAGAACGGCTACCTCCCAACCCGCGGTGCCCGAGAAAGCCGCAAAACCCTCCTCGGCATCGGTGGTGGTGAAGAGTTCGTTCTCCTCATTGCTCAAATAGAGGGACATCAGGTCGATCTGCTCGAGATCGTCCCATGCGACGAAAATCTTCAACGGTCCAGAACCTCCGCTTAGAAACCCCGGGAAGCGGTGTCCAGGGGTGAGACTATGTCAGTCCGGGGTCTCCGCGAAGAGGGCGAGCACTACGGCAGGATCGGTAGGATAATGACTTATCATCCGCGACTCGCACCTTTCATCCCCGGCAACCAGACCATCTGGTTGATTGTAAATCTATCAACTTGGACGCAGCTTGGGGGAGGATCTCTCCCACATCTTTCCAATTATTTTCCGGTTTCGTCACTACGAGCGGAATTCAGGGTGTCCACCAATCTGCCAAAACAGCATCCATTCGGCTTGCGCGATTGATTTCCATGGCGCTTAGGTTCGTTTCCTCGAACGGATCGCTGGTGATTTTGTACAGCTCCGGCCCCAATCCCCGGCCCGGCTTGTTGGCCTTGGTGACAATTTTGTCATTCGGAAGAATTCTCTTGTAATCTCCATCAACCATCCAACGATATGTCCAGCTAGCGGAAGGTTTCTCAATATCCACCGCATCGTGAAGAAAACATGCCCCCATGACCGGCCCGCGGGAGGAAACTTTGCCGTCATCCAGCAAATCAATTCCAGCTAATGAATCGGGCGCTGGAATACCCACGGCACGGAGAATTGTCGGCGCGATGTCGATGCTGGAAACCGGTTTCTCGATTCTCGCGGCCTTCACCTTGCCCGGCCAGCGGACCATGATCGGCGTACGCAACCCGCCGTCATATTGCGACTGCTTGCTGTCGGACCGGTACCCCGGGCCAGCGGAATCCTGAATCCAGCCGTTGTCCGTGACATAGACAACGATTGTGTTCTCGCGCAGGCCCTTGTCATCCAGATGCCTGAGCAGTTGACCGCAGGTTTCGTCGAACCATCCACACATGGCCAGATACTTCGCCTGCGGTAACGATGATGCTCCTTCGCGCTGCGGGTCCACGAAGCGGGGTGGCGGGTTGTGCGGCGTGTGGGGAAGCATGGGCGCATACCACACAAAAAACGGCGCGCGGTCGGCCTGGCACTTGTCCATGAAACGCGTCACCGGTTCGAGGGTCTTCCGGCCAATTTCCAGTCCCTCGTCGCCATGGCGTCCACCCCGGAGCGGATCGCCATGGCTCATCCCGTCGGTGAAGCCGCCTGTGGCAAAGGATCCGCCCCACCATTTTCCCGCCTGAAAGGAGCGGTAGCCCTTGGCCGCCAACAGGGCCGGAATGCGGGGTTGTTCCTGCAGGAATCCGTTGAGCCTTCGTACCTGCGCCAGAAAGCCCGGATCGCGGTAACGGGTTCCCTTGGCGATGCCGGCGGGGGTGGGTGGCTCGTTGCCGGTGATGCGGGTCTGGTGCGGGTAACGCCCCGTGAGGATGGCTGACAGCGACGGGCAACAGAGGCTGCTGGTGACATACCCCCTCGTGAACAATCGGGACTCGGCGGCCAGTTTGTCGAGATGGGGAGTCTTGACCCTTGGATGCCCCATGAAGCCGTAATCGGTCCACCCCTGGTCGTCGGAGATGATAAGCACAACATTGGGAGGTGACCGGTCGGCACCAGCCAAAAGCGCCGCCAGCAGGCAAGCCAGCATGAATCCTTACTCCTTGCGCCCGGCGGAGCTTTGCCACTCAAGGCCCAAGGCCGTGAGTCGGTCGCGCTTGGCCATGATGGCCCAAGGGCTGCCGGCTGTTTCCTTGCCGAGCTTTTCAAGGCCTGTTGCGGCCGACTTGGCCAACTGTTGGCCCTTGCGGTCTCCGCG
The DNA here is from genome assembly GCA_016873225.1 of Planctomycetota bacterium. Lineage (GTDB taxonomy): Bacteria > Planctomycetota > Planctomycetia > Gemmatales > Gemmataceae > REEB421. The sequence continues at coordinate 38,427 of VGXS01000017.1, read as the reverse complement.
CAGCTTGGTGGCGCTCGCGAGCCTCCAGCCGCTGTGGTTTTTCTCCAGCGGTGGAAATTCCTTACGGATGAGACCCAGCATCGACTGGTATTCAAACAGGAAAGCGATCTGCGCCTCGATCCTGCTCACAATGTAACGGTAGTTGGCCTGCCACCTCTTGGGTTCCTTCTCCAACGCCTTCTTCATGTCGTCGCTGGTGAGGTTCTCGAGGTCTTCCTCAAGCACGGCGTACACCCCCGCGACATCCCGCTGGTTGCGTTCGACATCGGCCTTGAAGCGATTCTCCTCGGCCGGCTTGCCGTAGTAGTCGACAAGGGCATCGAGGTTTTTCTTGTTGCGGGCACGGGCGGCCAGCACCTTGTCCTTGATGTCGGCCGGCGGGGTCGCGTTGCTGACCGACCAAAGGTTGATGCGGGCCGTGCGCACCGCCGCGCGGAGTTCGGTGTCCTCCGCGCCGTCGGCAAGCGAATAGTCCTTGACAATTTCGTTGGGCACCGGCGGCAGCAGTTCCACGCGCAGGCCCTTGTCCTCGTGCCCCTGCTTGATCGGTGGAGTGGATATTTCCTTGAACACATCGTTCATCAAGGCAACGCTCGCCGCGTCGGGCTTCGCCGGAGTGGCGGCGGCGATCCTTGGAGGCAGGGGATCTTCAGGATTGAAGTCTCCCCCCGTCGCGGCCTTGCCGTAGAGCTTGCTGGCCATTTCGGCTTGCTTGCCATCCCGCTTGGCCCCTTCAAGCCGGTCCTTGATTCCCAAAATGGGTTCTCCGTTGCCCTTCAAGTCGCCTTTCATCACCAAGGTGTTGAGAGCCTCGAAGTCCACCGGCTTTTCCCGCTCCTGGGAGCCCGGCGGCACACGCTTGAGAAGATCGTGAAGCGTCGAGGCGAACACCCCCATCGGGTGTTCATCGGTTTCAAAAGAATTCTGGTCTTTCTGGCAGGGCAGCCAGACCTGCACACCTTCAGGAGCCTCGCTGGCCTGCTTCTCCAGGGCCTCGGCCAGCGGATCGCTGCCGGGCCTCTCCTGGCCGATGGAAGGGCTGTAATGGCACACATCCAGCACAAGCACCTTCTGTCGCGCCTTGGAGTCCTTGAGGGATTTGAAAACCGTTTCCAAGGGTATCAAGCTGGCCGGATTATCGAGTTCGCCCTCGATGGGCACCAGACAAGCCTTATCGCCCGCCATGGCGGCATGCCCGGTAAACCAGAGCACGATGCTATCCTGCGAACGGGAGGAAGAAGCGAACGATTCGATTGTCTTCTCGATCACCTGACGGGTGGGCGGGGGCGAACCCGGAACGGCGTCACTGACCTGCAGCGTCTGGGTGGGTGGGAAGCGCAGGTATACCTCAAATTGGCGCTGCAGCTTGTCGAGCCCTTTCCAACCATTTCCCGAGCCCTGCTGAACCGGGTTGTTGAACAGGTAATTATTGACGGCGATAAACAGGGCCCTGCGCGGGAAGGGAGCATTGACGGTCTGGGGGGTTCCCTTGGCTGCTCCCTTTTTGTTTTCCGCCTGAGGCGCCGCCTCCCCTTCGACTACCTGCCGCTCTCCCTGGTCAGCCATGCCGCCGCGGAAATCAGGCCCCAAATACAGGTAAGCCGCCGCGCTGGAGGTGGTCAGCGTGACGGCTGTCATGAACAACAAAGCCACCCAGGCGCCCAAGGGAATGCCGCGATTCCGGCGTGGCGAGGGCGGGACGGGTGGTTTGGGGGCCGATTGGACGGGGATCGGAGCGGGGGAGGCGGGAACAGGCGCGGGGGCGGGTTGGGGCGAACGGGCAACCGGAGGATTTACCGGGGCAGGCGGAACTGGACGGGACGGCCGGGGCGCGGGAGCTGGTTGGGGTGCCTTGCCCGCGGGGGCCGCGACGGTGAACGATGACTGGCATTTGCGGCAGCGGGCGGTTTTTCCAGCGAACGAGGCCGGTACCCGCATCGCCGAGGCGCAACTAGGGCACCGCATGGAGATCGTTTCTTCGCTCATGGCCATCCCCCGTGATGTCTCAACACCATTAGACAACCTCGAAGCCTCCGCGGGCAACAGGAAGCGAGCCAAACGGGCGGGCAACAGGAATCCAGCCAAACGGGCGGGCAAGTTGACCCGGCCCGCCAGGCAGGCTATTAGTTGTTAAAACAACAATCTGATGGAGAGATTTCATGATCGCCCTCAATGAACGCCGAACCCAGGTTTTGGTACTTGGTGGCGGGCCCGCGGGATCCACTGCCGCCGCCCTGTGCGCCCAGGCAGGCCTCAAGACTGTGCTTGTGGAACGGGAAAAGGGACCAAGGTTCCACATCGGCGAATCGCTCATGCCCGACACCTACCACACGCTCAGGCGCCTCGGCGTGATCGAACGCATGAAGGGAAGCCGCCACACGCCCAAATTCTCAGTGCAGTTTGTCACGGAGACTGGCAAGGAATCGCAGCCATTTTATTTCTTCGAGAACAATCCCCACGAAAGCGCCCAAACCTGGCAAGTGGTGCGCAGCGAATTCGATTCGATGCTTGTCGACAACGCCCGGGTTCATGGAGCCATGGTGCTGGAGGGCCACAGCGCCCGCGATGTGCATATGGAAAACGGCAAGGCCATGGGCGCCCGCCTCATCCCCAAAAACGGACCCGAATTTGACATCGCCGCGGATGTGGTGATCGATGCGACCGGCCAAACGGCCCTCATCGCCAACAAACTGGGGCTCAAAAAGCCCGACCCGCTCCTGCGCAAGTCGAGCATTTGGACTTATTACGAGGGTGCCACGCGTGAACCGGGCCGCCTTGACGAGGGCGCGACGCTCGTACTGGCCACCCAAGGAAAGAAGGGCTGGTTCTGGTACATTCCGCTCAAGGACAATATCGTCTCGGTGGGAGTGGTCTCGGGCCTTGAAGACCTTTTCCCCCCCGGCGGCCCTCGCGACCTCGGCGCCATCTTCCATGAGCAACTCGAGTGCTGCCCCGCCGCCAAGAAACGCGTGATGCCCGGGAAACAGGTCGGTCCCTTTTACTCAACCAAAGACTTCAGCTACCGCTGCGACCATGTCGCCGGCGACGGCTGGGTGCTCGTTGGCGACGCCTTCGGGTTTCTCGACCCGATTTACAGTTCCGGAGTCTTCTTGGCCCTCAAGAGTGGCGAGATGGGCGCGGACGCCGTGATCAACGGTTTCTCCTCCGGCGACCTTTCGGGCAAAACCTTGGGAGACTGGGGGCCCCGCTACTTGCAAGGCATGGACCGGATGAAGAGGCTTGTGTACGCGTTCTATGAGGGCTTCAATTTCGGAGCCTTCATCCGCAAGCACCCCGAAATGAAGCGCCACCTGATCGACCTTCTCATTGGTGACCTGTTCAAGGACAGCGTCGATGAAATTATCGCTCCACTCGACGCCATGCGCGCCGAGATGCTGACTATGCCGTCGGCGGTCTGACCCCCGTTCCGTAAGATTTAAATGTCGGAAACAGGCCGGGGCGAGATGCCCCGGCCGTAGGCGTTTGCGGATTGGAGGCCGCATTGGGATTCATCAGGCGCCATCCGGAGGGTGCGGAAGCGACATCCCCCCTTCCACATGATCTGCCGGGAATGCCCGGCCTTCTGCTGGCGGACGGCATGCTGTCGCCGGTTCTCGAGGCGCTTGGCCAAGGGAGGTCCGCGGCGATCGACGGGGCCTGGGGATCATCAGCCGGCCTGGCCGTGGCCGCGCTGGCGGCGGGGCGCCAGGGTGCCTTGCTCGTGGTGATTCCATTGCCGCGCGACCTGCACGCCTGGCAGCACGAACTGGCCTCCTTTGGCGAGGGTGACGCCGAGATCTTTCCCGCCCTCACCTGCCTTCCGGGGGAGGACGAGGCTTCCGACCCGGCCACGCCTCACCGCCTGCGCACCCTCGCCCGGCTCAGCCGGGGCGACCGGCCCGTCATCCTGGCCACGCCCGCGGCGCTACTGCAGCCCGTGCCCTCTCCCGAATCGCTCGACCGCAAGGGCTGGCCGGCGCGCAAGGGCGACATGCTCGACCTCCTGGCGCTTCGCCGCTGGCTCGCGGAGAACGGCTATTCGCCCGGCGAGGTGGTGGAAGGGCCGGGCAGCTTCGCCTCGCGGGGCGGGATCATCGACATCTGGTCTCCCGAGGCGGAGCATCCGGTGCGCCTCGAGCTGTTCGGCGATGAAATCGAGGGGATGAGGCCGTTTTCCCCGGCGACGCAGAGGGCGCTGGAGGAGGTTGCAGAAACCCGCTTCATGCCGGTGCGCGACCCCGCCGAGCTGGCGCCGAACAACTCGTGCCTGAGCGACCACCTCGGTTCCTCCGGCAAGGTGGTGCTCGCCGAGCCGGGCGAGATCCGCAGGCAGGCGGAGAGCCTGGGGGACCGCACGGCCTCGGCGCAGGGAACGCTATCGGCGCGCGCGATGATGGCGAGCCTGATGTCGAGGCCGAGGGTGGATATCTCGAGCCTTCCGGAATCGGAGGCGTCGGTGGCCTGCCACCTCGCGGTGGAGTCAGTGGCGAGGCTATCGGGCAACATCCAGCGGGTGCGCGACGAACTCGACCAGGTTGCGTTGAACGACCAGGTGCTGGTGGCGTGCCAAGGATCGGGCGAGACGGCGCGGCTTGGGGAGGTGCTCGCCGCCGGACAAGTGGCCCGGGCCGACCGGCTGCGGCTGGTGCCCGGCTTCGTGCGCTCGGGCTTTCGCCTGTTGCGGCCCGGCGCCGCCGGCGTGGTGATCCTCGGCAGCCAGGACCTGTTTCACCGCGAAGTGGTGGGCGGGGCGGTGCCGGGCCAGCCCTCCCGCTCGCAGCGCAAGGTCGAGTCGCGCGCCATCGACAGCTTCCTCGAGCTGGCTCCCGGCGACCTCGTGGTGCATGTCAGCCACGGCATCGCCCGGTTCGAGGGGATGGAACTGCTCGACCGCACGCAGGCGCGCGGACAAACGGGCACCGCGAACGCCGCGCCGGCGCGCGCGGGCGAGGCTCAGGCCGCAGCGGGCAGCGCCGAGGAGCACCTTGTCCTGGAGTTCCGCGACCGGGTGCGGGTGTTCGTGCCGATCTCGAAGATCAACCTGGTGCAGAAATATGTCGGCGCCTCGGGCGCCGTGGAACTGTCGCGATTCGGTTCGGCCTCGTGGCAGAAGAAGCGGGACAAGGTCGCCGAGGCGGTGATCGACCTCGCGGCCGACATGATCCAGGTGCAGGCGGCGCGGGCGGCGAGGCCGGGCCGCGCCTGGCCCGCCGACAGCCAGTGGATGCGCGAGTTCGAGGCGTCGTTCCCCTACCAAGAGACGCCCGACCAGCTTGCGGCCATGGCAGAGATCAAGGCCGACCTCGAGAAGGCGCGGCCGATGGACAGGTTGGTCTGCGGCGATGTCGGCTTCGGCAAGACGGAACTGGCCCTGCGCGCCGCGTTCAAGGTCGCCGACTCGGGCGGCCAGGTCGCCGTGCTCGTGCCCACCACCGTGCTCGCCGAGCAGCACTACCGCACCTTCAGCCAGCGCATGGCCGAATACCCCCTTTCGGTGGCCTGCCTGAACCGGTTCCGCCCGCCAGCCGAGCAGCGCCGCATCATCAAGGCCCTGGCCGAGGGCTCCGTCGATGTCGTCATCGGCACGCACCGGCTCGTCAGCAGGGATGTCTCCTTCCGCGACCTGGGACTGGCCGTCATCGACGAGGAGCAGCGCTTCGGAGTCGAGCACAAGGAGAAGCTCAAGCAGTTGCGCGAGAAGGTGGATGTGCTGACGATGACCGCCACCCCCATTCCCCGCACGCTGCATCTGGCCCTTTTGGGCATCCGCGACATCTCCAACCTCGAGACGCCCCCGCCCGACCGCCAGCCGGTGGAGACGCGCGTGACCCGCTTCGAGGACGAGCTTGTCAGGCAGGCGATCCTGCGGGAGATGAACCGCGACGGGCAGGTGTTCTTCGTGCACAACCGCGTGTACGACATCAAGGCGGTCGAGGCCAAGCTGCAAAGGCTGGTTCCCGAGGCGCGCATCGTGGTGGCGCACGGGCAAATGGATGGCGACGAGCTGGAAAACGCGATGGTGCGGTTCCTCCGCCGCGAGGCCGATATCCTGCTCTCAACCACCATCATCGAGAGCGGACTCGACATCCCCAGCGCCAACACCATCTTCATCGACGACGCCGACACCTATGGCCTGGCGGAACTGCACCAGTTGCGCGGGCGCGTCGGCCGGTCGCGCGAGCGCGCCTTCGCCTACCTGCTGGTGAACCCCTCGAAGATCCTTGAGGCCGACGCCTCGAAACGGCTCAAGGCCATCGAGGAGTTCACCGCGCTGGGCTCGGGCTTCAAGATCGCACTGCGCGACCTTGAGATCCGGGGAGCGGGAAATATATTGGGCACGCAGCAGTCGGGGCACATCGCCACGGTGGGCTACGAGATGTACTGCCAGCTTCTCGACAACGCCGTCAGGCAGATGCGGAACCAGCCCTTGCAGGAACCGGTGGAGGTGAATGTGGACCTCGGCTGGCCGGCCTACCTGCCGGCCGACTATGTGCCGGGGCAAAGGCAGCGGATCGAGGTGTACCGCCGGCTGGCGCGGGTGCGCGAATTGTCCACGCTCGAGGATTTCCGCCGCGAGCTACGCGACCGGTTCGGGCAGATTCCCGCGCCGGTGGAGTGGCTGGTGCGCCTGGCGGAGGTGCGGATCCGCGCCGACGCCTTGAAGGTGGCCTCGGTTCATTACGACCGCTCGCAGGAGGCGTTCAACAAGCTCGACATCGTGTTCGCGGGGCGCGACCCGCGCCGGCTCGACGAATTGGCCCGCCGGGATCCCCGGCTGCGCCGAGTCGACGCGCTGAATGTGTACCTGCGCCCCGAGCAGCATGAGCGCGAGCCCGACGCGGTCTACCGGCTGGTGACCCGCGCGCTGGGCTGACGGGGCGGTGCAATCAAGGGCGCCCCGTCGCGCGGCGGCCGATCACCTGAGCACTCGATCGAGGAAATCCCGGACTGTTTGCATGATGGTGCGGCCGGCGACCACCGTGCCGAGCCCCGGCGTGTGCCCAGCGCCCTGCACCGTGACCAGCGTGGTGTCGACGCCCGCGCGACGGGCGGAGGAGGCCAGCGCCTCGGCCTGGGAGTAGGGAACCGTCCTGTCGGCGGTGCCGTGAACGATGAGCACTGGCGGGTCGCCCTGCCTGACGGCGCTTTCCTGCCCGAACATGCCGCCCCAAAGGTTGATGACAGCCCTGGGCCTCACCGCCGACCTCTCGGGGCCATAGGTGGCCAGCAGCGAGGTGATGGCTCCGGCGGAGGTACCTCCCACGGCGATGCGCGCCGGGTTGACGCCGTAACTGGCGGCCCGGGCGACGACATGGTCGAGCGCCCTGCCAAGGTCTTGACGGGCGGCGGCCATCGCCTGCTCGAGCGTGGCGCCGGGGCCGAGGTCGCGCTGCAGGCGGTAGCTGATGTCGAACACCGCGTAGCCCGCCTCGGAAAGCGCGCGGGCCATTTCGCCAGTCATGCCGCCGCGGGAACCGCTGGTGAACCCGCCGCCATGAACCAGCACCACGGCGGGGAACGGCCCGGCGCCCGCGGGGCGGTAAGCATCGAGCATGAGCCGTGTGCCGCCCACCTCGGCGTAGGGGATATTGCGGATGATGGTCGGCGTGTTGGCGGCGGGCGGCGGCGTAGGCGCGGCGTCATCGTTGATGATCGTGCCGGTGGCCGTGGCGGTGCCGATGACACCGCCGCGTGGGTTGGAGAGGCGTACAAGCAAGGTTTCATTGGGCTCGAAGACGCTGTCGCCCAGGACATAGACGGGGATGGTCTTCGAGGTTTCCCCCGCCGCGAAGGTCACCTCGCCCGAACTGGCGACATAATCGACACCGGCCGTGGCCGTGCCGTTCTCCGTCGCCCAGCGAACCTTCACCGGAACCGTGGAGCGAGCCGAAAGGGTGAGCGTGAAGAACATCCTGACGGCACCCGTGTTGCCCTCGGCAACCGAGGCGGCGGCCATCGAGACCGAAGGCAGGGCCGGCAGGTCGTCGCTGGCGATGACAACCTCCCCTCGGGCTATGGCGCCGATGGTGTAGCCCGTGCCCGCGGCCACTGTCACGACCACGCTTTCGGATGGTTCCACCAGGATGTCGTCGATCGGCAGGATCTCGATGTAGGCGCTGGCCTGGCCTGCGGGAATGGTGACTGTTCCGGACAGGGCCGTGTAATCCTGCCCGGCGGTGGCGGACCCGCTGACGGTGTACGCGACAACCAGGGGGACGGCCATCGAACCGCCCTCGCGCGTGACGCGGAACACGCCCCGGTCGGCGCCGGCCTCGGCCGCCGCGGCGTCGGGCGTGGAGATGGTGACGGTCGACGGAGTGGGCACGGGCGCAGGCGCGGGAGCGGGCGTCGGAGTTGGCGCCGGGATGTTGGTCCACAATGATCCATCGGCAGCCGCGACGACGGCGCTGTACTGATAGGCAGTCGTCAGGGGCTGGTCCATGCGGTGCAGCTTGGCCATGTCGCCCCAGGCCGTCGCGCCTTCCCTTCCCGTGAAGGTGTAGTCGACATAGAGGTCGAGGCCGGCGGCATCGAGGCGCCTCAGGTAGTCGCGGTAGATTTCCCCCATCCGCTGGTCGTTGGCCGCCTGGTAAAAGGCGTTCTGGTAGGGGGAGTTTCCGCCGTCGAGGTGGTGTCCGCCCTCGTAGGCCAGCACCTGGATGTCGCGGCCCAAACGCGCGGCCCAGGCGTCGGCGAGCCTCTGGTGGTTCTCAACCGTTCGCACGGCGCCACCGACCGAAGCGGCCGTGTCCGCCAGCACCTGGTCGACCGTCGTGGCGGAGGTGTAGGAAGCCCGCTGCGCGCCGGAAGGGCTGAAATAGGGAGCGATCGCGATGGCGTCGAACGAGCCCTGCATGGCGTCGGCGATGCGGGCCGTGACCCAGTCGTTGACCGACTGGCCCGCCGCGACGCGGACGATACGGCCGGCCTGGCCTGTGAACACATCGCTCCAGATGTCCATGTCGCGCTTGGCCTCGCGGCCGGTGATTTGCCAGTGCGTCAGTCCGGAGTTTTCCGGCAGGCGCGTCTGCGCGGCCACCCATTGGCTCGCCTCGAAGCCGTAGGCGAAGTTCCAGATCTCGTTCGACCACTCGACATAGGCCTTGCGGCCCGGTTCGAGGTTGTCGCGGACATAGGTTGCGAAGTTCCGCACGAAGGTGTCGTCGGCCATGTGGGGCATGTTGAACCACGGGTCGGCGTCGAGGTCGTTGGCAAGCCGTACCATGTGCTCCAGCGACATGCCGTTGGCCAACGGCTCGCTCCATGAGCCGCCGATGCCCGAGCTTTGGCGGATGTCGCTGGCGTCGCGGCGGTCGGCCCAGGTCCGGATATCGGAGGTGTTGGTCTCCTGCGCCTGCATGAAACGGACCACGCCGAACGGTTCAAGCCTCTCGCGGAACAGCGGATGGAAGGGGGAGAAACTCGCGCCAGGCTGCCAGCGCTGCCCGGCGAACGACTGCCCCTGCCAGTCGGGCATCCAGACATGGAAGTCACGGACGGGATCGGAGGGGCTGGTTTCCTCAATGCGGAGGTAGATGCCGCCATTGCCCGGCGTGACGGCAAGGTCGGCGAAGTTGACACCGGCAGCGGTTCGGCCGCTGGAAACGGCGCGGGCGTCCATGCCGAAGCTGACGCGGCCCGTGCCGGTCCATTCGGCGCGGTAGGTTCCGGCCGGATAGGCGCCGCCTATCTCCCTGAACATGAGCGTGCCGGCCATCTGGCGCATCGTTTGGCCGGCCGCGTTCGTGAAGGTCTCAAGCCGGGTGACATTGCCGTTGGCGTCGACGCGCACGGGGTTCGTGGCGCCGACATCCCAGGTCGTCTGGCCCGTGGCGGTGTTGACGGCGTGGGTGATCCAGCCCCTGGAGGCCTGGAAGACATCGGTGAAGGTCCACGCGGGGGACCAGTCGACGATGTTCTCGATGTTCATGCCGACCGCCATCCGCCGGGCGGCGGGAGCGCCGGAACCGGCGGGGTCGGTCGCCAGCGCCGAGGCACTGGGCACCTCACGCGCCTCGAGGGCCTCAAGCCTGGGGAGGCGGGCCTTGCCGCGCGGCGAACGATTCGCGTTCCATGAATTGGATGTGAAGGGCATGGTTCAACTCCTTGGCGGGTATCTGAAATGGACGGGCCACTTGCACCAGCGAAAGCCGGCTTGCCGACAGGACAAACGAGCGAGGAAAATCGGTGCGAATCGCATGCGGATACAAAACCAGCTATCCTGAAAATCTTAAAATATCAATAACAATATTTAGCTATACAGGCGCATGAGCACTACTGCCGATGACATGCCAACCCATCGTCAACCATCAACAACCTGTTAGAATCGGGCTGTTTTTTGGGGAATTCGGATGACTTCTAACCGCGAAATTTCAGGAAGATTTGATGAATTCACTGTTTTTGGTTCGAAACCGATTGGAAAAACAACTCATTTTCCCACAACAATATATTGCCGCTCCCAATCCATTCGCCGAAAGGGCATATCATGCGCGCCAGACCAATCCGCCATGGTTTTACACTTATTGAACTGCTCGTGGTCATCGCCATCATCGCTGTGCTGATCGGCCTTCTGGTGCCGGCGGTGCAGAAGGTTCGCGAAGCGGCCAACCGCATGAGTTGCTCCAACAACCTCAAGCAACTCGCTTTGGCCGCCATGAATTATGAGGGGCAAAACCAGTATTTCCCTCCCGGGTGGATCGCGCCCAATTCTGTTTACACCCTGCCTGGTGCCGGGATCATCATGGGCCCGCGCCTCAACGAGACCCGTTGCACCAATGTGATGGTGGAACTGCTGCCGTTCATCGAGCAGGAAGGCTTGGTGAAGAAGTGGGACTTTGTCGGAAATAACAACCTGATGAACGCGGCGAATCCGAACGGACCCGCCGGGCAGGTTGTCAAAATTTTCCTCTGCCCGACCAGCGTCGTGGCTTCCCAACCCACCGCCGTTGTCAGCGGCGCCACCTACGGCTTGAACAGCTATGGCGGCGTCGGCGGGCGCATCTCTTTCTCGGCGCGCACGACGGCGCTGCCGCAGGCGCCCAATACCAACGGAACTTCACCCCAGCCGATCGCCCCGGCGGCCCTGAATGTGTCCGGTTCCACCACCATCCACGCCACGCTCGACGGCATGTTCTACACCAACAGCCGAGTACGGATCTCCGATGTGATTGATGGCACGACCAACACGCTGATGTTCGGCGAACGCCAGCACAAGGACCCCATATTTGACAAGATTTATACTTCATTTCCGATTCTCGGATGGAGTGGATGGGGCTGGGTGAACCAGGAGAACGCGCTGGGTGACTTCCTGGTGGGCGGCTGCCAGCCGATCAACTGGAGCGTGCCGGCATCGGCGGTTGGAAGCCCCAACTCCTCCAACAACAACTGGATCCGAATGAAGCTGTCGAGCATGAGCAGCGGCCACTCTGGCGGCGCCAATGTCGCGCTGGCCGATGGATCGGTCAGGTTCCTCAGGGACAGCCTGCCGGTGGCAACCCTTTGGGCGCTGTGCACCCGCGCCAGCGGGGAAACGGTCAATCCCGATTGACCCCCGGATTGCGCCCTAGCGGCAAAGGCTCATGGCTTTGCAAGGGCCGCTAAAACGCGCCGGTCATCGCATCGCGGCCCGCAATTCCGGCAGAAAATCGGGCGCCGATGGTGTGGGCAACCCCGGCACCTTCGCCTCGTCGTCGAGGCGCCTGAGTTCCACCGCGGCCCGATGGTGCGGATTGGACTGGAACTCCCGAACCTCGGAGGGAGACATGGGTCCGCCCTGAAGCTCGAGGCTTTTCACCGACGGCGGGCTGAGAATGCCCAAGTAGGCGGGGTCGACCGCGCAGAGATATCTCTTGGCCGCCACATGCAGCCTGACCGGTTCCACCACCTCGGGCTTGAAACGCGACTTGAGCCAGGCGGCGCCACGGTCCTCATGGACATCGTCGATGCCCCGTTCCGGAGCGTCGTCGGGCAGATCATGAAGCAAATGGCCGATGTCGTGAAGCAGGCACGCGGAAACGAGGTGCGCGCCAAGGTTCCGTTGCCGGGCCAGAAGGGCGCACTGCAGGGCATGTTCGCGCTGGGTGACCGCCTCGCTGCCGTATTGCGATCCGCCACGCTGTTCGAGCAGGTCGACAACCTCATCCGCGGCTTTGGTCATTGGATTGCTCCGGAAGTTCATCATTCCTTCACCGCCGGAACCGCCTCCGATTCCTAAACCCATCTAAGGAAGGCGGAGGGCCGCCGTCCATGGAGCCACGGCATGACCGACGAGCGGCCGGCTTCTCAAAACGGCATCATCGTGGCGATTTGGGCGCTTTTGGCAGCATTCGGCACCTATTTCTGCATGTACATGTTCCGCAAACCGTTCACGGCAGCGGCGTTTGATGTGGAAACCGGTTGGGGCATCGGCCTCAAGTTCCTCCTGGTGGCCTCGCAGGTGGCGGGTTATACCGTTTCCAAGTTCATCGGCATCAAGGTGGTTTCGGAGTTGCCTCCGAGGTACCGGGCGCTGGGCATCATCGGGCTCATCGGCATGGCGGAACTGGCCCTGGTGCTGTTCGCCATCGTTCCAGCGCCGTGGAACGCCGCGTGCCTGTTCATGAACGGTTTGCCGCTCGGCATGGTATTCGGCCTGGTCCTGGGCTTCCTTGAAGGCCGCAGGCTCACCGAGGCGCTTGCCTCTGGACTATGCGCAAGCTTTATTTTGGCTGACGGGGTCGCCAAGTCGGTGGGGAAATGGTTGCTGGGCCAGGGGGTTAACCAATTCTGGATGCCCGCGGCGGCCGGCGGCATGTTCCTGCCACTGCTGGGATTATTAACCTGGATGCTTTCGGGTGTGGCCCGTCCCGACCACGGCGATTTGGCCGCGCGTTCGGAACGGTCGGAAATGACGGCGGGCGAACGCTGGGCGCTGTTCAGCAAGCACTCCACAGGCCTGGTGGGCATCATCATCCTGTACCTGCTGGTGACGGTGCTCAGGAGCCTGCGCGCCGACTTCCAGCCGGAAATCTGGAAAGGCCTGGGTGAAGACGCGGAACCCTCCGTCTTCACCACCACCGAGCTATGGGTGGGCGTGATCGTGCTCATGGTGAATGGCAGCCTGGTGATGATGCGCAGCAACCGGGCGGCGTTTTACGCCTCGCTGGGCATTTGCGCGGCAGGACTTTGCTGGATGCTCGCGGTGGTGGCTTGCAGGCGGGGAGGCGTGGTCGATCCATTCGGCTACATGGTGATGATCGGCCTCGGCCTTTACCTGCCCTATGTGGCTATCCACACGACGGTTTTTGAACGGCTTCTTGCCACCACGCGCGACAAGGGCACATCGAGCTACCTGCTCTACCTGGCGGATTCGTTCGGTTACCTTGGTTATGTCGCCGTGCTTTTGGCCAAGGGATTCCTCTCCCGGCAGGGCGACCTTCTCACCCTGTTCGAGAACGCGGCCATGGTGGCGGGAACGGGCGGCCTGGCGCTTTTGGCGGTGGCCACCGTTGCGTTCGCGCGCAGCACCAGGGCCGGGGAGTCGGCGGCATGAAACAGGCCACTGGCCGCGCCCTTTTGTTTGACGGAGTGCCCGGAACCCTGAGGCTGGAAAACCGGGAAATTCCCGTCCCCGGGCCCGGCGAGGTCTTGGCATGCGTGACGGCATCCACGATCTGCGGCAGCGACCTGCACACCATCAAGGGCCGCAGGCAGGTGGCCGTGCCGACCATCCTGGGACATGAGATCATCGGGGTGATCGCTGAATTCGGCGCCGGGGCCGATCGGAAAGACCTAGAGGGGAACATCCTCAAGCCCGGAGACCGGGTCACCTGGGCCATCGTCGGCAACTGCGGCCACTGCGCCCCTTGCGTATCCGACATGCCGCAAAAATGCGCCGCGGGCTTCAAATACGGGCACGAACTCGACCGGGAAGGCGCGCGTTGGGCCGGGGGGTTCGCCGAATGGTGCCTGCTGGCGCCGGGCACCGCCATGGTGCGCTTGCCGGAATCGATGCCCGATGAATTGGCATGCCCGGTGTCGTGCGCCACCGCCACGGTGTGCGCGGCGATGGAGGCGGCGGGACCGCCCAAAGGCAAGAGGATTCTGGTGGCCGGTGCCGGCCTGCTGGGCCTGACGGCTTGCGCCATGGCCGCAACCCGGGGCGCCGGGAGCGTCACCTGCGTGGAAATCGACGGGCACAGGAGACAAAGGGCCCTGGAATTCGGAGCCAGCCAGGCGATGATTCCCGAGCCGGGCTTTGCTGGCGAATTCGACATATTTTTGGAGCTTTCCGGATCCAATGCCGCTTGGGAATGGGCGTTTGACCGCCTGGCCCTGGGGGGGCGGGCCGTGCTGGTGGGTTCGGTGTTCCCGGCGCCAGACACGCGTATCAGCCTCGAACGCGTGGTGCGGAGGCTGATCGGCATCAGGGGAATTCACAACTACGCGCCCCGCCACCTCCTTGAGGCGGTGCGCTTTCTCGAGGCTTGCGGAAACCGTTTTCCGTTTGCCGGCATGGTGGATGGCTGGCACGACCTGGCCGACCACGCCATGGCCCTGCGGGCGGCGACAATGCCGGGCGCCGGGCGGGTTGGTTTCCGCATGGCGTAGGGCAAACCCGGCGACCTTGTCGTCCGTAGAATCATTGAGCCCATTTCGCCGCTCGGAGGATCATCACGATGGCCTCCCATCTTGAGGAACGCACCCAGTTCTGGGGCAACACGCTGTTCGACGCCATGGGCACCCCATGGAAGATCCCCCTGGGCCCCGCCTGGTGGGAAGACAGGGCCATGGCCCTGTCGATGGCGGATCCGGCCTTGAAGGTACAACTGTTCCGGTTCGTGGACGCGCTGCCATCCCTGCATGGCGCCGCCGCCATCCGCCGGCACCTCGCCGAATACCTTGGCGAGGCCAAGGGTTGGAGTTGGCTGGCTTGGCTGGCGCGAAGGCTGCCCGCGTGGGGCCCCGCGGGGGCGGCCGTTTCCCTGGTGACGCGCTGGTCGGCCCGGCGCATGGCGAGGCGCTTCATCGTGGGCGCCGACAGGCGGGAAACCATTTCGGCCGTCATGCGCCTGCGCGCCGACGGATTCGCCAGCACGCTCGATGTGCTCGGCGAGGCCACGCTCACCGAGGCGGAGGCGCGCGGCTCGCTCGAGGAATATCTCGCGCTCATCGGCGAAGCCTCCGAAGCCCTCGCCGGCATGCCCGCCCATGGCGTGCTTGATTCCGATGGCATGGCGCCCTTGCCGCGCGCCAATGTCTCGGTGAAGGTATCGGCCCTGACGGCCATGTTCGACCCGGCGGACCCGGAAGGCACCATGGCCTCGGTGACGCCAGGACTCCGCGAAATCCTGAGGCTGGCCCGCGACCGGGGAGCCTTCGTCCACTTCGACATGGAGCAGCACGCTTCCAAGGACCTCATCCTGGAACTGTTCCGCCGCCTCGCTGGCGAACCCGAATTCAGGGAAGGCCCCGGCATGGGGATCGCCATCCAGGCGTACCTGCGGGAGACGCCTGCCGACCTCCAAAGCCTTCTCGAGTGGGCGCAAGCCATCCGCCGCCCGGTGACGGTGAGGCTGGTGAAGGGCGCCTACTGGGATCACGAGACCATCATGGCCGGGCAGATGGGTTGGCCGGTTCCCGTTTGGAGCCGCAAGGCCGAAAGCGACTGCCAATACGAGGAATTAGCCGATTTCCTGATCACCAACCGCCATTGGCTGAGGCCCGCCTTCGGCAGCCACAACGCCCGGTCGCTGGCGCGGGTGCTGGCGCTTTCCGAACAAGCGGGCCTGAGCCCGGAAGTGGTCGAGTTCCAGTCGCTGTTCGGCATGGGCGAACCTGTGCAAAGGGCGCTGAAGTCCCTGGGCCGAAGGGTGAGGGTGTATTCGCCTTATGGCGAGCTGCTGCCGGGCATGGCGTACCTTGTCCGGAGGCTGCTTGAAAACACGGCCAACGATTCTTTCCTGCGCCAAAGCCTTGCCGAGCACCGCGAACGGCGCTGGCTTCTGGCCGATCCCCGGGAGAAAGCCGCCATGAATCCCCAAAGGCAGCACCCCTCCACGCCTTGCGCAGCCGATGGAGGGCCGCCAATGATTCGCGCCACACCGCTGTCGGACTTCACCCGCAAGGGGATTCGCGACGATTTCGCCGCGGCCCTTTCCACGGTTCGCTCGAGGATGGGCGGAAAGTATCCGGCATTCATCGCGGGGCGGGTTCGCCTCACCGAAGGAGTGGTTGAATCGTTTAATCCGTCAAGAAGGCGGGAGTTGGTGGGCACGGCCGGCGCGGCGGCGGCCCGCGACGCCAACGACGCGGTCGAGGCGCTATCGCGTTTCCAGAGTCATTACGGAGCGTTACCCGCGGCAACGCGGGCGGATTGGCTCCGCAAGGCGGCGGAAATCATGGACAGGCGCCGCCTGGAACTGGCCGCTTGGATGGTGCTGGAGGTGGGCAAGGGTTGGCGCGAGGCCGATGCCGATGTCGCCGAGGCGATCGACTTCTGCCACTACTACGCCGACATGGCGGAGTGGCTGGCCAAGCCCCATGATCGCGCCGTTTCAGGAGAATCGAACATCACCATGCGCCATGGCCGTGGTGTCGCGGCGGTGATCGCCCCATGGAACTTCCCGCTGGCAATCCCGTGCGGCATGACGGCGGCGGCGTTGGCGGCCGGTTGCGCCACGGTGCTGAAGCCCGCCGAGCCATCCGCGGTGGTGGGCGCCCTGCTGCATGGCATTTTCCTCGAGGCGGGAGTGCCACCGGAGGCGCTCGCCCTGGCTCAGGGACCGGGCGAAACGGTTGGCGACGCGCTCGTCAACCATCCGTTGACATCGGTGATCGCCTTCACAGGTTCGCTCAAGGTGGGAGCCCTCATCAACGAACGGGCGTCGCGCCTGGCCCCCGGTCAAACGCACTTCAAGCGGGTGTTGGCCGAAATGGGCGGCAAGAATGCCGTCATCATCGATGACGATGCCGACCTGGACGAGGCCCTCCGCTCGGTTTTGGCAGGAGCGTTTGGATACCAGGGGCAGAAATGCTCGGCTTGCTCCCGCCTGCTTGTGCCGGCCTCGCAGCACGACGCCATCACGGCGCGGTTGGCTGATGCCGCCCGGATGCTCACCATGGGCCCGGCTGAGGACCCTTCCAGGGCGCTGGGCCCCGTGATCGACGATGAGGCCCGTGAAAGGATTGAATCGGTCATTGAAGGGGGCAGGAAACGGGGCAACGAGATTCTTGGCATGTCGGCGGGCCGATTGACCGACGAGGGTAGTTTCGTGGCGCCGGCCATCTTCACCGGCCTGACACCGGCCGACCCGCTTGTCCGGGACGAGATTTTCGGGCCGGTTCTGGTTGTGCTTCCTTACCACGACTTTGACGAGGCGCTGACTTTGGCCAACGACACGCCGTTCGCGCTGACGGCGGGACTGCACTCCAGGAGTCCGGCCCGGATCGAGCGGTTCACCCGCGAGGCGCGCGCCGGCAACCTGTATGTGAACCGCAAGGTGACAGGAGCGGTGGTCGACAGGCAGCCGTTCGGCGGCTACGGCTTTTCAGGAATCGGCGCCAAGGCTGGAGGACCTGACTACCTGCAGCAGTTCATGACCGCCAAGACCGTGACGGAAAACACGATGCGCAGAGGATTCAGTCCAGAAACCATCGGGCCATGAACCCGATCAGGGGATGATCTCGCCACCGGCCCGGGTGGCCAGGGCGCCGATCACGGCGACCGACATTCCCTCGGCAAGGGAGCGAACCGAACCGTCAGCCATCGCCGCGTTGGCCATGCCCGAATGCAGGGACGAGAAAAGGTAGCCCCACTCGTTGGATCCATTGATCCTGACCGGGGTGGGCGGATTCCCGGAGACGGCGGTGGCTGACATCGCGCCGCACCAGTTGATGGCTTGCCCGATCTCATATGGATTGTCATTGGTGGCCCAGGCGCCGCCGCGCGCCCGCGCGCAGTTGGCCACCGTTTTGTTGGCCGAGGCCCGGGCCAGCATTTGGCTGTTGCGGTAAACATCCTCCCTGCCGGCGTTTTCTCCCACGATAATCGTGTTCGAGGTGCCGTCGAGGATGTTCGACAGCCGGTTGGAGGGCTTGGGATCGGTCGCGAGGTTCCATCCAAGCATCACGCCCGAACGATCTCCCGTGAGCGCGGCGGTACCCGTGAGGCCCGCCACGGTGTTGAATGTCGTGGCGATTCCCTCAGGCGCGAAGTAGTCGGTGACGGCGCCGACCTTGTTGGGAGGCACCGTTTCAAATTTATCTTGAATACGATCAGGATTTGGCGTTGTCGGACATTGGAGAAACTTGATTTTGGTTTGCGCCAGCGTGCCGTTCTGGCCGATCCACCAGTTTTCGGTGAGGTCGAACTTGGCCAAGAGCGCGCCCTGTTCCACGAAAGGAAGCACATCGGGTATCCAGCTTCGCTCGGCCGCCTCGTGAAAGGCGGCGCTCTTGAATGCCCGCTTCGATATCGGGAACTCGCCGCGGGAGCTTTCGTAATTGAGCAGCGACAATGACAACTGCTTGAGGTTGTTCGTGCAACTCATGCGGTTGGCGGCCTCGCGCACCTTCTGCACGGCCGGAACCAGCAGGCCGATCAGCACGGCAATGATGGCGATCACCACAAGCAGTTCGATGAGGGTGAAAGCGGCGCGGCGGGGTTGAATTCTTCTCATGCTTCAAGACCTCGGAATGGCATGCACAAAAAATCTGTGCATTCGCCGTGCCATCCCGCCAATAGTCAGCCTCTCGGTTATTTCCACAGACACGGCGCCATCGTGGTCGAATCCGCGCCAGTTCTGGCGCATTTGGCGCCAGCGCCGCTGAAAACCAGAATTGCCGGTAATATTATCACCATGTCACGCGGATTGGCTTTCCAGGTTTTGACGCCGGTGATCCTGCTCCTTGCCGGATTTCTGGCGCTATTGGCCAGGCTGGGCGCCAGCCATTACCAGCAAGCCAGGGCCGAGGCGCTACTCAGGCTCAAGCGATTGGCCGCGGCATGCGCCGGAGTCACCATCCCGCGTACGCCCCTTGTCTTGGAAATCATGCGCGACATGTCGGGCGCCGAGCTTGTCGTTTGCGGGCCGGACGGTTTGCCGATGGCGGACGAGGCGGGTTTGCCCCTGTCAACACTGCCATTGGCAGGGCCGCTGCCTGACACGCGTGCCCCCGCGAACCTTGATTGGCCCAACCGGCGCTGGCTGGCCAGCCTGGTGCCGCTGGACAGGGAGAACCGTCATTTCCTGGCGGCGCTGGTGGACCGTGATCCGATCGACAGCGCCGCGAGGGAAGCGCTGCTGGGCACCGTCGTCGCGGGTACGGCCGCCGGCCTGCCGTGCCTGGCGATGGCTCTCTGGCTGGCCTCGCGCATGGGCGGAAGGCTCGCCCGGCTGAAACGGCAGACGGAACGGATCGCCCAAGGCGACTTCGCGCCCATCGACATCCCCTCGGGCACGAAGGAACTGGAGGATCTCGGCCGGGCCATCAACGCCATGGCCTTTCGCCTGAGGGCGCATGAGGACGAACTGCGTGCCTCCGAACGCGCCAGCCTCGTGGGCCAGTTGGGCGCGGGAGTGGCGCACCAGGTCCGCAACGCGGCGACGGGCGCGCGATTGGCGATCCAGCTTCACGCCAAGTCGGCCGGGGAACCGATACCCGAGGACCTTGTGGTGGCCTTGCGCCAACTCGACCTGATCGAACTGCAATCGCGCCAGATGATGGACTTGGCCCGCCCTCCCCGCCCGGACAGGAAACTGGTCGACCCCGTGGGGTTGGTTGACGATGTGGTGAACCTGGCGGGCCCCAAGTGCCGGCACGCGATGATCACGCTCGACTGGCAAGCTCCGGAAAAACCGTCCGCGCCGATCGTCGCCGATGCCGAGGCGCTGCGCATGGCGTTGCTCAACATCGTGATGAACGCTGTCGAAGCGGCGGGCCCCAGGGGCCTCGTGCGTGTTCGCCTCGCCCCGGGGGAGTCGGGATCCGCCTCCTTCAGGGTCGCCGACAACGGCCAGGGGCCGTCGCCGAGGCTGGCGGGGAGACTTTTCCAGCCGTTCGCAAGCACCAAGCGGGAAGGGATTGGCCTGGGACTCGCCGTCGCCCGACGGGTGGCCAGGGATCATGGCGGGGATGTAAGCTGGACTCGTGAAGGTGACGAAACCGTGTTCACGCTGACAACCAAAGCGCCATCGCCATGAGCCGCATCCTGATTGTCGATGACGACGAGGCCATCGCCTGGGCTCTTTCCCGCGCGCTCGCCGGCCCCGGCCGCGAAACGGTTTCCGTCGCCTCGGCCGAGGAGGCGCTCGAACGGGCCCGCCGGATCTCCTTCAACCTGGTGTTCCTGGACATCAGGCTTCCCGGGCAGGACGGCCTCGCCGTGCTGCAGGCCCTCCGCTCGCTCACCGGCGGGGCGCCGGTGGTGGTGATGACGGGCCATGGCACGCTCCAAACCGCGGTGAGGGCCGTGGAGGAAGGCTCGTTCGATTATCTCAGCAAGCCGTTCGACCTCGATGTGGCTTTGGCATGCGCCGAACGGGCCCTCGCGCGCCAGCCCTGTTCCGAACCGCGCCGGCAGTCCGCCGCGGTGTCCGACGCCCCCGACTTGACCGGTTCATCCGCCGGCATGCAGGAGGTATTCAAGCGCGTCGCCCTGGCCACGGCATCAGCGGCGACAGTGCTGGTGACGGGCGAAAGTGGCACGGGCAAGGAACTGGTGGCGCGCGCCATCCACCGCCATGGCCCGCGCGCCGCCGAACCATTTGTGCCGGTTCATGTCGCCGCTCTCAATCCGGGCGTTCTGGAAAGCGAGTTGTTCGGCCACGAAAGGGGCGCCTTCACCAGTGCCACCCAGTCGTCGCCCGGCCTGCTGTCCCTCGCGGGCAAGGGAACCATCTTCCTCGACGAGGTCGCCGAAATCCCCCCATCGGCCCAAGTGAAGTTGCTTCGGGTTCTCGAACAGGGGACATGGAACCCGGTGGGATCGGCCCGCGAGCAGCGGCTTGAAGCGCGGGTGGTGGCGGCGACTCACCAGAACCTGGAACGGTTGTGCGCCGAGGGACGCTTCCGCGAAGACCTCTTCTTCCGCCTCAATGTCTTCGGCATTCATCTTCCACCCTTGAGGGAAAGGAAGGAGGACATCTGCGCCCTGGCGACGGACATAGTCAGCCGGCTCGACCCCCGCTGCCTTCCCATGGCCGCGGAGACCCTGGCAGCGCTCGAGGCGCGGGCATGGGCTGGCAACATCCGCGAACTGCGCAACGCCCTCGAGCACGCCGCCATCCTGGCGAGGGGTGGGCCGATCCTGCCCGCTCACCTTCCACCGCCATCACGGCGCGAAACCCCGCCCCCCGACGAACTGAGGGAAGCCATCGGGCGCTGGTTGGACGACGCCATCGGCCGGGAAGACGACCCGCGCGACTTGTGGGAACGCTTCACGGGAATCGCCGAACCGGCAATCATTGACGATGTGCTCAGGCGCACGGGAGGCAACAGGCTCAAGGCGGCGCAGTGGCTTGGAATCAACCGCAGCACCCTGAGGCGGAAGATAAGCGATGGCGGCGAGGCGGGTTGAGTCTCGCATTGAAAAAACCTGCCCCATGCCGATGATGGCCTTTGGAAGCGGGAAAGCCTGGGGGCCGGTGGCATGAATCCATTCGCGTGGGTCTTGAGTATGGCTTGCCTCGCGGCCTCGGCCAACCGCCCCAATGTTCTTCTAGTGTGCGTTGACGATCTCAAGCCGGCGCTGGGTTGCCATGGCGATAAGCTTGCCATCACGCCCAACATCGACGCCCTGGCCGCCCGCGGGGTGCGCTTCGAGGCGGCCTACTGCAACCAAGCCGTCTGCTCGCCCTCGCGCAATGCCCTTCTGGTTGGCAAAAGGCCCCAAACACTGGGCATCTACGACCTCGCGACGAATTTCCGCAAGGCGGCGCCCGACGCCGTCACCCTGCCCCAGCGGTTCAAGGCGGCGGGTTATCGTACCGAAGCCATGGGAAAAGTGTTTCATGTCGGCCATGGCAACCATGAGGATGCCGCCTCCTGGTCGGTTCCCCATTTCCAAGCCAAGACAGTCGGCTACGCCCTGCCGGAAAACCGGTTGTCGCAGACCCGCGAAGGGGCCCTCTTCGAAAACATGGATCCCGGGGACAAACCCAAGGGCCCGGCGTGGGAAAACGCCGATGTCCCCGACGACGCCTATGGCGACGGCGTCATCGCCCGGGAAGCCGTCGCGCGCCTGAAGGCCGCCGCGGCCAGGCCGGACCAGCCTTTCCTCATGGCCGTGGGTTTCCTGAAGCCCCACCTGCCGTTCTGCGCCCCAGGGAAATATTGGAACATGCACGATCCGGCCAAGTTCCAACTTGCGGCGGTGCGGGTGCCACCGGAAGGGGCGCCCTCATGGGCGCCGCAATTCGGGGGCGAACTGCGCAACTACAAGGACATGCCTGCCAAGGACGCGATTGCCGAACCCGTCCAGAGGAAACTGGTCCACGGTTACTATGCCGCGGCAAGCTACATGGATGCCCAGCTTGGCAAGGTGTTGGCGACACTGAGGGAAACGGGCCTTGAGGAGAAGACCATCGTCGTCCTTTGGGGCGACCATGGCTGGCACCTGGGCGACCACGGAATGTGGTGCAAGCACACCAACTATGAACAGGCCACGAGAATCCCGCTGATCGTGGCGGCGCCCGGAATCACGAAACCCGCCGCCACAAGGGCTCTTGTGGAAACCGTGGACATCTACCCCACGCTGTGCGGACTGGCGGGCATCGGGGTGCCCCCGGGCCTCGATGGATCAAGCTTCGCGAAGGTTCTCGCCGACCCCGCGGCCAAGGCCCGCGAAAGCGTCATCCATGTCTACCCGAGGGGCCAACGCCTGGGACGCGCCATCCGCACCGACACGCACAGGCTTGTGGAATGGAAGCCGATCGGCGCGCCATCGGGCGAAGCCACTCACGAGCTTTACGACTACGCGAATGATCCCTTGGAAACACGCAACATCGCCGGCCAGGACAAGGCGGCCCTCAACCGCCTGAAGGCCATGCTAGCCTCCCACCCCGAACCCAGGGCGCAGGTCCAGTCCGCGGCGGGCAAGCCGATCGACCGCGCCGAGCTTTTCAAGCGCAAGGACGCCAACAACGACGGCAAGTTGACTCGGGCCGAGTTCCTAGCGAACCAACCCGACCCTGACAAGGCGCCGGCGATGTTCAATCAATTCGACTCCGACAAGGATGGATTCCTGAGCCGCGATGAATTCATCCACATGGGAAGGAAACCGGGATGACAACCCGTCACTGTTGTGTCGTCGGCTTGTTGGCCCTGGCGCTGGCCGCCACGCGGCCGGCATGGGCGAATGGCACACCCCAAAGGCCGAACATCGTGGTGATCCTGTCCGACGATGTCGGCTTCAGCGACCTCGGGTGCTACGGCGGCGAGATTCCCACCCCCCACCTCGACTCCCTGGCCAAAAACGGGCTGCGCCTCACCCGCTTTTACAACACCGCGCGCTGCTGCCCCACCCGGGCCAGCCTGCTCACCGGCCTTTACCCCCATCAGGCGGGAATGGGGCACATGACGGGAAACGACCACGGGGGCAACAATCCCGGTTTCGCGGGCGACCTTTCGCCCGACTGCCGCACCATCGCCGAGGTGCTGGGCCCCGCCGGCTACCGCAATTACGCCGTCGGCAAGTGGCATGTCTGCAACAGCGTCACGCAGAACGGGCCGAGGCACAATTGGCCCCTCCAGCGCGGCTTCCAGTCGTTCTATGGCATCATCTCGGGAGGCGGAAGCTACTTCGACCCCTATACCCTCTGCCGCGACAACCGGCTTATTTCCCCTTATGCGGATCCTGATTACAAGCCGGCAACATTCTACCTCACCGACGCGATCACTGACCACGCCGTGCGGAGCATCGACTCGCACCACCGGGAACACCAGGGCAAGCCGTTCTTCCTGTATGTGTCCTTCACCGCGGCGCACTGGCCGCTTCACGCCCCGCCAGAGGACATCGCCCGCCACAAGGGCCGGTACAAGTCGGGCTATGAGGCTGTTTCCAGCGCCCGCCTGGAAAGGGCCCGCGCCCTGGGAATCATCGATCCCGACCAGAAACCCGCGCCCCTTCCCGTCGCATGGGATTCCGTGGCCAACAAGGAACGCGAGGAAGCGTGCATGGAGGTGTACGCCGCCATGCTCGAGCGCATGGACATGGGAATCGGACGAATCGTCGACAGGCTGAAAGCCAGCGGATCCCTCGACAACACATTGGTGCTTTACATGCAGGACAACGGCGCCTGCGCCGAGGAACAGGGTCGCAGGAAACTGCCGCTGAGGCTCGACGGCCCCCGTCCGGCCAAGCCCACGCTTCCTCCACGCAAGCCCGAGGCCCTTCCCGGCGCGCTGGTTCCCATCCAGACACGGGACGGGTTTCCCGTGCGGCAGGGCCCGTCCGTGATGCCTGGCCCCGCCGACACCTACCTTGGTTACGGCAAGGGTTGGGCCGCCGTGGGGAACACGCCTTTCAGGGAATACAAGCATTGGGTTCATGAGGGTGGAATCAGCACGCCGCTCATCGCCCACTGGCCACGGGTGATCAAGGCCGGGGGCGAACTGCGGCGCTCTCCCGGCCACCTCATCGACATCATGGCCACCTGCGTGGAGGTGTCCGGCGCCAGGTACCCGGCCGGGGCGCCTCCGCTGGAAGGCGCCAGCCTGCTGCCGGTTTTCCAGGGCAAGGGCCTGCCGGATAGGGCCCTGTTTTGGGAACACGAGGGCAACCGGGCCGTGGCCCTGGGCGACTGGAAGGCCGTCGCCATGGGTCCCGCTGGAGAATGGGAGTTGTACAACCTCAAGACCGACCGCGTGGAAGCGACCAACCTGGCGGGCGCTCAACCGGATCGGCTGCGCGCCCTTGTCGGCCGCTGGGAAGCCTACGCCAAGCGCGCAAAGGTGCTTCCATGGGTTTGGGATCCGCCGTACAAGGAATACCGTTGATCCATGAGCCGGGGTCCGCCTGGCCCCGGTTTCGGCCTTGCAATCTTCCTGGAGTGCCAATCATGCGAGATGGGAAAGGCCTTGGCGGCTCATGGCTCCCGTGCGCCGCGGCAGTGGCCTGCTTGACTTCTTGCATGGGCCCGGGGACGGCGATTGCCCAGCTCAAGCCCGACCAGGTGCCGACATTCCAGGCCCGCGCGAGGATCGTCTCCTCGGGAGGCATGACGCCCCAAGGCAAGGAATTCCGCCTCCAATGGTCCGGTATCGAGTCGGCTCGCGTGACAACCCGGGATGGAGCCTGGAGCGATTGGCTTGTCTTCGGCAAGCCGCAGGTCGCGGCGATCCTCAAGGGATACCCGGCTTCCTACATGCGCGGTTTTCCCCTGGTGGTGAGGCTGTCCGTCACGGGAGTTGCCGACCCGGCGCGAATCGAGGCCGAACTCACGTTCGATGAGCGGGGTGAGCCGATCCCCCTGGCCGGCGAGTTGTTCGGGCCCAACCTCGGGATCATGGTTTGGAAGGACGAGACCGCCGCGCCGCGGGCCGCGACGATGGCCTCATACAACAAGCGCTACTGGAAGCATCTCGAATCGGTCGACCTCTCGAAAGCCAAAACTCCCAAGGTCTTTCCCATCGTCGACAGGTTCATCGGCGGCGACGACGACCGCACGGCATGGGATGAAGGGATCGGCCAACTGAACCGCGCGGGGTTCAGCGCCATCATGCTGCCCCCCTCGGCGCGCATCCGTGATCTCCTGCTGAAGACCGGCCAAAGGCGAACCTCATGGGCCGTTTACAGCCCGCCGGGGTACGCCTTCGACTTCGCGGCGGGCAATGACGAGGCCTCGTTGAAAGCCTGGGCCCAGAAACAGGCCAAGCCATACCGCGACGCGGGATACTCTCCCGAAGACATGGCCGTCTTCGCTCTTTCCGATGAGCCGGGCTGGTACTACCCGCAGGCCTTCACTCAGCTTGCCGGCAGCCCCAAGGGCATGGAACGCTTCCGCGAGTACCTCAAGGAAACAGGCCTGTCGCCATCCGATTTCGGTCTGAAGTCGTGGCAGGAGGCCGTCCCCGCCGGACGGAGCCGGTCGGCCGACACCGCGGGAAAAAAATTGTTTTACTGGACGGCCCGCTTCTTCGCGCGTGAGTCGGCGCGGTACTTCGCCGATTCTACCCGCGCCCTTGAGGAGGCGTTCCGCCCGGGAATGCCGATCTTCACGAACTGGAACTTCTTCAGCGGACGGTTTTTCGTGCCCGGGCCGGTCGCCAACAACCGCGACAAGCAAAGCCCCGATGCCGCCATGGGCGGCCACGACTGGTTCGAGTTCGCCAAGTTGCGGGGAGGCACCATGCTCTGGACCGAGGACTGGTTCAGCGACGCGCAGGCTTACCAATGGTCTTTTTACTGCTCCAAATTGCGCTCCGCCGCGGAGAGGGGCGGAGTGGAGTTTGGCGGCTATGTCATTCCCCGCACCGCCGGCGACAGGAAGGATGGCATCCTTCAAAAGATCCTTTGCGTCGCGGGAAGCGGCGGCAAGGCGATCAAGTATTTCGTCTTCGGGCCTGAATACAATTTCCCGGGAAATTGTTATTCCGAACGAGCCGAGGTCCTTCCCGCCATGGCCCGCGCCCATGCGATGCTCGGCGCCGCCGAGGAAGTGATTTGGCCGGGCAGGCGACCGGGCGCCTCCGTCGCCATACTCGCCCCGCGCAGCGCCCAGGCATGGGACGCGAAGTCCCAGGTGATCGCCAAGGGGATCAGCGACGCGACGAACAACCAGCTCAACAGGGCCACGGTCGACTACATGGCCGAGGTGTTCGACCTCTACCTAGCCCTCCAGCACGCCAACATTCCCGTCGACTTCGTTTCGGAGGACGATCTCACCAAGGCGGGGCTTTCGCCTTACAAGGTCGTCTACATCACCGAACCAGACATTCCCGCCGAGGGGCAGAAGGCCATCGCCGAATGGACGGCCTCGGGCGGCATCGCGGTGACCGTGACGGGCGCGGGAATGGGCGACCGCTATGGCGAACCGTGCGCCCTGCTCTCGGATGCCTTCGGATTCAGGGAGGAAACAAGGGAACGGCTCATCGTGGCGGATGCCAAATCGCTTCCCGCTTCGGGTTCCTGCGCCCACGCTTCGGGCAACTTCACGATCATGGGACCTCTGGGCCACTTCAAAGGCTCGCCGGAAGGCGTCAGCCTGAGGTCGCAGGATGGTTCCCCGCTCATGATCGAACGACCGATCGGCAAGGGATTCGCCGTTCACTTTCCCTGGTTTCCCGGCATCTCGTATTGGAAATCATCCACGGGTGTGGCCGACCGCCTTCCCGTGGGGTTCTCCCCGGCGATCCGTGAATGCATTGTTTCCCCGGTGCGGCGCGCCGGGGTGGCGCCTCCCGTCCAAGTGAACAAGAGTCTTGTCGAGACTCCTTTACTGCTTTCCGACAAGGGTGCCGCGGTCACGGTGCTCAACTGGACAGGCGCGGAGGTGCCTGAGTTGGCGATGACAATCCGCGTTCCATTCGCGGTCAAGGAAATCCGGAGCGTGAACCGTGGCCCCGTGGCCTTCAGCAAGAAGGGTGATGGCATCGATCTGACGCTTCCGCTGGGTTCGGCGGATATCCTCATCCTCAAACCTTAGCCATGTCTCCCAGGAAGCCGTCTTGGCAGCGTCAGTGGGGGTGGCCACGACAACCGGTCCAATCTTCCCCGCGGTCGCTTCCGCGGATAAGGTGATAGTGTCGGAGGGGTGGCAGAGTGGCCGATTGCTCCGGTCTTGAAAACCGGTGTGGGAGAAATCCCACCGAGGGTTCGAATCCCTCCTCCTCCGCTGAAATAGGGCTTGATTGCCCTGACAATCAAAACCCAGATGTTTTTCGGATAAAGGCAAAAGTTCTTGTATTTGCGAAAGTCCTTTTTGTGAAAAATGATTGAAAGAAAAATCCCTCTGTTGACATTCCATTCAACCATAAACCAACTAGGCTGAGCCTTTAGAGATAGTCATTTCCACAAACCGGGGAAATCCATGCCTAGCGACAGTTTGCAGCACAAGTTGGACCGGGTTCGCCGGCCCAGGGTTCAAATCACCTACGATGTCGAGACGAATGGCGCGCTCCAAAAGGTTGAGCTGCCGTTCGTGGTCGGCGTGATGGCCGACCTTTCCGGCCAGCCCAAGGATCCGCTCAAGGCCGTCAAGGACAGGAAGTTCGTCAACATCGACCGCGACAACTTCGACGATGTCTTGTCCCGGTCGGCGCCACGCCTGGCCTTCCGCGTCGACAACAAGTTGACCAACGAAAACAGCCAACTGGCCGTCGAACTCAACTTCAAGAACATGGACGACTTCAGCCCGGCGAAGATCGCCGAGCAGGTCGGCCCCCTCAAGGAACTTCTCGAGATGCGGCAACGGCTCAGCCAGTTGCTCAACAAGATGGAAGGCAATGACAAGCTCGAGCAACTTCTTTCCGATGTCCTTGGCAGCACCGAGAAGGCCGCAGCCTTGGCCAAGGAAATGGGCGTCGCCCCCGAGGGAGGAGAATCCAAGTGAGTAGTGATCCCCAGCAGCAGGCCGCCGCGGCGGCGGCGACAACGACTTCAGCGGGCCCGTCCATCCTGGACCAGGTGATCAAGGCGACCCGCCCCCAGGACCAGGCCAAGGCCGAAAAGCTCGGGGAGATGAAGCACTACGGCCTGCACAGGCACTTCACGGGATCCGGTTCAGTGCTGATGTTCGGCGGGGGCATCAAGCGCGGATTCCTGTACGGGGAAACGGCGCCCGAGCGCCCGCTTGTGACCGTGAAAAACCCGATCAGCATCCGCGACCTGCACGCCACGATCTTCACGGCGATGGGCATCTCGCCGAAGACCGCCTTTGAAATCGAAAAACGACCTTTCTACGCGACTGAGGATGGCAAGGGCCGACCGGCGAATGAGTTGTTCGCGAGGCCCGCATGACGGGAGCGCCTGTAAAACCCAAGTCCGCCACCCAATTGGAGAAACATCATGCCTGAGATTGAAATCCCCGAACCCGGAAAAAAATCCAACGACCGCCTCGACAGTTGCGTTGGCCTCATGGTCGTGCTGATCGCCAGCTTCATCGGCCTGTGCAATGTGAAGGACGACAACATCGTCCAGCAGATGCAGATGAAGCAGGTGGAACGCAACGACAACTGGGCCTGGTTTCAGGCCCGTAACATCCGTCAGGCGGTTTACGAGGGGGTATCGGCGGAACTTTCGGTTCCCTGGCCCAACGAGACGCCCGAAAACAGGAAGGCACGCGAGGCCAAGTCCGAAGAATACCGCAAGAAATCCGAATCGCAGGAGCAGAAGTCGCAGCAGCAGAAAACCGACGCCGAGCAGGCGCAAAAGGAATACGACGAACTCAACGAAAAGGACGACCAATTCGACCTGTGCGACGCCACCCTCGCCATCAGCCTGGCGCTGATGGGGGTGACGGCGCTCACCAAAAAATGGTGGTTGTTCTTTGTCTCGCTGGTGCCCGCCGCGTTCGGGTTCTACATGGGAATCGCGGGATTCATAGGCATCAACACGAATGTCGGGCCGATCAAGGAGTTGATCAAGCTGTTGTCATAGGTTTTCGCGGATCACAAAACCCCGAACTTGGCGAAGGCCTCGGTGGCCAGCATGCCTTTCGCGATGGCGTCGCGAACCTCATTCTCGGCATGCACCTTTTCCCAGGCGCGGCGCACGACCTCGCGCTCGACCCGACTTGGCACCACCACCACTCCATCCTCGTCGGCCACGACGAGGTCGCCGTCAGCAAAGACAACCCCCGCCATCTCCACCGGGACGCCGATGTCGACGACACGCTGCCTGTCCCGACTGTCGTAAATGCTGGTACCCAGGGCGAACGCCGGAAATGCCATCCTTCTCATCCGATCGACATCACGCACCGCCCCGTCGGCCACCACGCCCACGCAACCCCTGTTTCGCGCCGCGGTTGATAACAGTTCGCCCCAGATTCCCGAGCGCATCGAACCTCCCGCCGCGCAAATGAGCACATCGTCGGCCCGGCACGAATCAACGGCCTTGAGTTCAAGTTCGTAGGGTCTGGGGTCCGGATGCGCCATGTCGCCCCAGAGTGTGGTGCGGCATCGGCCGATCAGGACGCCGGGCACCGTGAGGGGCCTTAGTTGCACCCGTGGCGACTGATTGTGGCAGCCAACGGAATCCAGGGCGTCGCAAACCACCGCCGAGGTGAAGCAGGTCCTCATGTCCGCCAAGGTGATTTCCGCTCGCTCCGCCATCATATTTCCTCCAGTCCGGTTGCTTGAATCCCAAAGCCAATGGGTTATCGTCCCGGTAGCCTACCCCCAAGTCGTTCCCTCATCCAACCGAGGTGTTCGCGTGCCTTTCGAAATCATCAGGGGTGCCGGCGTACCGGCCAGCCACCTTCCCTTTTCCCCGGCCACGGCGGCCGGGGGCTTTGTTTTCGTTTCGGGTCAGGCATCGGTGGACGACTCGGGCGCCATCGTTTCGGGAAACTTTGAAAGTGAATTCCGCCGGTCGCTTGAAAATGTGAAGCGCATCCTCGCCGCGGCGGGCCTCACGCTGGCCGATGTCGTGCAGGTGCGGAGCTATGTCGACAATCCCAAGGACTTGCCGGAATACAACGCCCTTTACCGGGAATATTTTTCAGAGCCCTTCCCGGCGCGCGCCACCATCGTCAATTGCCTGGGTGGCGCGCTCAAGTACGAGATCGAAGTGATCGCCTGGCGCGGCGGAAAGGTTTGAGCCATGCGCATCGGCATCGCCTGCCTCATGCATGAGTCGAACACTTTCGCGCCGCGTGGCACCGGCCTTGAGCAATTCCAGGCCGACACCCTGGCCGAGGGTGAGGCGGCGCGGGACCGCTTCGCGGGTACCCACCACGAGGTGGGTGGATTTCTTGCCCAAGCGCTGGCCGACGGCCATGAGGCTGTGATGCTGTTCGCCGGTTGGACGCTGCCGGGCGGCACCATCTCGCGGGCCGCGGCATGGGAACTCACCCGCCGGGTATGCGCGGCCATCGGTCGCGCCGGTCATCTCGATGGCTTGTACCTCGCCGCCCATGGGGCCGCGGTCGCCGAGGGTTTTCCCGATTTCGACGGCCACTGGATGACCGCCGCGCGCGCGATGGTGCCCAAGGCCACGCCGGTTGTCGCCACCCTCGATTTGCATGCCAACCTCACGCCAGCCATGGTCGGTGCCGCTGACGCCCTATTCGCCTACCGCACCAACCCGCACCTCGACATGCGCCAGACGGGCGAACAGGCGGCGGGCTTGCTGGGCCAAGCGATGGCCGGGGTGGCCAAACCGGTCACAGCCGGGGTGTTCCTGCCCATGGCGGTGAACATCGAGGCGCAGGCAACGGCGGAATCTCCGTGCCGGGAACTCGAGGCCCGAGCCGAGGAGATCCGGCGCCTTCCCGGCGTGCTCTCCGTGGCCATGCTCCTGGGGTTCCCCTACGCCGATGTCGCGGAAATGGGGGCATCCGCCACCGTCACCACGGATGGCGACCCGGCGCTTGCCCGGCGACTGGCCGATGAACTGGGCCGCTGGTGGTGGGATCGCAGGGAGGCGTTCCGCGGCAACCTGACCTCACCGAAGGATGCCGTCGCGCGCGCCGCTTCCGCTCCCGGTCCTGTTTGCCTGCTCGACATGGGCGACAATGTGGGCGGAGGGTCTCCGGCCGACTCCACCCATCTCGCCCATGAACTGGCCAGCCAGGGCGTGGGGCCGTCTTTCGTTTGCATCCACGACCCCGAAGCGGCGTTGGCGGCGGCAAAAGCGGGCCCCGGCGGTGAAATCGCTTCTCCTGTCGGCGGCAAGACCGACCTTCTCCACGGCGCGCCACTGCCAGGGCCTTTCCGGGTGGTCGCGCTGCACGATGGCAAGTACGAGGAAACCGAGGCGCGGCACGGCGGCATACGCCATTTCGACCAGGGCGCCACCGCCGTGGTCACGCGAGGCCCGCTCACGATCATGCTCACCAGCAGGCGCTGCGCCCCCTTCAGCCTGCGTCAACTCACCGCCTTCGGAATCGATCCAAAGGCGTTCCGGGTGCTTGTCGCCAAGGGGGTGCACGCACCCGTGGCGGCCTATGCGCCTGTCTGCCCGACCCTCATCCGAGTCAACACTCCGGGCGTGACGACGGCGGATCTGGAAAGGCTCCAATTCTCCCGCAGGCGCAAGCCGTTATTCCCGCTCGAACCGGAGGCCGCTTGGCCCAGCTAGGAGTCCGATGATGGATCGCCCCACCGGCGTCAGGCATGTCATGGTCGGCGTCACCACACTGGTGGCCGTGATGCTCTACCTCGACCGCGTCTGCCTCAGCATTGTCGGCGAGGCGATCAAGGAGGACCAGGGGATCACACCCGAGCAGTACGCGATGCTCCTCTCGGCGTTCTTCTGGGCCTACGCCCTGTTCCAGATCCCCGCGGGCTGGCTGGGCGACCGGTTCGGCGCCCGCGTGGTGCTGTCGGCCTACCTGTTCTGGTGGTCGGCCTGCACGGGTCTCATGGGAATGGCGAGCGGATTCGCGGCACTGCTGGCGCTGCGCCTGGGATGCGGCATCTTCGAGGCGGGCGCCTACCCGCTCGCCTCGGGCGTCATCAAGGCATGGGTGCCATCGCGTGAGCGGGGCCTGGCCAGTGGCATCGTGGCGGTTGGAGGCCGGCTTGGCGGCGCGATCGCCCCCGTGCTCACGGCGTCGATCGCCTCGGCCACCGCCGATGGCTGGAGGCTCCCGTTCATCGTTTATGGCGCCGTCGGCATGGCGGGCGCGGCGGTCTTTTACTGGTGGTTCCGCAACGACCCCGCGACACACCCCGCGGTGAACCCGTCCGAACTGGCCGTCATCGGCAACCATGCCGACAGCGCCACACCACATCCGGGTGCCGGGCTTCCCCCGCTGGAAGTCTTCGCGTTCAATTTCCCTCTTTGGATGTGCTCGCTGGTTCAATTCCTGTCGAACTTCAGCTGGGTGTTCATCATCACGCTGTTTCCAACCTACCTGGAGAAGGTTCACCAGATACCGCTCGGCACCAGGGCTTGGTACCAGGCGATTCCGCTTTATTTCGGCATCCTCGGAATGCTGGCGGGGGGCATGCTTTCGGATATCGCGATGAGGCGTTTCGGGCCGCGATGGGGGCGAGCCTTGCCGATGGCCGCGAGCCGGGTCCTTGTTGGATTCGCCTACCTGGGCTGCCTTGCCAGCCCGGATGCCTTTTCCATCATGCTGCTGATGTGCCTGGTGGCCTGGGCCGGCGACTTCGGCACCGCCCCGGTGTGGGCCTGGTCGCAGGATGTCGGCGGCAGGCATGTCGGCGCGCTGCTCGGATGGGCCAACATGTGGGGAAATCTGGGCGCGGCGGTCGCTCCCATCGTCATCCAGAAAATCCAGTCACAATACCAAACCCCGGAAAACCCCGCCGCCGGCTGGGCCGTGGTCTTCGCCGTTTGCGCCTCAACCCAGGTCATCGGGGCCATCGCCGCGATGTTTGTCAGCTCGAGCCAGCCGATTGGCCGCCCCGCCGCGGCTTGACGGGCCATCTCCGTTGCCGCTGGCCCGGGGCTCGCTTGAAAACGCGGCTAGCCTAGAAATTCGCCTGAAGGTAAAGCTGGATCAACGACGCCGTGCCGCCATTGAATCCCTTCCACTGCGTCATCCAGTAGTAGTACTCGAGGCCCAGCACTACCCCCGGGTCGAGCACCAGTTGGCTCGAGGCCCAGTACACCAGGTTGCGCGTGCGGCCACCGTCAGGCACTTCGTCGCCCATCGGCTTGTCGAGGCCGGCACCCAGGCTGAAGCGGTGCCATTTCACCGCCTGCCCGACGAACTCGCCCCACCCACCCGTGGCCTGGATGGTTTTTCCCGTGACGGTGTTCACCCCTTGTCCGATGCCGCCCCGGAAGTCGTTGAGGTTGTAACCCGTCCACGCCTCTCCCTGGAATGTGAGCCAGTGGTTGATGGGAAACCTCAGGTCGGCACTGATGCCGCGGATGGGAAAGATGCGCGCACCGCTCCTGCCCACAGGCGCGCCGGCGTCGTCATCGGCGATGATCCCGCCAACGCCGAACATGACGGGCTGAACCTCATGCCGGTCGGAGGGGAGAACGAAGCCCAGGCGCGCC
Source organism: Planctomycetota bacterium (assembly GCA_016873225.1). Classification (GTDB taxonomy): domain Bacteria; phylum Planctomycetota; class Planctomycetia; order Gemmatales; family Gemmataceae; genus REEB421. The sequence goes on along the minus strand of VGXS01000017.1, from coordinate 4,307 downwards.
TGGTAGCCGGGCAACCCGTAGTCCTCGTTGTCGCGGATCCCCGTGCCGCCCTGGTCGGACTGGTCGATCGCGTTGGCCAGGCAGATGCCGTTCTGGAACTGGATCCTCACACCCTCGCCAAAGTCATGATCGTAGGAGATATAGGCGCATGGCCGGCGGTCGCCCAGGTTCCCCGCGTAGGCCATCTGGGTGCCGGCCTGCACCACGGGAAGAAGCGGCGAGAATAGGTCCCAGTCCTGCCCGATGACAAAGCTCCAGTCTCCCCGCTGGAACGCCGCGTAGGCCAGTCGCAACCTCATCAATTCCCGCGACGGGGGATTGATGGGCGAAGCTTCAGTGGAGCGAACGAGGAAATCCGTCTCGATCCGGCCCCAAACATGCATCGGCATGTCCCATGCCTCGAATTCGGGATGGTAATACTCGAGGCCAAGGCGGGTCAGCCGGGGATACAGGTTGTAGTTGAATCCGTCGTCGGTGGTGATGGGAACCTTGTTGGGGCCCACCTTGTAATTCGGGTCGATGGGCAAGACCCACTGGGGGATCTGGATGTCGTCGAATCGTTCCGTGGCCATGGCGTAGTCGCCACGGATGAAACCGTAGGCCCTCAGCGTACCCTTGCCCCTCATGCGCACCGACAAATAGGGCGACAGCCATTCGGGCGGATGCTTCTCGGTGGCGCCATCATCCAGCTTGATGGGAAAATATCCCATCACCGCGTTGGGTGGCAAAGGGGGAAACGGGACTGGCGGTGATGCCGGTTTCGGGGTTATGAGGGGTTCAAAAACCTCGGGCGGTGGCTGGGGAACGGGTTCCTGCGGGCACACCGCCAGCACCCATGCCGCCATTAGCGCCAATGAAAGGATTTGCTGGCGCATGAGGGCGATTCCCCGAACATTGGCGGGCATTCCAACGGCCGCGGGAAGCCAATTACTCGAAACTGTCCTTGCGTTTCCAGAAGATTTCGGGAATTTCCCATGAATTCATCCGCCGACAAGGCTCATTCTTCGGGCGGAAGTTTCGCCACGATCGCCTCGACATCGGCGATGTCGATCAGTTCAGCCTCGTCGCGGCGCGTGTATTTCCGCTTCAGGGCGTCGAGCACATGCTCCCACATGGCCCGATTCGGCTCGATGCCGATGGTCCAGTCGTGCCTGCGGTGCGCCTTGCGCTTGAACCGCCAATTCCGCGCGAAGCGCTCGGCGCACAACCAGACCTTCTCCCCGGTATCCGGGTCAATCGTCGTCCATTGAATCTGCATCGGCATTCCCGTCCGGCGCCACCCAACCGCGCCCCGGCCCCCGCGCACCCTCTCGCAGCGACTCCAGTAGCGCCACAAGGTCGGCGGGCAGGGGCATCTCCCATTCCATGGTTTCCTCGGCGCGCGGATGGACAAAACCCAATTCCGTCGCATGCAGCGCCAACCGCGGCGCCCCGCTTTCGTCCGCCATGACGCGCCCGTCGGCGCGCAGGTGGTACACGGGGTCCCCGCAAACCGGGTGCCCCAGTTCCGCCATGTGGATGCGAATCTGGTGCGTTCGGCCCGTTTCAAGCCGGCACTCCACCAGGGAAAAACCCTTGAGTTTCTCGATCACCTTCATGTGGGTGGTCGCCTCACGGCCCACTCCCTCGATGTTGCCGCTGCCCCGCCGCCCATCGCCGCGGTCGCGCACCAGCCAACTGCGCACCGTGCCCGAACCGGGATGCCCCGTGACAATGGCCAGATACCGTCTTTTCACCGTATGGGCCCGGAACTGGGCACCTAGGGCCCGCTCGGCGTCGGCGGTGCGGGCGAAAACCACCAGGCCGGAGGTTTCCTTGTCGATGCGGTGAACGATCCGCAGTCGGGACCTCGGATCCGCCCCATCCTTGGCCGGGCCCGACCGGGTGATCTGCCGAGCCACCATCTCATCGAGGCAGGGGGAAAGCTCCCGGCGGGAGTCGCGCCATTGCCGTTCCGACGGATGCCTGACGGTGTTGAGGCCGGAGGGTTTCTCCACCACGACCACCTGGCTGTCGAGATGGCGTATCACCAGTCCGCCGGGGCGGGCGACAGGCCGCGCGGGCTTGTCATCCACCTGCACGATGTCGCCCTGGTGGACCCTGCGGGCCGGATCGAGGCATAATTCCACGGCGGGCGGCCGGCCCAGCCGAACGCGCCGCGCCGCCACAACCCTTCTCACCTGCTCCCACGAATGTCCGGGCAGCACCTTGCGCAGCACCGCCTCGAGGGTGCGCCCCGCGTCATCGGGTCCGATGGCATGGCTGATCGCTGACAAGACGCTGTACCCGTTGCCGGCATGGCTAAAAAGCCATCCTAATTGATTTGCCGGGAGTTGGGATTGCCGTTGGCCATGAAAGACGCGCCGGCGCGATTCATCCCCAGCCTCGCGGATGCCGATTTCGAGATTGTCATGACCCGAAGCAGGCCCGGGACGCGGATTTGATGAACCAGCCGCCAAATGGGGCCAACGGCCAATCCATGCCGGCATGTTCCAAAACCTTGCCCGGATTTCATGATCTTGCGCCAAAACCGAAACCATTGAGGGTTATGATGTTGTGGTCAAGGAGGCTCGGCCGTTGAGGCATGGACGGTGGCCATGTTCCGCCGAGGCGAACCAGATGAGCGCGCGGGCCGTGAAATCTGAAGCGCCGAAGGACTGGACGGGCCCGTCCCGGCAAGCTGTCGGCCTCATCGTTGCCAAGCAATCCGTAACAAAACGCGGTCCGGCCAAGACTTCGCCTCTCAGGTGATCTTTCATGCCCCGAGTCGCCAACCCGATCATCATGGTTTCCTTGGCTCTTTCGGCCGCGCTTGTTTCCGTTTGGGCCATGGGAACACCGGTTTCGGCCGAACCGGCACCCGCACTCGGACAGGCCGAACTGGAAGTGCTGAAACAACATTGCTTCCGCTGTCATTCGGCGGCAAAGGCCGAGGGCGGGGTCAGGCTCGACGACCTGCCGTTGTCCATCTCCACGGTCGGTGTCGCCGACCGCTGGCAAAAAATCCTCAACCAACTCAACAGCGGCGCCATTCCCCCCGAAGGTGCCAAGTCGGTCGCCGCCGCGGCCAAGGCCGACTTCCTCGACGCGCTGTCCACCCGCATGGCCGCAGCCCATAGGTTCCTTTCCGATTCCGGCGGCCAAAGCGTGATTCGCCGCCTGAACCGCCGCGAGTACTTGAACACGATCCGAGACTTGCTCGGAGTCGACATCAGCACGCGCGAATTGCCCGCCGATGGAGGCGCGGGAACCTTCGACACGGTGGGATCGTCGCTGTTCATGTCGGCGGACCAGATCGAGCAATACCAGGCGCTGGGCCGGCAGGCTCTCGATGAACACTTCGCCCGCTTCGCCCCCTCCCGGGCGTCAAGGAGGATGCGCCTCGAAGCGGAAGACCGCAACGCCCGCATCGCCCAGTCGCTCAAGGACCGCATTGACGCCCGCGACAGGTACTTGAAATGGACGGCGGGCGTGGATGCCGCGGCGCTTAAGCCCGAAAACGCCGAAACCGTCACCCGGATCAAGGAAGGGAAAAAAGACGATACCGCGTTGTATTTCCATTGGCAGAAGATCCCCGGGGCGCCCGCGCCCAAGGATTTCGGCTTCGTCGACGCCATCCACGCCGATGAGCAGGGTTGAAGGAACTGGTTTCACTATGTCCCCTACCACAAGGCCTATGTGGAGCACCCGGCCACCAAAACCGGCGCGTTCCTCACCGTGGAGGATGTGTTCGTCAACCCGTACCATCCGTTCCGGATTCCAGGGGATTGGCCGGCCGGGGACTATGTAGTGCGCGTTCGTGTCGGCGCGAATGTCAACACCGCGAAGGAACGGAATTTCATCGAGTTCGGCCCGCAGCACGACAGCGGTGTCCGCGCCGTGGCCAGCAGCCACCAGGTGACCGGAACGATGAACAACCCGCAGGTGCTGGAGATTCCGCTGAAGTTCTCCCCCGCCAAGGGACACGGGTTCTTCCTGCAGGAAAAGTGAACCTATGAGTCGGGCGAGGCCGCGCACCGGATCTTCGGGGAAGGGAAAAAACGCAATGGCATCGGGCCCGAATTCGCGCTGTGGATCGACTGGATCGAAGTGGAGGGACCGGTCGGCGCCCCCGGCAGGACCATCAAGGAACGCCGCGAGGTGGAATTGCACGCCAATCGCATGGTCGGCGGCACCTACAACGGCTATTTCAAGGGCGGGTATGAGGCGGCCAGGAAGTTCCTCGAGACAAAGGAGCCGCAAAAAGGCATTCCGGACGAACTGGAGGCGAAATTCCGGGTCCGCGTGTTCGAGCAGCACGGCCCCAG
>VGXS01000016.1 GCA_016873225.1 Planctomycetota bacterium | reverse complement strand
CGTCGATGTCACAAATGGCGACCACATCGCCGGCGTTGCCGCACTGGTCGATGTCGCTGGAGCCCTTGCCGCCCACGCCGATGCCGGCGATACGCACCTTTTCGAGCGGGCTCTGGTAGGCGAACAGGCGGGTCTCAACGCCCGAAAGGGCGAAGAAACCGCCGCCAACGGCGGCGGAGGTGCCGACAAACGAACGGCGATTCATGCGACGGGCCATCAAGCGGGTCTCCGGAGAGTTTGAAACCTGGGGAATGAGTGAGCGGGCCATAGGAAGTTTAAGGGGGCGGGGGGCCGGGCGCAACCACCGGCCTTTTTTCATGATTTCAGGCCCTGAGGCCGGCCTCGCGCATCAGCTTCGCGGTGCCCTCGTACGCCTCGCGCACCCACTCGACAATCTGGTCGGGCCTCGGGGCGAATTCCAGCTCGATGCTGACGGCGCCGTCGATGCCCAAATCGCGGATCTCCTTCAGGTAGGGCCCGAAGTTCACCACGCCCCGCCCCGGCGGCAGGTCGCCATGCGCCTTCCCGTCGCAGTCGGACAGGTGCACATGGCAGGCCCGGCCCTTGAGCCGGCGGAGTTCCTCCGCCCCCACCCGCGACAGCTCCAGGTGCGAGATGTCGATGTTGGCCTTCACCGCCGGGTGCGCCACGGCGTCGAGGAAACTGGACATGCTGTCCACATCGTTGAGCAGCGACAGCTTGAACGGCTCCAGTTCCAGGGCGATTTCCAGGCCAAGGGTGGCGGCGTGGTCACCCAACCGGCGCACCTCGTCAATCGCCCAGGCCCACTGCTCCGCCGGGGGGATCACCTGCTTTTCCCAGATGTATTCGCCCAGCACCAGCAGAAGGTTGCGCCCCTCCACCTCGTGGAGCAGGTCGAGGTACTTCCGGCACCGCTCCTGGTGGAATCGCCGCACCGGCGGCGCCGGGTCGATCAGGCCCACCGCCACGCAGGCCAGCGAGATCACCGGCAGGTTGTTCCTGGCGCACTCCACGCGCAGCAGGCGCCTTTCCCGCGCGTCGATCTCCAAGGGGTCGGCGAACAGGTCGATGCAGTCGAACCCGATCTCCCGGGTCATGCGGATGCCGAACGCCGTGTCGCGGCCGGCTTGCGCCCAGGCGGAATTGATGAGTCCCAGTTTCATGCCCATACGAGAGTCCCCTTATCGTTTCGGGAGCTTGGCTTCCTGGCCCCACAGGGGGGCGACATTGTCCTTGTTCCACAGGTCCCACGCGGCCTGGAGTTCGCGCGCCTTGCCCGCCTGTTCGGCCATGAGGTCCTTGGATTCGCCGATGTCTTCCCTCAGGTTGTACAGCTTCGCGGCCGAAACGCCCTTGGCCCCCTCGGCCGCCTTGTCATAGCGCACCAGTTTCCAGTCGCCCCGCCTGATGGCCATTTGCGCGCCGAATCGCCAGTAGAGAGAATCATGCGGGTTGCCCGTTTGCCGGCCGTCGAGGAAAGGCAGCAGGTTCACGCCGTCAAGGTGCGCCTTCTCGCCCACTCCCACCCCCGCGGCGGCCAGCGCCGTGGGCAGGATGTCGACCTGGATCACCGGGCGGTCATCGACCTTCCCCGCGGGAACCCTTGCAGGCCACGAAATGATGAACGGCACACGCACGCCGCCCTCGAGCGTCGTGCGCTTGGATCCGCGCAGGGGCAGGTTCGAGGCCCCGTTCACCGACACGCCGTTCATCGTCGGCCCGCCGTTGTCCGAAATGAAGAACACAAGGGTGTCGTTCTCGAGGTTCTCGGCCTTCAGCTTGGCGCGCACCTTGCCGATGGCGTCGTCCATGGCGCTCATCATGGCGGCGTAGGTGCGCCGCTGCTTCCCTTCGATGCCCGAAAACTTCGCGAGGCGGCCCTCGTCGGCCTGGAGCGGCGTGTGCACGGCGTTGAAGGCCAGGTAGAGGAAAAACGGATCCTTCTTGTGCGCCTCGATGAACGAGACCGCCTCGCGGGCGAACGCGTCGGTGAGGTAGGTCTTGTCTCCCGCCTGGGTGTTGCCGCGGAGGATGCCACCAGGGCTGAAATAGTCGTGCGCGCCACCGAGGAACCCGAAGAACGAACCGAAGCCCCGGCTTTGGGGCTGCATCGCCTCCTGGTTGCCCAGGTGCCACTTGCCCACCATGCCTGTGGCGTAGCCGCCGTTCTTGAGCCGCTGGGGCAAGGTTTTCTCCTTCACCGGCAGGCCGTTTTTCCCGGCGTTGCCCGCGGGATTGAACTCGTGGCCGAACCGCTGCTGGTAGCGGCCCGTCATCAGGCCGGCGCGCGTGGGCGAGCAGTAGGGGCCCGAGACATACCCGCTCGAAAACCGCGTGCCGGACGCCGCCAGCGCGTCGAGGTGCGGCGTGGGAATGTCCTTGCAGCCGTGGAAACCGACATCGGCATAGCCCATGTCGTCGCCCACGATCACGAGGATGTTGGGCTTGCCGGCTCCCAAGGCCAGCGAAAAGGCCAAAAACGGGATCAGGTTCATCTTGATTGGTTTCCCTTGGGGCTCACTTGGCCGCCTTGGCCTCATCGGCGCCGATCTCGCGCGCGAAGATGTTGCGCCAGCGGATCTCCCCGCCGTGCGTTTGCAGCATGATGGGTCCCTTGGCCGGAAGCGGCTTGCCGCGTTCCCAGTAGTTCTCCATCACCGCGTCATCCACCACAGCCTTGCCGTTGAGCCACACCCAGGTGCGCGCCCCGATTTGCCGGATGCGGAAGCTGTTCCACTCTCCGAACGGCTTGTCGGCCAGCACCAGCGGATCGCGTCCCTTGGCCTTGGGGGTGTTGTTGAACAGGCCGCCGGAGCCGAGGCCGGGGTTGCGGTCGGGATTCTTGGGATTGAACGGCTGATTGGTATCCCAAATCTGCACCTGCGGCGTGCCGCGCAGGTAAATGCCGCTGTCGGCCTTGGGCACCGTCTTGTATTCGATGAGCAGCTCGATGTCGCCGTATTCGGCGTCGGTGGTGGCGTAGGGGCCCTCCCCGCCATTGACGAGCTCGCCCGATTCCACCTTCCAGAACTTGGCAAACTCCTCGCGTTGCTTCGCGAGGCCGGCCTTGAGCTTGTCGTCTTTCAGCTTGGCCACGGCATGGGGGTTGAGTCCGTGCCAGCCGGCGAGGTCTTTCCCGTTGAACAAGGCCGTGAACCCCTTGGGCGGGGTGTTGGGAGCGCCGGCGCCCAGGAGAGCCATGGCCAACGCGGCGGCCATCAGGGTGATCATGCTGGTTTCTCCGACCGGGGCGACGGGTGAAAGCCTCCCGCTACAATGCCCGTGATGATGCCAGTAGACATCCCGAGGCCTTCCCATGCAATCGCTCGACGACCGGATCGCCCAGTTCACGAAAATGACCCAGGAAGACCCCGAGAATGAATTGGGGCATTATCGCCTCGGACAATTGCTGGCCGAGGGGGGCCGGCACGACGAGGCGATCCGCTCGTTCCGCCGCACGCTGGAACTCAGCCCGCAGTTCAGCAAGGTATTTCAGCTGCTGGGTGAATCACAGGTCGCCCTGGGGCGCCGGGACGAGGCCGTGGCCACCTGGAAGGAGGGCCACAGGGTGGCCGACGAGCGGGGAGACCGCATTCCCCGCGACGCCATGGCCCAGCTCCTGGTGAAAAACGGCGAGGCGCCGCCGGCGGCCGCCGCTCCGGTGATCGACGGGCCCGAGACGGGCTTCCGCTGCTCGCGCCCCATGTGCCCCATGGGCAAGCACGCCAAGCCGATGACGGCGGCCCCGCTTCCCGACGAGATCGGCCGCGCGATCGCCGCGAAGGTCTGCCAGGATTGCTGGACAAGCTGGTTCAAGGACTACAGCGTCAAGGTGATCAACGAGCTTCGCCTCGACCTTTCCGACGAGAAGGCCTCCACCGAGTACGACCGCCACATGCGGGAGTATTTGGGGATTGAGTAAGGGGTACTGTTGAGACCAATGGCCGCGTGGGACTCACGCCCCACGCCCCCCTCATGGGGCTAACGCCCCATGCTCGCCTTTTAGTTGGAGTGACGCCCCCGCGCTCGCAACTTATGGGGGTTACGCCCCACGCTTACCTTTTAGTTGGAGTGACGCCCCAAGCTCGCCGTTCATCGGGCCTTACAGGAGTATTGGGGGATCGCGTAGCCACAGACTGTTTGAAGTCCCGTTCCGGCAAGCCATAATGGGGGGTCCGCAACCGGGGCCGTTCCATGCAGCCGGACAAAAAGCACCGCAGATCCATCAAGGGGAAAAAGGGGCGCGCCAGGCTTTTCCTCAAGGCCCACCTCGGCTGGCTGAGGGGATGGCCGGTCCAGGCCGATGACGGATCCCTCCGCTGGATGCGGTTGATCGTGAACGAGAATGACGAGTGCGTCATCACGGAAACGCCCGTTGACTCGGTGCTCCTCAGGCAAGCTGAAACAACGCTATCCAGGCTTGTCAAGGAGCATCCCGAGCAGATCCCGGCCATCTCGAAAGGCGCAAAGGATTGGCCGGAACGCACCAAGGCGATGATCGAGGCGCTCAAGGACGCCTGGACGGGGAAAATCACCGCGTCCGCCGCGCTGGGGGAAATCGTTTCGGCATGGCTCAGGCGCGAACAGGCGCTCATGAAACGGATGGCGAGGGAACACCCCTCCCAATTCTGGATCGCCGAGTTGCTGGCTTGGAGAAACAATCTCACAGCCAACAGGATGACGGTGCTGGCGCCCTGGCTGGCGGACAACCTGAAAGCCGTCGGCGCGATGGTCCGTCACGCCGGAAAGGAGAATGGAATCAAACTCGCCATCCTCCTGACCGTGCTGGTGGATACCGGGGAAGCGGAATCCGCCGCCTACTGGCTGGACATCCTCTCCCATGCCAAGTCATGGCACACGCCCCTTCTCAACGCCCGTGCCGAATGCCGGGAGGTGATCAACCAGCTCACGAGCGCCAGGAGACAATGGAAAGGCAGGCTTCGCTGGGACGGCTGGAAGCCGGACTGCCACACGACGGTGGCGGCGTATCTTGAACGGCTGTTGTGGAATTTGCCCGATCGGAAAAAGGATTTTGAAGGCTTGACCCTGCTTGCAAGCACGCTTTTCAACAGGGAAGCCGTCGACAAGGCGGAAGCCATCGGCAAGTTGCTTTGGACCAACCTTGCCGAGGCGCTCAAATGGCTCCTCGGCAAGGACCGCAAGGGCCTTTGGCCGGAAGAGGCCGAGGCGCTGGAAAAGTGCCTCAAATCCGCCCATGAGCTGCACAATTCCCTTCCGGACATGAGCTTTCGCCAGGTGGCGGATGGTTTTGAAATGATCCGCAACCAGACCCTTTTTGATGATTGGAAGAAACTGTCGGGGTTTCTCAGTTCGCTGCCCGTGGAGATGGACGGCGACTTTCCAAGGCACCACGCCTGGAATTTCCTGGCAAAGATCATCACCTTGCGCAACGCGAGGCTTGTCGAGGCCGCCTTCCAGTTCTTGGAAGGCACCGGCTCGGAAGGAATCTTGAAGTTCATCTCGTCGATCATCCTAGGATTTTGGAGATTGGATTGGTGGCTCATTGAGATGGCGGAAACCAGCATGGTTTCCCCAGGAACCAGGATCAGGACAGAGGACTACAGGCGCTGGTTCGAGGCGGTGCGATTGGTCGCGGTACGCGTGCCCAGGGTGTTGTCATCCCACGGCGCCTGCATCAACATCGGATATCTCTCTTTCCATATCCATGATATGGACGCATTGGTCGAATCCGGCGTTTCCCTCGTGCGGCAAGACTGGTTTCGCAAAACCCAGATGATTGAACTCTTCCAGATGGCCTTCAAGCTCGGGGCCCTCGGGGTTGATCCCGTCGCCATGCTGGGGGCCATCGCGGGGCACTACGCGGCGCAACCGAATTTTGAGCATCCTCGTGAATTTTCGTCGCGGCTCAACCAGCTCATCGATTGCCTCAGGTCCTCCAACAGAATCAGTGACATCGGTTTTCTCCTGAAGGGGACTCCCGACATCGCCCGCTTGCGGTCGCTGGCGCTCAAGTCGTCGGCATTCCTTGCCATCACGGGGCCCGGGGCCGTCATCCATCGGCAGGCCTTTCCGGACTTTGATTGGCCGGAACGCTACCCGCGCGAATTCCTGCCGCTGCTCGAGCGGATCGCAACCCTGTCCGCGAACGCGCGGTCGCTTGTCGGAAACATATTGGACACCGATTTTCCCGACCGAAACCTCATCGCCGACGAGGTCGCGAACCTTGCCGCGCGCATCGGCACAACCCGCGAGGCCCCCGGCATGGCCGAAAGGCTGGCCAACCTCGAGGCCGTCCTGGCGAGGGGGCCCAAAAAGCCATCCGCCAGGCGGCTGAAGAACCTCGGGGACAAGCTCGAGGCGTGTGTCGGCAGAAACGCACCGGCCACGCTTGAATCCGACCTTTCAACCGCCGTGCTCAAGGCCGTTGGCTTCAATGACCGTGAACCTTTGCCGCGCTTTCAGGACATCGCCATCGACATCCTGATGGCGATCCTTGGCGTTAAGGATCCAGGCCAGCGGGAACTCGGTATCGCTCTCTGGAAGGAAGGACTCAAGGCGGGGCCATGGGCCTCCATGCAGGATCATCCGGCCAACAAGGCCTTTGTGAAAAGGATGAAAGATATCGGACTCCGCATGGATCCGTGGCTTGCTCCGCCTCCGCCATCGGACATGCCCACGGCCAACGGAAAGATTTTCCGGCTGGGGATCACCCTCGACCCGTTCGACATCCTGATGATGGGCGAACACTTCCAGTCGTGCCTGTCGCTTCACGGAGGAAACTTCTACTCCACGATCACGAACGCCGTCGACATCAACAAGCGCGTGATCTACGCGCGCGATCCGGCCGGCAAGGTGGCGGGCCGATGCCTGTTGGCCCTCACCGACCAGGGCAGGATCCAGACATTCCATCCTTATTGCCACGACGGGAAGGCCGAATTCGACAAGTTGGCCAACGCCTTCGCGAGCGACTTGGCGGCTCGAATGGGCACGACGACATCGCAGAAAGGCGATGTTTCAACGCTCGTCGCCGCTCGATGGTACGACGACGGGCCTGAGGACCTGTCGCACCGGTTCGACTTCACGCATGAGGGTTCGGTGTTCCGGACGGTGGTGCCCACCGTGAGTCCTGAAGGGTTCGCCCGACTCCTAGCGGAAGCGGTGCATCCCCTCGGCATCGACCATGAAGTCATCATGCGGACTTATGTGATCGACGAAGTCCAAGCTCGCCCCGAACTGGTGGAACAACTCGCCAGCATGCTCGACTCATGCCGGGATGTGCCCCTTGACACCTGGACACTGTTCGCGGCCAAGGCCATCGCCGGCGGACTCCGCGACACGGCGCTGGCCATCGTTGACAACCATTTTCCAAAGGGGATGGAGGGATGGCTTCGCTGGTTCAAGCCGAGGTTTTATGAGGCGGACGCGTTGGCCATCATCGGCCTGATCGGGGAAGGCAAGCCTTCTATGGCCCTGAGGCTCATCCGGGCAACGCGGGAATCGAGTATCACGGACGATGACAAGGAATATAACGACCAAAGGCGTAGGGTTTTGGCTGCCATTCACCGCCGGCTGGGCCGGCACGCCCTGGCCGACCAACTGGCATAGGTTGGTGGCTTGGGGTCGTTGGAGGTCGGGCGTGGGACTCACGCCCCATGCCCGCCTTTTAGTTGGAGTGACGCCCCCGGGCTCGCGAAACGGTTCGGCGCCCCGGTTCAGGCGTTGGGGATCTCGGGCAACTCGAAGCCCTTGCGGTACTTCCTTGTGAACAGCGCGTTCGCCTCGGCGTCGGAGGAAAGCTCGGTCTTGGGGTTGATCGTCAGCTCGCGGCCGAGGATGAGCTTCGTCTTGTCGAAGTCGATGGCGCTCTCCTTGAGATAGGCCTCGAAACTTTCGAGGGTCTGCTTCACATGCTTGTTGTCGGCCATCAGGCTCGGGCGCGTGCCCGAGGGCACCTCCTTGCCGATGCGGTACGACACATTGCCCAGGTGCGCCAGAGCGCTCGAAAGGTGGCCGTCCTCGATGTCGAGGTGAAGGTCCTTGTGGTTGCGGCTGCGGATCGCCTTGACGAAGTTGGCGAAGTGCAACTGATAGTCGCCGCCCTTCCACTTGCCAAGCTCGTTGCCCTTGTAGTCGAAGGCGACGCCCGAGTTGTAGTTCGGGCCGACGGCGTATCCCTCGGTGCCAAACCAGATGTTGGAAGCGCCCTGGAACGGGCCGCCCTTGAGGCCGAAGGTGACCGGGGTCTTGATGGGCAGGCCGCGCACATCGGAGATGAGCATCGCGTCGTCCCACTGGTAAACGGTCACCTGGCAGTTGGCGACATTGCCGTTGTCGATGTAGCCGAGGCGGCCGCCGAGGCTCACCACGCGCTTGGGCAGTTCCTGCTTGCCCAGGCCCCAGCGGGCCTTGTCGAGTTCGTGAGGGTTCTGGTTGCCGAGGTCACCGTTGCCGGTCTCGAACACCCAGTGCCAGTCGTAGTGCAGGCGCTTGCGCTTGGGCACCACCTTCTCGGCGGGCCCGCACCAGAGGTCGAAGTCGAGGCCGGGGGGAATTGGCGCCTCGGTGTCGACCAGGCCGATGCTGTCGCGTCGGCGGTAGCAGATGGCGCGGGCTTCGGTCACCTTGCCGATCTTGCCGGCCTTGATGAAGTCGAGCATCTCCCTCATGCCCGTCATGCTGCGGCTTTGCACGCCCATCTGGCAGATGCGGCCCAGCTTGCGGGCCCACTGGGTCATGACGCGGCCCTCGCGCACATTGTGGCTGCAGGGCTTTTCCACATACACATCCTTGCCGCTCTGCATGGCCCAAACGGCCATGAGCGCGTGCCAATGGTTGGGCGTGGCGATCGACACGGCGTCGATATTCTTGTCTTCCAACAGCTTGCGGACATCCTTCTCGTAGCGGGGCGGCTTGGCGAGGCTCTTGAACTTGGGCTTGAGCTTCTCGTAGGCCGCCGGGTCGCAGTCGCAGATGGCGACGAGGTCGCAGTCGGGGTTGCGGAGCCATTCGGAGACATGGCCGCCGCCCTGCCCGTTGACGCCGATGACCGCCACGCGGATCTTCTCGTTGGGGCCCACCACGCGGGCCGCCCGGGCCTTCGGTGCCACCGTTGCCGTCACGCCGGTGGCCAACGCGGCGGTCGCCGCCACCAGGGCCTGATCCACGAAGTCGCGCCTGTCGAAGTGTCGCACCGCTCATCTCCCGTTGGCTTTTTCCTGAATATGCCAAATAACTGTTTACCATGCCGCCGCTCGGCGGTAAACGGCCGGGGGCTCGATCCGGCGAATGATGTCAGCGGCCCGTCCCGCCCATCCGCACCTTGCCCACCACCCTGTCCACCGCGGCCGCGATGCGTTCCTCGATGTCGGGCGCCCAGCGGTGGGCCGGCCGGCCGTATTCGAACAGGTTGCTGCCGCCCTCGTAGCCGCCTTCATCCCAAACCCGCCTGGAAGGAATGTAGGCCAGCATGTCGTCGGCATAGCCGCACACCCAGGTACCCGGGCCATAGGCGCGCTTGAACCTCAGGGCGTAGTCCACCACGGTCTCGGCGCCCATGCCGATCATGATGGTCCCCTCCCCCAGCCTCCAGGCATGCACGGGATAGGGATGCGAGGCGGCGAACTTTTCTCCGGCATCGAGCTTGGCCAGCATCCGCGCGGCCCAGCGGGCCCGGATGGCGTTCGTGTCGCGGACAAGGCCCGCCAGTTCCGCCCTGTCGGCCACCTTGAGATAGGGCAGGTCCACCATCTCGAAGGCGACCTCCACGCCCGGGGCCACGGGCGCCAAGGGCTTGTTGAGCACATCCTCCACCGCGCCGCCCAGCATGCGGCCGTACTTCTCGCACAGCTCAACCGTGCGCCTGGGAAGGGGGTTCTGGTCGCCGCCGCAGGTGTTCACGAACATCGCGGTGGCACCCGGATGGTTTTTCTCCACCATCTCCTGCGCGAAGCCGGGGTAGTCGCCGCACACCTTGGTGAAGCTCAGCGTGGTGGGATGGCAGGCGTAGCCGAACAGAACAGCCGCCAACCGGCCATCGGGCCTCGACACCGCCAGCACGGGCACGGCATGGTCGACCGGGCCTTTCAGCGCCTCGCCGCGGGCGAGAATGGCCGGCACCTCCGCCTCCTTGTTGTTGCGGCGGTTCACGGCGAAGGTGGCGGACCCCGTCCCGGTGGCGAGTTTCGCCGGCTTGAGGTCGGCGAGGGCCCGGCCCACGGCCTGCACGGTAAGGTCGACCATGCGGGTGGTGTATTCCTCCACCAGGGCAACCTGCGCGGCCTCCACCGGGTAATAGTCGACAAGATCGTCGCCCAGCCTGGGCCCGCAGTGGTTGTGCGAGAATGTGAACATCACCCGCGAACGGTCGATGCCCTTGTCCTTGGCCAGTCGGTCGAACACCCTGTCGCTCATCGACTTGGGCACGCCCTGGAAGTCGCTGGTGATCATCACGGCGCGTCGGCCGCGGCCATCCTCCAGGGCCAGGACCTTGAGCCAGATGTCGTGGATCTTGCCCTCGGGCACGCGCCTCGAGCCGTAGCCGGCCAGCCAAACCGGCTTTTCGGGGGTGATGACGGCGCGGGCCACGCCCGCCTTCCACTCGGCGGCCGCGACGCTTGGCGCCACCGCCACCGCCAAGGCCGCCAAGAATCGCAAGGTCCTGGTTGTCATGGCGCCAGCTTCACCCTCGCCAGGAAGATGTCGTTGCTGCCCCTGTGCGAGACCGGCTTGTCTCCGAAAGTCGCCTCGCCCGAGCACGCGCCGGAAAGGTATAGCAGGCCCTTGTGATAGCCGATCGTGTAGGCGTGGTCGGTGGCCTTGCCCTTGGGCTGGAGAAGCCACAGGAACTGGCCGTTGGAGTCGAGGCCGGCGACGAATATGTCGGAAGCGGGGCCGGAATCGAGTTCACGGTCGCCAAAGCGCACCTTGCCCGAAAACGACCCGGTGAGGAAGGCGTAGCCGCCGCCATCGGTTGTCACGCCCAGGCCGTAGTCGATCCGGGGTCCGCCCGCCACGCGGGTCCAGGCGCGCTTGCCCGACGAGTCGAATGAGGCGACGAGCAGGTCGCTGTCGCCATGGCCGGCGACCTCGCCCGCCTCGGTCTTGAACTTGCCCTTGAACATTCCGGACACCCAGACCCTGCCGGTCTCGTCGGCGCAGATTTCATGAACCATGGCGGAGTCGCTGCCGAAACCGTCATGGATCCAGACCGCCTTGCCCGAAGGATCAAGCTTGGCCACGAGGATGTCCCGGCCGGGCGTCTTGCGGAATTCCAAGCCGGCCAGGGCGGCCGCTCCCCCCGCGGCGCCGCCGAGATAACTGTTGCCGGCCCGGTCGACGGCGATTCCGTGGCCGTTGCTGCTTCCGGCCCCTGTGGCCACGCGCGTCCAGGCCACCTTGCCGGCGGGGTCGAACTTGATGCAGAAGATCCGCGAAGGGCCCGATTCGCCGACGGCCTGGCCGTCCACGATTCCCGCGCCGGCCAGCGCCCCCGTCACCACCGCGTTGCCGGCGCCGTCCATGCCCACGCCGTGGCCGTAGTCGTATCCCTTGCCGCCGAAGGAGTGGAACCAGGCCATTTCACCGTTGGCGTCGTACTTCGCGGCGAAGGCGTCGTACTCGCCCGCGAGGGCCGGCTTGTGGCTTCCGAACACCGCGTCGGAACTTTCGAAATGCCCCGTCACCACGCAATTGCCCCTGTCATCCACGGCCACGGCGTAGCCTCGGTCGATCTTCGCCCCGCCGCCCGCGCGCACCCACAGGAACTTTCCAAGCGGGCTCACCTTGGCGACGAAAAAGTCCATGGAACCGGCGGCCTTGAGCGTGAAATCGCCGAAGGCGGCTTCGCCCGTGAACTCGCCGGTGAGGAAGATGTTGCCCGTGGGATCCACCGTTAGGCCGCGCACCTTGTCGTGGAGTTTCCCGCCCGCGGAAATCACCCAATCGAACCGCGAATCAGCGGCCGGCGCGCTTGCGGTGATGGCCGCGAGCAGGGCGGTCGTGGCGAACATGGTCATGGAAACGCTCCCCGGATGATTCATCTTGAAAGCCTTTCGAGCAGGTTGCGGGTCACGCGCGTCACCACCGGGTCGTCGCCCGCCAGGCCGTGAGACCAGTCGGTGGTTCCGGCGGTGACGACGGTGCCGCCGCGCTCATGGATGCCCAGCACGGCGTTGCCGGAGCGGCCCTTTTCCCACTTTTCATAAAATTCGCAGTCGTCGGGATGCCAGCGGACCGGACAGGTGGCCAGCACCACCATCGACTTGGGCGTGCCGTCACGGAAGGTGGGCACGGGCAGGCCATCCTTCCATTCCAGTTCGCAACCGTCGCACTCATAACCCACGACGGTGTCCTTGGCGCCGAATGTGCCGCCCCGCTTCATGCCGGTGCCCTCGAAAAGCCAGTGTTCGGGGCGGTGCACCGTGTACTCGGCCGGTTCGGTCATGAACTGGCCATGGCTCTTGCGGTAGCCTCCCCACAGGAAGCCGACGCCCGTCATCGTGTTCTCGGGGCGCTTGGCGAGGTGGTGGCTCCAGAGGGAACTCAACAGCGCGTGCTCGCCCTTGTCGAAGAACGGGTCGAGCGAGTGGGCCTGCTTGAAGCAGGCCAGGGCCCGGCCCTTTTCCTCGGGCCGCACCTGCCAGCAGCAGGTGTTGCCACTCAGGAAGGCGGCGTTGCCACCCGCGGCGACAAACCTCTCGAGCGCGTCGCGCATGCCCGCCGACCAGTATTCGTCGTGCCCGACACTGAGCACCAGCTTGTAGCCCTTGAGCAGTTCGAGGTGGTGCTCGAGGTCGGAATTGGCGGCGTAGTCGATGCCGAAGCCGGCCTTTTCGGCCCAGGCGACAAAATGCTGCTCCCAGCGGGCGAACTGCGAGGAGACAGGCCTGTCGAACGAGACGCGCCGGCCCTGGACCTTGTCGCGGCCGTTGTAGGCGTAGAGGCTGTATCCACCCCAATTCGTGTAGGCGTTGTAGGTGTTGGTGGCCAGTTGCAGGAGGATCTTGTTGGAGGCCGCGGGCCGCTCGGGGCGAATGATGAACCAGGCCTCGCCCGAGGCGGGCTTGCCGTCGGGCAGGGTCGTGTCGATGCGGGCGGTGTAATATCCCGACTTCCATGTCGCCGGCACCATCACGCGCGTGGCCACCGGCCACCCGCAACCGTGCGATGACGCGTTCGCCGGTACCGCCGGGAACGGCGCGTCGAAAGGCTCCCCCTTCCACACCGGTTCACGGGTGGCTCCCACCCGGAAAACCTCCATCCGCGCTTTGGGCCCCCGCGACGCCACATGGAAGGCGATGGAGTCGCCGGCCTTGTAGCTCGGCTTGTCGGTGTAGGCCTCCACCGGCTTGCGATCCTTGTCGGCCATCCCCTTGGGCAACAGGGGGGACAGGACTTTCTCGAAGGCGTCGGCATGCTGGACGAACCCCAGGTCGGTCGGGTGGGAATTGTCCACCGTGCCCTCGCCATCGGCATTGAGGAGACGGTCGCCCGGAAGGTAATGCAACCCGGCGACGCCCGAATCGACCAGCTTGCGGTACGCCGCCCACAGCGCCTGCCGGCTTGCCTCGTTGCGCTTGCGGTTGCCTTCCACCACCGGCGCGTTGGAATACAGCCTGTCCTCCACCAGCACGATGGGCGCCCCCGGCCGGGCGGATCGCAATTGCCGCACCAGGGGTTCCGTCCGCTCCGCCACCTTGTCGGCGGTCATGTTCGGAAGGCAGTCGATCACATAGACGGAAGCGTCGATCTCGGCGATGAACTTCCCCACCTCAAGTTCCATCATGCCGTTGCCGGAGAACCCGAGGTTCACAACGGGAACGCCCAGCCTGCGCCCAAGGATGGCCGTGTGCACCATGCCCGGCCGCGACGCGCAACCGCCCTGGGTGATGGAAGTGCCGTAGAACACCACGGGCTTGGCCCGGTCGGCCGGGTACGCCGGGCCCTTGGACACGGCCTTGCCCCGGGGCACTCCCAGGGAGACCTCCGTAACGCCGTTGTAAAGCGGCAGGTAGAGCAGGAATTCATGCTTGCCCGAGGCGTATCCCGAGCCGATGACGGCGGAGTTTTCCTTGCCGGAGGGACGGCCGGCGCCCAGCCAATGCCACGCGCCGCTTTGGGGCGACCGCATGTAAAGGTCAAGACCGCTGACGCCGGTGGCCGGCATGTGCGGCATGGCCAAGTTCGGTGAGGTGAGCGTCCATTTGGCATGGATCGCGGGGGCATCGGTGACAAACCGCACGCACAAGCCGGCCGATTGCCGGCTCAGCCCCCAAACACCGGGGCGAACCACCCCCTCGGCGCGCGCCGGCAGGCGGTCGAACGGCGCCTTGCAGTCGGCGAACGCCTGTCCTTCCAGGCCAAGCGACTTGATGTCATGCCAATCAAGGCTTTCATCGGCGGTCCGTCCGAAGCTGACGAACGCCAGCACCAGGCCGAGGGTTGTCAATAGTCTCATGATTCAGTCCACGACGAGGGCTCATCCAAGGGCCGATGAGCCGATGGTAACCGCGGGCAGGAGGCCCCGGCAACCACCCCGCGGCGTCTATAGTGGGCTTTGACACCTCCCATCGGAGCCAGCGCATGACCGCCACCGCCCTCACCATCGCGGGGTCCGACCCGTCCGGGGGAGCGGGCCTGCAGGCCGACCTGAAAACCTTCCACCAGCACGGCGTGTACGGCATGAGCGTGGTCACTTTGCTCACCGTGCAGAACACCCGCGCCGTTTCGGCTGTGGACCTGATCCGGCCCGACCTTGTGGTGGCGCAACTCGACGCGGTGCTTTCCGACATTCCTCCAGCCGCCGCCAAGACGGGCGCCCTGGGCAATGCCGCCATCATCGAGGCCGTCGCCGACAGGCTCGCCACCACCCGGTTCCCGCTCATCATCGACCCTGTGATGGTGAGCAAGCACGGCGCGCCATTGATGGCGCCCGAGGCCGCCAAGGCCATGGTCTCGCGTTTGCTGCCCCAGGCGTTCCTGGTCACCCCCAACCTGGCCGAGGCCGAGCAACTCGCGGGCATGAAGGCCGACAGCATCGCCTCGATGGAACGCGCGGCGCGCATCATCGCCTCGATGGGGCCGAGGCATGTGCTGGTGAAGGGCGGACACCTGGCGGGCGAGGCCACCGACCTGCTGCTGGCCGATGGGCACGCCACGCTGCTGCCGGCCGGCCGTGTCGACACTCCACACACCCACGGCACCGGCTGCGTGCTTTCCGCGGCCATCACCGCGCGGCTGGCCCGCGGCGAGGAGGTCGGCGCGGCCGCCCGGGGCGCCAAGGAGTTCGTGCGCCTCGCCATCAAAACCAATCCCGGACTTGGCGGCGGGTTCGGCCCCGTCAACATGTTCGCGGATCCGCGAGGCGAGCCCACCCATGCCGGTTGAAACTTCACTTTCAGGCGGCCTCGAACAGCTAGCCTTCGACAATTCCTTCACCCGCGAGCTGCCGGGGGATCCCGAGACGGCCAACCGCCGCAGGCAGGTTCTCCGCGCCTGCTTCTCGCGCGTGCTGCCCACGCCCGTCTCCAACCCCTCGATCATCGGCTGGTCTCCCGAGGTCGCCACCCTGCTGGGCCTCGACCCGCTTCCCCAAGACCCGGAGCTGATGGCCCGCGTGTTCTCAGGCAATCTGGTCCTTCCCGGAATGGATCCTTTCGCGATGTGCTATGGTGGACATCAATTCGGGTCATGGGCCGGGCAACTGGGCGATGGCCGCGCCATCAACCTGGGCGAGGTGGTGAACCACTCCGGCCAGCGGCATGTCCTTCAGCTCAAGGGAGCGGGCCCGACACCCTACTCCCGCACCGCCGACGGCCTGGCGGTGCTCCGCTCGTCGATCCGCGAGTTCCTCTGCAGCGAGGCGATGCACCACCTCGGCGTGCCCACAACCCGCGCCCTCAGCCTTGTGCTCACCGGCGAGCAGGTGGTGCGCGACATGTTCTACGACGGGAACCCGGCGCGTGAACCGGGCGCCGTCGTCTGCCGCGTCGCGCCATCGTTCACACGATTCGGCAATTTCCAGATCCTCTCGGCGCGAGGCGAGACCGACATCCTCAGGCGACTTGTCGACCACACCATCCGCCACGATTTTCCCCACCTGGGCGAACCCGGCCCCGACACCGATGTCCGCTGGTTCCATGAGGTCTGCCGCGCGACCGCCGACATGGTGGTGCATTGGATGCGCGTGGGCTTCGTCCATGGCGTCATGAACACCGACAACATGTCGATCCTCGGCCAGACGATCGACTATGGCCCCTACGGCTGGCTTGAAAACTACGACCCCGACTGGACCCCCAACACCACCGACGCCTCGGGAAGGCGGTACCGGTTCGGCAACCAGCCTCAGGTGGCCATGTGGAACCTGCTGCAACTGGGCAACGCGCTGGTGCCCCTTTTCAACGAAACCGAACCGTTGCAGGCGGGGATCGACCACTACGCCGATTCGTTCCAGCAAGGATGGAGGAAAACGCTTGGCCTCAAGCTGGGCATCGCCGACGCGACCGCCGGGGACAAGCCCCTGTTCGACGAACTGCTGGCCATCCTGGCCGCCGTCGAGACCGACATGACGATCTTCTTCCGCAACCTGGCCCATGTGGATCCGGAGACGATCGGAACCGTACCGCCCGAGACGCTGACGGAGGCCTATTACCGGCCGGAGCAGGTCACCACGGAACACCGGGAACGCACCCTGGCATGGCTGCGCCAGTGGGGCGCCAGGCTGCGCGCGGGTGGAACCGGGTGGCGGGAACGGGCCCGACTCATGAACACCGCCAACCCGAAGTATGTGCTGCGAAACTACCTCGCCCAACAGGCGATCGACAAGGCCACGGCGGGCGATCCGTCGATGATCGCCGAGCTGCTCGACCTGCTGCGCCATCCTTACGATGAGCAGTCCCACAGGGAACCGTATGCCGCCCGCCGGCCCGACTGGGCGCGGCACAAGCCCGGCTGCTCGATGCTCTCGTGCAGTTCATGAACCGCAATTGTGAAATATCATTCCATGGAAATTCATGGCCGGAGCTTGCCGGCCATCAATCAAAATGGCCATGGGCGACCGTCAGTTGAGCTCGAATTTGAACAGGTTGGCCTCACCCTTTTTCACGGTCTTCCAAAGGGAGGTGTTCGCCGGATTGCCGTAACGGCCACCCAAGCGGTCGGGACCTGTCGACTTTCCACCCTCCTCGCTGAATGAAAACTTGGGCGCGGGTCCGTCAGCCTTGTTCCAAACGATGGTCACCTTGTATTCGCCCGGAGTGGCGCCGTCGCCTTCCTCGTAGGTGTTGAGCACAAACTTGCCTTGGGCATCGGTCTTGGCGAAAGGCTTCACATCCCGTTCGCGATCCTTTTCCTGGGGATGGAACACCACCAGGGCTCCCTCGGCCGGTTTCCCGCCCACCAAAACCTCGCCCGAGGCCTTCACCACTTGAAGCTTGCGGTCAGCGCCGCAGCCCAGGCCAACCATGGCAACCAAGCCGTACAACAGTATGGTGCGAAGCATTCCTGATTCTCCTTTGGTTTTTTGCGGCTCAGTCGGTGCTCGGGCTGGTTTCAGACGCGGTCAGGCCTTGGCCCCGCGCGGTGATGAGCGCCGCGTAGGTCTGGGGAGAGATCGACTCCCTGACGAAACGGACCGAGCCATCGGTGAACACCAGGTTGGCTCCACCGGTGTGGAATGAGTAGGTCTCGTTGTCGTTGGTGCAATTGATGACGCAGTTGCCCGGACCGCTCTGGCTGCTTTTGGATACGGTGCCGTCCAACCCGTAGTCGTTTTCGTGGTTGATCCAGGCGCCGTCTCCACGGCTGGTTTGGCTCTTGACCGTGCTGCCAATGTACTCGACCGGGCGGCCCGCATCCTCACACAACAGGATGGTGTTGGTGGTGCCGTCCAGGATGGAGGCGAAGGTGTTGGGCTGGGAGGCTTGAAGACCGAAGGCGGCGATTGATGCGGCGTTGCCTGAAACCTTGAACTGCATCGAACTAGCCAATGTTGTTGAATTGGCCGTGCTGGGGTATCCGAAAAAGGAAACCGATCCCTGGTTGATCGAGGTGCAGGTGGCATAATCGGTGGGTGCTAGTCCGGTATACGGCATGCCAACCGAAGTTCCAGCGCATGTGAGATTCGAGTTCGGACTGCTCGGGCAGATGAAGGTCTTGATGCGGTTCTTGCCAACGCCCTGGTTATCAGGGGTGCCGGGAACGAGCGTGGGGCTTGACTGCCAGGGAAATTTCAGGTTGTAAGCCTTGTAAAGGGCCTCATGTTCGATGTAGGGCAGGAAATTGGGTGCCCAAGAGTGAATCACGCCGGGATAGGGTGCGCCCGCGCCAGTCGCCAGATCCACCGTCACGCTCGGTGGAATATGTCCATATGACGATTCGTAATTCAGGGCGGCAACCCCGAGTTGCTTGAGGTTGTTCGTGCAAGCCATGCGGTTGGCGGCTTCGCGAACCTTTTGTACGGCGGGCACAAGCAAGCCAATGAGTACGGCGATGATGGCAATGACAACGAGCAGTTCAATGAGGGTGAAGGCACCCCTCGCTGAAATTCTCATGATTAAGACTCCGGAATTATTGATGATGGGATTAGCTCATCATCTATTTCCGGAAACAGGCAAGGATGAAACGATCATAAATTTCCGATGAATTATTTGTTAAGAAAAGCCTCCCCAATCAACCCTCCCGCGCAGACAAGAAGTGGGGTGAAGGGCTCCAACCATAAAAATCATCTATTTGACCACCGATCCAGCCAGAATGATAATTGGTTACCTTGAATTCAGAAACAACGGACTCTCTCCCATGCGCCATGGCTTGTTCGATAGAAGGTCGGCGCTCCGGCTGGGTGCCTTGCCACTCCTGGCACCGGGCGTTCCCACCACGGTCCATGGTGCCAAGCTGGATGGCCCGGCCAAGGCCTGCATCTTCATCTTCCTGTGGGGCGGTCCCGCCCAGCAGGACACGCTCGATCCCAAACCGGAAGCCCCCGTCGAATACCGCGGGGAATTCTCAACCATCCAGACGGCGCTTCCCAGCGTGCGCGTGTGCGAGCACCTGCCGGGCATTGCCAGGCGCCTCGACAAGGTGTGCCTCATCCGGTCGATGACCCACGACGATGTGAACCACACGACCGCGCCCCACCTGCTGCTGACCGGCCATCCCATGGCCAACCTCGGCCAACCCCTTCGTGACGACTTCCCGGGCATGTCGTCGGTGCTGGCCCGCATGGGCAGGGGCAAGGGCACCGACTTGCCGCCGGCGATCAACCTGATGCCCCACTCGCCCGACAAGGCGCCACGATTCGTCGAGTCGACGCATGGACAGGGCGCCGGCTGGCTCGGGCCGGTGTGGCAGCCGATGCGAATCGAGTCGGATCCTTCCAGCTCCGACTACACCATCGGCGAGATCACCCCGGCCGCCGACCTGGCTGGAAACCGAATGGCCGAGCGCGCCGGCCTCGTCAACGGCCTGGAGGCCAGTTCGCCGTTCACATCGGCCGACTCCTCGGCCCAGGCCCGCCATCGGGAACAGGGATTCCGCCTGTTGGCCAACCGGAAAGCCGCCGCCGCCTTCGACCTGTCGCGCGAACCGCTGGCCCTGCGCGAACGGTACGGCATGAACATCCATGGACAGTCGGTGCTGCAGGCCCGAAGGCTCGTCGAGGCAGGCGTGCCCGTGGTGACGGTTTACTGGCAGAACGACGGCATCACGAATGTGAGCGTGTATTGGGACACGCACCAGCGCAATTTCATCGACCTCAAGACGCGGCTTTGCCCACCGGCGGACAAGGCCTTCTGCGCCCTGCTCGACGACCTCGAGGACCGCGGCATGCTCGATGAGACGCTGATCGTCTGGTCGGGCGAGATGGGGCGCACCCCCCGAGTGGGCCAGTCGGTTCCCGGCGGGGCGGGCGCTGGACGCGACGGACGCGACCACTGGGCCAAGGTTTTCAGTTCCATCGTCGCGGGTGGCGGATTCCGCCGGGGAGTGGTTCACGGCTCATCCGACCGCTACGCCGCCGAGCCCAGCACATCGCCGGTGCGCCCCGCCGACCTCGTGGCCACGCTCTACCACCGGCTGGGCGTGCCCGCCTCGGGCCATATCCACGACCGCCTCGGCCGGGAAATCCCGCTGGTGCGCGGTGAAGTGATCCACTCGTTGCTCGCGTAGCCCCGAAATCGTCACGCCGCCCGGCGCGGGGCTTCCTTGGATAGCGCGGGAAGCCCGTGGGGTCCCCTGGGGCCGTCGGGATTTCCCGTCCAGGCGTGCTCGGCGATCGCCGCGATGATCCGCTCGGCCACCTGGATCGCGCGCCGGCCGGCCCGGCCATCCACCCGCGGCGCCCGCTGCTGCCTGATCGCCGCGACGAAGTCGATCAATTCGCTCGTGAGGGCGTCGTGCGGACCGGGGCAAGCCGTCTCCCCCGGAACCAGGTGCTTCTGGAAGATGGTCTCCCTCAGGGATGCCAATTCCCCGGCGGCCATCTCGGGAGCCTTGATCCGCTTCTGGACAATCTCCTCGGAAGGCTCGACGAACCTCAGGCACTTCGTGGCGAAGTCGAGCGTCGCGAATCCCTCGGCGCCCCACATGGTCATCTGCCTCACGGGGGTGGGCTGGCAGCGGCAGGCCGTCAGGTCGGCGACCAGTCCGTCGCCCATCACCAGGCGGGCCTGGGCCAGGTCCTCGTGTCCGCCGAGGATGGAAGTTCCCATCGCCTCGACCCGGACCACCTCGGCGCCCCTCGCCTGGTCGAGCACCAGGTCGATGTCGTGGATCATGAGGTCGAGCACGGCGCCGATGTCGAGCGACCGGCCGGTGAAGGGCCCCGACCGCTCGGCCCTGATGTAGCGTGGCCGGAACAGCCTTCGCCTGAGGGCCTCATAGGCGGGATTGAACCGCTCGATGTGCCCCACCTGCAGCGGCACACCCCTGCTTCTCGCGGCCTCCTCAAGACGCAGCGCTTCGGCGGAGGTCGAGGCGAGCGGCTTTTCCACGAACACCGGCAGGCCGCGTTCCAGCGCCTCGCTCGCCACGGCATGGTGGAACCGCGTTGGGGTCACCACCACCATCGCCTCGACAAGCTCAAGCAGCGGCTTGTGGGAATCGAAGGCCTTGCAGTGGCGCTCGTCGGCCACAGCCCTGGCCTGGTCGATCATCGGGTCCGCGACGCCGACAAGTTCCACTCCGGGAAGTTGCGACAAGATCCTCGCGTGGGCCTTGCCGAGGTGGCCCACCCCGGCCAATCCCACCTTGAGTCGCCCCGTTCCCATGTCGCCCCCTCCCGGTGATGCCGCGAAACTCAAGCTGAACGGAGAAATCGCCGGTCGATGAAGGAGCTTGGGCGCTCGGCAGCCGCCATGGAAACCAATTGCCTGCCCAAGGCCACATTGAGCGGATGGCCCGACCGGCAAGCAACGACATGCCCGGCGATGTCGAAACCGACCAGCGCCATGTCGCCAAGGATGTCAAGCACCTTGTGCCTCGCCGGCTCGTCGCCGAAACGCAGCCGGTTACCCACAACACCCGACGGACCGAACACGAGAAGATCCTTGAAGGAAGTCTTGGAGCCGAGCCCCTGGCTCCGGAACGCGTCGACCTCGCCGCTGAGCAGGAAGGTGCGGCACGGCGCGATCCGGCGGATGAACTCGCCCGTTGAGAACTGGTGCGTGTGGATCTGCCGGGGAATCGGTGAGCTCGACCCGTAATCCAGCATGTAGGTGATCGTGAGTTCGGCGCTATCCGCCGGGTGCAGCGTCAGGCTGGCGTTTCCGGCCGAGACGGTGACGAGTTTCTCGACGCCGTAGCTGTACCTTGGCGCGGGCAGCGTGCGCGTTCCCGCCTCCGCCAGCAGTTCCACGAAACCCTGGCACGAGCCGTCAAGCCCCGGAGGCTCGGGAGCGTCGATCTCGATGACGCAGTTGTCGACGAGGTGGGCGGCGAGCGCCGCCAAAACATGCTCCACCAGGCTCACGCCCTGTTCACCACCCAGGGTGGTGCGGCGGGCGGTGCCGGTGACGCGAGAGACATGGGCGGGAACGGAAGGCCTTCCGGGCAGGTCGGTGCGGACAAACTCGATGCCGCTGCCGGCGGGCGATGGCAGGAACCGGACGCTGATGTCCCGGCCGGTCAGGAATCCGGTTCCCCGGATGATTGCGGGGCGGGCCAGGGTGCGCTGGCAGCGCTGGGAGATCCGTCGCAGCAAGGCTTGAGACTCCGGTCCTGGGAAAAGAGGAATTGGCTCCCGGCGATGACCGGGAGCCCGGAGGTTGGCTCTCAGGGACGGGGCGTGGCCGAAGGAGCGGGCGCATTGCCTGTGCCCGCCGGGGCCGGGGCGGCACCGCCACCAGCGCCGGGCGCGGGCGCCACCCGCCCGTAGGCCTGGTTGAGGGCCGTCACGACATCGGCGCTGATGTCCATCCCACGGGTGAAGTATAGCGGGGTGCAAGCTCCCTGCTGGAGCTTCCGCATGATGTTCATCGGGCTCCAGTATTCCTGGGAGGTGGTGGCGTCGTTGTAGCTCAGGACCATGTCGAAGCCCTGCGACATCGCCACGCGCTGGGTCGCGTCCTGGACTTCCTTGTAGATCAGCACCAGCGCGTCATCCTGGCGCTTGGCCATCACTTGCTGGGTCTCGTTCGAGAGGTCTTCCAGTTCTCGTTTCAACTGCCGGGCCTGCTTCTCGTATTGCTCACGCTGGTCGGGCTTGGCCTGGGCTTCCTTGGCCAGCGCCTCGTACTGGGTCGCCTTGGCCTTGGCCCTTTGCTGGAAGGGAGAGGCGAGATCCTTCAACTCATTGTTGAGGACCACGGCCTTCTGGTAGTTCTTGAGCACATGCGACAGGTTCAGGAGCGCCACCCGGGAGCGGCTGTCGGCTCCGGCGACGCCAGATTGCGCCGTCAGGCGCCCGCCCATCCACGCCAGTCCGCCAAGGACCACGGCGATCATTCCAAGAGCCACGATTCGCTTCACGGGGGATGCCTCCTGCTTTTTCGACGACACCTCGGGTCGCGCCCGCGGGGCCGTCCCTGGCCGCCGCCAATTTGCCGGGTTTTTCGAGCCTTCCGGCACTCCCGGATTCCATTGAGGTTTGGCGCTTCTACCCATGGCTCCAAGGAGGGTCAAGCCGAACCCTTCCGCCGCCGGTTTGGATTGCCTCCACCGCTGTTTTCAGGCTAACTTCCGCGCGGACGCGATCTTGGCGAGCGATGACCCATGCCCCAATTGCCCGAATTGAACCCGCGGGATGATTCGCCCCCCTCATGGTGGGAAGGCAAATGGCCTTGGCTGGTGGTGGCGTTGGCATTCGCCGGCGGGCTGGTTTTCGCGTGGTGGGGTCCCAAGTCTTCCAAGGCGGCCGCCGACATGGTTCCTGTCCAGGGGGTTGTCTACTTCCAGGACAGGCCCTTGCCAGGGGGCACGATCGTCTTCAGTCCCGACCCGAGGCGAGGGCAGGACGGCCCGATGGGCATGGGATCCATCGATGAGCAGGGATTTTTCAGGATCTGGTCGGACGGCAGGGAAGGAGTGGTGCCTGGATACTACGCCGTGACCATCGCGTCATCCATTCTTCCATCGCGTTTCCTTGATCCTTCCCAGTCGGGGCAATCCGCCGAAATTCGCCCCAATCTCAACGCTCCCCTCGAATTCCACTTGAAATAGCGGCCCCGCAAGACCCGCTGATCCGTCTCTTGTGTTGATTCCGTCAATCCCGGCGCAAGTCTCACAACCCGAATTGCCGATACCACCGGAGAACACCTCGCCATCGCGGCGTCGCGCCATCGTCCATTGATGATGCGGCTGAAGCGAAAGGGGTGAACGCCTTGGGGGTTGATCCATGCGGATCCTGCATGCCGCCTTGTTTGCCGTGGCGGGCCTGTGTTCTGCCGGCACCGTGTATAGCCAGTCGGCCCACTCACCGGAACCGGGCAACCCGCCTTCCCTGACCACGCTGCCGCAGGACACCAATCGCCTGATTGTCCCCCCGATCATCGCGAACACCCCGCTTCCGGACATCACGCCCCTGGTGTCGCCCGCCAGTCCCCCGCCATTGACCAGCGATTTCTGGACTTCGCTTGATTTCCTATGGTGGTTCGTAGAACCCAGCACCGCTCCGGTTCCCCTCATTTCCACGGGTCCGCGCACCTCCCAGAGCACGGTCCTTGGAAACGGCGTGCTGGGAAGCGCTGGTACCTCGGTTGTGTTTCCAACCAAGGACATCGCCTACGGCACCTTCAGCGGCATGAGGCTGCTGGCCGGCGGCTGGCTTGACGGCGACAACACCTTCGGACTGGAGACCACCTTCATCCTCACCGAGCGCCGGGAATACGGTTACGGCGCCCATGGCGATGACACGACCGGCTTCTTCCCGACCATCCCCTTCACCCTGCCCGGTGGCGCGGCCACCTCGCTGCTCAACCAGCAGCTCAACACCGTTCCCGGCGCCATCATCCCCTCCAGCATCGACATCGCCTACCTGGGCTCACACCAGATGTTCGGACAGGACATCAATTTCGTGGCCAATGTCGGGCGCACCGCTTGCCATGCCGCCGATCTGCTGGCGGGTTTCCGCTGGATGCAGATGAATGAGTCGGCCATGCTTGGCATGACCTCGGTCAACGATGTCGACGGGTTGTTCGCGACGGTGAGCGGCGTCGACGCCGT
Organism: Planctomycetota bacterium; assembly: GCA_016873225.1. Lineage (GTDB taxonomy): Bacteria > Planctomycetota > Planctomycetia > Gemmatales > Gemmataceae > REEB421. The sequence goes on along the minus strand of VGXS01000016.1, from coordinate 56,387 downwards.
GGCCGTGAACAACAACTTCTTCGGCGGCCAGATTGGCGGCCGAATCCGCGAGAAATTCGGGAAATTCACCGTTGAAAGCACGGTGAAGATCGCGATGGGGTCCACCCGCCAGAGCATCAACATCAACGGCTACCGCGTCGTGCAGGGCCCCCCGGGCATCAACAATTTCACCCAGCCCGGATTCGTGTTCACCCAACCCACCAACATTGGACAATATGTTGTCAATCGGTTTGCCGTCCTCCCCGAGGTCGGCGCCAAGGTCGGCCTCGACCTGACAAGCTGGTGCAGCCTCAACATTGGCTACAACTTCCTGTTCCTCTCGAGCGTGGCCCGGGCCAACGACCAGTTCGACAACCGCACAAGGCCGAATGTCTCCTACCAGCCGACCGCCTACACAGCCAACCGGCCGGAGTTCCTCAAGGAGAACAACGGCTACTGGATCCAAGGCGTTTCGGCAGGGGTCGAGTTCCGGTACTAACCCGGCTTGCCGATCGAAAAATCGCGATCAAAATCAAGAAAATTTCGTGAATCAGGCTTGCCAAATGGTAGCCGGATTCCACCAACCCATTTATCCTAATGTAGAGAATTACTGATTCGGGACTTCGGTTCGTCTTCCCGCATCTTCGCGGGGCCGGCCGGTCTTCACGATATGGAGTGTTCCGCCATGTTGAGCGCCGCGGTCATCGCCGGCTATTGTGTCTGGATCGCATCCGCCCAGTCCGCCCTGACCATAGAAAACTTGCGGCCGACCTTCGGTTCCCCGGGCCCCGAGCGCCCGGTGGCCGGCGTCTTCCCCGGTGACACCTACTACCTCAGCTTCGACCTCAAGGGCGTGAAGGTCGATTCCACCGGCACAGGCAAGGTGCGTCTTGAAACCGAGGCCAGCGACGCCGCGGGCAACCGCGTCTTCCGGATGGACAGCGGCGAATCCGTTGTCGTGAATGCCTTGGGCGGCGAAAGCGTGCACTCCCATTTGCGCCTCGAACTCGGCCCCAAGACCGCCCCCGGCAAGTACAAGCTCAAGGTCACCGCCACCGACATCGGCAGCAAGGCATCCGCCTCCAAGGACTCGGAAATCGAGGTCCTTCCTCCCGCCTTCGCCATCGTTCGTGTTTCCTCCGGGGTTGACCAGAACCTCGCCTCGACCGGATCGGTCTTCGGCTTGGGCCAAGCCCTTTACCTCGGCTTCGCCGTAGTCGGTTTCCAGACCGATGCCGCGACCAAGCACCCCAAACTTCGTTTTGAGATGAAGGTGAAGAGCAACGGCGCCGTGGTCAGCACCGCCACGCAGGTGGGTGAGGTGAACGCCAGCCAGCAGGAAAAGGTTCCCGCGGGGGCCCAAATGATCCCCGGTCGCTTCCTGCTACCCCTCAGCAAGGTGGGGCAATACACGGTTGAAGTGACCGCCACCGACTTGGTGAACCAGAAGGTCGCCGGTCCCGTTTCCTTCCAATTCCATGTGGTGAGCCCCAAGTGACTCCACGGGGCCTTGCCGGCCCCCATGCCCAACCTAGGAGAACTCCGATGCGGACTTGGTGGCGCGGCTTGTTTTTGGCGGGTTTGACCGCCTCGGCCATTGGCCTGACCGGCTGCGGTGAGAAACCGAAGCCAAGGGCCTCGGGTGAGAAGAAAGCAGACGAGAAGGCAACCCCGGGCGCCGTTGTCGCCCCCGGTGGCGTGGCCATTTCCGAAGCCACGGCCAAGGTTGCCAGCCCCAAGGGGTCGATCCTTGTGCGGGCCGAGTCCGCCGACACCAAGCTCGACCAGATGACGGCCGACTCGCACATCAACGACTACAAGGTCGTTGATTCGGGTTTCGCCCTGGAAGCCGGCCAAACCGTTCTCTCGTTCCATGATGGCGCCGTGGTTTCCGGCAATGGCAAGGTCACGGCGACCCTCAGGTCCGACCTTTCGGGGAAAAACCCGCTTCCGGTCTTGGAATCAGCCATCAAGACACGCGCCGCGTCCGCGGGAATCGACTTCGAATTCAAGTTCGACAGGGGCCGCGTTGACTTGGTCAACACAGCCAAGGAGGGCAAGGTCACCGTCCGGATCCACGGCCCCTTCACTTCCTCCGACCTCGTGCTGGCCACCCCGGGAACCCGGGTGGTGGTTGAAGTCTACGGCCGCTGGATGCCCGGAACCCAGTTCGCGGTGCTTCCCGCCGACACCAAATACACGCCCGAAAACTCACCCCTGATGCGGCTCTTGATTCTCGTCCTCAAGGGCGAGGCCGAGATCATTCATCCGCGCAACAGCTTCCGTCTGATCGCCCCGCCGGGCAACGCCCAGATCCAGGCCCAATCAAGGGGCGATACCATCGTCGTGCCGGAACACCTTGACGCCGTTCCCGATTGGGTGAATGAGAATCCCAAGGATCCCGAGGTGGCCAAGCACAAGCCCGCCATCGACAAACTCGCGTCCCTCCTGGCCAAGGAACCCGATGCCGAAAAGGTTTTTGGGGAACTTGGCAACAGCAAGGATCCCGTTGAAAGGCTGATCGCCGTTTACGGCCTGGCCGCCTTGGATGAACTCGAGAAGATGTTCATCCTGATCCGCACGACCCGGACACCCGAGCTTGTGGATGAGGGAATCATCGCCCTTCGCCATTTCATGGGTCGCGCGCCCGGAAACGACCAACTTTTCTACAAGTTCCTCACCTCGCACAAGATCGGAGATCGGCAGGTCTTCACGCCAAAGCAGGCCGAGGCCTTCATCGACCTTCTCGACGGTTTCAACGAGGAGCAACGGGAACAAACCTCCACTTACCTATACCTGCTCAAGCAACTTTCCAATGAGAGGACGCCCATCCGCGGCCTGGCGATCTGGCACCTCAGCAGATTGGTTCCCGAGGGGCAGAAGATCGGCTACGACCCGACGGACGAAGCGCCTGCCCGGGAATTGGCCGTCAAGAAATGGAAGGACAAGCTCACCGAACTCAAGAAGCTGCCCGAAGAAGCGCCAGCGCCCAAGCCGCCGACCAAACCGGCCGCACCGAAGCCGTAACATGGAGGAAGCCGCTGGCTCAACCGGCTTCCTTTCCGACAACACCAACTTGTCTCGCGGAGTCCGGATCATGTACCTCGCTCGTTCCCTTGGCTTGGCCCTTCTGGCCCTGATATTTGTCGCCGGCTCCGCCACCGCCCAATGGGGTGGCGGATTCCAGAACTCCTGGTTGGGCCAATATGGCTATGGGTATGGCCGCGGAGGCTACGGTGGTTATGGTGGCTATGGTGGCTATGGTGGTTATGGCTATGGTGGTTATGGCTATGGAGGCTCCGGCGGCTACATGATGGGCCTAGGGTCGCTCACCAATGCCAACGGCCGATACCAGATGCAGATCCAGCAGGCCCGCATCGAACAGCAACAGGCCGAGCGCGAACGGTACAAGTCACGCCTTGAGTGGGACAAGACCCGCATTGAGGAACTCAAGCTCAGGGGCGACGAGGCGACCGCAAGCCGGCAGTACCGCGAAACCGTCCGCACCCAGCAGCAACAAGAAACGCTCAACTGGAGCAAGGACAACCCGCCGACACACTACATCATGAGTGGCTTGGCGCTCAATTCCATCATGGATGAGATCCGCAAGATCCAGCTTCAAACCAACCTTCGCGGGCCCCAGGTCTCCATCGACCCTGATGTCCTCGACCACATTAATGTCAATGATGGCGGCACCTCGGGCCGCGGCGGCTTCAATCTCATCAAGAACGACGGCAAGCTCAGTTGGCCCATCTCCCTCAGGACCGGCGAATTCAACCCGATAAGGCAGGAAGTCGACCAGATCGTCAGCCAGTCGGTCCGCATGGTGAAATCCGACAACCTCGACGGCGACACCTACAACAAGCTGCTCGCCGAACTCGAAAAGCTGCAGAAGGCCCTCGACGTCATGGTCTCCGACCTCCGCCCGGGCGACTACATCCTGGCCAACCGGTTCGTCACCAGTCTCAACAAGGAAGCCCGGGTCCTCTCAGACCCGGATGCCAAGAAATACTTCACCGGCGAATTCCGAGCGCAGGGCGGAACTGTTGGTGAGGTTCTCGACAACATGGTCAAGGGCGGTCTCAAGTTCGCCGCGGCCAACGACGGCGACCGCGCCGCCTACAACACCTTCTACAACGCCATGCTGCAGTATGACGCTGGCCTCTTCCAACTCTTGGGGCCCGCGGCGGCCCAGACGCCTCCAACCGCTCCGGCCAACAAGCTGCCGAACATGCCCTGACCGGTTTCGACTCTCTTGACGCAAGGGCCCCAGGATCATCCCCGGGGCCTTTTCAATGAATCACCGTCCCTTGGCTATCATTGAGGGGCCAAAATGGATCGTGGCGCTGGCATCGCCGCACTCACCCCAATGCAGCTACATATTGTAAGTTTTGTCAGGTCTGATTGTCTTTTGGTGAGGCTTGGGCGTCAGCCCGGGGATTCCCACCCGATCACGCATCACTCATTCCGCCTTCTGAGCCGCTGCGGGATATTTACCAGTAGAATTTGATCAATGTTGTTTCGATCCGCCGAAATGAAGCTCGCCCTAGATCGGGCTTCAAATAGATGAGTTGGATTGATAATCCCGATAAAAATGCAAATCGAGACTTTTTACTACACCCCACTTACTTCGGCTCCACCGGGGGCTCTTTTGTTTTTGCTATGGCTCATGGTGTTGTTCCTTGATCGACTCGCCCCTCACTCCGCTGGGGGCTCCTAAGCGATGAACGGATCTCAATTTAAAGGCCAGACAAAGGCTGACAATGCTTAGGAGCCCCCAGCGAAGTGAGGGGCCCTCGCGGAAATTCAACAATCTGGCGCCAGTTCAGAGGTCACTCGCGCCGTTCGACGCTTTAGCGACATGAAAGGGCTAACAGAATGATGGTGGGTGCCGGGGTTTTGAGCAGGTCAGTTATTTGAAGCTCGCCCTAGACGGCAAATGACAGCGATCGCCTGAGCCTTTCCAAGCCATCCTGGCAATCATCGGAGTCCATGTCGGAATACTGGCTCATCACGAGCACAGCGTCGTCACCGGCGCGAACAAACCGGATCTGGCAGGTGGTCACGATGTCGAGGCTGGTGAAGGTTGCGTCGTAACCGGGGGCGCGAGCGCCGCCGATGAGTTCCTCGACCTCCTCATCCTCAAGGTCGGGATAATCTTCCCGGAGGGCATCGAGAGTCACTTCAGCCGCCTCCTCGAGGTCCTCGATGGGGCCGACAGGCTTGATGAGGACAAACGCCGACTCGGGGCTTTGGATGCTGACCTGCCAGTTTCCTTCCTCGTCGGTTTCGCGTTCGACGGCCCAGCCTTCCGGGTAATGAAACTTGAGCCCGTCTTTGTCATACCAAGGCATGGGACGATCCTTCGCGGCAAGGAAGCAATGCTGGAGATGGGACTCGAACCCACACGGAGCTTGCGCTCCCACAGATTTTAAGTCTGTTGCGTATGCCATTCCGCCACTCCAGCGCGTGGCAGCCACCAGTAATCTATCAGGAGCCACCCTGCCGAGGCAAAGTTTGGGGTTCCTCGGTGAGGCATCCGCTGTACCTGGCCACCATTCCCAAAAGCGGGGCGGTGGCGGTGGCGACAAACGAAACCCCGTTTTCAGAACCTTCCTCGACCCCTGTGCCGCCGGGAGCCAAAAGGCGGGGCAAGGGGATTCCGGCGCACCTGACCCCCGCCACCTCAAGGATGAGCCGGGGAGGTTCGACTCGAAGGTGAAAAGCCATCGAAAGCCAACCAAACGATTCCATCAGCAGGCCGTTTTGGGCCCATTGGAACGACTCAAGGACAAAGCCGCCGAAATCACGCCGCCACGATTCCCCCTGTCTTCCCCAGCGAACACAGGGAACGATGTCGAGCCTCAGGGGGCATTGTTCACGCGCCGGCGGCAGTCCGCCCGCGGCGGCGACAAAACGATGAAGCCAAGTGGCGCCGCGCTCGACACGCGCCATCGACACTCCGGCCCAAGGCGCCTCGATGTCGTGGAACCGCCTGAGCGACGCGGGCAGCCGATCGAGTTCCCCGCCAAGGATGCGCCTATAAACGGATGGCATCAGGCGTTTCGCCCGCGCTGGCGCCTGCGGAGTCGGAACGCGTGGGGTTCCTGAACGGTACCCGGGGCGTCGATCCTGAGGGTGGTGGCGCGGAGTCGTTCCCCGAGGTGGGGCGCGACCGGATCAGCCAGGCGAAGGAACGGCAGGAGCACCGGTTCGGCGGGATTGCCCGCGCGCTGCCTGCGCGCCGCGGCACGGTAGCGAATCCGGTCGAGGAAGGATGAAAAGCGGATGTCGCCACGAAGCTGGAAGCGGGCCGACCGCACCAAGGCGCGGATCTCGCCGAGGCGCCCGGCCTTTTTCAGGCCGCGATATAGCGCCAAAAAGGCGTCAAAGGCCTGGGGAGCCGATTTCCAAGCGCCGGCGAGGATGGCAAGCCCCTCGTTGACCAATCCCGAGGCGACACGCGCGAGGCCAAGCCGGCAACGGGCGCGCAGGTGGCCGGGATCCAATTCCAGACATTCAAGATAATGATGAGAGGCCTTGTTCGGGTCGGCGCCCGGACCGCGTTCCCAGGCAAGTCCGCACAGGTACTGGTAATGGGGGCATGTGGGAGCGGCGGCGAGCGCTTCGCCGGCCTGCCTGCGGGCGGCCTTGAACCTTCCCGTCCGGAGGCTCATTTCAGCCTGGAGACCGCTGGCCTCCGCTGAACCGGCGCCTGAGGCGGATGCCACGGCGAGATCCGCCGAGGCGGCCCGGAACATGCCGTGCGCCGCGAGACGCTTGCCACGCGATATCAGGAACCTTGAAAGGGAAACGGTATTGTGCATGGCGCCTCCGTGCGGCCAAGTCCCGTCTTGCGGTCACATCGCCCATCCTTGGGCGTCGTGAGGATACCAGAGTGGGACACCCGCACAAGACCAGTGCCCACTTCAGATATTTGGGGAAAATGGCTAGCCTAGGAGGCCTAGGTCACGATTCTTGTGCGGCCCGACGGCCTCGACCCGATGTGACGGGAGCCACGGGTGCTGGTTCGGGGGGCGCCTCCACCGGAGCGGCCTCGCCCAGCGCGGGAATCCGCTTGGCCAAGACCTTGCGGGTGATCTCCTCGACGAGCGCCGGGTTGTCGCGAAGGTATTGCTTGGCGTTCTCGCGCCCTTGGCCGAGGCGCATGTCGCCGTAGTTGATCCAGGCGCCCGATTTCTCGATGATCCGATCCTCGATTCCAAGGTCGAGCAGGTCACCCTCCCGGCTGATGCCATGGTCGTGCATCAGGTCGAACTCCGCAATTCGGAAGGGCGGCGCGATCTTGTTCTTGACCACCTTGACCCTCACGCGGGAGCCGACCGTTTCCTCCGCCTCCTTGATGGAGGAGATCTTGCGGATGTCCAAGCGGACGGAGCTGAAGAACTTCAGGGCGAGGCCGCCCGAGGTGGTTTCGGGGTTGCCGAACATCACGCCGATTTTCTGGCGGATCTGGTTGATGAACACCATGCAGGTCTTGGTCTTGCTGATGGTGGGGTTGAGGATTCGCAGGGCCTGGCTCATCAGGCGCGCCTGGGCGCCGACATGCGCGTCGCCGATCTCCCCCTCCACCTCGGAGCGCGGCACCAGGGCGGCCACCGAGTCGATGATGATCAGGTCGACGGCGTTCGACTTGATGAGCATCTCGGCGATCTTCAGGGCTTCCTCGGCGCAGGAAGGCTGGCTTACCAGGAGGTGGTCGAGGTTCACGCCAAGCCTGCGCGCCCAACTCGGGTCGAGGGCATGCTCGGCGTCGATGAAGGCGGCCACGCCTCCCTGTTTCTGGGCGCAGGCCACGGCATGAAGGGCCACGGTGGTTTTGCCCGAGGACTCGGGCCCGAAGATCTCGATGATCCGCCCGCGCGGAATGCCCTTGCCCCCCAGGGCCAGGTCGAGGCTCAGGGCGCCGGTTGAGATCCCCTGGATATCCAGGTGAGTGTCGCCCTTGCCGAGCGACATGATTGCACCCTTGCCAAACTGCTTCTCGATTTGCGACAGGGCGTTCTTGAGTTCACGATCGTCCGCCATGATTCATCCCTCCGGGGCCAAGCCCCACCATGCTCCCATGCACAAGTGTACACATGTTTGTGCACCTATCCATGGGTTCCTGCAACAACGCGCGTTTTTTCTTGCGTCAAAATCCATCAACGGCTGGAAACCGTTGCGCCAACGCGTTTTGCGGCCTCGCGAAACGCATCCACGAGCGTTTCCTCGACACCCTCGCGCCATGAGGCCGGAAGGCCGTAATAGATCATGGAGCTGGCGCCTTCATAACCACCCTCCTTGAGGACACGCCGGGAGGGAATGTAGGCCATCACATCATTCGAATAGGCGGCAACCCATGCCGGCCCGGTGATTTCCCGGCCCAATCGCAAGGAATAATCGACCACCACCTCGCCACCCAGGAACACAAGCGTGTGATCCCCCAGCCTCCATGCCTGAACCGGAAAGGAGTAGTCAACGGGCATGGTCTTTCCGGCAGCCAGGTCGGCAAGCAGGTTGCGCGCCCGGGAGGCGATGTATTTTTCTTTTCCGGACGCCTGCTTTTCGAGTTCTTCCTTGGAGGGTGCCGCTTCCAGCGGTAGCGGAGCGCGCACCAAGGCCACCGAAAGCTGGGCGCCGAGTGATTTCCCCGGGCGTGACAGGGCCGTGGAAACAGATTCGGCCAACTGGTCACCATAGGCCTTGGCGAGCGCCACGGTGCGGCGCGGCAGGGGATTTTGATCAGCGCCGCATCCGGCGATGAAGGCGCACACCGCGCCGGGATTGGACTTCTCGAGCGCCTCGGAAGCGAAGCCGGGATAGTCGGCGCACCACTTGTCGAACGATAGCGTTGTCGCGTGACAGGCATAACCAAACAGAACCGCGATCAGGCGCCCTTCGGGTGTGCGGGCCGCCATCGCCGGCACACGATGGTCCACTGGCCCGGCAAGCGGCTTGCCCGCCTGCCGGATCGCCACCACCTCCGCCTCCTTGTTGGCCCGGCGATTGACGGCAAATCCGCAGTTGCCCTCATGCCAGGAAAGCGAGCAGGGCTTGAGCCGCGAGAGGGCCTCGCCCACGGCCAAGTCGACCTCCCCGACAAGGAAATCCGCGTAGGCCCTGCTGCGCTCGCGCATGCCATCATCAAGCGGGTACATGCTTCTCAGGGTTGAACCGACCACGGGCCCGCAGTGGGTGTGGGAACAGGCCAGCGCCACCTCGGCCTCGGCGAGGCCATGCCTGTCCGCCAAGGCCTTTTTCACCCGGGCGGCCAGCTCGGCGTCGATGCCCACGAGGTCGAGAGAAACCGTGACGGCCCGCACCCGCGGCGATTCGGCGCGCCTCAGGGCCACCGCGCGCGCGCACAGGGGGCTTTCGGTGCCCGAGGCGGGTGCCGTCCTGCCGGCATAGCCCGCCATCCACATGGGTTGCCTGGGAGTGATGTCCCTGCGGGAAGCCCCGGCCTCCCATGCCGTGAATGCCAAAAACGCGATCGCGCACCACATGAACGCCATCCCCGCTGGTCAGGCCGGCAGGAAGCGCCAGCCAAGGTCGAGCAACACGATAACCAACAATCCGACGCTGATCACGGCGTTGACTTGGAAAAACGCGAGATTCACCCTGGAAAGGTCGTCGGGACGCACAAGGGCGTGCTCCACGACAAGAAGGATGGCCACCAGGGCGATTCCAGACCAGTAGATGCCGCCAAGCAGGTCGGGCGCCACCAGGGGCAGGGGCGCCAGGCAAAGGATGGTGGCGGCATGGCAAGCTCTCGCGAGCCAAAGCGCCCCCCGCACCCCGAGGAGGGCCGGCATGCTGTGAAGTCCGGCCCCACGGTCGAACTCGGCGTCCTGAGTCGAGTAGATGATGTCGAAACCGGAGACCCAGAAGAAAACGCCGAACCCCATCAAGAGCGGCACCCATGGATCGGAAAGGACGCCCCATCCCAGCGCGACCACCCACGCCGCCGCTGGCGCGAGCATCAGGGCCGCGCCCAGCCAGAAATGGGACAAGGAGGTGAACCGCTTGGCATAGCTGTACCCGCAGATCCAAGCCAGCGTGGGCAGGCTCAATTCAAGCGGGGCCGCGTTGCCCTCAAGCAGGAAGACGGCGGTGCAGGCGACAAAGCCGAGCGAGGTTGCCGCGAGAAAGGCTCGCACCGAGGCCGCGGAAAGCAATCCCGCGGGAATGTGCCTTCCGGCGGTGCGGGGGTTAGCCGCGTCGAAGGCGCTGTCGGCGAGGCGATTGAAGGCCATCGCCGCGGCTCGGGCCAAGGCAAGGCAGGCGACGATTCCCACCAATTGAACCCAGGAGAAGCCGTGCCTGGCCCACACGAGGGCCGCCGAGGAGAGCGCGAAGGGGAGCGCGAAAAGGGTGTGGCTGAAGCGGACCAGCCCAAGAAACCTATTCGCCGTATCCACTATAGAGTTTTTCATCCGTGTCCTTCCGGCCGAATCCCATCCAATCAGTCTAGGCCGGGCGCCCGGCGATTCCTTCCCGGATTCGCATGCTGGCGCTTGACACGCACCCCACCGGTTGGCTCCACTGGAACATGAGTATCCCATGGTTCGTGGAGCACGGTCATGTCGTCCGCTTCCAGGTCAGCCTGCGCTTGCGACCGCTGCGGCTGCCACCTCGACCGTGGCGCGCTGCGGTATGAAATGAGGGTGGGGGTCAGGCTCGCCCCGTCCGCGCGCCTGATCACCGACGAGGATCTCGACGAGGACAACCTCCACGAGGTCGCCTCCATCCTCGAATCCCTTCCCGACTTCCAGCCGGCGCCCGTGGAGCCCGAAGGGCACCATGCCGCCTTCATCCTTTGCCCGTCCTGCTGCCGGCGCTGGCGTCGCGACCCGCTCGGAATGCAAGGTTCGGGTTCCCGCCACTGAGAATCTTCGCCACCCGGCTTCCCGATTCCTAAACTCACCCTCGCGGGGCGCGTGCCCCGGCTTCTCATCGGGTGGGGACGATGGAAAAGCGAACTCCCGACATCGCCGAGCGTCACCCCGGCGGCGACGGGCAGCACGACATCCACCGGCGGATCGCCGCGGTCGCCACCACCATGCGCGACCTGAGCCGCGCCGAAGATCCCCAAACCATGGCGCGGGTGTACCTGCGTCACCTGCGCGAGCTTTTCCCGTGCGACGGGCTCGTCGCCGCTTCGCGCCGCGACCTTCCCTCCCCCCATTACAGGGTCACCCGCAGCACCCTGTGGAGCGAGGATTTCAACCCGTGGATCGATCGGGACAGGCTGCCCGTGCTGACCGGGGGAATCCTTGGCGACTTGCTGTACGGCGATGAGGCCAGGGTGATCGACGACCCGGAGGTGGCTGAGGATGATCCGGCGCGGGAGCACCTGGCCGGATACCGATCGATGGTGGCCATTCCCATGTACGACCAGGGGAGGGCCCTGAACCTGCTTGTGCTGCTCGGCCGCAACCCGGGCATGTTCAACGCGGGGCAGTTGCCCGACCTCGTGCTCACCGCCTGCCTCTACGGAAGGGCCAGCGGCAACCTGGTGCTGGCCCGCAAGCTCGAGGAGCAACTCACCGAGCTTGATTTCGAACTCAAGCGCATCGCGGCGGTCCAACGCGCCATGCTGCCCCATGCCGTTCCCTCGATTCCGGGCCTTCAGGTTCGCGGCAAGCTGCAGACGGCGCGCCGGGCCGGGGGCGACTACCACGACTTCATTCCCCTTCCCGACGGACGCTGGGCGTTCATCATCGCCGATGTCTCGGGCTCCGGCGGTTCCGCGGCGGCGCTGATGGCCGTGGTTCGAACGCTGGCCCATGCCGGCGGATTGGAACAGCCCGCCGCATGGCTGGCCAAGGCCAACACCCACTTCTGCGACGCCGGAATCAAGCCGCTGGACTTCTTCGTCACCGCCTTCGCGGGTGTTTACGATCCCGCGACACTTTCATTCACCTATTCATCGGCAGGCCACCCCGCCCCCCGCTTGCTGCGACCCGACCTGCCGCGCTCGCAGCGCCACCTGCTTGACGGGGTTCTGGGACTGGCCCTGGGACTCGACGAGTCGGAGGCCAAATACGAAACCGCCACGATCCAGCTCAAGGTGGGCGACACGCTCATGCTGTACACCGACGGAATCGTGGATGCCCCCGGAGTGACGGGATCACCCTTCGGGCTCAAGCGCCTCGACCAGGCCTTCCTGCCTCCGGAACCCGACATCGCCAAGCAGGTGGCGAAGGTTTTCGAACTGCTCAAGCTGCACTCGGGCGGGAGGCTGCCCGAGGACGACCAGACGCTCGTCGTCGTCCGGGTCCATTGAACGGCCCCGCGCACACCCCGGGGCACAACGCGCGGCCCCCCAAGCGCATCGCCAGCGGCGCGCCGGCCGATCGTGAATCGCTGGAACGCCATCCGGATTATCTGGAGGGTTGGTTCCTGTTTCAAAGCGGATATCCATGGGAGGCCCATGAGGCCTGGGAGGATGTCTGGCGGACCCTGCCCCCCGGTTCCGCCGAGCGTGTCCTGACAAGCGCCCTGATCCGACTTGCCGCCGCCGCGGTGAAGGCAAGGCAGCGAAACCGGGCCGGCTTGGAGCATCACCTGGCGGGGGCGGCGGGGCATCTTGGCACCCTCGGGCCGACACCTGTGGGTGGAATCCAGCCGGAGGAGTTGGCGCGATGGATCGGCTCGATTTATCGTGAAGCATGGCTTGACGCCGGTCCGGACGAACCCGGGCCGATCGCGGCATTGCCCCCGGGCGCGGGCCCGCGGGTCATCGGCTGATCCTGTCGCTTGCGACCGGGAGGAAACATCATGGCGCTTGTGTTCCTGTGCCTTCTCGGACCATTCGCCCCGCCGGACTGGGTGCTTGAGGGCAAGGCGGAATGGCAGCCGCGCGATTCGCAGGCCGAGTTCGTCCATCGGGACCGCCTCGTGATCGTCGGAGGCTGGTTCCAGTCGTTCGAGGCGCCGCCCCGTGACACCTGGGAGACGGCCGACGGCAAGCGATGGAAACGGGTGGCCACGAACATCCCCGTGATCCACACCGACTTGCCGATGAACATCACCTTTGGCGATCGCATGTGGATGATGGGAGGCTGGCACAACGGCCGGCTGCCCGGCCATTCCGCCAGCAACCAGGTCTGGTCTTCCGAGGACGGCTCCCAATGGAGGCAGGAAACAGCCAGGGCTCCCTGGTCGGCGCGCCTTGCCGGCGGCCTGGTGGAGCACAAGGGGCGGATGTGGCTCCTGGGAGGTTCCGAGAATTACTATTTCGGCGATGCCTCCAGCCTGAAAAACGATGTCTGGTCATCCGCCGATGGCAGGGAATGGAGGTTGGAAACGGCCAAGGCGGCTTGGTCGCCCAGGGCCTACCACCAGGCGGTGACGCTCAACGGAAAAATGTTCGTGTTGGGCGGAGGCAACTATGTGCCGGCGCATGAGGCGAAAAACGATGTCTGGTCATCTCTTGATGGCAAGGAATGGAAACTCGAAACCGCGAACGCTCCCTGGGATCCGCGGCTTTGGTTCTCCGCCGCGGTTTACAGGGGCCGCATCTGGGTGCTGGGAGGATGGTCGAAGGCGAAAAACAATTTCGGCGATGTCTGGCATTCAGCCGATGGCCGGGAGTGGAAGCGGCTGGAAACCCCCACGGCCTGGAAAGCCCGCCATGAGCATTCAGCATTCGTGTGGCGCGACAAGCTGTGGGTGGCCGGCGGCCATGCCCAACCGCTGTCCAATGAGGTCTGGTCTCTCAGCCTTCCGGGGGACTGGAAGCCCTGATGGCGGCCGGTTGGCCCCATGGAATGAACGAACCGGGGCGCCCGCGCCTTCAGCTTTCAGGGCTTGGCCGGCTTGGTGAAGTCGGCGATCCAGAGTTGCGAGGGTTGGCGCCCGTCGCGGTTGCTGGTCCACATGAGTTGTTTGGCATCGGGGCTGAAAACCGGTAGCACATCCGCCCCGGGAGCATGGGTGATCCGCTCCTTGGCGCCGGATTCGACATCCATCCAGTAGAGGTCGTAATTTGGCCGGCCGCCTGTCGAATGGTCGGCGGCGGCGTAAATGATGTGCCGATTGTCGGGGTACCAGTAGGGGCCCCATTGGACCCACGCGGTGTCGTCTGTGAGCGCCCGCTCTCCGGTTCCGTCGGTGTTGATGACATAAAGCTGCAACTGGTCCTTGGCCTTGCGGTCGCTGCGGAAGATCACGCACTTGCCATCGGGCGAGAAGAACGGGCCTCCGTTGTAGCAATTGGGGGCCTTGGTCAACTGCCTGGCTCCCGTTCCGTCGGCGTTCATGATGAACAGTTCAAGGTTGTCCTTGCCGGTGCGGGCGGAGCAGAAAACAATCTGTTTCCCATCGGGCGAGTAGCTTCCCTCGGCGTCATATCCGGGTGAATCGGTCAGGCGCTTGAGCATGGTTCCGTCGGGGGCCGACTCGAAGATGTCCATCGACGGGTCGAAGTCCCAGCGGTAGCGGCGGCGGATGCCCTGTTTCCGTTCCTCGTCGCGGGCATCGTACTCGGGCTTGTACTTGGCCTTGGCATCTTGGTCGAGGTGGGATGAGGCAAAGATGACTTTCTTGCCATCGGGATGAAAAAACGGGCAGGTTGTCTTGCCGATTCCCGGGCTCACGCGGCGCAACCGGCCCGTGGCGATGTCCAAGGTGAATATCTGGTAAAACGGATTGCCCGTGGTTTTTTCCTCCGCCTGGAAGATGATCGAGCGGCCATCGGGTGAAAAATATCCCTCACCCGCCCTCACAAAATCCTGGGTGAGTTGCCGAATGTTTCGGAGGTAGGTTTTTTCCTTGGCTTCCCAATCCTGGGGAGCTTGGGCGATGACAACCGCCAGGAGTCCGGCCAGCAGCATGAAGATGTCCTTTCAGAAAGTTCAATTAATCTTAGGCAAAATTCAATAACCCTCAAGCAAGAACAAGATGGGCAAAATGGGACCCTTTTTCCCAATACAAGCCCCGCGGAATAGCCCGGCGCCCTGATATCCGAAAGCAAACATCCTACCCGGCATCAATTCGCCCGAAAGAAATAAAGGAACCCAACGCAAGGTGGTGGCAGGAGGCCCCCTATGCCCGTGTTCGCGCCCAATCCCGTATTGGAGGGGATGGCCCTTGGCGGCACATCCCTTTGTCTGGCGTGGGCCGCGTACCACGACAGCCGTTCCATGACGATTCCCAAAATCATCCCCTTTTCCATCCTCGGGTTGGCCTTGCCGTTTCATGTGCTCCGGGGCGCCTCGCTGGCCAGTTCAGGCCAGTCGGTCTGGCTGTTGGGCGCCGGTAGTCCCCTCATGGGGGGCCTCGACGGGATCCTTCTCGCCTTCGCCGGCCTGTTCACGGGCCTGGGGCTGTTCCTCCCCCTTTGGATCCTCAAGGCCAGCGGTGGAGGAGATGTGAAGCTGTTCGCGGCGGTCGCAGCCGTCCTGGGCCCCACGCTGTCGATCATGCTGCTGCTGGCCACGCTGGCGGTGGTGGTGGCCTGGAGCCTTGCCGCATGGCTCGCCAAGGCCAAGGGATCGTCGTTTTTGTCTTCGCCCATGGGCTTCGCGCCACCATTCCTAGTGGCATTTCTTCTGTTGGCCTGCTGGGTTCACGCCCGGGACCAGCGTATGGCCGCGGCGACCGGATCCGTTGCCATGACGGGGGTGCCCCATGCGCGCTAGGCCGGCCGTTCGCCGTAACCGGAAAGCCTTTTTAGCGTTGGAAGCGCTGATCGTGCTGCCGATAGTCGGCTGCTTCTTTTTGGCCCTGTGCTCGGTTGCCGGCCTGGAAATGGCATGGCAGCAGATGCTGACGGCAAGCCGGGAAGGCGCCCGCGTGGCGGCCCTTGGAGGCACATCCGAGGAAGTCGAAGCGGCGACCAAGCTTTTTCTGGGCGGAGGAACCGTCTCGCAGTCGGAAATCCAGGTCTTCATCACCGGAGAGGACGGTTTCCCCGCTCTTCCCGGACAACCCGTATCCGTGGTGATCAGCATCCCCGCGGCCCGGGTGATGCCCCAGTTCGGGGCCATGATCGGCTTCGCCTTTGGCGAGAACCAGTTGGTGGCGCGCACCACCATGCGCAAGGAGTGAGAAAATGAGAGCCAGTACGATATTCGCCCTGTGCCTAGCGCTTTTGGTCGGCCTCGCCGCCGCGGTGGTGAACCGCGTGGTGAACCACAAGCCGGCCCTGGCCCCCGAGGTCAAGGCAACGCCGCCCCAGGTGCTGGTTGCCGGGCGCAACATCTTCGCCGGCGACCTCATCCAGCCCAACTGGGTGAAGGTGCGGCCGATGCGTCCCGACGAGGAGGCGTCACTTGGCAAGCAGAAGGACCTGCTGCTGCCTCCCGTCGCCGAGGCGGTATACCTTCGCGTGGCCCTGGCCAACATGCGCGCCGATGAGCCGATCCTCAAGGATCACCTCCAGGAGTTCGCCAAGCCCGACGCCCTGAGCAAGCGCCTGCTTCCCAACGCCCGCGCCGTGAGCGTGGCTGTGGCCAAGGACCGTTGCGCCGGCGGGTTGATCCAGGTGGGGGAGTGGGTCGATGTGCTGCTGACCTCGGTGATCGACCATGGCGAGGGCAGCCCGGTGTCGACCCAAACCGCCGTGATCTGCCCGAAGGTCAGGGTGCTGGCCAAGCGCAACCAGCTTTGGCCCGTGTTCCAGCCGATCAACGAGGAGGATGTCCAGTTCACCCTCGAGTTGAATCCCTACCGCGCGTCGCTGATGGAGTTCGCGAAGACCAAGGGCGCGCTGTCGCTGGTGCCCGTTTCCTCGATGGAGCAGTCGCGCCTTGAGACAAGGCGCAAGGAAATGGTCGACCAGGGTGCGACAGGTCGGCTGGTGTCGCTGACGAAGGATGGCGGGGAGGATTCCGACGAGGACCGCAGGGTCTCAAAGGTGGTTGCCGGCGAATCGCCCGTCGGCCAGGACGACCTCGCCCGCATCTTCGCGCTCAAGCCGATTCCGGTTGAGAAGGATCCGGGCCTGACGATCCAGCAGATCAACGGCACCACCTCGGTGAAGCCGGCGTTGTTCCAAGCCGTCTCCTCGACACGCGAGGTTACCAGCAGGGGCGTGAGCGCCGGACTGGGTTCGGGAGCCGACTTCCGGTTCCGGTCGCCCGACGCCTCCGCGCCCGGCAAGTCGAAGCGCTAAGCGGGCTCGCGGGCAGGCAACAAGGTCGAAAGGAATACGAGCAATGAAGGTTCGGGGAGGCAAACGGCGCGGCAGCATCGCCCTCCTCGGCCTTGTGGGGCTGATGTTCCTGAGCGTGGTGTTCCTGGCTCTGGTGAACTACTGCTGGGTATGGCTGATGCGCGTGCAAATCCAGAACGCCGCCGATGCCGCCTCGCTGGCCACCGTGCAAGCGTTCGCCAATGACGCCCTCCTGGCCGGAATCGAGCCGGGCCTCTCGGAAAACTTCGCGAAGGCCCGCGGTGTCGGAGTGGAATACGCGGCTTGGAATCCCTCGCTGGGCCAGCCGACGCCGCTTGATCCCAACAACGGAAACCTGGTTCCCGGAGAGTTGGTCCTTGGGGCTCTCGACATTCCCGGAAAGATGATCACCCCGGAGGAATCGGCAGCCACCAATGCCGCGCGCGTACTGCTTGAACATGTTGCCGACGCCAGGGGCCCGGTGGTGACCATCCTCGGGGGAACAGGCATCCTTCCCTACGCCGGTGTCGTGGTGGCGTCCACGGCCTACCTCGACCACCAGGTGATCGGATTCCGGCCGCTGGGATCCAATCCGATACCCGTCGGGCCAATCGCCCTGCCGGCGACGGGAAGCGATCCGTTCCAAGGCGCCACCACCGACGACCTTCGTTTCCATCCATCGCGGGGAACCTTTGTTTCGGGAAGCGACGGGCTTCCCGAGGTGTCGTTCACGATCAGCGTGGCCCCCGCCGGGGGACAGGCGGCGGCCTACCAGACGGGACTTCGGAACCCCGCCGATGTGCTGCGAACCGGCACCCTCGCCACAGACTTGAAATCACTCGGCGGCGAGTTGCGACTGGACAGCCAGAACCGCCTTCAGCTTCCCGCGGCCTACCCGATGACGAGGGAAAACCTCCTCAGGCTCCGCACGGCTTTCGACGAGGTTGCGGATGGCCGCCAGGTCGCGTTCGCCGTCTTGGATTCGGCGGGCGTGGGCGACATCGTTGTCAAGGGCTGGGTTGCGGCGCGGGTTGTCCGCACGGTGCCCGTCAACGACGACTCGTTCATTTTCGTCCTTCAGCCCACCCTCATGGTGCAGGGATCGGCGCTCACCGACGCGTCGAGGGCCGGGGTGAACGGGGGACTGGTGCCCACGCCCACGGTCGGCAAGGTGAGGCTGGTGGAATAAGCATGAAAACCATCGCCAAGGGAGATTCATCCATGGTCAAGGCCACCTCGGTAGACGCCACGGGCAGGCTGCACCAGGAAGTCCTGCGCGCCCTCGACCTGGGGATGCTGGCGCGCTGGGACAGGGACCGCCTGCGCGAGGAGGTGAGGCGACTGGCGCGCCATCTCGCGGGAACAACGGGAACCCGCCTCGATGACGCCTCGCGGGACCTCCTCGCCGACCGTGTGGTCTCCGAGACTTTCGGCCTCGGGCCGCTCGACGAGTTCATGACCGACCCGGATGTGAACGATATCCTCGTGAACGGCGCCTCGGAAATCTGGGTGGACCGCCAGGGAGTCCTGAGCCGCACGGGACTCACCTTCCGTGACGATGCCCATCTACTGGCCACCATCCAGAGGATCCTGGCGCCCATCGGCCGGCGCGTCGACGAGGCGAGCCCCACGGTGGACGCCCGCCTGCCGGATGGCTCGCGCGTGCACGCCTTGCTTCCCCCGCTCAGCCTGCAGGGCCCGGTGCTGTCGGTTCGGCGGTTCGGAAGGCGGCTGAACGGGGAAGGACTCCTCGCCAACGGCACCCTTCCGAACGAGGCGCTCGAATTCCTTTCCGCATGCGTCAAGGGCAGGCTCAGCATCCTGGTTTCCGGCGGCACGGGCGCCGGGAAAACAACCCTGCTGAACGCGCTTTCGGCCTCCATTCCCCATGGCGAACGCGTCGTCACCATCGAGGACTCGGCAGAACTCCGGCTCGAACACCCGCATGTGGTGAGGCTGGAAACCCGCCAACCCTGCCCCGACGGCAAGGGCGAGGTCTCGCCGCGCGAGCTTGTGCGAAACAGCCTCCGCATGCGGCCCGACCGCATCCTGCTTGGCGAGGCCAGGGGCGCCGAGGCGTTCGACCTGCTCCAGGCGATGAACACCGGCCACGAGGGTTCCCTCGCGACGGTCCACGCGAACGACGCGCGCGAGGCCCTCATGCGCCTCGAGATGATGGTCCTGATGGCCGGGATCGACCTCCCGCTGAAGTCGGTCCGTTCCTACATCACCGCGGCGGTGCGGGTGGTGGTGCACATGGCCCGCCTGCATGGCGGATCGCGCCGTGTTCTCCGGATCTGCGAACTCCGTGGAATCGACTCCCAGGGCGACTACCGCCTGGAACCGGTGTTCGAGTTCCGCCAGGAGGCCGTGCGCGATGGCAGGGCCATCGGCCGCTTCCGGGCGACCGGCGAGGTGCCAGAAAGCCTTGAAAAGCTGGGTGCCAGCGGCATCGAACTGGCACGCGAGCGGTTCGCCGCCCGCTGGATCGAGGCTTCCGGCGCGGAGGGTGCCCGCCATGCTGCCTGATTTCCTGGCCTTGCCGGGCATCGACCCGGCCCTCCTGGCCGCGGGCCTCGGACTGATGCTGGCCCTTCCCGTGAGCCTCCTGGGCGCCTGGGTGTGGAGTTCCCTGCGCGCCGGACCCGAACAGGCCCTCACTCCACAAGCCATCGAACAGATGGCCCGTGACCGCCGGGAACCCGACATCGGCCAGCAAGTGAACCAGTCGTTCGACCGTCTCGTCGAACGAACCGGCCTGGAGATCACATCGCCCGCGGCGATCGGCCTGATGCTGCTCTCGGGACTGGCCTTCGCGCTGGTGGCGACGCTGGTCCAGGAGGACTGGATCTATTCCCCGGTGGGATTCTTCGTCGGGATCATCGCGGCGCTGGTGTCCCTGGCGGCGCTGCAGTCGAGATGGCGCGAGTCGATCCGGCGGGAACTGCCCGACGCGCTGCACCTGGCCGCCCGATCCGTCCGCGCCGGCCTCAACCTCGACCAGACCATCGGGGTGCTGGGGGCGCAAGCGCCCTCGGCGCTCTCGCGGGAATTCGGCCTCGTGGCCCGCCGCATGAGCCTCGGAGTGCCGATGGAACAGGCCCTGAGGCTGAGCGCGCTGAAAGTGCGGGTTCCCGACTTCGACCTGCTGGCCGCCGGATTGGCCCTGCACCGCCGAGTCGGTGGCGATGTGTCGGCGCTTCTCGTCCGGTTGGCCACCAGCGCGCGGGAAAGGCACCTGGCGCGAGGGCAGTTCCGTGCCAGCACCGCGCTCGGCCGCACCTCCGCGGTGTTTCTGGCGCTGGGGGGCCCCATCCTGCTGCTGCTCAACAGGTCTTCCCAGCCCGAGTCGTTCGCCAGGTTCGTCGAAAGCTCCGCCGGTCAGTCGGCGCTCGGCGTGGCGATCGCCCTTGAAGTGATCGGTCTGGTCTGGATCGCGCTGATCCTCAGGCACGAAGACTGAGATCGGAGACACACATGCCCCCCATATTCCAGGATTCCGTTTCCTCGACCCTTTTCTGGTTCCTTGCCGGGCTTGCCGTGGCCATGCCCGCAATCCTGCTGGTGCTGCGCCGCCGCACCCGGCCGGAAATCGACCTCGATGCGGTCCGCGACCCCGCGTTCTCCGACTTGCTTCCGGACATCAAGCCCCGCGGGATGTTCCTGGGATCGCTGACTTCCGACATCGCCGGCGAGCCGTTCTTCAAGGCGCACCCCGAACTCCGCGCCGAGATGCTGCGGGCGGGCTGGTACCATCCGCAAGCCGCCACGGAATTCCGCGCCGCGCGCAACCTGCTGACATTTCTCGGCCTGGCCGGCATGATGGGCTGGCTGGCCGTTTCCCCTCCGCAGGCCATACCCTTCCGGCTTCTGGCCGGCATGGGGGTGGTGATCATGCTCATGAGCCTTCCAAGGCTCTGGCTCGGATGGGCCATCAGGACCCATTCAAGTCGCCTGGAAAAGGAAATGCCCTTGGCGCTCGAGCTTTTGGCCCTGGGGGGTGCCGCGGGACAAACCTTGGCCTTCAGCCTCGACCACGCCTCCCGCGAACTCGCCGCCACCCACCAAGCCGTGGCCCGCGACCTGGCCATTGTCTCGGCCCAGGCGCGCATGGGCGGCTTGTCGATGGCCCTTCAGGCCTGGGCTGAACGCCAACCCATTCCGGTGGTTCGCAACCTCTGCCAGATCATCGACCAGGGATTGAAGCTGGGCAGCGATGTGTCGGCCAACCTGGTGGACTACTCGACGGCCCACGGCGCCGAGTTGCGGCAGCAGGCGCTGGCCCGCGCCTCCCGCGCCAGTTTCTGGCTCCTCATCCCCTCGGTGTTCTGCCTGTGGATGGCGGCCATGATCGTGATGGTGGGCCCCACCTACCTCGAGTTCACCCGCGGGCGCGCCGCCACCGCGGGCAACCTGAAGAAGCAGATCCAGTCGGTCGGCGCGGCCGGCAGGCAAAGGGCCGCCGCCAACGCTCCGGTACCCTGAAACCGTGATGCCCGGTTCTTCTTGCTTCGGCCGCGCGTGTGCTACACTCGCGGCCGAAGCAGTTTCAGGAAACGCCGAGGTACCTCCCCATGCGTCAGGCCCAAGTGCTCATGCTTCCCGCATTGCTGCTCGCCCTAGGCGCGGTCACCGCCGAACCCGCCTCCGACTGGAAGCCGCTTTTCAATGGCAACAACCTCGAAGGCTGGACCGCCACCGACTTCTTCAAGGCCGGCGCCGTGAAGGTGGCGGACGGCGTGATCCGCATGGAAAAAGGATCGGAGCGGGCCGGACCGATGACCGGCGTGAACAGCACGCGCAAGGACCTTCCCAAGATGGATTACGAGATCCGCTACAAGGCGCGCCGGGTCGACGGGCGGGACTTCTTCGCGACCCTCACATTCCCCGTTGGCGATTCCCACTGCTCGCTCGTGAACGGCGGCTGGGGCGGCACGACCATCGGCCTTTCCACGCTCGATGGCATCGACGCCTCGGAAAACGACACCAACGGCAACTACGATTTCGTCGCCGAGAAGTGGCATGATTTCCGCGTCCGGGTCAGCAAGGATCGCCTCGAGGCCTGGATTGATGCCAAGAAAGTCGTGAATGTCGTCACCACCGATCGTCGCATCGGCATCCGGATCGAGTGCTTCGCGTCGCGTCCGCTCGGCTTCGCGACTTATCGCACCACGGGCGAGGTGAGGGACATCGCCTGGAGGGCGCTCAACGCCGCCGACCTCGCCGAGATCGCCAAGCTGCCCAAGGAGTGAGGCGGGCTTCCCTCACCAGTGCATGACGAAACCGCCGTCCACATTGATGGTTTGGCCGGTGACATGTGCGGCGCGCGCCGAGGACAAAAAGACGATCATGTCGGCGATCGCCTCGGGGGTTTGCCAACGGCCCAGGGGCACCAGTGCGCGGATTTTCCTTTCCGACCATTCGTCAAAGCCAAGGCGCTGTTCCGGTGGCGCCTGCTCGAACCAGGCGCGCCACACGGCCTGGTTGAGCGTCGTGCGCACCATTCCCGGGCAGACCGTGTTCACCCGTATTCCCCGGGGCGCGAGGTCCTTGGCCATGCATTGGGCGAAATTGATGTTGGCGGCCTTGGAGGCGCTGTATGGCGGATCGCTCTGCGAGCCGATCTGGCCGGCCACGGAAGCGACGAAAACCATGGTTCCATCATCGGCCAGACGGGGAACCACGGCGTGGGCCACGCGCGCGGTTCCCATCACATTCACCTCGAGCACGCGGGCCCAATCGGCCGGAGCGAGGTTGGTGAATGGAAAGCCGTATTTTCCCGATCCGGTCGCGGCGGCATGGACAAGGTGCCCCGGTTGGCCCAGGCCCGCGGTGGTTTCCAACAACGCATGTTCCACCGAATCGCCGCGGGTGACATCCACGGCAAGGCCCAGAACTTGGGCGCCGGTTTCGGCCGCCAACTGCCGGGCGATATCCCCCACGCCGGGGTGGATGTCCCAAAGGGCCACATGGGCCCCCTCAAGGGCGAATGCGCGCGCCGCCGCAAGCCCGATGCCGCTCGCGCCTCCCGTGACCATCGCCGTGCGGCCACGCAGTCCCAGGTCCATGAATCACCTTCCCCGGTTCATCCAAGTGATGGAAAGCTGCAGCACCATCGCGATGGAAACCCACACGAGGTAAGGTCCCTGGGCCAAGGCCACCCAGCGGTGTGACGGCCAGATGGCGATGACCATCCAGATGATGGTGGCCCAGACAACGAGGATGTCGGCGGCGGCCAGCGGCATGTTGCGCAGGCCGAACTGGATGGGGGTAAAGGCGATGTTGGCCGCGAGGTTGATCGCGAAGGGAAGGGCGATCCACCAGGAGACCGATCCCGACCAGGCCCGGTAGAAGACGAAACCGAAAGAAACGAGAATCACCGGATAAAGAATTTGCCAAATGGTGCCGATTGTCCGCGGGGCTGGTGTCCATGCCGGCTTTTCAAGGGCGTTGTACCAGGTGAGCCAGTCCACGCTATGCCCCCAACGCGGAAATCAAACTGCCAATGCGTAAACCGATGTTACTGGATTGAAAGCCATGGCCCTTTGCCGAAACTTGATGGTCCTGGTCCGGTTGCGCCGAATATTCCGATTCTGCTGGATATGCAACCCGACTCGAGCCGATGAGAGAGAGTGGGAGGCCTTTCGATCGTGCGCATAGATGCCGGGGCATCTCGCCTGACCGCGAACCACGCGCGGTTTCATCCAGCTTGCCTGGGCCTGTTGGAATTGTTCTCGGCCATGCCGGGCTGCGTGGGATCCAAGCGGAGCCTCGCGATCGAGGCCGGACTTGCCGAGAGGATGGTGGCGGAAATCAGCCGGTCGGAACCCTCCGTGGCGCAAACCGATCCTGCCTTGCTTCTGCCCCCCACGCCCCAAACGGCCACCGAAGTTCGGGAGCCACCCAACGCCGTCAACCACCTCACCTTGGAAACGGCCATCGCCGAGGCGCTGCAACGGCAACCGCGCCTGAAGGCCCACCTCGAGTCGATCGAGCAGGCCAGGCAGGGGGAAAACATCGCCCTGGCGCCGTTCCTGCCGATTGTTTCAGCGGGTTACTCCGTGGGTTCCTACGCCGTCGATGTCGGGGGGATCGGTGTGCGCGTGCCGGGCGGGGTAACTTCAATTTCCTGCCGCCGGGCGGCGTCATTCCGATCGGCTTCAACTTCAACACCGGCTACGAGCTTGCCGAATTCCGGGTGCAGTGGCTGGTGACCGACTTTGGCAAGCGCCTCGGCCGGTATCGTCAGGCTGAAATCGCCGCCGATGTGGCGCGCATGCAGGCCCAACGGGCAAGGCAAACCGTGGCCCATGAGGTCGCCATGGCCTACTACCAGGTGCTGAGGGCGCAGGCGATGGGACGGGTCGCCGAGGAATCCGTCAGGCGCTGCGAGGAGGAGGAGGCATTGGCCACGAAGCTCGAGGCCCAGGGGGCGCTCGAGCGTGAGAATGTGCTGCGGTCGCGCGTGCAGGTGGCCGCCGCGCGCAAGCTGCTCGACTCGGCGCAAGCGTCCGAACAGATCTCCCGGGCGGCGCTCAACCTGGCGATCGGACTCAGGGTGAGCGACTCCACGGCGGTCGAGCCGCTGCCCGAATTGCCCGGGTTCAATGAATCGTTGGCTGGCTGCCTCGAACTGGCGGTTGTTTCCCGGCAGGAATTCGCCGTGGCCCGCCGAACCATCGACTCGGCCCGGGAAGGTAAGGGAATCGCCCGGACCGATTTCGCGCCGCGGGTCATCGCGGACGGGTTTTACCTCGACTACCACCAAGCCAAGCCGGGCGGCTATGTCGACATCCCCATCGGTTCGATCAAGCTCGAATGGGGCCTTTTCGAGGGCGGGCGGAAAATCGCCGAGCTCCGCATGGCTGATTCCAAGCTCCGTGGCTCCTTGGCCCAGGCGGAGGCGCTTTCCGACAGCATCGCCTTCCAGGTGAACGAGGCGTACCGGCTGCTGGTGGCGGCGCGCAGGGCCATCGAGCGCGGCAAGGCCCCGGTGGAACAGACGCGGGAAACCTTCAGGATCGTCAAGGCGCGCTCACGCGCCGGCGACGCGACCACAACGGAGTTGATCGAGGCGGAAAGGGCGATGACCCGCGCCGGCCAGGAATACCAGGCCGCCATCTTCGATTACCTCGCCTGCCAAGCCAAGCTCGACTACGCGATGGGCACCAGCCACTGGCAAGGAAACGAAACCGCATCCGCCCAGCCCGCGGAGAAATCGCCATGAACCCGCAAGAAACAAACGGCGCCGGGAAATTCCCCGTGGCCAAGGTCCTTGGAATCATCCTGCTGCTGGCAACCGCCGGGGCCATGGCGCCCATGGCGGTGCGCCTTGTGGAGTTTCGCGCCGGCCATTCCATCACCGACGACGCCTTCATCGAGGCGCGCATGGTTCATGTGGGCTCCGACGGCGTCTCGGGCCGGATCATCCGGGTTGAAACCGACGAGGGCATGGTTGCCAAAAAGGGACAGGTTTTATTTGAAATCGACGCGGACCACTACCGCGACCAGGTGGCCCTGGCGGAGGCCAAGGCGCGCGTCTCGGAGGATGAGAGGCGCCGGCAGGAGATCGCCCTTGAAAAGCTCCGGGTGGATGTGCCCCTGGGCGTGTCCGAGGCGAACCGGTCCCTCGAGATGGCCCGCATCTCCGAGGCCAAGATGGAAAAGGTGCTGAAGCTGACAGCCGACGAGGTCGCGGGAACCCTGAGCGAGTCGGACGCCCTTGTGGGCGTTGCGGAGGCGAACCATGTGCTGGCCAGGCAGGAACATGAAAGGTTCACGACGCTCCTCAAGGAAAACGCCACGACGCTGAGGCGCACCCAGGAGACGGCGCGGACCAATGACTCGACCAAGGCCGAACTCCGCCTCGCGGAAGCCAAGCGGCAAAAGGCCGCCGCGGCCAGGTCCCAGGTGGAGGTGGCGGCGCATGACCTTGAAATCGCGCGCGTGGCCACAGCCAAGGCCCGACTCGGCGTTGATATCGCCGAAAACCGCAACCGCGGCATCCTGGAGGCCCAGCAGGCGCTCCGCATCGCGGGCGACGCCGTCGACGAGGCCAAGGCGCTGTTGAACCTCGCCCGCCGCAACCTCGAGAACACCAAGGTGCTGGCGCCGGTTTCCGGCATTGTGGTGAGGCGGGCGAAGTCGACGGGCGACCATGCCACGGCCGGCGTCCCCGTGATCACCATGTACGATCCGGATGGGATGTATGTCACGGCCAACCTCGAGGAAACGCGGCTGGCGGGCGTAGCGCCCGGAAACCCGGCCGCCGTGCGCGTCGACGCGCTCGGCAGGGAACTGCCGGCCCGCGTCCTGTGGATCAACCGCTCCACCGGCGCGGAATTCTCCCTGCTTACCCGCAATGTGGTGTCCGGCGAATTCTCCAAGGTGGTGCAGCGGGTCCCGGTGAGGCTGGTTTTCGAGCCGGGGCAGGACCTGTCCGAACTGCGCGCGGGCTATTCCGTCCGCGTGACAATCCGCCACGGGCCGGGCGATGCCGCCTGGGCTTCGAAGGCGCTGGAACAGTCCCGCAGGCTCGACAGCCGGTTCGATGAACCCCGCGGGAACGGCGCCCCATGAGCCTTGCCGCGCAGCGCACCCTGGTTCTGGCGGCCCTGCTGCCCGTCTTGGGTTCGGTCTACCAGACCCTCGTGCTCACCGACCTCGTCGACGCGGACATCCGGCGGGGAGTGGGCTACGACAAGGCCGATGGCACATGGCTCTCGGCATCGTGGGGCCTGTCGATGCTTCTCGGTGTGTTCGCCGGCCTGGCCCTTTCGGGTAAATTCGGACCCCGCAACATCCTGGTCGCGGGCATGCTGGTCTTCGCGCTGGGCAACCTCATGTGCGGATGCGCCGAGGGATTTCGCGGGCTCATGCTGGCCCGATTCGTCGAGGGCCTGGGCAAGGGGATGGCCATCGTGTTGCTCCGGTCATTCCTGTATTCCCGGTTCGACCGGATGGTGTTCATCGCCGTGCTTTGCTACGGCCTGCTCGCCTACTCGACCCGCGGCACCTCGCCCATGGTGGCCGCGATGGTGAACGAGGCGCTCGGTTGGAACTGGGTCTACTGGTTGAGCGTGCCGGCGGGAGTCGGGGGAGCGGGACTCATCCTGCTGCTTGTGCCGGCGGATGCGCCGTCTCCCCATGCCAACAAGGGTCCGAAACCCGACGGGCTTCTCATCATGCTCCTCGTGTCCTGGCTCATCAGCCTGCTGTTCGTGCTCGGATGGCGGGAAAGGGAGGGAGGATTCACCTCGAACCTTTACACGGGCATCGTGGCCTTCAACGCGCTGCTGTTCGCGTGCCTTGCCGGCCGGATGATGCTCAGCTACTCGCGGGGAGACCAATTCGCGCGGTTGCTCAGGTCGCGAAGCTACCTGTGCTCCATGGGCGGCAGGATGCTGCTGCTGTTGCACCTGGCGGCCATCCTGGGAGTGCTCTCCAGTTTCCTCACCGAGGGCCGGGGCATCCCGGCGGTTGAGGCCGGTTCCCTTTTCCTGCCCGCCACGATCTCGATGGCCGCGTCGTTCGTGGCTTGCGCGTGCATCCCGAACCGGGACTGGCGCCACCTGAGCCTGCTCGCCGGCGTGTTGGGCGCCTCGGCCTGCGTGCTGTGGCTTTCCACCACCGGACTGGCCACATCCAACCACGCGCTCGCCAACATCATCGCCGTTTGGGGGGCCTGCGTCGGCACCCTTCCCGCCTCTTTCCTCATCGACGAGGTGGAAACTCTCGACAAGGCCGACATGCCGGCCGCGGCGGCGTTCGCCATCGTGGTGCTGGCGACACCGCTGATATTGGTGCCGTCGCTGATGGGCACGGCTGTCTCCGAGGGAAGGGTGGCCGCCTACGAGACCCAGCGGGAACTGGTGCGACCGGAGCGGCCCGTCGTGGCGGAGACACTCGCCGGTGGGATGGACCGGTTTTCACGGCTTGGCCTGGATCAAACACAAACCGCTGTTTTATCAGCTGGAACACTTGGGGCGATCGTCGAATTGGAATGCGCCACGATGGGCTTGCAATCGGGATTGCGTCTGTTGGCCCTGCTCACGGGAGTTCTTGGAGCCGCCGTGGCCGTTCCACTCTTACTGTTTCCCGGAAAAGCCATTGTGAATATCAGAAGTGAGTGACTTGGAATAGCATCATCATTGGCTAAATATTAGTCAAAGATTGTTTGAGAATTTTTTAGTTTGGCAAATGATCTGCCGAGTATAGGTGTCACGATCCGATTGAATTGGTCTTCCAGCCAACTTTTTACCACGGCAGACAATTCCAGCGAACTTTTCTTGAAACAAATCGTAGTAATGATGTGACCAGCAACTTCATCACATCACGCTGCCCATGGCCCAAGACCACCAACTGGCTTGGGATCTATCTGTTTTTCATGCCTTAATCCGGGCTTTCAAGGAGTCCAGGCTGTTGGAGTCCGCCCCATGGCGGCACCGATCGTCTGGCGTCCTTGAAGTAGTTCAATGGGTCCGCCGCGGACCGGTTCTTTGGCAATTTGGTGCATCAGGGCCCCGTCAGCCAACGCGGCGGACCAGGGCCCCCGGCATTGACCTGCCGTCTCGGGAACATTTGGTGTTTGGCGGCTTGTTGTCTTCTGACTTCCAGAAGTGTTTTCCCTTTTCAACCTAAGGAGAATTTCATGACTCAGAAGTGGTTGGTCGTTCGCAACATCAATACGGCTTCCGCCTATCCCGCAAACGAGCGGGATGGTGATAACAGGCCCATCGTGGCCACAATCGATCCGGTGCAAAAGCCGGTCCGTCCACGCGTCAGGCCAATAACCAAGCTCGACTTGCGCCATCTCAGGCGACTCTACAACAGGCAATATCGCCTGCCTGAAAAAACCTTGTCCCAGGTCCTCAGTGAAATCCGAGCCATCAAGGGAATGAGATTGCCCATCAAGCTCAAGCAAGTTCTTCACGAAAAGCCGGAAAACCATCTGGCGATCTGACGCCAAACCTTGGCCCCACTTTATGTTGGGGCCAAGGAGGCCCGGCCTTCCTTTTTTCCGTCGTTGCTTGGAACTTTCTTCGCGATGCCATCGTCTATGTTTCTGCTGCAACTTCATCCCATTGTTTCGGCGGAGGGCCCGGTCGGGTTCCTTCGCCTGGTCGCCAAGCCGCGGCGGAGACACTCCGCCAGCGACATGTCAAATCGTTTGTCTTCATGAACCTGTGGCCCGCCTTGGCAACCTGTGCCAAGCGGGCCGGCCCAAACACTGTGAAAGCCATGCCATAGGCATGGCGACCGATGTTCGTTCGTTCGATTTATCACCACAACCTGAAAGGAGAACATGATGAACCAGCAAGAATCCGGCACCATCCCCAATTTCCATAACCGCCTCATGGCGGCTCGGTTCTCCATCCGCTTGGCGCAGGAGGATATGGATGAGCTCTTCAACCCCAACACCCCACCGGAAAGAAGGCAGGAACTCCACGACACCTTGTTCGAGGAGCTTTCGGAACCTTTCGAGGAACTGGGGTACCTGATCGGCGGCAGGGAAGGGGACGACAGGGCAACCGACCTTCTGGTCAACATCCTCATGGGGTCGGTGCCGTACGACCCCTCCAGGGCAAGGCTCCTTCCCTTCGTGGAAAAAATCCTCCACAACAAGGAGGTCGACGACCACAGGCGCAGGACGCGCAGGCAGGAAAAGGCGCAAGCTGGATATGAGGAGAAGTTGGCGGAGGTCACCTACGCCAACACGCTCCTCGAGTTCAGCGAGAACTTCCCGCTGGTGGAAACCATCGAAAAGGAGATCCCGAATTTCAGGATCGAAGCTGACAGGGAAATGTGCAGGGCTCTCCTCGACCACTTCAGGGAGCACCGGGAGATTCCCAGCAACCTTCAGATCTGCAAGGCTACCGGTTACAAGCCGGCCCATGTGTCAACCAGGCTCGCGATCGTCAAGCGGCACCTCAAGGACGCCGTTTTGGCCAGGTCCAGAACGACCGAGGGTGTCGACATCGACACCCTCCACCTGCCCGCGTGATCATGGAACCCGTCGGGATTACTTGATTTCCCGGATCCGGATGTTCTTCCAGCTCACTTCCATCGTCTTGTCGTTCTTGCCGACCCCGTGGACCTGCAGGGCGATGAAACCCTTCGGCGTGACCGAATCCTTGAGGTCGGCGGCGGGAACGCCGTTGACCCAGGTCTTGATCGAGTCGCCCTTGCAGGCCACCTTGAACTTGTTCCAATCGCCCTGCTTGAACGCCTTGCGGGCCGGTTCGTTGTTCTTGAGGTCGTTGAGCCAGCCCCGGCGACCCTCGTCATAGATGCCACCGCTCCAGGCGCGGTCGGACGGGTCGATTTCAACCTGATAACCATGCACGCGCCCGGCAGCCACCTTGATCGACTTTCCATCGAGCTTGATTTCCTTGTTCTCATCGAAGCATTCACTGCGGATTTGCACGCCGGAGTTCAGCTTGGGATCAACCTTGAATTCCAGTTCGAGTTCGAAGTCGCCGTATTCCTTTTTGGTGCACAAAAACGAGTTGGGGGTGTTGGGAACGGAAGTTCCAACAATGGCCCCGCCCTCGATGCGGTACTTGGCCTTGCCGCCTTTCTGCTCGAAGTTGGACAGGTCCTTGCCGTTGAACAGGGGCGTCCACCCGGCCTCATCCGCGCGCGCCGCCAAGCCGGCCAGCACCAATCCCGCCAGCGCCACGCCGGCCCACTTGAATCCCGCGACCATGATCCTGCTCCAAAGGGTTGGGTGAAACCAAAGCGCCAGCATAACGGCCGTTGGATTCCGCGTCGCCGGGGCCATGCATGGATCCCCGGGTTGCGTCAACAATGAGAACGATTTCAGCGGGGCCCCGGCGGGGTCTTTTCCTGAAGGTAGCGGGTCAACAGGCCATAGAGGTGCCTCGTGGTGCCCTTGCCCTCATTGACCGAGTGCGAGCGGTTGGGATAGGCCATGAGGGTGAAATCCTTGCCCTCGGCCACCAGGGTGTTCACCAGTTTTTCGGTTCCCTGATAGTGGACATTGTCGTCGCCCGTGCCATGGACGATGAGGAGGTTGCCGCGCAACTTGGCGGCGTGGGTGATGGGTGAGCCGGCCTTGTAATCGGCGGCATTGTCCGCCGGCAGTCCCATGTACCGCTCCTGGTAGATGGTGTCGTAGAGGCTCATGTCGGGCACGGGCGCCACCGACATCCCGGTGGCGTAGAGTTCGGGGTGCTGGAACATGAGGTTGAGGGTCATCGACCCGCCGCCGCTCCAGCCCCACGCGGCCATCCTCGCCGGGTCGACATACGGCCGCTTGGCCACCTCGCGGGCGCCCGCCGCCTGGTCGGCGACCGTGACCTGCCCGATCTTGCGGTATACCGATTTTCTCCAGGCCCGGCCCTTGGGCGTCTTGGTGCCGCGGTTGTCCATGCTGGCGACGATGTAACCCTGCTGGGCCAGGTAAAGGTGCCACAGGTAGTTGTTGCCTCCCCAACGGTCGGCGACCGTCTGGCCCGCGGGTTCTCCATAGGCGTGGAACAGAACCGGGTATTTCCGCGCGGGATCAAACCCCGGCGGCTTGATCATCCACCCGTCCATCTCCATGCCGCCGGGAAGCGGCACCTTGAACCATTCCACGGGGGAACGCGCCAAGGCCGCGATGGCGGAGGCCAGCTTGGAATTGTCGCGCAGCGGGCGAATCACCTTGTGCCCCTCGAGGTCGACCAGGCGGTGCTCGGGCGACACGCCGAAAGCCGAGTGCGTCCATGACGCCAGCGTGCCCTTCTCGCTGATCCGGTAGTCGTTCCATCCGGGCGCCTCCGGCGGGGTGACGCGAACGGGCGGCTTGCCGTCGGGCTTGAGCGGGGCGCGGAACAGGTACTGCTCGGTCGGCTTGCCCGGGGAGGCCGTGAACCACAGCAAGCCGGCGTCATCATCCACCTTTAGGATCTCCTTGATATCGAAATCCCCCGGGGTGACGAGCGACGGCTCACCGCCATCAAGCGAGGCCATGTAGGCATGCCGCCAGCCGTCGCGCTCGCTCACCCAGATGAACCGCTTGCCGTCGGCCAGGAAACGGACGGCGTCGTCGTGCGCGTCCACCCACGCCTCGTCGGAGTCGCTGAAAAGCACGCGGGTTTCACCCGTGGCCGGGTCGGCCAGGGTGACATCGTTGCGGTTCTGCCGGCGGTTCATCCTTTGCAACACGATGCCCTTGCCGTCGGGAGTGAACCCCATCTTGGGGATGTACCCGTCAACCCGGGTGTCTCCCGGCACCTTCATCCATATTGTGGCGCCGCCGGCCGAGGGAACCACGCCCACGCGGCAGAGGGAGTTGCGTTCACCCGTCTTGGGGTAGGCGAACGAGTTCAGGTTCGGGTACCGGCCATCTGTCTGGTTCAACAGGGTGAACCGGGGCACGCCGCGGGTGTCGACCTGCCAGTAGGCCACAGACTTGCCGTCGGGAGACCATTCCCAACCGTCGCGGCAATCGAACTCCTCCTCGTACACCCAGTCGAAGGTGCCGTTGATCACCTCGCCTCCGGAAAGCGAGGCGCCATCGGTGGTGAGCCGGACAGGCTTGGCCGAACCGTCAGCGGGTTCAATCCAGATATTGTTCTCGCGCACATAGCCGACCGTCTTCGCGTCGGGAGACAGCTTGGCGAACTGAAGCGTGGAGGGTTTGGCATCGCCTCCCAGCTTGTGAAGCTTGCCCGAGGAAACCTTGAGCACCCAGTAGTCGCCGCGGGTGTCGCGCCGCCAGACCCTCCGCGTGTCGGCCGAAAGCAGAACCGTGTCGCGGTCGTTGGAGAACGAGAAGGCGCCGAAACGAACCGGATCCTTGGCACCCGGAGGCACCATTTTTTCCGCGGGCACCAAAACCTTTTTGGCGCCGGTTCGGGCATCCTCGGCAACGATGTCGCTGAAACCCTTGATGGTGGCGCTGGCGTCGGAACGGGCGAAGGTGGCATTGTCGAGCCATGTGCCTCCATGGTCGCCTCCCGGGCGGAAATCGCCCGAGACAAAGATCCGATCGAGGGTGAGTCGCGCCGGGTCGGCCTGGCCCCAAGCCGGGCCGGCGCAAGCGACCGCCCAAGCCGCCGCAACCGCGAACCATCTTCCAGCCATGCCGGCCATCCTTTCCCTTGTACGCATCATTTGCGATTGGACCCGGATTTTGTCGCCTTGCCTTCCAATCGGAACAGCTCGAGGGCCCCTTCCCTCTTCGCCACGATGAGGAACCTGACCTCATTCGCCGACTCAATCTCGTAGGTTGCCGTCGTGATGACGCCCTCGCCGCCCTTGTGCGTCCATGTGAGGGAGCGGTTCCGCGGATCGTAGGCGCCGGTCATGTGCGAGACGACGCCGCTCGACTGGAAAACCGACAACTTGAAAACGCGTTCGGCGGGATCGTAGGTGGAGACGCTCAGATAGCTGGTGCCATCGGAGTCATGCCCGGTTTCCTGCATCACGGCGCCGCCCAGCGCCTGCCGGCACTCGTGGGTGCCGGTCCGCGCCACCGTGGCCGACCCGCCGGTTCCCTGAATGAGCCTGAATTCCTTGCGCCAGTTTCCCTCAAATTGGCGGAGGACGCCCATCGCCTGCTGCTGCTCCTTGCGAAAATCCTGAGGGCGGGCGCCAGGCGTGGCCAGCAGGGCCGCAATCAAGGCGGTCAGAACCATTCGCGCGTTCATCGGTCGTGTCCCTTCCAGCCACCGGTTGGCAACCATCATCGGGCGCGCAAGTCGGCCACGCCATTCTTGAGTTGGTGAAGGGTGGTTACTTCCGCCGCCGTCAGCACCCTGCCAAAGACGGCGAGGTCATCCATGCGGCCGACATAGGCGGCACCCAGCACCAGGGCCACGCTGTCGGGATCCCAGGCGAAGGTGAGGTCCCAATTCTCGATGGCGCCCCGCGACTTGCCGTCGATGTAAAGCCGGCCGGATGGTTTCTTGGGCTTGTCGTTGATGTTCTCCAAGGTGAACACCACATGGGTCCAGCGGTCGCGCGAAAAGGGGGCCTTGGCCACCTGCACCATCGGCCTCTTGTGGAACGGGATGTCGGCCCAAGGGACATTGTCGGGATTCCAGATGGGAAAGAGCGGCCTGATGGCGTAGCGGAAGTAGCGTGGCGTCTCGTCCTTCGACCATTCGAGGAACACATAACCCTTCCTGGTGTCGTTGCCGACAACCTGAACCGGGTCGCAGTAGCCGGGTTCCAAGTCCTTGTCGGGGTCGAGCCTGAGCCAGACCGACACGGTGGCCGACCAGTTCTTGTCGTTGTAGCCGAGCACATCGCGGCCCTTGTACTGGGGCCGGGAGTTGCCTTTCTTCGGAAAGACAAGGCCGCCGCCAAACTTTCCCTCGCCCTTGGCCAGGGCGACATCGGCGTTGGGCGCGGCTTTCAGCGGATCCTTGCCCAGGCGGTACCAGCATTCGCGGGCACCGGTGGAGAAATCGGCATCAAGGCCGGTGTCGAACGAGGCGTGCAGGGTGAGGGCCTTGGCCAGGTCGGCCTGGCCGGCGGATTGGCCCGCCACAATCAGCAAAATCGGCAAAAGGCTGGCCATGAATCACCTCCAGCGCCATTTAACCCGATTTCAGCCGACTCGGCACTGAATTGCCAGGCCCATCCAGCGAATTACAATTGACGCGGAAGGAAACCAAACGGAGGCAATCCCATGAAAATCGTGATCATGCGTCGGGCCGACCGCCTGGCCGTCAGCGGACAGGCCAACCCCCTGCGAGTAGCCCGGGGCCATGCGCCCCGGAAGTCGGGCGCGGGCATCCACGCCGACCGGCGCCTTCGCCGGCAGCATTCCCGCGGCGCCCAGCTTCGCCGCGCCTTGGCGGAGGGATGAGGCCATGACACCGTTTCCAACATCCCGCCGCGGCTTCCTGCAAGCGGCGGCCACCCTTGTGGCGACAGGGGCGCTCCCCATGCCGGCGCGGCCAGCAGCCGAGGCCTCGCGGATTCATTTCGTCGGCGACAGCGAGTCGTGGCGGGTGGAGGATCCGTGCGCCTGGGCGCTGGCCAACCGGGAGTCGCTTCCCGTTTTGCAGCGCGCCCGGCAAAGGCTGGACACCCTCACGCCCGATGACGCCGAACGGGCTCTCAAGGTGGTCTTGCGCCGCTGCCCGGTGGTTCTCGTCGAGGTGATGGGCGACGCCGTCACCGTGCACCAATGGACTTCAACCGCCAATGCCGACCCGCGCTGGTTCTTCAAGGCCAACAGGCTGGCGCGCCCCGAGGTGGCCGTCACACTCAGGCACCGGAAGAAGGAACAGTCCGTGCCGCGCCGGGGAAGCGATTTCCTGTATTGGGACGCCGTGGACGACGACTTTCCGCTTGATCGTTTCGCCGCCAAGCGGGCCAACCGGTTCAACCGAGATGCCGATGACAACGAACCGGCGCCCGGAACCCGAAGCGGCTATGGCTGGGAAGGCGTGCCCGGTGAGCGGATTCCCTGGCGCGCGCTCAAGGATGCCTGGATCAAGGGCCCGGAGGTGATTTGCCCCAATTGCGACACCCCCGCCATCATGACCAACTTCGGTTACCGGCAGATCTCGTTTTTCAACTGCGCCGGCACCCTCGCCCACGCCTGCCCGCGATGCCGCAGGCAAGACACGGGGACGGCCGTTCACCATTCATCTTGGTCCAGCCGGGCGTTCATTGAAAACCTCGAGCCGGCCAACCGGCCCGTCCGTTTTCATTTTCATGGCGTCCGCCCGATAACGCCGGGCCACGGCCATGTCGCGATGGGCACCGATCGCTTAAACTCCTGATCGATTCGTGGATCCGTGACGGCGCGTCACGGGTCCTGAACCAACCTCAAGGCCTTTCCCACGGAGAACCACAGCCATGACCCGCCGCCTGTTTCCGGTTTCGTTCGCGTTCCTGATCGCCCTTTCCGCCGCGGCGGTGGCCCAGGGAGACGGGTTCAAGCCGCTGTTCGACGGCAAAACGCTCGCCGGTTTCACCGTGAGGTCGGGAAAGGCCACCTACAAGGTGGAGGATGGCGTCATTGTCGGCACCACGGCCGAAGGCAGCGGCAACACCTTCCTCACCACCGACAGGGAATACTCGGACTTCGAGCTGACCTTCGAGGTGAAGGTGGACGATGCCCTCAACAGCGGCGTGCAGGTCCGCAGCCATGTGGCGCCCGAGAACGGCTTCCAGCCCAAGCTCGGGGGCAAGCTGCCCAAGGACAGGCTCTACGGCCCCCAGGTGGAAATCTCCACCGACGGCATGGCTGGAAGGATTTATGACGAGGCGCGTCGCGGCCGCTGGCTCGACACCAAGCAACCCACGCCGGAAACCAGGAAGGCCTTCAAGAAAGGCGAATGGAACCAGTACCGCGTGCTCGCCGAGGGCGACCGGATCCAGACCTGGGTGAACGGACTCCAGATCGCCGACACCCGCGACGGGGAAGACGCCAAGGGCCACATCGGTCTTCAGGTGCACGGTATCGCCCGGGGCGCCGGGCCTTTCCAGGTGCGGTGGCGCAACCTGATGATCCGCGAACTGGGCCGCTAAGGCGCGGACAGCCCAAAAAATCCGGATGACGAAAAAGCGGGCCACGCGGCCCGCCCCAGGCGGTTTTGTTTCGACCGATCGGATGATCCAACCAAAGGAGAACGCAAGCCATGAACAGCGAAACCATCCTCAAGGCCATCGGCAAGGCGCGGACGGCGGAACCTTCCCGGTACCCGGCCATCGGAATCGACATCGACGGCTGCGTGGATGAATTCCCCGAATTCTTCCGCGTGCTTGCCGGTTATTGGCCGGGCAAGGTGTATGTGATCACCTATCGGGAAGACAGGTCCAAGGCCGAGGCGTTCCTGGCCAAGTTCGGGGTGCGCTGCTGCGAACTCATCCTGGTGAACTCGTTCGAAGAGAAGGCGCTGGTGATCGCGCGGGAAGGGATCATCGTGTTCTTTGACGACCAGCCTGAGGTGCTCAAGCCGGTCGCCCCGGCATGCGGGTTGATGCTGGTGCGCAACGAGGGGAACTTTGATTTCGATGACCGCAAGTGGATGCTTTCCGATAAGACGGGCAAGCTGGTTTGAGTTTTTAACGGTCGTTTCCTTTTTTTTAGCCCCATCCGCTGAATTCGACCCACCAACGGGCGCAAACAGCGGGTGGGACTGATTCAGCGCCAAAATCAATTGTTCAAGCCGCTGAATCCGGGCCGCTCGCGCTCGAAAAAAGTGTGTGGGGCCGATCGCGGCAAAAAATTTTTTCACCGCCGCTGAATCCGGGCTCCCCGCCTGCGAATAAATGGTGCGGGACAGATGGCGGAAAGATTTTTCGCCACCGCTGAACCGGATGCCATGTTGAACGAATTAGGATTCTGGCCCGCATGGAGAATGCCGGCCCTGGAGGAATCAGAAGATGCCGCCTTTGACTCCATAGTTGCACACCCCCCTGAGGCCTGACGACTTCCCTGGCGGATTCACGCCCGGGAAGCGTCTGCCCGACGAGCCAAGGCATGGTGCCGAGGCCGCGTGGCGGAAGGGCGTTGAAGGGGGATCATTTCATGCGTAACAATTCAAAGGTAGCCAAAGCGAAGAGCAAGGCGCAAGCTTCTGTTTCTGAAGCGAAATCGAACTTGAAGGAAGCCGCCAAGCTGGCGGCGGAGCTTCGCCGTCAATCCAATTGGGAAGCCCTAGGCTTCGCCAGTTTTGATCAAATGATGTCCTGCCAGGGCATTCGTGATCGCATTTATCAACTGCGGGATGCCCTGATCAACCAGGCGGCAAAAGCCGGCGCGGAAACAAACAAAAACGCCGACTCTCCGCCCGCACCTGTTCGCTGATCGAGTCCTGTCATTCACCAAGCTGAAAGGAGCGACACCATGAGCCGTAACCAGCAAAGGATGATGGCCGCCCAGGAGGTGGCCATCGAGTACCGGGCCGCCAAGATGGCGGGCAAACCGCACGACGCTCTGGCGAACCAACTGGCGCTCATGATCGCCGCTGACGGCATGGATTCGTTTTCACCCGTCACAGGCATATGCATGGCGCTGGTAAAAAGCGAGAACAAGAAGGGCGGTTGGGGCGACACATGGATTTTGGCAACCGAACTTTCGTGCAGGCTGATGGACAAGTTCCTCAGGCGACCCGGTTCCTGGGATCCGGAAAAGGCGACCTTGAACACATGGTTCAACAGGAACATGGCTTGGGGTTGGCGCAGCATCAAGCGGCGTGAACAGAAGACGCTTTCCAAAAAGTTGAAGGGCATTGTCGACGAGGAAACGGGTGAAGCCACCAACCCGGTGGACCTGGCGGCGGGAAGGTCCGACAGGGGCGAGGCATGGGAATCAAGGAAGACGGCAACGGTGAAGGAGTTCGTGGAAACCCAACTTCCGGACAACCTCCGGATCGTGGCGCTCAACTGCTGGTTCAACACCGAGGATCCCAAGCAGCAGAAGGAGATTGCCCGGGAGCACGGCGTGGCGGAGGGAACCGTGGCGCTGTGGAAGAAAAAGGCGGGAGAGGCGATCAGCGACTTCGTGCTTGAAATGGGGCTGGGAAGTTAACCGGCCAAGGCGCTGAACGGCCAGTCCTGTCGGACGAATGAAGATGGCTGGCGCGATGATCCCGGCGCGGTGCCGGGATGACGGCCGGCGGAACCCTGAGGATAGCGAATGACCAACCGAAACAGCGATGGCAACAGGGCCAGGGCCTCGATAGCCCTGCGCAAGCTGATGAATTCGCTTGAAAACGCCACCAAGGCGATCCAAAAGATTGACAAGCACCAGTCATGGTCACCCCTCGGCGTGAGCCGGGAAGAACTTTTCAAGCACGAGGGCATCGAGTCCCTCTTCGAGGAACTCCGCAAGGCTGTCTGACGGCCTTGCTCCCCGGGGGCCCGGATTCAAACCGGGCGCCGGGAACCGGGGGATTGGCGCCGCCGCGCCGGGCGTGCAGAATGAAGGCTCATTCCGGGGCCTCCGCCATGAACCTTCTTGTTCCGCTTTTGGGCACCTTCCTCGGTTGCGCACCCGCGTTTGCCGACGATTTCCCGGCGCCAAAAAATACTGAGCCGCTGGGAAAGGCCCCTCCCCTGTCACCCGATGCCGCGGCAAAGGCCCTCGCCCTGCCCGCCGGCTTCAACATCACCGTGTTCGCCGCCGAACCCCGGGTGCAAAACCCCATCGGCATCGCCTGGGACGCGCGCGGCCGCATGTGGGTGGCCGAAAACTACACCTACGCCGAATCGCCGCTGCGCTTCGACCTCGCCCACCGCGACAGGGTGGTGATCCTCGAGGATGCCGACAACGACGGCGTGGCCGAGAAACGCTCGGTTTTCACCGACGAGGTCCAGATGCTCACCAGCGTGGAGGTGGGCCAGGGCGGCGTGTGGCTCATGTGCCCACCCCGCCTTTTGTTCATCCCCGACCGCGATGGCGATGACAAGCCCGACGGCCCGCCCCAGACCGTGCTCGACGGGTTCGAGGTCGGCAAGGCCAGTTCCCACAACTTCGCCAACGGCCTGCGCTGGGGGCCCGACGGCTGGCTTTACGGCCGCTGCGGTCATTCATGCCCCGGCAAGCTGGGAGTGCCCGGAACCCCCGAACACCTGCGCGCGCCCATCCGCGGCGGCATCTGGCGGTATCACCCCGGCCGCAAGGTGGTGGAGGTGCTCACCCACGGCACCACCAACCCCTGGGGCCACGACTGGGACGCCAACGGCGAACTGTTCTTCGTCAACACCGTCAATGGCCACCTATGGCACATGATGCCGGGAGCGCACCTGCGCGAACCTTCCGGGGTGAGCGTGAACCCGGGGGTGTACCAGCGCCTCGACACCATCGCCGACCACTACCATTTCGACACCAAGGGCGGCTGGCAGAACAGCCGGGATGGCAAGGCCAACGACCTGGGCGGCGGACACGCCCACTGCGGCACCATGATTTACCAGGGGAACAACTGGCCGGCGGCGTTCCGGGGCAGGCTGCTCACGCTCAACCTGCATGGCAGGCGCGCCAATGTGGAAAGGCTGGAACGCTCGGGCGCGGGTTTCGCCGGCCGGCACGAACCCGACATGCTGGTGAGCGCCGACCCGTGGTTCCGCGGCATGGAAATCTCCGAGGGGCCCGACGGCGGCGTCTTCGTGGTCGATTGGAGCGATGCCGGGGAATGCCACGAGAACACGGGAGTGCACCGCACCAGCGGCCGCATCTACAAGGTGACCCATGGCAAGCCGGGCAAGCCGGAACTGCCGATGATCACGCCCCGCTGCGCCGCCGGAAGCGGCCGGTTGCCGGCGCTGTGGGCCGATTACCGCGCTGGAAAAACCACGCCCGAATCGCTGCGCGCCCTTTTGAACGATCCCGATGAGACGGTGCGCGCATGGGGCATCCGCCTCATCACCGATTTCTGGCCTCTTGATACCCTCATGGGGCCCCTTCCGGAAGCGCGCCACCCGTCCGACCCCGAGGCGTTGGCCGCGTTCACCCGCATGGCCAAGGCCGACCCGAGCGGCCTCGTGCGCCTGGCGCTGGCCAGCGTGATCCAGCGCCTGCCGGTTGACCGGCGCGCGCCCTTGGCCACGGCGCTGGTGGCCCGGGCGGGAGATGCCGGCGACCCCAACCTGCCCCTCCTTGTCTGGTTCGGCCTGATTCCCGTGGGAGACCGTGACCCCGCGGCCCTGGCGCGCATCGGCCTGGCTTGCCGGTGGCCCGAGGCCATGGCCATGCTTGCGAGGCACCTGGCCGTGAGGTCGGCCAGGGATGCCGCGGGCCTCAACGCGCTGCTCGCCGGCGCCGCCGACCTGCCCGCCGACATCCAGCAGGCGATGCTTTCAGGCATGCGCGAGGGATTTCAGGGATGGCACAAGGCTCCCAAACCCGCGGCGTGGGAAGCCTACGCCTCCACGGGCGTGCCACGCGCCCATCCCGGGGTGGTCCGTGAACTGGACACGCTGTTTGGCGATGGCCGGGCCATGGCCGAGGTGGGAGCCCTCGTGCTCAACGGCAAGGCCGACCCCCGCGTCCGCAACCAGGCCCTGCAAACCCTCATCGACGCCAAGGCGCCCGACTTGCGTTCCCTGTGCGAGAAGGTGCTGGAAAACCGTGACCTGTCGGCCACCGCGGCGCGCGGCCTGACGGGGTTTGATGATCCCGCCGTGGCCCGGCGGCTGGCCCAGTCGTACCGAAGGTTCCATCCCCACGACAGGCCGGCGATCCTTGAGGCGCTGGTCTCCCGTCCTTCGTTCGCCCGCGAACTGCTTGCGAACCTTGGCCCCGGCAAGATACCCCGCGAGGATGTCGGCGCCTACCATGTGCGGCAGATCCGCTCGCTCGGGGATCCGCGGCTCGACACGATGGTTTCCGAAGCCTGGGGTGAACTGCGCGACACTCCCGCCGACCGCCGGAAACTGATGGCCGATTGGAAGGCGAAACTG
The DNA here is from genome assembly GCA_016873225.1 of Planctomycetota bacterium. Classification (GTDB taxonomy): domain Bacteria; phylum Planctomycetota; class Planctomycetia; order Gemmatales; family Gemmataceae; genus REEB421. Next base: position 14,908 of record VGXS01000016.1, on the reverse strand, counting down.
CCGGCGGACGCGTTGGCCAAGGCGGACCTTCCCAGTGGCCGGGCGCTCTACCAGAAGGCGTGCGCCTCATGCCATGTGCTTTATGGCGAGGGTCAGAAGGTGGGCCCCGACCTCACGGGATCGGGACGAGCGAACATCGACTACCTGCTTGAGAACATCATCGACCCCGCCGCGGCGGTGCCCGCCGAGTTCCGCATGACGGTGCTGGCGCTGAAGGATGGCCGGGTCCTGACGGGGTTGGTGATGGCGCGCAACAACCAGACACTCACGCTGCGAACGCCCACGGAAACACGCGCGGTGGCGCTTGCGGATGTGGAGGAAAGCCGGGTGTCGCCATTGTCGCTGATGCCCGACGGGTTATTGCAGACTTTGTCGGAGGCGCAGGTGCGCGACCTTTTCGCCTACCTGATGCACCAGGGGCAAGTGCCTTTGCGTCAACCCTGACGCATGGCCAACGCGAGGAAAGACAAGTCGAAAACGAACAGGAACGCCCCCTGCAGGATGACGGCCCAGCCGAAGCCGCGGACAAGCGGCGAAGTGAAGCGCATGGCCATCAACGCCCCCGAGGCGATGTAAGCCACATCGAGGCCGCTGTTGATGGCCAGCACATTGCGCAGGAATTCCATGGTGACGGCGGGCGCAAGCAAGTTGGACCAGCCGATGGCGCCGTCGATAAACGCCCAGATGGCGTTCATGAACCAGAAGCCTCTCCACCAATCGGGATCGGCCTTGGGTTGCCAATAAAGACCGGCGACCGCCGCCATGAGGCCCAGCAGGGCCCAGGCAATCAAACCGGTGGTGAGGTAGTGGAGGATGGGTGGTTCCATGGGGCCATCATAGGCAGTGTGCGCGATTCCCACACTTTCAGCAGGATTATTTTTTGTGCAAGATATTCCTCGCCATCGCGGAGAACCACAGCGAACTCATCGTCCTGGTCGGCTCCATCGAATTCACGAATGCAAGGCGCCGCTCGATGGATGTCCTCGGCAGGGTGTTTGAACACTTACAGGCGAAGTCTTCGCCGGCGCCAAAGTCAAGAGTCGGCGGACAGTTTTACCATTCAAGCTGGGTGGTGAAGATACTGACGCCGCGCCACGGGCGCACGCATGACCTCCGCTCCGGCTCGGGCGGCATGACTCGAGAGAACCTCAAGGGCCCGGGTATGGAGTCTGATTCCTGGTTGCTGACATGGACCACCTACGGCACCTGGCTGCCGGGAGACGAGCGTGGCTTTGTCGGGAATGTGGTGGAGAGTGTGCTGGGGAACCCGCCGACTGGCGTCGGCGGCTCGAAGGCCGCCTCACTCAATATTGTGCCGACGGTTCAAGCCGACGGTGATTGTGAGCCACAAGGATACTCGATTCGAGCCGCCAACGCGAGTGGGTTGAACGATGAAGCACCGCCGGCCAAAACGATTCGAGCCGCCAACGCGAGTGGGTTGAACGATGAAGCACCGCCGGCCAAAACGATTCGAGCCGCCAACGCGAGTGGGCGGGTCACCCACAACCTCCCCGGCACCCCCTATGATCGCGCGATGCCAGGGCTTCGGCACCATGCGCTTCAACAAATGCGGGGCGAGCCGGTTTGGCTCGACCTCCCGCAAGCCAGTCTGTTTCTTGAGGAGGCCCGCCGGGTGGCTAAGTTCAGGAGTTGGCCGCTTCACGCCGTCGCCGTCATGGCGAACCATGCGCACCTGGTGGTGACGGCGCCCAAGGGTGTTCCCGGAGAACGGCTTTTGCAAGAATTCAAAAGTTACGGCTCGCGCGAGCTGAACCGCCGGTTCGGCGAGCGCGAATCGGGAACCTGGTGGACCAAGTCGGGTTCCACCCGGGTGCTGTCGCACGAGAAGGCCCTGCGTTCAGCGGTGGAATATGTGCGCAACCAGCACAGGCCCCTAGTGCTTTGGATCTCTGACAGGTTCGAGCCGACGGGACCGAACGAAAGGGAAGAAGCGTAACCCGCCGACTGGCGTCGGCGGCTCCAGCTCAGCCAACCCCCAATGGCGAGCCGACGGCGCAAGCCGTCGGGTTCTTCCCAACCAATTACGGCGTCGGCGGCTCGAAATAGCAGGTAGACCACAGCGCCAAATCCGATATTCCCCCAATGGCGAGCCGACGGCGCAAGCCGTCGGGTTGAATTCAACGGTGATGCAATTGGGGGAAAACCCGCCGACTGGCGTCGGCGGCTCGACAACTAGATGGCTCGAATTCAAGAACCGCCCGTCAAACCTCCGACTCGGCGGGCACGACGAACGGCTTGCGGTAGTCGCGGGAGAGGTGGGCGTTGGCCTTGGCGTTGCCGGTGAACTCCTCCTTGCCCGGGGCGATCGCGAGGACCTCGCCCAGCACGAATTTCGTCTTTTCCGGGTCGACCATGTTGTCAGCCAGGTGGCTGAGCGTGCGGTCGAGCGCGTCGGCGGCATGCCCGGCCGCCTTGATGCCTTTCATCCGCTCGCGGATCTCCGCCGGGCTCGCCTCCTGGCCCAGCCTCCACGAGATGTTGCCCACATGGCAGAGCGCCGTGGAAAGGTGGCCCTCGGTGATCTCGGCGTTGAGTTCCTCGCGCTTGCGGCCGCGGACGGCGCGGATGAAGTTGGCGAAGTGGCTTTCCGACCGTCGCTTGCTCGAGAAGGTGCTCACCATCTTGCCCGCGTGGTCGAAGAGCGAGTTGCCAGCGATGGACCCCTCGGTGCCGTGGAACAGCCAGCCGCCGGTGAAGCCTTCGCGGAACGGTTGGGACTTGAGGCCCCTCGTCTCGGAGATGATCGTCTTGTCGCCGAAGTCGAACACGCAAACCTGGGTGTTGGGAGTCTCGCCGGCATCGGTATAGCCGAACCGGCCTCCATAGCTGATGGCCGACCGGCAAAGGCCTTCGATGCCCAAGCCCCATCGGCAGATGTCGATCGAGTGGATGTTGTTGTTTCCCAGCTCGCCGTTGCCGGTCTGCCAGTCCCAATGCCAGTCGTAATGGAGGTTCTTGCGGGTGAGGGGAGAAAGGGGAGCGGGCCCCATGAAGAGGTTGTAGTCGACATTCTTGGGGACATCGTAGTTGCCCTTGGGGCCGATCGACCCGCGGCCGCCATAGATGATGCTGCGGGCCAGCTTCACCTCGCCAAGCTTGCCGGCCCTCATGTAGTCGACAGCTTCGGCGAGCGCCATGTTCGAGCGGTTCTGGGTGCCGCCCTGGCAGATGCGGCCGGTCTTGCGCGCCACCTGCGCCAGCCGGCGCCCCTCGCTGATGTTGTGGCTGACCGGCTTTTCGACATAGGCGTCCTTGCCGGCCTGCATCGCCCAGATCCCGGCGAGCGAGTGCCAGTGGTTGGGCGTGCAGATGAAGACGGCGTCGACCGACTTGTCCTCGAAGATGCGGCGCATGTCCTGCGTTTGCCTGGGAGCCTTTCCACCCTGCTTCTCCACCTTGCCGGCCAGTTCGGCGGAGAGGTCGGTGTCGGGGTCGCAGACATGGGTGATCTCGACATCGGGCAGCTTGGCCAGTTCGGCGGCGTGGGCCCGGCCGCGGATGCGGCAGCCGATGATGGCGACACGGACCCGGTTCATCGGGCTGCCTGTGGGCTTGTCGTCGGCGGCGAGCGCGACGGGCGCCGAGGCCATCGCCGCCGCCGCGGCGGCGAGCATGGAATCCTCGAGGAACAGGCGGCGGTCGGGGGAACGGTTCATGACGGATCTCCGAAAGGTAGCTTGAAGAAGATGGATCAGTCGGCCTTGGGGGCGGCGGCGCGGGCCTTGGCCATGACATCGGCGAGCGCCACGGGCTTGCCGCCCTGCCGCTTGCTCTCGTCCGCGGCCTCCATGAACGCCAGCACCTCGATGGTTTCGGCGGCGGGCACGGGAGCGACCCCGGAGCGGAAGAACTTGCCGATTTCTCGGCAAAGGGGCTCGTAGCCGTCCCCCTTGGTCATGGGAACGATCGCCTTGGTGCCAAAGGCCACGGCGCCGAACTCGGCCTTGTTGCGCCTCAGGCCGCGGTAGGTGCCGACACGGCCATTCTTCCAAACGCCGGTCACCAGGTCGGCATCGTCAGCCTGGACGCGGGTGACGGTCTCGCACCCGGTGCCCATGAGGGTGTAAAGCGCCTCCACTCCATGAATGCCGTAGAAAAACAGGTCGGGCGTGCCTTCCTGGTAGGAGCATGGCCCCCAGGTGCTGGCGCCGGCGATGGTGCCAAGCGCGAGGTTCTTCCTCAGCTCCTGCAGGCCCGCGCCGAAGCGCACCGACGAACTGGAGAAGCACGCAACCTTGTTCCGCGCGGCGAGGTCGAAAATGGCGATGGCATCGGCCAGGGTTCCCGCGGCGGGCTTGTCGATGAACAGGGGCTTGCCGGCCTTGATGACCGGGGCGGCTTCCTTGAGGTGGATGCGGCCATCAACGCTTTCAATGAAAACAACATCCACCTTTTCCAACAGCTTGGGAATGGAATCGACGATCTCAACGCCCATGCCGCGGAGGTCTTCGGTGAACTTGGCCACGCGGGTCTTGCTGGGGCCGAAGTCGGTGCCGCCGGGGTAGCCGGCCACGATGCGGATGCCAGCCAGTTCTCCCGTGGCCTTGGGGCCGTTGAACAGCTTGGCGAAGGACGGCACATGCGAGGTGTCGAGGCCGATCATGCCGGCGCGAAGAGGCTTGGGTGCCTCGGCCTGGGCGGCCGCCAACGAAGGAAGGCACGACAAGCCGGCGGCCAGAATGAATGGAGTGAGCAATCGGGGCATGGAAGGTTTTCCAAAGTATTGTCGGATGGCCGGGGCGGGGGTCGATTGCAAGATGCTAACCCATGGGCGATGGCGATGCACGGGGGAGTTTGAAAGGCTGCCGTTCGTGTTACAATTGGAAATTTCGAGGCGAGCCAGTCCACCGGAGCATGCGTGACATGAAGAGAAATTGGAAAGCGAAGTCATGGTTGGGGATCGTGGGCGCCGCGGTCATGGCCCTGCCGGCTTTTGGCCAATCGGTGGCGACACAGGTGCCCGAGGTTCTGGAAAGCCGCGCCTCCGCCGCTGAAACGAATGACACTCCCGCCGCTCCGCCGGTGGCCGGCAGCGACCTTGCCAAGGGCGCGGTGGCCAAATGGATCTGGGGCGCCAGCGCCAGCAAGAAGTACCTGATGAGCAAGGAAGTGGAAACCGGCGCCGTTTCCAAGGCCGTTTGCCGGTTCACCTGCGACAACGAGGTGAAGTTGAAGGTGAACGGCAAGGATGCCGGTGCCAGCACCGAATGGCAGGCGCCCGTCACCAAGGATGTGACGGACATGCTCAAGCCCGGCAAGAACACGATTCTCGCCGAGGTGGCCAACGAGGGCAGCGCGGCGGGTTTCGCCTTCAAGATGATCATCACCGGGGCCGACGGAAAAACAACCGAGGTGGTGTCGGATGAATCCTGGTCGGTGGTTGAGGCTGGAAAACCCGGCGCCACCGCGAAGCCCAAGGTGGTGGGCAAGATGGGTGACAACCCTTGGGGAAATGTGTTCGCCGGGTCGGTCGGCCGCGGCGGGGCCCAGGCCAACCAGGGGTTCCAGTTGCCCGAGGGCTTCCAGATCGAGCGCCTCTTCACCGTTCCCAAGGCCACGCATGGCTCGTGGGTTTGCCTGACCACCGATGACAAGGGCCGCCTCATCGCCAGCGACCAGGGGGGCATGGGCCTCTACCGCATCATCCCGGGCAAGCCGGGCACCAGCGAACCGACCAAGGTTGAAAAGCTCGATGTGAAAATGACGGGCGCCCAAGGCATGCTGTTCGCCTTCGGAAGCCTTTATGTTTGCGCCAACGGAGGCCCCGGAAGCGGCCTGTACCGCCTCCGCGACACCAACGGGGACGACCAGTTCGACGAGGTGGTGAAACTGAAGGAACTCAGGGGCGGAGGCGAGCACGGACCCCACGCCCTGAGGCTGTCTCCCGATGGCAAGTCGATATTGGTTTCATGCGGCAACCACACGCTTCCCCCGGCCGATTTCAAGAAAAGCCGGGTGCCCTCGAACTGGAGCGAGGATCACCTGCTGCCCCGCCAGTGGGACGCCAACGGCCACGCCCGCGGCATCCTCGCGCCGGGCGGCTACATCGCCAAGACCGACCCGGAAGGCAAGGAGTGGGAGATTGTTTCCATCGGCTACCGCAACCAGTACGACTTCGCCTTCAACCCCGAGGGCGAGATGTTCGTCTACGACGCCGACATGGAATGGGATTTCGGCATGCCCTGGTACCGCCCCACGCGCGTGAACCACGCCACCAGCGGCAGCGAACTCGGCTGGCGCAGCGGCACCGGCAAATGGCCGCCTTACTATGTGGACAGCCTGCCCGCCATGGTTGACATCGGCCCCGGTTCGCCCGTGGGAGTCGAGTTCGGCACCGGAGCCAAGTTCCCCGCCAAGTACCAGAAGGCGCTTTACATCTGCGACTGGACCTTCGGCACCATGTACGCCATCCACACGACCCCCTCGGGCAGCACCTACGCCGCCACCAAGGAGGAGTTCGTCTCCCGGGCGCCGCTGCCGCTCACCGATGTGGTCATCGGCAAGGACGGGGCCATGTACTTCACCGTGGGCGGGCGGGGCACCCAGTCGGAGCTTTACCGGGTCACCTATGTCGGCAAGGAATCGACGGCGCCCGTTGTCCAGGGCAACGACAAGTCGGACGCGAACGAGCAACTTCGCCAGTTAAGGCGCAAGCTCGAGGAGTTCCACGGCGACAGCAAGGCCGGCGACGAGGACCTCAAGCTCATCCTTGCCAACCTGTCCCACAAGGATCGCTTCATCCGCTACGCCGCGCGCGTGGCGCTCGAGCACCAGGGCGTGGCCATGTGGCGGGAAGCGGCGCTGGCGACCGAAAGCCCCGCGGGCCGAATCCAAGGGGTGGTGGCTCTGGCCCGCCAAGGCGACAAGGGATTGGAGGACAAGGCTGTCGACGCGCTGCTGGCGCTCGACTTCAAGTCGTTCGACGACCCGACGATGCTCGATTGGCTAAGGTCGCTGCAGGTCGTGTTCGCGCGGATGGGAGAACCCGGCAAGGCCACGGCGGCCAAGGCCCTCGCGGCGCTTGATCCGCTGTTCCCCGCGAAGAATGCGTTCGTGAACCGGGAACTCATCAACCTTGTCGTGTACCTCGACTCCCCCACCGTCGCCGGCAAGGCCGCGAAGTTGCTGGCCGCGCCCCCGGAAGAGGCGAAGGATGATTCGCTGGGAGGCCTTCTGGCCCGCAACAGTGGCTACGGCGGCACCATCAACCAGGTGATGGCCAACCGGCCCGACGCGCAAAAGATCCATTACCTGTTCGCGCTCCGCAACCTGAAGAACCATTGGACCATCGACCAGCGCAAGGCGTTCTTCACGGCGCTCAACGAGGCGCGCACACGGTCGGGAGGCGCCAGCTACCAGGGTTTCCTCAACAACATCGAGAAGGACGCGTATGAGAACGCCAAGGACACCGACCGCCTGGCGATCGAGGCCCTGGGCCTGCGCAAGCCGGCCAAGGCCGTCTCGCTGCCCAAGCCCGCCGGGCCTGGCAAGGCATGGACCCTCGACGAGTTGGCCGGCCTCACCAAGGACGGCTTCAAGGGCCGCAACTTCGCCAATGGCAAAAAATCGTTCGCCTCGGCCCGGTGCGTCGTGTGCCACCGCTTCAACGGCGAGGGCGGCGCGACCGGCCCCGACTTGAGCCAGGTTGTTGGACGCTTCAGCCCCAAGGACCTCGCCGAATCAATCGTCGATCCCAACAAGGTGATCTCCGACCAGTACCGCGCCTCGACCATCGAGACCAACTCGGGCAAGGTGATCGCGGGGAAGATCGTCAATGAAACGGCAGCGGCGCTGGTCGTGGTGACCGATCCCGAGGATTCCACCAAGGTGCTCGAGGTCAAGAAGTCGGATGTCGAGTCGATCAAGCCTTCCCCGGTGTCGCTGATGCCGGGCAAGCTGATCGACGGCCTCAACAAGGACGAGGTGCTCGACCTGCTGGCTTACATGCTTTCCCGGGGCGATGCCACCAGCCCCTTTTTCGGCAAGTGATTTTCCCCATAACCACGGAGTTCCGACATGATGGCCTTGTTGATCGCGGCAATATCCACCCCGGCGCAGGCGGCGCCCGTCGCCGTGAAACCCACCGACCGGATCGTGTTTTTGGGTGACTCCATCACCCAGGGCGGCGCCGGGCCCAAGGGATATGTGACCCTTGTGAGGCAGAAACTGGGCGAGGGTGACGCCAAGGGCGCCGAGGTCATCGGCGCGGGCATCAGCGGCAACAAGGTGCCCGACCTTGAGAAAAGGCTTGAACGCGATGTGCTCTCGAAGAAGCCGACGGTGGTGGTGATCTACATCGGCATCAACGATGTCTGGCATGGCGAGAGGGATCCGGCCAAGGGAACCATTCCCGACCGTTTCGAGCAGGGTTTGAGTGGCATCGTGGAGAAGATCCAGGCCGCGGGGGCGAGGGTGATCCTGGCCACCCCCAGCGTGATCGGTGAGAAGAAGGGCGGGGCCAACAAGCTCGACGCCAAGCTCGACCAGTATTCCGAGATCACCCGAAAGCTGGCCAAGGACAAGAAAACCGGCCTCTGCGACCTCCGCAAGGCGTTCGCCGACCAACTGGCCAAGGCCAATGGCGCCGACAAGGAAGCGGGCATCCTGACAACCGACCGCGTTCACCTCAACGAGGCGGGCAACGCCTTCGTGGCCGGTGAGATGCTCAAGGCGCTGGGCAAGTAACGGCGAACCGAAGCGTCTCCCGCCGGGAGATTCCCCGTGGCCGACATCAAGAGCCCGACCCTTCTCACCATCAAGGGCGGGCTCATGTTGTTGGTGGGCCTCACCGCCTCGGCGATCATCCTCCTCAGGCATCCCGAATGGTTCACGGGGGCGCTATTGGCCACCGCCGTGTGGGGCTTCTGCCGCGCCTACTACTTCGCCTTCTATGTGATCGACCACTACATCGACCCGGGCAGCCGCCATGCCGGTCTCCTGGCCTTCCTGAGGAATGGCCCGGGAAAATGGCGGAAGCCCCGGGCATGATCCTGCGGAACATCGGCGCGCGATGATGGTCACCAACATCTCCTGTTACCAGTTCGCCGCGCTGGATGGCCTCAAGCCGCTGCGCGAACGGTTGACGGCCCTTTGCAAGGAATGGGGCCTCAAGGGCACCATCCTGCTGAGCACCGAAGGCATCAACCTGTTTGTGGCCGGCGCGGCGGATGAAATCGGCAAGCTTCTCGACCTGCTGCGCCAGGTGCCCGGTCTGGAAGGTCTCGCGCCCAAGGTGAGTGAAAGCAGGGAGCAACCCTTCAGCCGCATGCTGGTGAAGATCAAGAAGGAAATCATCGCCTTCGGGGTCGAGGGGATCGATCCGGCCGGAAACCCCGCGCCCAGGCTTCCCGCTTGGGAACTCAAGCGTTGGCTCGACGAGGGCAGGCCCGTGGTCCTGCTCGACACGAGGAACGACTACGAGGTGGAACTCGGCAGCTTCAAGGGCGCCCTTCCGATTGGTGTCCGCCACTTCCGCGACTTTCCCGCCGCCGTCGCGGCCCTTCCCGCCCACCTGAAGGAAAGGCCGATCGTGTCGTTCTGCACCGGGGGCATCCGCTGCGAGAAGGCGGCGCCCTACCTCATCCGGGAAGGGTTCCGCGAGGTGTACCAACTTGACGGGGGAATCCTCAAGTACTTCGAGGAATGCGGCGGGGCGCATTACTCGGGTGAATGCTTCGTCTTCGACAAGCGGGTGGGTCTGGCCGCCGAACTCGATGAAAGCGGCCACGGCCTATGCTACCGATGCCAGTCACTCATCACGCCCCGGGACATGGCCGATCCGAGAACCGTGGAGGGAGTCTCCTGTCCCCGCTGTTTCGTGACACCCGAGGAACGGTATGCCATCAGCCTTGATGCGCGCCGGGCAAGGATCCGCGCCGCGGCGGACCCGCTTCCCGGCGGCATCCCCGCCGACAATCACCGGCCGCTGCGGGTGCATTCCCGGCACGAGGGCATGACGGTGCTGGGTTTCCTTCAAGACCTGTTTCCCCATGTGCCAGGCACGGATTGGGCCGCGCGGTTTTTCGCGGGAGATATCGTCGACGCAAGGCTTGAACAAGTCGAGGCGACGCGGGCGGTGCGCGCGGGCGAACGGTACCACACCCGTGAAAGGGCGACGGTGGAGCCCCCCGTGAACCCGGCCATCGTCCTGCTGCACGAGGACGAGGCGATCATCGTGGTCAACAAGCCCGCCCCCTTGCCGATGCACCCATCAGGCCGGTTCAACCGCAACACGCTGCAGGGAATCCTGGCCACCGCCTACGCCCCGGAAAAACCCAAGCCGGCCCACAGGCTCGACGCCAACACCTCCGGTCTGGCCGTGTTCACCCGCACCCGGGCGTTCGCGCGCGTCCTTCAACCAGGTTTTGAGAAAGGGAAAACCCACAAATGGTACCTGGCCCGCGTCGGCGGACACCCGGCGCATGACCGCTTCCGCTGCGACGCGCAGGTCACCGAATCTCCCGGACACCGTGGTTCGCGGGCCACCACCCAAGCGGGCGGCCTCGACGCCGAGACAGAGTTCGAGGTGCTGAGGCGCGATGCCGACGGCACGGCACTGCTGCGCGTGCGACCGCTCACCGGTCGCACGAACCAGATCCGCGTTCACCTTTGGCACCTGGGAATTCCGGTCCTTGGCGATCCGATGTACCTGCCGGGGGGCAAGCTGGGGGATATCCAAACCCTCGGCGCGGACGATCCGCCCCTCAACCTTCATGCTTGGAGGTTGGCGTTTCTCCATCCGGGGGACGGAAAACCGGTTGAATTCGAGGCACCGCCGCCCGCCTGGGCAGGGAAGGTCACCTGACGGGCGGCAGGTGCTTGGACAGCGCCTCGATGACGGGCTTGTTCTCGGGCTTTTCCGCGAGGTTCACGGTCTCGGCGGGGTCGTTTTTCTCGTCGTACAGTTCCGTGGCCACGACATCCCCGTTCTTGCGGCCGCGCCAGACCGTCAACCGCCAGCGTCCGTCGCGGATGCTGTAGCCCATGACCGGGCCGCCGGAGCCGACCTTGCCGCCGGGCCGTGGATACTGGCTGATGGCAACCCTGTCCCATGCCCCGGCCGGGTTGTCGACCAGCCTGACGAGGCTCTTGCCGTCCACTCCCGCCGGTGCCGGCAGGCGGCACGCCTCGGCAAGCGTGGGATAGATGTCCACGAATTCCACGGGCGTCTCGCACTTGCTTCCAGCGGTGGCCTTGCCGGGAATGCTGAGAAGCAGCGGCGCGCGCGTGGCCTGCTCGAAATTGGTGTGCTTGTGCCACAGGCCATGGTCGCCCAGTTGCCAGCCATGGTCGCCCCACAGGACCACGACGGTGTTGGCCGCGATCCCCTCGCGGTCGAGGGCGTCGAGAAGCCGGCCGACTTGGGCGTCGGTGTAGCTGACGCAGGCGTAGTAGCCATGGCGCAGGGTGCGGGCGAACGCCTCGGGTATCGGGTTGCCCTTGGGCACGCCCTGGTAGCCGTGAATCTCGCCATTGTCGTGCCCGGCGAAGGCCGGGGCGCCCTTGGGGAGGGTGGCGATGGACGGACCCGGAATTTTCTCGGGATCGTGCATGTCCCAATATTTCTTGGGCGCGACAAACGGGAGATGCGGCTTGAGGAAGCCGACGGCCAGGAAGAACGGCTTCTCCTGCCTGGCCAGTTTGGCGATCCGAGAGACGGCCTCGGCGGCGGTGCGTCCATCGGGAAGTTCGTCATCGGGCTTGGGACTCACCTCGTAGGCGGGCCCCTTGGCCTTGCCGGTGGCCTCATCCTTTTCAGGCTTGCCGTCCTTGTATTCAACGACTCCCGCGCCGGTTTTCTGGGTGATCCGCTTGCGCCAGTCGGCCGGGTCGGTGTCCACGGTCTGGCCGGAGGAATACCAGTGCGGTTCGCTCCATGACCGGCCATCCTCGTAACCGCGGTGGTACACCTTGCCAAGCGCGGCGGTGTGATAGCCGTTGGCCTTGAAATGCTGCGGCAATGTCACGGCGTCAGGCAGCGCGGAGCGGAAATGGGTGTTGAGGTCCCACACCTTGGTGGCGTCCGGCCTCTTGCCGGTGAGCAGCGAGCTGCGCGACGGACTGCAGACGGCCTGCTGGCAATAGGCGCGGTTGAAGACGATGCCGCGCGCGGCAAGCCTGTCGAGGTTGGGGGTTTTCGCGATGGTGTTGCCGTAGCACCCGATGTCGGGCCTGAGGTCGTCCACCGCGATGAACAAAACATTCGGCTTGGCTGGCGCCTTGGGGGCCGGCTTGGGCGGGGAGGGCGCGGGCTCGCGCTTCGACGGATCGTTTCGCTCGGCCTTGGAGGCGCTGGTGCGCTCATGGCCCAGGCGGGTGTGGGCGACCATTTCCGTGGCCATTCCCTTGTCTCCCTGCTGGGCCATCCATCCGTCGAGTTCGGCCCGCAGCCTTGCGAGCGTCGGCCCGTGGCTTGGATCCTTGGCCAGGTTTTCAAGTTCGCGGGGGTCGGCTTGCAAGTCGTAGAGTTCCTCGGCCGGGCGGTGCGCGACGCGGTCGATCATGCGGGCCAGGGAGGGATTGCCCTTGGCGTCCTTCGCCCAAGACTTGAGCGTCTTGCCGAAGCCGCCTATCTCAAAGGTGTTTTCAGGGGCCAGGTTGCGGATGTACTTGAAGCGGCTGTCACGGGAGCAGCGGATGGGATAGGGGTCCTTGTATCCGGAGATGCCGACATTCGTGTGCTGGCCGAACACCACTTCCCGGAACTTGGTTGATTTCCCCGAGAGCACGGAGAGAAAGCTCATCCCGTCGAAGCCTTTGCGGCCCATGGCGTCGGGACATCCGGTGTCGATGGCCAGGGGATCGATGCCGGCAGCCTCGAGGATGGTGGGGGTGACATCGGTGTACTGCATCAGCGCGTCGCTGGCGGAACCGGGCTTCACCTTGCCCGGCCAGCGGACCAGCGCCGCGGCGCGAATGCCGTTGTCGTACAGCGTCCACTTTCCGCCCATCGGAAAACTGTTGCCCTGCTCGCTCACGAACATCACGAGAGTGTTGTCGGCCTGCCCGGTGGCGTCGAGCATCCGGAGCATTTCCCCGACCTGCCAGTCGAGCTTGGTGATTTCGGCGTAGTAGTTGGCGAAGTTCCGGCGGGTCTCGGGATTGTCGTGCAGGTACCAAGGCAGGGTGATGGTCGCGGGATCAAACTGCCCGGGATCCCCGCGGTCCCATGGGGAATGAGGATCATTCGAGGCGAAGACCAGCAACCACGGCTTGGAAGGGTCCTTCGTGATCCAGTCGCGCGACTTGGAGAAATTGTCGTCATTGGCTTCCGCAAGGATCTCAAACGGAAACGAATCCTTCGGCCCGACATGGTTCTTGCCATGAAGGGCCGTCCGGTATCCATGGGCCTTGAGGTGGGTGAAGACGCTTTTTGTTCCATCGTAAACGCGCGTGTGGTTGGGATAAGCGCCCGACCGGATGCCATGGAGTCCGGTGTAAAGGGCGTGCCTCGTGGGCGAGCAGGTGGGCGCCGGGGTGAACATGCCTGTCAGCTGCATGCCCTGCGTCCGCAGGCGGTCGAGGTTGGGAGTCTTGACCTGCTTGTTGCCTGTGAAGCCCAGATCGCGCCAGCAGAGGTCGTCTCCCACCAGCAAGAGGAAGTTGGGCTTGCCCGACTCGGCGGCGCCGGCCCACCCGCAACACAGGAGGGCCGCCGTGATGATGACGCGGTGGGCGCTTGAAAATGCCATGTCGGGAAAGCCTCGTGGGATACGAATCAGGCGCGGGTCGAACGCCGCCCGTGAGAACCCATCATAATAAGATGAGGCATGGAAAAACATGAAAGCGCCATAAGCATGGCCCGGCCCAAGCCATGAGCGTCGGTATCCGTTGGCTTGCCCTGGCCCGTGTTGGTGATATACTTAGAAATCCCGCCTGAAGGTTTCAGCCATGCCACGCCGGTTTCCCTGGGCCTTGATGCTCTTGGCATCCGCTCCGATCGGGCGCGCCGCCGATCCCGCCCCCTCCGCGGCAAACCTTTCCCTTTTTGAACAGAAGATCCGGCCGCTTCTTGTGGAACATTGCCTGTCGTGCCACTCCGTGGCTTCCGGCAAGAAAAAGGGTGGCCTGCTGCTCGATTCCCGCGAGGCGATCCTCAAGGGAGGCGACAGTGGTGCAGCGGCCATTCCCTCGGATGCCGACAAGAGCCTTTTGGCCAGGGCCGTATCCCACCAGGACTCGGAACTTCAGATGCCGCCCAAGGGCAAGCTCGCGCCGCGGGAAATCGCCGCGCTCAGGGATTGGATTGCCGGGGGAATGGCCTACCCCGCGGGTTCGGGCGCCTCCGGGGAGGAACGACGGATCGACTTGGTTGCCGGCAAGAAGTTCTGGTCGTTCCAGCCGCTTGCCGAACAAACCCCGCCAGCGGTGAAAAACAAGGAATGGCCGAAGGGTCGGATCGACACCTTCATCCTGGCGGCACTCGAGGCGAAACAATGGGCCCCGGCCTTCCCCGCTTCCCGCGCCGCGCTGATCCGCAGGTCCAAGTTCGACCTTCTCGGTCTTCCCCCCACCCCGGCCGAGGTGGATGCGTTTGTCGCCGACAGCCGCCCTGACGCGCACGCCAGGCTGATAGACGGATACCTGAATTCACCGCGGTACGGAGAGCGCTGGGGCCGCCATTGGCTCGACCTGACCCGATACTGTGACATCGGCGAAGCCTGGACGGAAACCCGCGGCCAGCCATGGCACTACCGGGACTGGGTCATCCGCGCCATCAATGAGGACATGCCCTATCCGCGTTTCGCGCGGTTGCAGCTCGCGGCCGACCAAATGTCCGATGCCCGGGTGGCCGATCGCGCGGCGCTGGGATTCATCGGGTTGTCGCCGACTTACTGGAAGGAACTCCAGCTACCCGTCGAGATCATCAGGACGATCGTATCGGACG
>VGXS01000015.1 GCA_016873225.1 Planctomycetota bacterium | reverse complement strand
TCCATCATCGAAAGCGTCTTCGCATGGCTCTTCCAGCAACGGCGACTCAGGGTTCGTTATGAGAAGCGCGCTGACATCCATCAGGCTTTCCTGACAATTGGATGTATCATGATCTGCTGGAACCGCTTAGCAAGGTTGTGTTAGAGCCCCTAAGTTTTGCCCCATAACTTCGATTGTTGACTTTGAGAGGATTCCTAATGCAGCATTTTTCAAGTGACAGGCAAAGGTATGAGCACCTTGGGAAGGAAATCGCAGGGCAATTGCTGCGTGAAAATAGCGCATTCCAAAAAATAAAAGAGCTTCAGCCTATTGCTTGGGAGTATCAAAAGCTTGTGGAAAGGCAAAGGCATCTTGAGGAATTGGAATTAAAAATAAAGGCTGTAATTTCAGTAATCAATGACCTTGATAAAGATGAGGCCAAAGCTAAAGCCAAGGTTGTTGAAGAAGAAAAACAGTTGCGGTCATATTCAAAAGAGTTGGGTCAATCTGTATTTGCGGGATTCAAGGCAGGTGATATTTCATATCATGCGATATTTGAACCACGAAAAAACCTGCAAGATCGGATTGATGAATTAGGGCGAAATAAGAATAACCTGAGTAATTTTGAGTCCCTGCCTTTATTAGAAAAGCTCGAGATTCAAGCCCAATACCTGGTTATTGTGGGACAGTTAAAGGTTGAGGAATTGAAGGTAGGTTTCGCCGATCGTTCCTTGGGCGAAGCCATTCTTGACTCGGATGAACCCCTGCCTTTGCAATCCATCCACACAGAGGCTGTTCTGAAATCCCTCGAAGAACAAAAGCGAAAAATCAAAAATGCCAAGGACAAAGCCGTTGAGATTGAAAAGCTTTCCATGGAGAAGAAAGCTGAGTGCGCTTCTTCCCTTGGCCGTTTAAACATACAAGGCGCGGATCTCAAGGCAAAACATCGAGAATTGGAAGCCGAATTGAAGGCTAACATGACAAGGCAAGCCAAGCTTCGCGATGAAGCGTTGGACTTCGCCATTGGAGCCAGTGAGGCCTTTGCTGACACACCAGTGGAAAATAATCTCTCTGAAATCAAATTGTTGCGAAAGACCGGCACGGGAAATGGTCCAAACATCAACAACATGTACTATTCAGCTAAAGACAGAATCTCAAATTTGCCAACAACCACGAAAAGGAGAATTTTAGCTGCTAGCGGAATTTTGATCGGGCTTCTGCTTTTGAGTTTCATGCTGCGCCCATCAATGCATCAGCAGGTTGAATTATCAGGCAGCAAGGAAATCACCAACCCCAAGGAAATCACCAACAGTATCGGCATGAAGCTGGTGCGGATACCTAAGGGCAAGTTCTTGATGGGCAGTCCGGAAACGGAAGCTGTAAGGGATACTGATGAAACCCAACACGAGGTGATATTGACGAAGGATTTTTACCTTGGCGTGTTTGAGGTCACACAGGCCGAATACGAAAAGGTGATGGGCGATAACCCGAGCCGTTTCAAAGGCGCGCAATTGCCTGTGGAGACTGTGAGTTGGGAAGATGCCTTTCTATTCTGCCTGAAACTATCAGAGTTTCCGGAGGAGAGGAAAGCTGGCCATGTTTACCGTTTGCCCGCGGAAGCTCAATGGGAGTACGCGTGCCGGGCGGGGACGACAACGCCGTTTCATTTTGGCAAGGCACTCAACGGCGCCCAGGCCAACTGCAATGGGATCTATCCCTACGGAACCACCACCAAGGGGCCGAATTTGGGAAAGACCAGTGCCGTGGGAAGTTATCCGGCCAACGCCTGGGGCCTCCACGACATGCACGGTAATGTGTGGGAGTGGTGTGCTGATTGGTACGGAGGAGTATACCTTGCGGGATCTGTGACGGACCCGATTGGCCCTGCAACTGGCTCGATCCGCGTCTACCGTGGTGGCAGTTGGCGCTTCGATGCCGTGCACTGCCGGTCTGCTAACCGCCTCAGGCTCGACCCGTCGGTTCGCCGCAACGACCTTGGCTTTCGCGTGGCCCTGAGTTCATCTGGAATCCCCAAGTAAAAGTCGAGTTGGAAAACAGGTAGAGAGCGGAGGCGGTTGACGTAGGCACGGAGGTCGCGGTGCGGAGCCCGCGACCGGAGCTGCCGTAGTTAACCGGCGGAGCGCAAGCGGGTTGGCGATCGAATTTGCAGCGCGCAATCTCTGAATTTCATAGTCGCAAGAAACTTACAGCCCCAATGCCGCATCGATAACGTCCTTGAATATGCGCACAATTTGCTGGTGATTTCCGTGATGTTAGGGATGGGTTTGCAAAACAGTCCAAACCATGAACACCACGGAGATCACGATGAGCAGGTTAAACGGGAAGTGGAAGTCGGGCAAGGTTTTGGACGCGATCCGGATTGATGCAGGTCAGATTCGCGGGCACTTGGATGCGCTGGTGAAAACATCGGTCGAAGAGACGTTAAACGGTCTTCTGGATACCGAAGCGGACAGCCTTTGCGGTGCTGGCAAATACGAGAGGAGTCCCGAGCGCGTGGATACGCGTTCTGGGAGCTACAGCAGAAGGCTTCATACGAAGGCAGGCGAAGTGACCTTGAAGGTGCCACGCCTGCGGAGCCTTCCGTTCGAGACCCGGATCATTGAGCGTTACAAGAGGCGGGAGAGCAGCGTGGAGGAATCGCTGGTTCAGATGTACCTGGCCGGTGTGAGCGTCAGGCGCGTGAAGGACATCACGGAAGCTCTGTGGGGGATGCGGGTGAGTCCCTCGGCGGTCAGCGAGTTGAACCAGAAGGTGTATTCACAGATCGAGTCATGGCGGAACCGGAAGATCGAGGGCGAGTATCCGTATGTGTTTTTGGACGGGATCTGGCTGAAGCGGACATGGGGAGTGGAGGTGGAGAAGGTGGCGGTGCTGGTGGCCATCGGCGTGAACGCCGAAGGCCACCGTGAAATCCTCGGGATTTGCGAGGGCATGCAGGAAGACAAGGAGAGTTGGATGTCGTTCCTGCGCCACTTGAAGTCGCGTGGGTTGTCCGATGTGAGGCTGGTGGTGAGCGACAAGTGCGTGGGACTGGTGGAGGCGGTGGGGCAGTGCTTCCCGAAGGCCCGGTGGCCAAGGTGCGTGTTCCATTTCCACAGGAACATCCTGTCGAAGGTGTCGCGGGAAAAGATCGCCGAGGTGGCTCCCATGCTGAAGGCCATCCAGGCCCAGGAGGACCGGGAGGCGGCGATGGAGAAGGCGGCCAGCGTGAAGGAGAAGTTGTTGGCCATGCGTCTGGGAGCCGCGGCCAAGGTGCTGGAGGCCGGGTTGGGGGAATCGCTCGCTTACATGTCATTCCCAAGGGAGCACTGGATCAGGATCCGGACCAACAATGCCTTGGAAAGACTCGACCGAGAAATCAGGAGAAGAACCAGGGTCGTTGGCAACTTCCCCGATGGGTAGTCCGCGCTCATGCTGGTGGCCGCGAGGCTGCGACATGTGGCTGGCACAAAATGGGGAGCCAGGCGGTATCTGGACATGGGCAGGTTCGAACACCAAAAACAACCCAAGGAGGAATAAAACAACCCAAAAACAGCAGATCCTTCTCACTCAACCATCCCACTCATGGAACTCAACAAATTCAATGTGCGCAACTTGACGGACGCTACCTAGGCAGCATTATTAATCCAGCTCAATCATTTGAAGTTGGCTCTAACATTTTTGACTTTTCGCGAGTCATGAAAAAAATAGGCGCCGGCGATACGCCAGCGCCCACCCCGCAAAATCGCTCAAACAGCGGCTACTTCCTCTTCATTTGCTTCTGCATGGCGCGCTCTTCGTCAGCGGCCTTGTTCTGGGACTCTTCCTGCTGCTTGCGCAGGGCATCGGAGTCCTTGGGAACTTCGATCTTGGCATCACCGCACGCGGTGAGGAAGAAGGAGACCGCGAACAAAGCAAGGAAACGAATCATGGAGCAACTCCTTGGTGTTAGATAAAATCACTCGACATTAACGGTTTCACCACCGTTGCGTGAGCAGGTGGCGATCCAGGCCGCCTGGGCGAGTCCGTACTTGAAGCCGCGAACGGATCCGTCGCTCATCACCGCGTTCACGCCACTGGGGTGGGCGCTGCCAAACTGCTGGTTCCAGATGGTTTCGTTGGCGCCAGCGGCGGTGACTTGGGCGGGGGCCTCGCTGTCGGGGCGCGGGGTGCGGTCGATCGTGCGGTTGGGGCTTGTTGGCGGAGCCTTTTGACCGTTGTTGTAACGATAGGTGAAGGTACCGCCCGCCTGCCTCACCACGCATTCATCCCAACCGGCGTTGCACCATACCTCGTTGTCGCCACCATCGGCGCCATTGGAGTAGTTCGTGGGGTGCAGCCACTTTTCGGAAATGAGCACGGTGTTCGAGGTGCCGTCAAGGAAGTCGGTTACCCTGAGGGTACCCGCCGAAGTGTTTTGCACCGCGCCGTCAACGACTCCTGAGCCCGTGCTACGGTCCGTGGCGTTGGGTGTACCATTCACAAAATTGGTGCCTGTATTGCCGTTGTAGTCGCAACGGGCGTTGCCGCGGATCAGGGTTACCGGGCGACGACTGGGGCAGTAGTAAATTTTCGTGGGAGTGGCATAAAGAGTGGCTCGGCTGACAACCCTGTGGAGTTGTTCCTGCTCGATATACGGCAGGATGTGGTAGCGCCAGTTGAAACCGCTACGGTCATCCATCTGGCCGGCGTTGTTCTTGATGGTCACATCATTGTCGGCCCAGTTGCAGCAGGTTTGCCAAGCTTGACCGGTGGGCCGGCCATCTTGGCCGCCGGGAGGAAAGTTCCCGTAGGCGCTGTGGTAGTTGTGATAGGCCATGCCGATCTGCTTGAGGTTGTTCATGCACTGCGACCTGTTGGCCGCCTCGCGCACCTTCTGCACGGCCGGCACCAGCAGGCCGATGAGCACCGCGATAATGGCAATCACAACGAGCAGTTCGATCAGCGTGAAGCCAATCCGCTTTTTGTTGCCTTGACGCGACATGGATGAGTCCTCGAAGTGGGGGAAATCGGTGGACCGCCGCTACAGCCGCAGCCACAGACGAATATTTACCCGCGGCAAAGATCGGTACCAATAAGTGATTTTCAAATCGGATGGCTTTTAGCGGAATCTTCTTGGTTGGCTCACCGGTTCTTAACAATCGCCAAGCGGCAAGCCATTCAATCGTCCAAACCGTTCGCTGGCATGGGCGGTCTCAGTCCGGCTGTTTTCCAGCTGAATGCTCATCCCTTGGCTGGCCTGTTCCCGAGGGCATGGCTTCCGGAAGTTCCAGGCGAACCACCACCCCGCCCGGAGCCACCTCGATCGTTTCCAGTTCAACCTCCAGTCCCCCCTTGGAGCCGTCGGATTGTGGATGGTAGACGGGCTTGTAGCGCCCCCGTGGAGCGCCCGGTTCGATCAGGGTGCGGCCCGTGGCGCTAGTTCTGTCGGTGACGGCTTCGAATGTTCCGTCGCGAACCGAGGCGTTGACCGTGAGGGCGCGACCGGACGGTTCGACAGGCAGAAAAATGATGCCGCCATCCCTGACAGGCTTTCCCTTTCGCGTCACGGTTCCCGAAAGGGGATGCAATTCCAGCTTTTCGAACTCGCCACAACCCGTCATGGCGACCAGAATCAATAGCGCTGTGGCGTGTCGAGTCATGTCCTGCGCACCCGAGTGATGGGCGGCATCCTACCCGGGCCATGTGTGTTCGCCGTGAATTTCATGTGAAGGTTCGCGTTGGATGGAGATATTCTTCAGCGACCATTACGAATTGCCCCTTCCCGCTGGGCATTTCTTCCCCATGGCCAAGTACCGGCTGCTGCGGCAACGGCTGGCCGTGGAACTCAAGGACATGCGCTGGACCGATCCTCCACGGGTCGGGAGGGAAAACCTGCTGTTGGCGCACGATGCCGGCTACGCCGACCGGGTGCTTGCGGGCGGCTTGTCCGAAGCGGAAATCCGCCGATTGGGATTCCCATGGTCGGAAGCCCTGGTGGAACGGTCGCTGAGGTCGAGCGGGGCCACCGTGGAAGCCTGCCGGGCCGCGCTCCAAGGCGGCATCGGCGTCAACCTGGCGGGCGGCACGCACCACGCCTTCCGGGATGCCGCTGAGGGATATTGCATCTTCAACGATTCAGCCATCGCCGCTTTAGTCATGCTTGGCCAGGGACTGGCGCGCCGGGTGCTCATCGTCGACACCGATGTCCACCAGGGCAACGGCACCGCCAGCATCCTGCGCGATGAACCCGGCGCCTTCACCTTTTCCATCCATGGCGCGCGGAACTTTCCGCTCCGCAAGGAAACCAGCGACCTCGACATCGCCCTGCCGGACGGGACGGACGACGAGGCCTACTTGCGGGAACTCGAGCGCGGACTCGACGAGGCGTTCGGGCGGTCGGTTCCCGACCTGGTGATCCATGTCTCGGGCGCCGACCCCTACCATGACGACCGCATCGGCAAGCTGGCCCTCACCAAGGAAGGCCTGGCCCGGCGGGATGAAATGGTTTATCAGTTTTGTCGCCGTCACGCGTGCCCCGTGGCCGTCAGCATGGCGGGGGGATACTCGCGCGATGTCAACGACACGGCCGAGATCCACGCCGCCACGGTGCTGGCGGCCCGCCGCGTGCTGGCACCCTGAGCCTACCTCCCCAGCAGCCTCGCCGAGGCCGCCGGCGGCACCGGATTCACGAAAAGGCCGCCGCCCCATTCCAGGCCCGCGATTCCCGTCAGGCGGGGAAGCACCTTGAGGAGGTGATGGTGGCCCGCCGACATGGCGCGCTCGGGGCCGGCGAGCACCAGGTTGAAGGCGCAGCCGGGAGAAACGGACTCAAGGCCCCCGAGCACCTTGCGCAGGCACGCCGCCATCGCTTCGAGGATGTCGGACGCCGGCGGCCCATGGTCGCGGGGAATGATCCATGTCTCATGCGCGAAGCGGGGCGCCGGCGGACAGATCGCCACCGCCTTTCCCATGTCAACCACCACGCGCCTTCGCGTGGAGATGGCCTTCGCCAGCAGGTCGCATAGCAGGCACCTGCCGGAGCGGCGCGCATGCGCCGCGCGGCGCCTTTCCTCGCGGGCCAGTTCCGGAGGCACGAAGTTCAGGCCGATGGCCTGGGCGTGCTCATGGGAAAGGCTGGCGCCCGCCTGGGCCCCCGAGTTCTTGAAGATGATCGCCCGGCGGATGCCCGGTTGCCCCAGCAGGTGCTCAAGCCTGTCGTGGTAAACCGCAAGCACGCCCGCCAGTCGTTTCAGGTCGAGTTCGTGGAGGCGTTCATGATGGGCGGGAGTCTCGATGATGACTTCATGTATTCCCGCCGCGGCGCCGGGCATGCCGTAGCCCGAGGCGGAAACGGCCGGATAACGGTTGGGCACCACGCGGACTTGCCACCCCGGGGTGTCGGCGCCGGGCGAGTCGGGGCGCACCGCGAGCGACTCCGGCGGCGTCTCATGCTCGCGCCCCGGGCAGAACGGGCATTCCACGGCGTCGGGCAGGGGCGACTGCGCGCTGAAAGCTCCCGGCCTGCCCGCGCGGTCGGGCGCGATGATCACCAGGGCGCCCGTGAGCGGGTCGCGCGCCAAGCGGGACCGCATCAGCGCCTCCATTCCCTGGCCAGCAGCCGCCATGCCACGACAAGACACGCCAGTCCGGAAACCGACAGAACCGCGCAGGAGGCCGCCACCCGCATGAGGTCGGGAGATCCCGCCGGATCGGGATCCAGCAACTCCAGGTAGGCGTTGAGGGCCCATCCGTGCGGGGTGAGGTAGGCCAGCCACCTCGTGCTTTCCGGGAAAAGCTCGCGCGGCAGAACGCAACCCCCCAACACGGCGCCCACCAGGGCCGGCAAGGCCCCCAGGAGCGCCACCTGCAGCTCGCCCCGGGCCAGCGCCGCCACCAGCACCGCCATGCCCGCGGCCGCCACCGAAACGCCGGCCATGAGGGGGGCCAGCACCAAAAGCCGCTCCGCCGTTGTCCAGGCCGCCGGCCCGAACCGCATGCCGAAGACCGCCCAACCCGCGGCGAACAGGACCGAGTTCTGGATGAGGCTCACCGCGAGCACGGGTAGGAACTTGCCGATGGCCAGTCCGCCGGGGCCCAGCGGCGAAAGGCGAAGCCTCATGAGCGTGCCGCTTGACCGTTCGGCGACGAGGATCGAACCCGCCAGCAGCACGATGAGGAAGGCGAACAGCACGCTTTGGGCCGGCACAAGGATCTGGTAGCGCGCGGCGCCCCGGTTGAGCCATCCCTTGCCCGCGGTGTCGGCGTACTCCACCTCCTTTGCGGTGCCCGACGCCTTGCTGCGCGTGAGGGCCGCCCAGGTCTTGCCCAAAAGGTCGTACCGGGCGAATTGTTCCGAGATCGCCGCCTGCACGCCCTGGCCCGCCCGGGCGCGGTAATCGCGCTCAAGACGGGCATCGCCGCCTGATCCCAACCTCAACAACTCGCTCAAGTTGACCTTTCCGCCGGGAAACAGCGGCCTGAAGGCCGGCGGCACCGGAAGCACGACCTTTTTGGCGAGGATCTCGATGAAGTCGGGGTCGCTGAGCCTCTCGAACGCCTTGCCGATCATGTATGGCAGCACGACTCTCAGGAGGCTGACCTGCCCGACCTGCTCCACAAGGCTGGCCGTGGCGATCTGCCGGGTGTCGCGAAGCACCTCCACCCCCACGCGGTCGAGGTGGATCCCTTCCCGGAAAAAGGGATTGATTCCCTCGGGAAGGAAACTGCACGCGTTGACCCGGCTGGTGAATTCAGGGCCCAGAATGATCACCGCGGCGCGCTCATGCGACGCGACCAGCCTTCGGGCCGTCTCGATGTCGGGCAGCAACTCGACGCGGATGCCCGGGGTCTCCAAAAGGTCGTCCCTCACCAGGCGGGCGAACGAGGAGCCGAGGATTCCGGTTCCCCTGTCGAGGTCGACCAGGCTCACGCGAACCCGGTCATCGGCCTTCGTTCCGAATCCTTCGCCAAGCAGGACTCCCAACACGGCGATGAAGAACCCCGGCAGCGCCAATAGCAGCAGGACCGACCTCCGGTCGCGCGCCAGCAGCAGCAGGTCCTTGCGGGCCACGGCGAGCATGGGCCAGTCAGCCATCCCGCAACTCCCGGCCCGTGAGGCTCAGAAACACCGAGTGCAGGTCGGACGCGCGAACCTCGAGGCTCGCCGGCCTGATTCCCGCGGCGATCAATCGCTCGAGCACCGCGGGGGCGCGCGCCGCGGGTTCGGGGCATTCCAGGCGGAAACCGCCCGACTCGTTGGTCCAGGTTCCCAAGGCCTGTTTCGCCAATGACTCGGCCAGGTCGGAGGGCACCGGCCCGCAGGCGGCGCGAATCGTGCCCGGCATGCGGCCAAGCAGCGAGGGGAGCGTGTCGCAGGCGATGAGCCTGCCATGATCCATGATCGCCAGCCGGGGGCACAAAGCCTCGACCTCATCGAGGTGATGGCTTGTGTAGACGATGGTTCTTCCACGCCCGTGAAGGTCTCGGATGCGCGAAAACAGCAGCGCCCGCGACTGGGGATCCACTCCCACGGTCGGTTCATCCAAAAAAAGGATGTCGGGCTCGTGCGCCAACGCCACGGCCAGGTTGAGGCGGCGAAGCATGCCTCCCGAGTAGGTTCCGGCCGGCCTGTCGGAGCAGGCGGCCAGTCCAAGGGCTTCGAGGATTTCCATGGCCGACCGGTCGAACGAGGGTCCCTTCAAGCCAAAAAGGGAGCCGAAAAACCGCATGTTTTCCAATCCCGTCATGGCCGGGTAGAGCGCCGTTTCCTGGGGAGCCAGTCCGATCCGCCTTCGCAAGTCGGCGCCATCCCGACCCAGTTCCCGCCCATCGAGAATAACCCGGCCGGAAGTGGGAGCCCTCAGCCCTGTCAGCACCGAAACAAGCGAAGTCTTACCCGCGCCGTTGGGCCCGAGCAACCCGAACAACTCGCCCGTGCCGATTGTCAGGGAAACCCCGGAAACGGCCTCCCTGGCACCCGAACCGGCGCCATGAACCACCCGAATATTGTCCAGCTCAATCATGTACCCTCCGGAAATCTCATGATAACCTAAGAAATTTGATGTATTTTGATCGCATCCATTGCGCTTTGGCCGGTGGAATTCCCTTTCCCAAGGAGCCCGGAAATGAACTGGTTGAGCTTGGCAGTTGCCGGCGGTTTGCTTGCATTCCGCCTCGTCGAGGTGCAAGACCAACCCCGTCCGCCGGAAGGCAGGCCGGGTGAGCCACGGCCCGAAGGTCGCCGCCCCGACCAGCCCCGCCCGCCGGAAGGCAGGCCGGGTGAGCCTCGGCCTGAAGGTCGCCGCCCCGACCAACCCCGCCCGCCGGAAGGCAGGCCGGGTGAGCCTCGGCCTGAAGGTCGCCGCCCCGACCAACCCCGCCCGCCGGAAGGCAGGCCGGGTGAGCCTCGGCCTGAAGGTCGCCGCCCCGACCAACCCCGCCCGCCGGAAGGCAGGCCGGGTGAGCCTCGGCCTGAAGGTCGCCGCCCCGACCAACCCCGCCCGCCGGAAGGCAGGCCGGGTGAGCCTCGGCCTGAAGGTCGCCGCCCCGACCAACCCCGTCCGCCGGAAGGCAGGCCGGGTGAGCCACGGCCCGAAGGTCGCCGCCCCGACCAACCCCGCCCGCCGGAGGGCAGGCCGGGTGAGCCTCGGCCCGAAGGTCGCCGCCCCGACCAGCCCCGTCCGCCGGAAGGCAGGCCGGGTGAGCCACGGCCTGAGGACAAGGAGATGGCGGAGCGACAGGAACGGGCTCGCCAACAGGTGAATCGCATCCAGGAGGAGATGGAAAACCATGCCAAGGCGCTTCGTGAGCTTGGCGAAAAGCTGATGCGCGCGAACCGCGAGACGGCCGAAGCGGGCGGGGCTCCCTGGCAATGGAGAAGCCGAGGCGCGGCGTTTCAAGGCAGGCCCGGAATGCCGGGCCCCGGATTCGGGTTTCCTTCCCGAATCAACCCGCCGGGCGAGCAGCCGGGTGCCAATCCCGGTGGTTCCGGACTGAATCCGGATGCCGCCCGCCGGTTTGAACAATTGGAGCGCCGGCTCGATGAGGTGATGAAGCGCCTTGAGCAGATGAGTCGCGACAAACGATAGGCTCAGCAAAAGCCAGCCCATCAATCTCTTGGTGGGAGTTCGCCGGGCGCAAGCCCGGCGATGTCATTGGTATTCGGCTCAGTCTTTTCGGCCCGGCCCTGCATGGCGCTCACCGGACTTGGGAAACCTGGAGCGCTTTCAAATAGATGGGTTAGAGTGATCATGCCGATAAAAATGCCGATTAAGCATATTAAAAAGAGCCCCGAACGGAGGTGCGAAGCACCGGAGTGAGCGGGTCAACTTCAATACACCCTACTCACTCCGCCTTCGCGCTTTGCCGGGGGCTCTGTTGTTTCTGCTATGGCTCCTGGTGTTGTTCCTTGATCGACTCGCCCCTCACTCCGCTGGGGGCTCCTAAGCGATGAACGGACCTCAATATGAAGGCTAGGCAAAACATACTTGGGAGCCCTGAACGAAGTGAGGGGCCCTCACAGACATCCAACAACTATGGCCAGTTCAGAGGTCGCTCGCGCCGTTCGACGCTTCAGGGATATGAAATGGCTAACAGAATGATGGCGGGTGCCGGGGTCTTGAGCAGGTCAGTTATTTGAATTTCGCTTGAACGCGGGCTTACCTTTCCTTGGTTTGTTGAAACCGGGTTTGCTCCGAAAGGTTTTTGTCAGCGTTATCAATCCAGCTCATCCGGTGCAAGCCGGCCCTAGGCTGCGATCGACCACCGGGCGGGGTTCGACTGGTCGCGTTGCACGCGGCGGTAGAGCGTATCCCGTTCCACTGGTTCGCGCCCGGCCTCGACGATCAATCGGCGCAGGTCGTTGACGGTGATTTCCTGGGGCGATGTTGATCCGGCCTCATGATAAATCTTCTCGTGAACCACCGTCCCGTCGAGGTCGTCGGCGCCGTAGGAAAGTGCGATTTGCGCCGTGGAAATGCCAAGCATGATCCAGTAAGCCTTGATGTGGTCGAAGTTGTCGAGCATCAGGCGGCTGATCGCGATCGTGCGGAGGTCGGCGATTGATGACGGCTTGGGCATGTGCGCCATGCGGGTGTTCTCGGGATGGAACGCCAGCGGAATGAAGGTTTGGAAACCACCGGTCCGGTCCTGAAGTTCGCGCAGGGTCAGAAGGTGGTCGATTCGGTGTTCCGGCCCCTCGTGGTGGCCATAGAGCATGGTGGCGTTGCTACGCAGTCCAAGGCGATGCGCCGCCTCGTGAACCTTCAGCCAGGCGCCACCATCAGCCTTGTGCTCGCATATCTTGCCTCGAACAACAGGGTCGAATATCTCGGCGCCACCTCCCGGAAGGCTTCCAAGGCCGGCTTGCCGGAATTCGGCGAGAATCTCCGGGACGGGGCGGTTGGTGATGCGTTCAAACCAGTCCCATTCCACGGCGGTGTAGGCCTTGAGATGGATTTCAGGGTAATGGGAGTGCATCAGTTCCAGGATGTGCCTGTACCAGTCGACGGGTGCCTTGTTGTGCAACCCCCCGACGATGTGCATCTCGGTGCAGCCACGGGCCCGCGCCTCGGCACCCCTGGCCAGGATGTCGTCATCGGACATCCGGTAAGCCCGGGGATCCTTCAGGTCGGCCCGGAAGGCGCAGAAGGTGCATCGGTAGGCGCAGACATTGGTAGGGTTCAGGTGAACATTCACATTGTACCAGGCGATGTCCCCGTTCTTGCGCTCCCGCACCGCGTTGGCCAATTCGCCAAGGTCGTGAAGGCTGGCCGATTTTTCAAGATAAAGGCCTTCCTCCCGGCCGAGGCGGGTTCCCGAGAAGACCTTGTCGCGAATCGATTCGATGCTGGGCTCGGAGTTCATCGGAAAAATCCCCAAATTATAAACCGGCTTTCAGGGCCCTGGGCAACCGTTGTCACTCGTCATCGTTCTCATCGGGCCGGGGGGTGGCGGGGTTGCCGGCACTGATCCTTTCGAGTTGCCTGCGGTAGTAGACCCGCTTGGGATCCATGTCGACGGCCTTCTGGATGGACTGGATGGCCTTGTTCTTGTCCCCCTTCTGGAACAGGGCCTCGGCAAGCGTGTCGCGGTATCCCGGGCTTTCCTGGTTGAGTGACACCGCCTTCTCGGCGTGCGCCACGGCGCGTTCCAGGTCTTTCCGGCAGCAGGCCATGAGCCAGGCGGCGCCGTTGCGGGCCCAGGCGCATTCGGGAAACTCGGCGATGAGGGCCTCATGGGCCTCCAGCGCCGTGGCGTACAGCTTTTCAGCCTCCGCCTTCCTGCCCCGCTTGGCGAGTTCATCAAAGACCAGGATGGGCAGTTCGATGTCCCGGGGCATCAGTTTCTGGCAGGTGGCCATTTCCGCCAGCGCCTCGTCGACCTTGCCTTCCGCCAGTTGGCCGCGGGCCCGCAACCTGTGGATGAGGGCCGGCACCGAGACATAGGCCGTGGGATAAATAAACGATATCTCCCGACCGAGAATCCGGAACAAAGACACCTGCTGCCCGTGGGCCGAGGCCGAGTATTTTTCCGCGCGGGCCAGCGCCTGCGCCACATGGCGATGGGCGTTTCCCGCCTCGTAGCTTCCCGGACGGGAGCACGCCAGCCACAGCAGGGCATGCTCGGCCGCCTCGTCGCGGAAACCCCGGCGCGCCAACTCCTGCACCAGGGTCGACCGCACCCCTTCAAGCCCCAGGGGAAGCCTTCGGGCCAGGGCGCGGGCCTCGGCGGCCTCCGGCTTCCTGCCCAGCTTGTCAAGCGCCTGGGCCCTCAAGACCTGCACCACGGGGTTTCCAGGTTCCATCGTCTCGGCCAAGTCCCAGTCTTGCAGGGCCCCCGCCCAATCACCGCGCCGGGCCTTCGCGTCGCCCAGGGAAACCCGGCTCGCGGCTCGCTTGCCGCCGGTCAGCAGCCTTTCCTCGTCGGCTCCCAGTCCGGCGCGCCTGGCCAGGTCGGCGGCGGCAAGCCGGAGATCCTCGGGAATCTCCCTCTTCTCCTCGACCTGCCCCAGCAGCTCGGACGCCTTGAGGCGACCCGTCGTGCCGGCGAGGATCTGGCCGATCAGCTTGAGCCGTCCCGCCATGCCTCCCTCGATGACCCGGCCGGCCATGTGATCCCACCAGGCACCGGCCTCGCCCGACTTCTCCGGATACAGCTTCGTGAACAGCCGCTGCTTCCAATCCCCCGGGTCGCCGGTCGGGAACGGACGCGCCGCGTGGTCGCACGCCGAATCCCTGCGTCCGGCGAGAATCTCGTTCTCGATGAGCGCCTCGAACCAGGATGGCGGTTCGCCTCCCGGCTTGAGTTCCTCGGCAAGCCGGTCGAAGGTTTCTCCCGAGCGCTTCCGGTCTCCCAGAAGCCAGCGGATGCGCGCCTCGACCATTTCGATGTCGACCAGGTCGCGGTCCATCGCCTTGCGGACCTGGTCCGCAAGGGCGAACGCCTCCTTGTGCCGCATCTGGGCGGCCATCACCTCGAAGGCCAGCGCCCGGTGGTTGGTCGCCAGGAGGATCTTGATCCCCTCGTCGGTCTGGTCGTTGAGCAGCATCAGCTTGGCGGAATAGGGAAGGCGGTCGCCGTCATCATGGTCGCGGCCCGCCAGCTCCCGCAAACCTTCCAGCGACTCGGTGAACTCCTTCCTCATGCCGGCCAACCGCAGGAAGGTCGACTTGAGTCCGGCGCGGTGGGTGGGATCGTTCATGTCCCCCGGGCCGGCCTTGGCCAGTTCAGTCCACAGGCCCGCCTCGATCCGCAACGCCTCGACGAAATTCGGTTGCTTGGCCTTCTCGGCGGCGGCGATGGCGCCGGGCAGGTCGCCGTCGGCGCGCTTGAGCATCATCAGAGCCATGTGCCGGGCGGGTGCCGGCCATGTCGCCACGCGGCCATCCCCCTTGTCGAGTTCCTCGATCCAGGTTTTGAGGGTTCCCGTCGACTTGGCCCACGACGCCAGGTGCGCGTGGCCGAAAGGGGAGCGGGTCGCGATCATTTCAACCAACTCGTCGATCTTCTTCCTTTCGCCCATCGCCTCGATGCGGGCCATGGTTGACGGCAACGCCGCCGCGATCTGTGTCAGGAGGAAATCGCCCGTTCCCTTGGGTTCATTGGCCGCCATCCTCACCACCGCCTGGATGCCGGCCTTGCCCTCCACCATGAGGCGCCTGAGAACCGCGGCGCGCCGGGGCGCGTTTCCCTCGGCCGACTGGTATTCCCCCAGAAGGTCGAGCACCGCCACGGGAGTGTCGGGCATCTGGCCGGTGGCGAACTTCTGCAGGATGTCGCGGGCGCGCTTGCGCACCTCGATGTCATCGCTTTTGGCGGCTTCCTGAAGCGCCTTCTCGGCGGCGCTTCCCGCTCGCCAGAGGGCCTCGGAGGCCTTTTCCCGCATCTCGAAGTCGCCGTCGCCCAGATCCCGGATCAGCTTGGCGATGGCCTTGTCATCCGGCTTGGAATCACGGCCCTGTCCCAGGACGGCCAAGCCCAGGGCCGCCAGCAAAACCGGTGTCAGGGTGACAACTCGCGATCGCATGGCGCTCGCCTCGTGAAACCATCCGTGTTTGTCGGTACGATTTCATGTTAAGCGGGCGGTTGATGCGATCCATCCCCTTTCCTGAGGCCGTGCGATGCTTTTCATGCTGCTGGTTTGCGCGTTCCCCGGTGCCGAAACCCTCCGCGCCGGCGCCGCCAGCGTGGATATCACGCCGGATCCCAAGGCGTTCAAGGTTTGGCTGGCCGGTTTTGGCCGGGGAAGGCGGGCGGAGTTTGTCACCGACCCGATCGCGGCGCGGGCCCTTGTCCTGGAAGGGGAGGGGGCAACGGTGGCCCTGGTTTGCGCCGATGTTGTCGGCTTGTTCGACGAATCAGCCCGCCGCGTGGCCGAGCGCCTGCCGGGGATCCGGGTCGTGGTCAGCGCCACGCACACCCACCACGCCCCCGACACCCTGGGACTGTGGGGAACGGGAATCTCGTCCGGGGTCCATCCGCCGTATCTCGCGCGGGTGGAGGAGGCCTGCGTCGCGGCGGTGAAGGCGGCCAAGGCCGCGCTCAAGCCCGTCTCGGCCCGGTTGGGGGAAGTCGAGGCCGGCGACCTCATGAAGGACTCGCGTCCGCCGCTGGTGAAAATGGATCCGATGGGAATCCTCCGGTTCGATGCCGCGGATGGAAAACCGGCCTGCCTGGCCGTTCTCTGGCACAACCATCCCGAAATGATCAACTCGAGCCACAAGGGAATTTCGAGCGATTATGTGGGCCCGCTTGTGGGGGCCCTTGGCAGGAAATACGGGTGCCCCGTCGTGTACCTCACCGGCGCGGTCGGCGGGTTGATGAGCCCGCCCAGTCAGCCGGTCAAGGCTGCCGACGGCAGGGAATTGCCCAAAAACAGCGTCGAGGCGACATTCCGCTACGGCGAACTGATCGCGGAACGGGCCGGCAAGGCGGTCGACGGGTCCAAGCCGGCAAGGCTCACCCCCATGCGCCTTGCCCAGCGTGATGTCTATCTCCCCGTCGACAACCTGCTTTATGTCGCCGGAAACCAATTGGGAACCTTGCCTCGCAAGATGTATTTCTGGTCCGGTTCGGTGGACAAGCCCGGTGAGGCCAAGGATGGCGGGCGGAAGGCACTGCGGTCTTGCGCCGGCGTGCTCACCTTGGGGGAGTTGCAAGTGGCCCTCGTGCCCGGGGAGTTGTACCCCGAATTGGCGCTGGGAAAGGTGCCGGAACCCGCACCCACGGGGGCTGATTTCCCCGACGCGCCGGTGGAACCCTCGGTGCTGTCGCAGTTGAACGCGAAGCACCGTTGGATCTTGGGCCTGGCCCAGGATGAGGTCGGCTACATCATGCCGAGGCGGCAATGGGATGCCAAGGAACCCTTCACCTACGACTACAAGAAGGCGCCCTACGGGGAGATCAACAGCCTCGGCCCCGACACCGCCCCGCTACTGCTGCCGCTTTACAAGGACCTGGCCCGGTAGCGCCGGGGCGCGGATCCCTTGGATTGGTATCATGTTTGCTTGCGGGCCCCTCTCCCTTCCATTGGTCCGGTTCTCTGGTTGACCGCCTTTGCCAAGGTGCGTGTCAAGGAAGATTGCCATGGACTCAACGAACGGTTGGCTCGAACACCTCGGACTCGATCCGGCCAAGGTCGCTTTCCTCACTCCGCCCGAATTGGTCGAACGAGCCCTGGCCTCCCAGGAAGGCCAACTGACCGACACGGGAAGCCTGCGCGTGAACACGGGTCGTTACACCGGCAGGTGCCCCGAGCGGCGATTCCTCGTTTCCGGCGGTGCTTCTGACGATTCAGTGGACTGGGGCAAGACGAACAAGCCGATCTCCTCCTCCGAGTTCGAATCGCTTTGGTCTGAAACGCTCCGCCAACTGGCCTCCGTGGGCGGCCTCCACGGTTTCGAGGGATCCGCTGGAGCCGATTCTTCGCATGCCGTTGGCGTTCGGCTGGTCAGTACCATGCCATGGCAGGCGCTGTTCTCCGCGTGCCTGTTCCGCGATCCGGTCGGCGGCGTGGCGCGAAACGCCACCATACTCGCCGCCGGCAACCTGCCCGGTCCGGGCGATGAACCCCTGATCGCCATCGACCTCGAGCGGGCCAGGGTGCTGATCCTAGGAACCCGCTACGCCGGGGAAATCAAGAAATCGGTTTTCAGCTTTCTCAATTGGTGGCTTCCCGGCCGCGGCGTCATGCCGATGCATTGCTCGGCGACCGTCGGCAGGCAGGGCGATGTCGCCCTGTATTTCGGCCTTTCGGGCACCGGCAAGACCACCCTGTCGGCCGATCCCGAGCGCCTCCTCGTGGGCGACGACGAGCATGGCTGGTCGGGCGAGGGAATCTTCAACTTCGAGGGAGGTTGCTACGCCAAGACCATCCACCTGACCCGGCAGGGTGAACCGCTCATCTGGGACAGTATCGGCTTTGGAACAGTGCTCGAAAATGTTCCCCTGAACCCGGTCAGCCGAACCCCTGACTTCAACTCCTCCGCCATCACCGAGAACACGCGCGTCGCCTATCCGCTTTCCCGGGTGGCTGGCGCCCAACCTGGCGGCAAGGCGGGGCATCCCGACAATATCTTGTTCCTCACCTGCGACGCGTTCGGGGTGCTGCCGGCGGTCTCCCTGCTTGACAGGAGGCAGGCCCTTGAGCAGTTCCTGCTGGGGTACACGGCCAAGGTGGGAGGCACCGAATCGGGAGTGCGGGAAGTTTCCGCGACATTCTCCAGTGGTTTCGGCGCCCCCTTCCTGCCCCGCCGGCCTCTTGAATACGCCGCGCTGCTTGCCGAGCGGCTGGCCAGGCATGGTTCACGCGTTTGGCTGGTCAACACTGGTTGGTCGGGCGGTTCCGCCAGTGGAGGGGTCGGCCGGCGCATGCCGCTGGCTGTCACCAGGGCCATCGTCTCAAGGATTCTTGATGGCAGCCTGGCCAAGGCCGAATGGGTGAGGGATCCGGTCTTCGGCCTCGGCCGGCCCAAGGCCGTCGCTGGCATCGAACCCCGTCACCTCGATCCATGCCAGGCTTGGGCGAACCCCGACGATTATCTGCGGGAGGCCTCGGCCCTGGCCCTGAAGTTTTCAGGGAAGCTCGATGGTTGGCGCGGTGAAATTGGTAAACTGGCTGAAGATTCCAAGTCGGGCTGAACCATGACCATTCCATCCAACCTCGGCACCATCCACGACATCCTCGACAACAAGATCCTCACGGCGCAGGAACTTGAAAAATCGTTCGCCGGGGTCCCGGGACCCGTTGCCACGGATGAGGCCGCGGTTGAAATCCTCTCGCGCGATGGAGCGCTCACGCCATTTCAGGCCCAAGCCGTGCGCGAGGGTCGCGCCACGGAATTGCAGATGGGCAACTACATCGTCCTCGACAAGCTGGGCGCCGGGGGCATGGGAGCCGTCTACAAGGCCCGCGACCGCCGCATGAAACGGATGGCCGCCCTCAAGGTTCTCAAGAAGGAACTCGTGGGTTCACCAGATAGCGTCGCCCGGTTCAACAGGGAGGTTGAGGCGAGCGCCCAAGTGGCCCATCCGGGCGTGATCGCCGTCTACTACACCGACGAGGGCCCCATGGGGCACTACCTCGCGATGGAATTCGTCGAGGGAACGGACCTTGCCGGGCTGGTGATGAAGCGCGGGCCCCTGCCCGTGGGCGAGGCGATTGAAACCATACGTCAGGCCGCCATTGCGATGGCCTATGTCCATTCCAAGGGCCTGGTCCACCGGGACATCAAGCCCGCGAATTTCCTGATCGACAAGTCGGGCACCGTGAAGGTGGCCGACTTGGGTCTCGTGAGGATCACCGAGCAGTCTGAAATCAGCGCCGATGCCGACCAGGAAAGCCTCACGCAGGCTTACATGATCGCCGGAACCCCGGAATTCATGGCGCCGGAGCAGGCCATGGACACGAAGACGGCCGACCACCGGGCCGACATCTACAGCCTCGGATGCACCCTTTGGTACCTGCTGACGGGCCGGAATGTCTATCAGGCCAAGACCCAGATGCAGAAGATCCTGGCCCACCAGAAGGAGCCGATCCCATCGCTTTGCCAGGCGAGGCCCGACGCGCCGCCCGCGCTCGACGCGATCTTCCGCAAGATGGTCGAGAAGGAGATTTCAAAGAGATACCAGTCGATGGACGAGGTCGCCAGCGACCTTTCCAAGCTGAAGGTGTCGGCACCGGCCTTGACGCCCGCGGCCGAGGAAAGCGGCGCCACCATGGTGGTGCAGGGAGGGATGGCGGCGCTGGCCGAATCGGCGGAAAACGCTTCGCCTGAAACGCTGGTCGCCGGGCAGTCGGTTTCCACCGTCATTGTCGTTGACTCCTCCGATTTCTTCCTGAAAAGGATGGCGAGCCAGGCTGAAAGTCTCGGCAGGCAATTTCATGTGGTGAAGGCCAAGAACATGATGCAGGCCAGGGAGGCCCTTCACGACAATCCCGGGGTCTGCCTTGTCCTGGCGTCGAAAACGCTGGCCGATGGTTCCGGGGTCGAACTGCTTCAGGAAATGCGCCAGGAGGATTCCACCCGGGGAATCATGTTCGGACTGGTGACATCCGACGATGACGGCGCCTCGGCGGTCGCTGGCATCGACAGGGCCATGGCCATCAAGAAGAACAGTTTCGCCGCCGACCTGGCTGAGTTGGCCGGGAATATCCAGCAGGGCGGCGGGCCTTCCAAGCCTGTCGCCGACATGGCCGCCCTCATTGCCGACGACTCCCACTTCGCCCGCAAGCGGATCGAAAAAGCCCTCCGCGACATGGGCTTTGGCAACATCACGGTGGCCAAGGACGGTGCCGAGGCCGTGGAAAAGATCGAAGCCTCGGCATTCGACATGATCGTCACCGACTTCAACATGCCCAACCTGACCGGTGATGCCGTGACCAGGAAAGTCAGGCTGGACGGCAGGAACGCCAAGACCCCGGTCCTCATGTTCACGAGCGAAACCGAAGATCACATTCTCCAATTCGCCTGGCAAGCCGGTGTCGACAAGATCCTTCCAAAGAACGCCACCGAGGAGGATGTCCAATCCTCGGTACGCCAGTTGTTGGGGTTGCGCTGATTTTGCCATGATTGTCTACGCAAGACTGGCAAAATGGGTTGAATATTCTTGAAGAAGCCTACTTATTCTGTTTCACTGATGGAGAGGCGTTTTACTGGCTTCTTGGCTGATGCCCTTTCATGCCGCCAATTGACGAGAACCTGCGGGAATTCCTGATCGAGGGGCATGAATACCTCGGTCAGGTTGAGCAATTGATGCTCGCGATGGAGTCGGGGCCCACGCCCGCGGCGCGTTCCGAGGCCGTTCAATCCTGCTTCCGGTTGCTCCACAGCATCAAGGGGGGTGCCGGTTTTCTCGGATTGAAGCACCTTGAATCCCTGGGCCACGGCGCCGAAAACCTGCTGGCCAAGATTCGTTCAGGCGAAATCGTTCCCGAGCCGGTTCATTTCGGCTGGCTGCTGGCCTGCGTCGATGGCTTGAAAAAACTGTTGGCGACAATCGAAGCCACCGGCACCGATGAGTCCGCCGCCGGTGATGTCTCCGCGATTCTCGCGTCGTTTGGAAAAAAGCCTTCACCCGCGGTGCCCCAAGCCGCGCCGGCCAAGCCGGTTGAAGCCAAGCCCGTCCCGCCGAGTCCCCCCGCGCAGGCGGGTTCCGGGCTCGCGGCGCTTCAACCCGCCGTTGTTCCCCCATCGGTTGCCGACGCGCCATCCGAACCGGAGGGGGGCGCGGCGGGGGCGAGCATGCTGGCCGAGGCCACTGTCCGCATCGGCGTGGAAACAATCGACCGCCTGATGGCGTTGGCCAGCGAGTTGGTGCTGGCGCGGAACCGCGTCGTGCAGGCCTCCGAGTCGATCGAGGACGCGGGCTACCAGGCGGCGACGCGCCAGCTGAACCTGGTGACAAGTGAGCTCCAGGAAGTGGTCATGCGGACGCGCATGCAACCCATCTCCGGAGTCTGGTCGAAACTGCCGCGCATGGTCCGCGACCTGGCCCGCCACCTCGGCAAGCATTGCCGCATCGACCTCGAGGGAGGCGACACGGAACTCGACAAGACGCTCCTCGAGGCGGTCAAGGCGCCGCTCACCCACTTGGCCCGCAACGCGGTCGACCACGGCATTGAACCGCCCGCGAACCGCCTCGCGATGGACAAGCCGGCCGAGGGGCGGATCCTGCTGCGCGCCAGCCACGAGGCCGGTCAGGTGACGGTGGAAATGTCCGATGACGGCCGGGGAATCGACGCCTCCAAGGTGCGCTCCAAGGTGGCGTCGCAGCGGCTGGCGGGCGCCGATGACCTCGCGCGCATGAGCGACAGCCAGGTGATGCAGTTTGTTTTCATATCTGGGTTCTCCACGGCCGACCGGGTGACCGAGGTTTCCGGCCGCGGCGTGGGCATGGATGTCGTCAAGACAAGCATCGAAAGCATGGGCGGTTCGATCGACTTGTCCAGCGTCATGGGCAAGGGCACGACGGTCAGGCTGAGGCTGCCCCTGACCCTCGCCATCATCAAGGCCGTCATCGTGCGGGTCGGCACGGCGCATGTGGCGATACCCCAGGCGGGCATCATCGAACTCATGAGGCTCGACACGGAGAAGAACATCAGGGCCGTCACGCGGGTCGGGGGTGGGATTTACCTCCGTTTCCGATCGGAGTTGATGCCGCTGATCGAGACGGCCGAGGTTCTCGGTTGCTCCCCCGAGGAGTCGTTCGAGGAGGCGTTTTCGGTCGTGGTGGTGCATGCCGAAAAAAGGCAGTTCGCCCTGAAGGTGGACAGGATCCTCGACTCCCAGGAAATCGTGGTCAAGCCGCTGCCGACGCTGCTGAAGGGAATCCCATCCTACTCGGGCACCACTCTTCTGGGCGATGGATCGATCGCGTTGATTGTCGATCCGGTCGGCGTGGCCCGCCTGGCCGGCCTGCACGGCCGCCGCGGCGAGGCGCTTGCCGTCGCCGAGGCCGCCAAGCCCGTGGAGTCGCGGTCGCTTCTTTTGGTGGAGTCGACCGACGGCAGGTTGCAGGCCATTCCCCTGGACGCCGTCGACCGCCTCGAGGAGATCCCCCGGGAAAAAATTGAAAAGGCCGGCGATAACACGGTGGTGCAGTACAGGGGCGGCATTCTCCCGCTGTTCGACGCCTCATCGGCGCCGACCCGTCCGCTGGACATCTCGGTTGGAGTCCCTGACCGGATCGCCGTCGTCGTGCACAGGGCGCCATCGGGCCTGGTCGGCATGGTTGTCGGCAGGATCATCGACACGGTCTCGGAAACCGGCCCGGGAGAAGGCGGCATGGCGATCGTGCGGGGATCGGTGGCGCAGGTGGTGGATCCGCAACGATGGCTCGCGGGGGTGGCCTGATGTCCGTGACGGGGCTTTGCACCTTCCGGCTGGGCGGAATCCTCCTGGGATTGCCGGTCTCCGAAGTGCAGGAGATCGTCAGGTCGAGCCACATCACCCCCGTTCCCCTGGCCCCGCCGCTGGTGAAGGGACTGGTGAACCTCCGGGGACAGGTCATGCCGGCCATCGACCTCCGCTGGCGCCTCGGGATCGAGCGCGGAAACCGGGAACCCGGCATCCATGTAATCCTGGCGCATGGCAATGAACTGATCAGCCTTCCGGTCGATTCGATCGACGATGTCATGAACCTTTCCGATGACAGGAGATTGCCGCCGCCCGAGACGCTCAACCGTCCGCTTCGGGAATCGTGCGGCGCCGCTTGGGACATTTCCGACGAGTTGCTCCTGGAACTGGACCCCGCCAAGTTGTTGCGGGGGCGTGATTCGGAGTCGTCGGAATAAAATTGATCGTGGTGCGCGGGTCCGGAAACATCCGGGCATGAGTCCGCACGGGCGCCGGGGCATGGGCCCGGTGCCGCTGGAGACTTTTGGGTGAAAAGGCCGTCGGCTTTGAGGCTGATGGCCATGGGAAACAGACGATCGGAGCCGAAGAGATGACCCGGTTTTTCCTTGACCTGATCCTCGGGCGAAGCATCGCCGTCAGGCTTTTCTGGATATCCGTCAGCTTCCTGCTGCCGGTTGCCGTTCTGTTCAACATCTACATCGCCGCGGCGGACAAGGACATCATCTTCGCCGACAAGGAACTGGTCGGCGTTTCATACCTGTCGCGCGTCACCGACACGCTCAGGCCGATCCTGGCCCACCGCGCCCTCGTCGATAGGGGGCACGCCAACGATGAACAGGCCCGCCGCCTTC
The DNA here is from genome assembly GCA_016873225.1 of Planctomycetota bacterium. GTDB lineage: Bacteria > Planctomycetota > Planctomycetia > Gemmatales > Gemmataceae > REEB421. Next base: position 58,120 of record VGXS01000015.1, on the reverse strand, counting down.
GGACGGAAGCGGACCGCGCCATCGAGGCCCTCGAACGGGAGGAAAGCCGGGCCGGCAAATCTTTCGACTTCACGCCCGACGGCCTCAAGCAGCGCAAGCGCGAGGGTTGCGGTGCCGCCGACCTCCGCCGTGAATGGGACGCGCTCAAGCTCGACCTCGCCAAGATCCGGCCGGCGCAGGCCGACGAGCGCCAGGCCCGCGTGCTTGACATCATCCTGTCGATGGTGGCCCACCTCACAGACACCTCCAACCTGATCCTCGATCCCGACCTCGACAGCTACTACCTGATGGACGCGGCCACCGCGGCGCTGCCATCCCTGGCGAGGAGGCTGTCCGACTTCCAGGCCAGGCAGGCGCTCCGGGACGCCGAGAAGCCCAAGGACAAGAACGATTCCACGATGCTCGAAATCCAGATTTTGGTCCGGCGCGGCCTTGAGGACGACCTCGCCCGGGCCGTCAAGGCGGTGGAGTCGGCGATAACGGAGGACGACAAGTTCCACGGGCACACCGACGGCCTGGCCGACCTTTCGCCGATGATGGATTCCCTCAGCCATGCGGTCGAGGAGGCGTTTGCCACGATGGCCAAGCCCCAGGCTTCCTCCGACTCCCGAGTGACCGAGGCCATGGAGAAAACCCTCGCGGCCCAGAAATCCGTCGCGGAACATCTCGAAATCCTGCTCCGAAAGCGGATCGCCAAGTTCAGCCAGCAGAAGACGACCGGTTCGGCGCTCACCTTGTTTTCCCTTCTTTTGGCGATTGTCCTGGTGTTCTGGATCGGCAGGGGAATCGTGGTTCCCATTTCGAAGTCACGCACCCGGCTCATGCTTCTGGCCAAGGGTGACTTGGCGGCCCCGGTTGCCGTGCTCGGCCAGGGGGAATTGCGCCAGATGACGGAATCGCTTTCGGTGGCCGTCGAATCGATGCGCAATGTGGTGACACCGATGCGCGCCGGCGCCAACGACCTGACCGGAGCCGCAGAAAAGCAACGGAAAACAAGCCTCGAACTCACCAGCAACGCGGAGGAGACATCAACCCAGGCCCAGGTGGTGTCGGCAGCGGCCGAGCAGGTCAGCGCCAATGTCAGGTCGGTGGCGGCGGCGGCCGAGGAGATGGACGCCACCATCCGCGAGATCGCTTCCCAGGCCCATCAGGCCGCCCGCGTCGCCACCGATGCCGTCGAATTGGCCCAATCGACGGGGGGCCTGGTTTCCCGCCTTGGCGAAAGCGGTTCGCGAATCGGCGGGGTCGTCAAGTTGATCACCTCGATCGCGGAACAGACCAACCTGCTGGCGCTCAACGCCACGATCGAGGCGGCGCGGGCCGGGGAAGTCGGCAAGGGCTTCGCCGTCGTGGCGAACGAGGTGAAGGAACTGGCCAAGGAAACGGCCAAGGCGACCGAGGACATCAGTTCCCGGATCGGCGCGATCCAGCAGGACACGGAGCAGGCCGTTCGCGCGATCACCGAAATCCAGGGCACCATCCGCAGGATCAGCGAGATTCAGTCCGCCATCGCCTCGGCCGTCGAGGAACAGTCGGCCACGACCCGGGAGATCGGCCGCAATGTGACCGAGGCCGCGCGCGGGACATCCGATATCGCCTCGAATATAACAGGCGTGGCAACTGCGGCGCGTGGAACCAGTTCCGGCGCCCATGAGGTCAGCTCCAGTTCCGAGGCGCTGCTGCGCCTTGCCGGCAACCTGAGGAAGCTCATCGAGGGTTTCCGGAGCGAATGAGCCCGCGGGAGCGGCCCCCATGTCCGGCACAATCCGGGTCGCCCTGATCGAGGCATCCACCCACACCCGGCGCGCCCTGGCAAGCCGACTCTCCCAACTGGCGGGTGTTGAGGTCTTTTGGTCGGCACCGACCATGGCCATGGCCATCGACAGGCTCAAGGCGCCGCCCCGACCCGGCGTCCTTCTCGTCGATGTCTCCTCCCTTGCGGATGGCGGAAAGGAAGCCCTCCTCGCCGCGCTTGCGAGCCTGCCGGAACTCCCCGTTTACCTGCTCGATCCGAAGCCTGGTGACGCTGTGCCGGAAGGGCCTTGGGCTGGAGTGGTCTCGAAGCCGCTCTCCGGGCAGGAACCCTCTCCTGATTGGCCCGCCGGGCCCCTGAGGGCGTTGCTGGGGCGCGCCGCGGCATCACGCCCGGCGCCCGTCATGCCAGGCAGGAAACTGGATGTCGTCCTCATCGGCCTGAGCACTGGCGGGCCCACGGCGCTGGAAAAACTGGCGCCTGAATGGCCGGGCAACCTGGCGGCGCCGATCCTGGTTGTCCAGCATGTCATGGCCGGATTCGACCATTCCCTCATGGAAACCATCGCCCGCAGAACGCGCCTTGCCGTCAGCCTGGGCCGCGAGGGGGCGCCCATTCTTCCGGGCACCGTGACGCTGGCCCCCGCCGGCAGGCACATGGTGGTGAGGCCGGGTGCCGTGCCGACGATCGGCCTCGACGATGGTCCGCCCGAGCAATCGTGCAAGCCGGCGGTTGATCCGCTGTTCAGGTCCGCCGCGAATGTCTATGGCGGCAGGGCGCTGGCCGTGGTCCTGACGGGAATGGGCGAGGACGGCCTGCGGGGCGCGCGCCTGTTGAGGGAACGCGGGGCGGCGATCATGGCCCAGGACGAGAAGTCGAGCGTTGTCTGGGGCATGCCCGGCGCCATCGTCCGGGCCGGTCTCGCCGACAAGGTCGTGCCGCTTGGCGAGGTCTCCCGGGAAATCGTCATGCGGGCGGGCCTGTCCGGCTGACGAGCCTACCCGGCCACCATGTCCGAATAGAGCTTGTGGTACTCCCCGGCGCTTCGTTCCCACGACCAGTCCTGCGACATTCCGCTCCGGACGACCCGGCCCCACTTGGCCTGGTCGTGCCTCCACAGGGCCATCGCCCTGAGGACCGCGTCGCGGAACGCCTCGGCCGAATAGGGATGGAAGACGAAGCCGGTTGCCGTGCCTTCCTCCAGCGTGTTCGTGTTCGTGTCGGTCACCGTGTCGGCCAGGCCGCCCGTGCCGCGGACCACCGGTGGCGTGCCGTAGCGCAGGCTGTAAAGCTGGTTGAGGCCGGAAGGCTCGAACAGGCTGGGCATGAGAAACATGTCGGATCCGGATTCTATGATGTGGGCCGTGTCCTCGTCGAAGCCGAACCGCAGGCCCACCTGCCCGGGGAAGCGTTGCGCCAGGCCCGAAAGCATGTCCCGGAACCAGGGGTCGCCCTCGCCAAGGACAACCATGCGCGCGCCCTGCCCAAGGAATCCGATGGCGGCGTCGTGCATGATGTCGAGTCCCTTCTGCTCCACCAGGCGCGCCACCATGCCCAACAGCGGTTGGCCCTGCCAGCCTCTTAGTCCCATGCGCGCGGCGAGGGCCGCCTTGCATTCGGCCTTTCCGGCCTCGAAGTCGGCAAGCCCGTAGCGGCGTGGAATCCTGGGGTCGGTGGACGGATCCCAGTCGCCGTAGTCGACACCGTTGACGATTCCGCACAACCTGTTTGACCGCTCGATGAGCACGCCCTGCATGCCCCGGCCGTACCACGGGGTCTTGATCTCCTCGGCGTAGGTGGGGCTGACCGTGTTGATCCGGTCGGAAAAGACGATGCCGGCCTTCAGGAAGCAGAGCGAATCGTGGAACTCGAGTTGGTGGTGGTTGAAGAGGCGCCAATCGAGGTGGGCCTTTTCCATCAGCGGCGGCGCGAAGCGGCCTTGGTAGGCGATGTTGTGGATGGAATACAGGCAGCGGATCCGGTTCCACCGGGCGGCCACGGCGGGGTCGGGATGGCGGCCGAAATGCTCCCGCAGGTAGACGGGCGCCAGTCCGGATTGCCAGTCGTTGCAATGGAGCACATCGGGCCACCAGTCGAGGGCCCGGATGGCCTGGATGACGGCATGGCAGAAAAACGCGAAGCGTTCGCCGTTGTCCGGGTAGTCGCGCTTGGTGCCGTCGGTGCTGTTGAATTGGTAAAGCCCGCGGCCGAACTCCGGCTGGTCGCGGCCGAATATGTCGTCATTTTCCAGGAAGTAGGCCGGCACATCGCTGCCCGGCAGCCTCGCCGACCAGATCCTGCACGGAACGGTCCGGTCTCCCAGGGGAACATCGAAGGCCAAGGGGGTCGGCTCGGGCAAGCCGGTCCGCCGGCAGGATCCATGCAGGGGCAGGATCACCCGGCAATCGATGCCGCGCCGAGCCAGCGCCCGGGGCAGCGAACCGGTGACATCGGCAAGGCCGCCCGTCTTGGCGAACCCCACCACCTCGGAGGCGGCGACAAGAACCCTCATGATCCGATGCCGGGATTCATCCCGCCTCCCCCATGCCGCGCGCCGACTTGAAAATGACAACGCCCAGGGGAGGGAGGGTGATCAGCGCCGAGGCGGGCATTCCCTGCCACGGCTGTGGTTCGGCGACGGCCACGCCGGCATTGCCGACGCCGCCGCCCCAGTACTCGGGGGCATCGCTGTTGAGCGTTTCCTCCCAGCGTCCCGGCCAGGGCAGGCCGATCCGCCACCCCTCGCGGGGAACCGGGGTGAAATTGAACAAGGCGGCCACCTTTTCCCGGCCTGAGGAGTCGCTCCTCACGAATCCAACCACGCCGCTTTCGGAGTTGTCGGGATCCAGCCACTGGAAACCCCACGAATGGAAGTCGCCCTCGTGCAGCGCCTTGCAGTCGCGGGCCAGCGACGCCACATGGCTGGTCCAGCGCAACACCCCGGCGTGCGGGGCATGCCCGGTCTGGTGCCAGTCGAGGCTCTTGTCGTGGTTCCATTCGGCCCACTGGCCCCACTCGCAGCCCATGAACAGGTGCTTCTTGCCGGGAATGGTGAACTGCCAGCCCAAAAGCATCCGCAGGTGCGCGAACTTCTGCCAGTCGTCCCCGGACATCTTGCCCAGGAGCGATCCCTTCATGTGCACGACCTCGTCGTGCGACAGCGGCAGGACGAAGTTCTCGTTGTTCTGGTAAAGGCCTCGGAAGGTGAGTTCGCGGTGGTGCCATTTGCGGTGAACGGGTTCGCGGGAGAAATGCTTGAGGCTGTCGTGCATCCAGCCCATGTCCCACTTCATCCCGAAGCCGAGTCCGCCGGACGAGGTCGGTCGCGACACGCCCGACCACGCCGTCGATTCCTCGGCGATCGTCTGGACATCGGGATGGGAGAGGTAAACCTCCTCATTGAGCTGCCGCAGGAAGGTGATCGCACCGGTGTTTTCCCGGCCGCCGTGGTGGTTGGGCACCCACTCGCCGTCGGGGCGGGCGTAGTCGAGGTAAAGCATGCTGGCCACGGCGTCGACGCGGAGGGCGTCGGCGTGGTAGGCGTCGAGCCAGAAAAGCGCGCTGGAGATCAGGAAACTCCGAACCTCGTGCCGGTCATAGTTGAAGATGTGGCTCTTCCATTCGGGATGGAAACCGCGCCTGGGGTCGGCGTGTTCGTACAGGTGCGTTCCGTCGAAGAAGGCCAGCCCGTGCTCATCGGAGGGAAAATGGCTGGGAACCCAGTCGAGGATCACGCCGATGCCGCTTTGGTGCAGGTGGTCGACAAGGTACATCAGGTCCTGCGGCGACCCGTAGCGCGCCGAGGGGGCGAAGTAGGAGGTGACCTGGTAGCCCCAGGAGGCGTAGAACGGGTGCTCCATGACCGGCATGAGTTCGACATGGGTGAAACCCATCGTCCGCGCGTGCCGCGCCAGCCGGGGAGCCAGTTCCCGGTAGCCCAGAACCTTGTCGGGGTCGCCCGGCGACCGCATCCACGATCCCAGATGAACCTCATAGATGTTCCAGGCCGACTCAAGGGTTTGGCGCGTCCGGCGGGTGGCCATCCACTCGCCATCGTCCCACCGGTAGGTCAGGTCGGAGACCACCGAGGCTGTTCGCGGCGGGCATTCCGTCCGGAAGGCCATGGGATCGGCCTTGTCGACCGCATGCCCGCCGAATTGCGAGGCGACATGGAACTTGTAGACATCTCCCGGCTTGACGCCCGGGACGAATCCGGCCCAGATCCCCGAGTGGCCCAGCGTCACCAGCGGATGGCATCCCCGGTTCCAATGGTTGAAGTCACCGATTACCGAGACATAGCGTGCCGAGGGGGCCCAAACGGCGAACCGGGTGCCGGGAACCCCGCCGAGGTGTCCCGGGTGGGCGCCGAGGTGGTGGTGCAGGCGGAACTGACGGCCTTCGTTGAAGAGATAGATGTCATCCTGGCCGAGGCTTCCCGAGCCTGCCGCCGGAAGGAATTCCCCGTGCTTCGCGTATCCGGAGGATGGAGCCACTGGGGTTCCCCGCATGCTTGTGAATCTCGACCCATTTTATCAAACCGGGTTTTGGTCTTGCACGATGGGAAACTCCCGATCGCGCCATAAAACTCGTTTCAGCACCGGATCTGGCTGCGTAAACGGACCTTGGCCGGGGGAATCGGCCATGTGGCGCATGTACATCTCCATTTTCGCGTCGAGGTCGTCAGCGTGGTGGACCACCAACGCCTCGGGAATCGCCGGTAATCGGGGTGAACCCCATTCGGGCCGTTCGAGGTACGACAGCAGGAGGTGCTCAAGCGCCAGTCGGCGGTTGGAGTCGAGTTCCGCGGTGGCGGCCGCCTTCTCCCTGACCATGTCCCGGGCCAGCAGGTTCGGGCCGACCAGATGGCCTTCCCCGCACGGTTCCGGTGGCGCCGAGGCCCATTCCTCCATCGGGCGCCATTCCCGGACGCGCCCGATCTCATGGAGAAGGGCACCCGACAGCGCCAGGTCCCGATCGAGCCTTTCCCTGGCCGCGGGCTGGCAACGATGGAGTTCCGCCACGAGCGAATCGGTCATCCTCGCGACCGACAGGGTGTGCTGGACCCACCCGCCCGCGTGAACATGGAAACGGCCCCGGCTGGCCGGCAACCGCTTGAGCGTCGCGGCATGTTCCGACAGCAGTCCGGCCGTCAGGTTGCGCAGGCCCGGGTGAACGATGCTTTGCGCCAGGGCCGACAACTCGGCAAAGAGCGCCTCCGCATCCACCGAGGGCTTTCCCCCCAACGCTTCGGGGTCGAACCCGTCGTCGCGGTCGGATTCGCACGCCGGCCGGATCAGCGACGCTTCCAGCTTGGGACCATACTTGGGATGTTCCCGCCAAAGGCCCCTCACCTTGAACCACTGGCCGGGTTGCCAAGTGTCGCGGCAGGTGGCGTGCCATGGGCTGTCGTGCCATACCGCCATGGCGACGGAACGGCCTCCCGCTTCAAGGCGGAGGTTGAAAAACGGCTTGCCCTCGCGGGTGATGCCGGCCTCCTTGTGGACCACCATGGCAAAGAAGTCGCCGGGTTGGCCGGGTGGCAGTTTCGCCAATTCGGCGATGTCGCGAGGGCCGCTGGACATGGGTTGGTTCCGCGCTGGATGTTGGCCGGGCAACGCAAGTCACAATCCTTTGTACTGGGATCCGCCATGCTGGTCACCGGATTGCCGACGGGGGCATCGCTTGGCTGGCCTTGGAAAGCTTGCTTGCCGGTGAGATGCCAACGGTCTCAATACCATGACCTATGCCGATTGCGGCAATCGCTGCCACGGCAAGCCTGTGGTTCTGGCAGGTTCGGGTTCAGGCCGCCAAGGAGATTTGCATGTCCCATCCCAAGCATGGCCATCCGGATCATCCGGTTCATCCACTGATTGTCAGCAGGTGGAGCCCCTACGCCTTCGGCGACGCGCCGGTTGCCAAGGACGATCTTCTGGCCTTGTTCGAGGCGGCAAGGTGGGCGGCCTCCTCCTACAACGAGCAACCTTGGGTCTTCCTGGTGGCCACGAAGGATGATCCAAAGGAATTCCAGAGGATCCTTTCGTGCCTTGAGGAGGCCAACCAGGCGTGGGCCCGGCACGCTCCCGTGCTCGTGCTTGCCTGTGTCCGCCAGAAGTTTTCCCGCAACGGAAAACCCAACGGGGTGGCGCTCCACGACCTTGGCCTAGCATGCGGCAACCTGTGCTTGGAAGCGACGGCCCGGGGAATTCAGGCGCACATGATGGCAGGCATTCGCCCGGACAAGGCGAGGGTGGAGTTTGCCATCCCCGAGGGGGTTCAGCCGTGCACGGTTCTGGCCATCGGATACGCGGCCGAGGCCTCGTCGCTTCCAGCGGAGATGGCACAACGGGAAACTTCACCCAGGTCCCGAAAGCCACTTTCGGAATTTGTTCATTCCAAGGCGTTTGGAAAATCCTGGACCTGACCGGGTTTTCCGCTTGCTTGACGGATGGCACCCGCCAGGTTCAGCCCGCCAGTTCCCTGGCTTTCAGGCCGTGACTTCCGGCATCGGCAGCCAAACGGTTGAGCAGGTCCTGGCATTCCGCGCCTGATTCCGCCGCGAGGCGGGCGAACCGGCTGCTGTCGCGCTGGAACAGGTCGGCCAAGGCCAGGAGCGCCGCGGTCCTTTCTGGGCTTGGCTTTTCCGCGGCTGTTTCCCGCACAAGTTGCGCCGCCGCCGATCCATAGACAGCCGCCAGGGGGGCGAGTTCGGTTGAGCGGTTGGCCCGGGCCATTCTTTCCAGTCGGTCGGCGGCAAGCTGGCGGGACTTTCCAAGGGTGTCGGACCAGCCGTCGATTCCGCTCGCCGGCGCCAACGATTGGGTTTGAACCAACGAATCCTTCTGAACACCCACTCTTCCAAGCCCCACGCCGGCGGCCAGAAGCAGCGAAGCCGCCAGAACCGCCGAGGCCATGGAAAGTTTCACCGACGCCCTGGACCTCCGGTACGCCCGGTCGGAGGTGTTTCCCTTGCTGATTTCCCGCTCGGCCCGGTTTCGCGGTTCCAGCCTGGCCAAAAGTCGTTCCAGGCGCGCCTGGGGATTGCCCGGAACCGGTTGGGCCCGAATAAGGGCGTCAACCTCATGCTCATCATGCCTGCTCATCCCTTCTCCTCCAATTTTTCCAACATTTGGTTGTTTTCAGAAGTCAGCCTCTGCCGGGCCTTGAACACCCTCCAGCGGGCGGTCTCCTCGGTGACCGATTGGATGGACGCGATCTCACGGAAGGAGAGGCCTCCCTCGGCGCGCATGAGCAACGCTTCCTGCCAATCCTGTGGAAGTTCCCGCATGCGATTTTTCAGCTGGTCGATTTCCTCCCGATCGCCGACGATTCGCGACGGATCATCGGCCGCGGGGGAAGGATCGGTGGTCTCCGCCGCCGCTTCAAGGCCGGTGGTGCCGCGCCGTGACATCGACCGGCAGTGGTTGGCCCACAGGTTATGGCCGATCCGGAACAACCAGGCCCTGAATTGGGTCCCCTCTTGGAAAAGTTCGATCTTGGTGAAGGCTCGCATGAAGGCATCCTGCGCCAGGTCCTCGGCAACCTCATGCTTGCCGCACAGCCGCCATAGCCAGCGGAAAAGCGGTTCGTAATGCCTTGAGGCCAGGATTCCCCACGCCGCGGCGTTACCATTGCGCGCCATGGTTGCCAAGGCCGAGTCGGTGGCAGCGTGTTCGTGAATCGGTTTGGGCGTGCCGTTGTTCATGCGTCGCCTTTCACGCGTGCTACCCAATTTCACTACACCACCGCATGGTGTTTCGTTGGCTAAATTTTACCTTGAAGGTGGCAAAAATGATCACCCGAAATCACAAACTTCGCATGGCCAACGACATAGGAACCAAAAGGCGGAAAGGGGTGGCACGGCTTCCGGACTGTTCCTAGGATTCGTCCATGCCCAAGAGAGAGGTTCACCTCATGGTTCCCAAACGCGGCGCGATCCCTCAGGTCCTGCGTTATTTCATCAGGCTTCGTCGGCCAGGCCCCTGCCAGAGCCGCGAAGATTGGACCCGAAGGAACGCCCGCGAAATCGCCCACTTCGCCCGCAAGGTTTCAGCGCGCTACAACGAATCGACCTTGCTGCGCGTGGCGGCCTCGGCAATTGCCCAAGCCCGTGAAGCTGCCGTGTTCGCCTTGGGCCTCACCGGCTCATGGAACTGCAACGGCGAGTTGGCCGGGATGCTTCAGGATGGGGAAGGCTCGGTGCGCCGCGCGGTGGCGGAAGCCCTCTGGAGGGTTTGGTTCCGGGGCCGGTTGCCCGAGGACGCCGCCCTTTTGCGCGAGGCCTTGGATGCCGACACCAGGGGCATGGTGCTGGAAGCGCTCAACCAGCTGGTTCGCAGGCGGCCCGACTTCGCCGAGGCGTGGAATCAGCGCGCCATCATCCACTTCCAGGGCCGGGACTTCGCGGCGTCGGCGCGTGACTGCGAAAGGGTGCTGGCACTCAATCCCCACCATTTTGGCGCCCAAGCCGGGCTGGCCCAGTCCCTGATGCGGCTGGGGAGAAGCACGGCGGCGCTGGGGGCTTTTCGCAAGGCCGAGGGACTCAATCCCCACATGGCCGGGGTGTCGTCCACGATCCGTTTGCTGGAGAAGGCCCTGGGCGACGACAGCGCTGCCGCCTGAGCCTTGCCTCCGCCAATCCGTCTTGCTCAGCGCCCGATCGAGGGCGCGTCGAAGCGGAACAGATGCTCCTCGCCCCGAATGATCATCACCTTGCCAGCCAAGGCTGGTGACGCGAGCGACCTTTCCCCCAACTTAGCGGTGGCCACCTTCTCGAACTTGGCGGCGTCACGGACCACCGTGATGTCGCCCTCCTCGGAAGCCAGCAGGATTTGTCCGCCCGTGGCGAGGACGGGCGAGGCGGAATAGTGGCCGGCAAGCCGTTCCTGCCAGGCGGGCGCGCCGGTTTTCGGATCCAGCCGCGACATGACGCCGGCATCGCTCACCACATAGAGGGCTTCGCCGGTGAGCAGCGGCGACGGGGTGTGCGGGGCGTTCTTGTCCAGTTTCCAGGCCAGGTGGCTCGGGGTGATGTCTCCCGAGCCTCCCAGTCGCACAGCCAGGAGCGACGCCTTGTCGTAGCTGGTGCTCAGGAACACGAGGCCATCCCCGGTGACCGGCCGCGGAATCACGGAGTATCCGGTGTACTTGAGTCTCCAGATTTCCCGGCCGGTCGACGCTTCAAGCCCCTGCACGATGTCGCTTCCCGGGCAAACCATCACCTTCTTGCCGCCATCCTCGACCGCGAGCGGGGTGCAAAAGGAGAAAGGCTTTCCGGGGGAGGCGTCGCGACGGGTCCTCCAGGCGACCTTTCCCGTCGACGTGTCCAGGGCCACCACTTCCTGCATGTCGGTCGCATCGCAGGAGAAAACCAGCTTCCCATCCACCAGCGCGGGGCTTCCCCCGTTTCCGTGTACAGGCTTGGCGTAAAGGCCGGGGGTTTTCCACAGCAGCTTGCCGGCGGTGTCGAGGGCCGCCGTTCCCATGTGGCCGAAATGCACGAAGACCTTGTCGCCGTCGATGATGGGAGTGGGACTGGCATGGCTGTTCTTGCCGTGGATCTTCGGGGCCGATGTCATGTCCTGCTGGAACACGGGAGTGCGCCAGGCCTCCTTGCAACCGTCGAGGTGATAGGCCAGCACGGTGAGGGCCAGTTGCTTCTTGTCCTCCGAGGGAATCGCGCTCGTGAGGAATATCAGCCCGTTGGAAATGACGGGAGACGACCAGCCTTTTCCGGGAACGGGAACCTTGAAGGTGGGTGTTGGAAGTGTGGAACCGGCCAGGGGTATCGCCGCGGTGGCGTGGCCTTGGCCGCCCGGCCCGCGGAATTGCGGCCAGTTGGCGTCAGCGGCCCGGGCTCCCGTGGCCATTCCAAGGGCCATGGCCGCCATCAGCATTCGGTTCATCAGGTGCTCCTGTTTCGGGATTGAGAACGGTTGTGCCGGCAAATCCGTGCGTGCCGGCGGGGCAAAGCCAACCAGTTGGGGTGGACCAAACAATCGTGGCATGACTTCCCGTTGTGCTCAAGATGCTCATTGCTGTCCCGGTGTTCGGAGGTTTCCGCTTGCCTTTTCCGATGCCGGCGGCCGCGCTTGTGTCGAACGAGAAAGGAGAGTCCCGCGGGGTCGCCTCGCGGGGTCATGGCCGGACGGGAGCGGGGGCCTTGGTTTTCGAAATGCAACCTTGAGATTGGCAACCTGATATCGAAAAGGAGATCAAGGATGAGACACGCACGGAAGCGTCACCTTGTGGCCTGCATGCTCGTCTGGTTGGCCCAGTGGGAAATGGCCTTGGGCCAGGTGCCTGTCGCGGGCACCCCCGGGACTCCCCCCATTGTCACCTTGGGCGCCCCCCGCATCGTGGCGGTTTCGGGTCAGGCCCCCGTCGCCACCCCGCCCGCGCGACCCGTGGAACCCCGCCGTTTCGACCAATCAATCATTCCCGCGGGTGTGACCATCGCCTCGGGCCCGGTGCTGACTCAGCAGCAGCCTGTCGGGGTCGTGGCCCAGCCGGGTGCGGCCATCGCCACCACTTATGTTGCCGACCAGACGGTCCGCTCGCCGTCCGCCGTTGTGGCCCCCGCGCCGCTGCCCCTTCCCCGTCCCGTTCCCATGGCGATGCCCCAACCGGCCTCGGCGCTGCCCCAGGTCATCCAGCCGGCCCCCATGGTTACCCAACCCATGCCCATGGGCCCGGGAAACATCGTGGTCATGCCCCGGCCGGGCACCATCGTCACCCAACCGGGCGTCGTGACGGGTCCCGTCGTGACGGGCACGACCCGCGTCATCACCCCCGGCACGGGTGGAACGGTCATCGAGACCCTGCCGGGCGAAGTGATCGTTGACGGTGGTGATGAACTCGGCCTTGGTGGAACATGGTTGCAAAGGCTTCGCGCCAAAGCCCTTCGCGGTACCGCCTTCCAGAACGAGGAAATGATCGACCCGGACAAGCCCCACCTCAACAGGTATCGGATTTACGCCTCGTTTGAGTACCTCTCCTGGGCGCTCACCGGCAACCAGACTCCCGCCCTCGTGACTTCCAGTTCGAATCTCGCGGCCTCACCCCCGGGCGCGCTCTTCCAGCCGGGAACGAATGTGCTTTATGGCGGCGACACTGGCGACCTCGCCACGGGATTGACCAACGGCGGCCGAGTGAAGGTCGGCTACTGGTGGAACCGGGCCCAGGATTTCGCCACGGAATTCACTTTCTTCGGCATGGGCAACAACGACACATCGGCCTCCTTCCAGTCGTTTGGAAACACCGCCACGCCCAATCCCGTTTTGGGCCGGCCGTTTGTCAACGCGCTCAACAACCGCCAGGCGGTCGAATTCGTCGGCGTGCCCGCTTCCGCCAACCAGGGCCTCGGGCTGGGCGGCACCGTCACCGTGAGCGACCAGACCCAGTTCTACGGCGGCGACCTCAACGCCCGCTTCGGCATCCGCCGCGGACCTTACTGGACCATCGACGCGCTCGCCGGCGTGCGAAACCTCAACCTCAACGACACGCTCTCCATCAACGAGACGCTTTACGGCACCAATGGACAGGGAGACTCCTACCTCGTCAATGATTCCTTCAGCACCCAGAACACCTTCTGGGGCGGACAGCTTGGCGTGATGCTCGGGTTGAACTACAAGCGGTGGGCCTTCGACACCACCGTGAAGGTCGCCCTCGGCCAGACCAATGTGAACGCCGACATCTCCGGCAACACCCAGATCAACAAGCCCGGCGTCTCCAACACCTACCAGGGCGGACTGTTGGCCCAGCGATCCAACATCGGAAATTACAGCGACAACCACTTCTCGGTGGTTCCCGAACTCGGCTTCACCGTGGGCTACTACCTCACGCCGCGCATGAAGGTGTTCGCTGGTTACAATATCCTGTATTGGTCGAATGTGGCCCGTTCCGGCGGCCTGATCGACACGGTTGTCAACCCGAACCTCGTGCCCCCGGGAACCTCGGGCACCGCCTTGCCGGCCCGGCCTGCGCAGCAGATCCAGTTCACCGACCTTTGGGCCCAGGGCGTCAATGTGGGCCTCGAGATTCGCTACTGAGCAGCCTTCAAATGCCCCCGGGCGGGAATGTCCGGGGGTGAGCACCGGGAACCCACGGAGGGGGTTGTCTCATGGCCATGTTCCGCGCATCCAAACGCATGAGCTATTGCAGGCCCGGAATCGAGTTCCTTGAATCCAGGGAGGTGCCGGCGGCGTCGCTGGCCATCTCCGGCCTGGTGTACGAGGACCTAAACGCCAACGGCCTTCGCGACTCGGGTGAAGCCGGAATCTCCGGTTCCCCCCTCCAACTCGTCACCCGCCAGGGGGTGATGGTCGGCACCGCCGCCACCGATGAGGCGGGCCGGTTTGTCTTCGATCGTGATTCCCGCGTGACGGGAAGCCGTTCGGTCATCTCGTTCTCGGGGTCGTTCAACCTGGTTTCCTCCTCCCCCGACGAGGTGGTGGCGTTGCCGCGCTTCGATCCGGCCCTGGGAACGCTCACGGGGATCGAGATCGAGGTGAACGCCCAAATCGATGTCGTGACCAGCCTTGAAAACCTGGGCCGATCGGCGTCGGTGCTGCGCGTCACCCAGGAGAATTCCATCCGTGTGACCGGCCCCGGCGATGCCATCATCGCCAACGCGCCACCCCAGACCTTCACCGCCGCGCTGGGGCCCCATGACGGTGTCGTTGACTTTTCGGGTTCCAGCGGCATCCACTTTCCCAAGCGATCCTCAAGCGTTTCGAAGGTTGTTTCCCTGCCCGAGGGATCGGAAAGCCCTGCCGAACCCGTGACCACTGAGTCCGCAACCACGGAACCCGCATTCACCGAACCCGTTGCCACCGAGCCCGTATTCACCGAGCCGGGCACACCGGGTTCCGGCTCGGTCGACCCGGCGCCCTCCGAGCCTTCGGTTCCTCCGCCCGAGTTCCAGAGCTACATCGGCAACGGGTCGGTGGCGTTCCAGGCCACGGTTGCCGGAAGCGCGTCGTCACAAGGTCCTGGGAACTACCAATTTGCCGTCGTCTCCACGGGGACGGCCACCATCACGATCCGTTACACCTACGAGCCTTCCGACGCTCTCAAGCCGGGCGATTACATCGTCAGGCAAACTTCGCAACCGGACGGCTTCCTCGACGGCCGGGAAACCGCCGATGGGAAATCGGTGCTGTCCCGATCCCACCTCACCGACGAAATTCCGGTGACCCTCGCGGCCGCTTCGCTCACACGATTGGGCTTCGGTGAAGTCAAGGCGGCCAGCCTTTCCGGCTCCGCATTCATTGATGCCAATGGCGACGGACTGTTCGACACGGAAGAGGCCGGGGCCGAGGGAGCCGTCGTCACCCTTTCGGGAATCGACGACACCGGAGCAACCATAACCAGGCAGGCCGAGATCGCCTCCGATGCCCTGTTTTCATTCACCGACCTTCGACCTGGCAAATATTCCGTCGCCAGTTCCCTTTTGCCCAAGTACATGGCGGGCACAGCCACCGCGGGCGATTCCGGCGGCATTCCCGGCCCGGCCACCGTCTCTGCCATCAGCCTCGGCTCGGGCGCCGGGGCCACCGGTTACCTGCTGCCTCAAATTGAATCCGCCGCTGTCACCGGTGTTGTCTACCTCGACCGCAATGCCAACGGCGCGCGTGATGAGGGCGAGCCCGGAATCGCCAACCAAACGGTCATCGTCACCGGCATCGCCGGCGGAAAGGATGTCAGGTTGACCGCCGTCACCGATTCCAATGGCGAATACACCTTCGCCCAGCTAGTGCCGGGAACTTACTCGCTGACCAGTCCGGCGAGCGCTCCCTACACCGCGACCGGCGCCGAGGCAGGATCGCTTGGCGGAACCCCGGGACTTGATTCCATCACCGACATCACGCTGGCCCCGGGCGACCTTGCCGACGGATACCTGCTAGGCCGCTCGGCGCAGCTCACCATTTCCGGAAGGGTTTTCCTCGACCGCAACGCCAGCGCCACTTTCGATGCCGGCGATTTACTCCTGCGCGGGGTGAAGGTCAGCCTCACCGGCACCAGCTATTCCGGCAAGGCGATCAGCCGGCAGGCCGTCACCAACATCCAAGGAACCTACTCCTTCACCCGACTTCCCGATGGCGTCTACAGGATTGTCGCGCAAGCGGCCCCGGGAACATTTGCTGGTCAGGGCGTCGCCGGAACCAGTGGCGGCACCGCGGGAACCGCGGCGATCTCGGCCATCGACTTGGGAACCAGCGGCAACGCCCTCGGCTACGACTTCCCGATGCTCGCTCCATCACGGATCTCCGGATTCGTTTATCAGGATCGGAACCGTGACGGTGTCCGCGGCGCCGGCGAATTCGGGCTTGGGGGAGTCACCATGACTCTCACGGGCAACGACGACCTCGGCCGCGCCATCCGCAGGACAACGGTCACCGCGGCTGATGGAAGCTACAACTTCGGCAACCTCAGGTCGGGCAGCTATTTTGTTTCCCGGGCCGTGCCCGCCGGCTATCAGGCGGGATCCGTCAGGCTGGGTTCGTTGGGCGGCCTCGTCCGCAATGGCGGCGTCGGCTTGAGCCTGGGCTTTGGTTCGGCGGGCCTTCGGTATGACTTCGCCGTGATCCAGTCCGCTTCCGGCGGCCTGAGCAAGAGGCTTTACATGGGTTGAGCGGACATCAATCCTCCTGCCTTGTCCGCCAGGCCGATAGCACCGATGAATGATCGTCCGTCCATGGCCGAACGGTTTCCGGCGGCCTCATCCGCGACCAACCGCCCCGCCTTCCCGGTTTCCAGTTTTCCGCCTGGCTGAGGGCCACCCATTCGGAGGGAAGCCTGCCGAAGTTGATTCCATCGGTCTCGGGCGCCAGGTCGGCCCATTCCCACGCCGAAAGGCCCGTCGCCATCCCGCCCGCGGCGGCTACGGGGCCAAGGTCGAGGTAACGGTTGGAAACATGCAGCAGGATCGCCCCACCCGGAGCGAGGAGACGGCGGTACAGGTCGATGGCCTCCACCGTGAGCAGGTGGGAGGGAATGCTGTCGGAACTGAAGGCGTCGATCACGATCAGGTCGTAAGAGCCGCCCGCATGATTCCTCAGGCGGTCGCGGCCATCTCCCGCGATGACGGCCCATCGGGCGCGGCAATCGGCCAGGTAGCTGAACAAGCCCGATTCCGCGGCGACGCGGATCATGACAGGGTCGATCTCATAGAAGTCCCACTCGTCTTCCTTCCGGCCGTACCACGCCAGGCTTCCAGCACCTAGGCCGACCACCGCGACGCGCGCGGCAGGCGCGCCTTCTGGAAACAGCCGGCCCAGGGTGGCGCCGGCGGGGCCGCGTGGGTGGTAATAGGCCAGCGGAAGGGCCCTGCCGTCGGTGTCAACCTGTGAAGCGGCGGCGATGCCGTGAACCGTGGTGCCGTGATAGATTTTCAAGACAGGCCCCGCAGGCGAACTTTCCCGCGCCACGCGCGTGGTGCCGAAAAAGCCTCTTTCCAGATATTCCACTTGCGTCGAGGCCTTCGAGGCGATGCCGCTCGCGATGAAGATGGCGGCCAGGCACGGCCCCCAGGCCGCCGTCCTGCCGGCAAGCGCGTAGGCCGATGCCAGCGGAAGTCCCAGCGCGGCCAGTTCCCGCGCCGGACCCGGCGCGAAGGGGCACAAGGCCGCCAGCGTTGCCGCGCAGGCGCCCACGCCCAAAGCCACCAAGGCATCGCGGCCTGTAGGCCATCGCCAACCGCGCGGCCCGGCCAGCATGAGCGCCGCCAGTCCCAGCGGATAATCCCAATCTCCCACAAAGCGAAAAACCACCGGCGCCAAGGCCGCCTGGGCCATGCCTCCCAAGGCTCCGCCCACGGCCGTCGCGAGGTAAAAGGCGGGCAATCCTGACGGCGCCGGCCGGCTTGACGACTGCCCCGACAGCGCCGACCACAAGGCGAACAAGTAGCCTGTCAGGTGAAGCAGGACGACGATCCAGGCGCCACCCACCCGGGAGTCGGTGGCCCCCATCGAAGCCATCAGCGCCAGCGCCAATCCGGCCAATGGTCCGGCCGCTTCGGGCACCCGCCAACCGGGACTGGCGAACGCGAGGATGTACGCGACCAGGTATATTGCCAGCGGCGACAGCCCCAACAGGGGGACTGGCGCCACATCCGTCACGAGATGACGGGTTGCCGCCATCAGGAAGAAGCAAGGAACCGCGCCGAGCAGCATCCATTCCGCCACCTGTGTGCCACCCGGTGCTTTGGTGGATGCGGGCGGCGCGGTTTCGCGGAGGGCGGGGGCGCCCCAAGCCAGGGCCGGCATCAGAACCACCCAGGCGCCCACGGCGCATTGCCACCATTCGCCCTGCTGGCGGATGGCAAGAAGCGGTTCCACCAAGGCCGGATAGGCGGCCAACCCGGCAAGGCTGCCAGCGTTGCTGGCGGCGTACAGCCAGGAAGGGTCGCCCCCCCGCCTGGCCAGCCATTCCTGCAGGAGCGTGGAAGTGGTGGCGATCGCCACGACCGCGCAACCGAGTTGAAGCGAAAGTTCGAGGGCGATCTCCATCACCGGCCACGATCGGCTCGCCGGACTTTCGGCCAGCGGCGATCCTTGGTGCGCGATCCATCCGGTGCCGGCGATGAGAGCTGTCGCCAAACCCGCGAGCAGCGGGCGCCGCATCCGGCCCAGCGGAATCGCCAGGGCATATCCGGCAACGACCGCCACTTGGAAAAACACCAACACGGAAGTCCAAACCGCGGGAGCGCCACCATAGCTGGCCAGCAGGCGCTTGCCCGCCGCTGGCTGGATCAGAAAGAGCAGGAAAGCCGCCCAGAATGCCAGTGCGGCGGACGCCAGTCGCATGAATCCACCGGAATAGGGCCGGAAGTTGTTCATGGAATGATGTATCAACGAACAAGCCGGACGCCTTGGGGCGCCCGGCTTGCCGGTTCAAGCAATGGTGGCTTGATTACTTCTTGTCGGCAGCCTTGGGAGCAGGCTGAGCCTTGCCGTCCTGGCCCTTGGCGGCGGCCTGAGCCTTGCCGTCCTGGCCCTTGGCGGCGGCCTGAGCCTTGCCGTCCTGCTTCTTGGCGTCCTGGCCCTTCTTGGCGTCCTGACCCTTGGCGGCGGCTTGAGCCTTGCCAGCGTCCTGACCCTTGGCGGCGGCTTGAGCCTTGCCAGCGTCCTGACCCTTGGCGGCGGCTTGAGCCTTGCCAGCGTCCTGACCCTTGGCGGCGTCCTGGCCCTTCTTGGCATCCTGACCCTTGGCGGCGTCCTGGCCCTTCTTGGCGTCCTGACCCTTGGCAGCCTGGGGCTTGCCAGCGTCCTGACCCTTGGCGGGAGCCGCTTCAACCTTGGCGCACTCGGTGCACTCGGCAGCCTTCTTCTTCTTGAAGAAGAGGCCTTCGGGGGCGGTGGTGCCAGAAGAGAGAGCCATCATCAACACAGCGCTAAGCATAGGTGTCAACCTCCGGAGAAAAACATCAAAACCACAAGCAACCCCACCTACCCTGAAGACCAATGGGTCGGTTCGCCGGACATCCGGCGAGATCCACTTTCCTTCACAAAGCCTTCAGGGCAAGAAGGAAAAGATGGAATTGCTATGTGCATATGCTAATCAGGGTAATTTGGGAGTCAATGGTTGATTTGGCAAAGATTTACTGAAAGGTTATCCGCGGGGCA
The DNA here is from genome assembly GCA_016873225.1 of Planctomycetota bacterium. Taxonomy (GTDB): domain Bacteria; phylum Planctomycetota; class Planctomycetia; order Gemmatales; family Gemmataceae; genus REEB421. The sequence goes on along the minus strand of VGXS01000015.1, from coordinate 38,743 downwards.
TTTTGAGTTCCGGTTATTCCGGCTGATATTATCGCCCGCACCCTTCTTGCCTCAAGTCCCCAACCATGGGATATCTCTTCCTGACTCCATTTCGCCTTTGCGGAGATCGGCATGAACGCCCGATGGTTGTGGCTGCTGCTGCTTATCGGTTGCGCTCGCCGGGAAATTCCCGGGGAAACTCCCTTGGCGGTGACCCAGGTCGACCCGATCGAGGAGGCGCGCCTGGCCTCCAAGCGAAATGACCACGACCGCGCGATGACCTTGTGGAACACGGTTTTGACGCGGTTTCCCCAAAATACGGAAGCCCGTGTCCGTAAAACGATGGCATCGCTGGCCCTGGGGCGCCGCGCCGAGGCGGCAACGGAACTCGACGCCATGCTTCGGGACCGGCCCGACTGGATTGAAGCCCTCTACGCCCGCGGTGTCGCCGCGTGGGCCTTGGGTGATCCGGCCTTGGCAAAAAGGATGTGGGCCAAGGCGCTGGAGGGCGATCCAGAGCTTTCGAATTATCTCGCGCTTGTCTTTTTGGATTCTGACACCGAGGCGGTCATGCGGCAGGATGTGGGCCGATACCGGCAGGATTTCGAGCGGCTTGCCGAGGCCGGGCCGACGCATGCCGAGGTCAGGGAATACCTTGGCCTGGCCTGCCTGGTGGAGGCGGAGCGGACGCTCCGGCGCGCCGATTTCGAACGCGCGGGAGCGGAGTTTTCCGAAGCCATCCGCAACCGTGGCGGCCGGGAGCCGTTCTATTACAGGGCCAATCGGGGGTACATTCGCCTGTGCCTTGGTGACAACGCCGGGGCCGAGCAGGATTTCCAGTCGGCCCGCGCCAGGATCGATGGTCCCAGGCAGTCTGAACTGCTTGGGGAAAAAATCGCGCAGGCTCGCCGGATCGCGCCCAAGGTGCGATGAAACAAGCCATGCAAGGATGGTGGTGATGGAAGAGGAACTGATCGTCAGCGTGTCGGGCATCAGGGGGATTGTCGGGCCGGCGCTGGGGCCCCTCGAGGCCCTCAGGTTCGCCGGAGCGCTCGCCGACACGCTGCCCCCCGGCCCGATCGTGGTCGGCACCGACGGGCGGCCCTCGGGAGCCTGGTTGTCGCAGGCCGCCCAGGCCGGACTCCGGTCGCGGGGCCGCGATGTCATCGACATCGGCGTGGCGGCGACCCCGGTCGCCGGCAACGCGGTGCGGCAGCTTGGCGCCGCCGGGGGCATCCATGTCACGGCAAGCCACAATCCAGCTCCCTATAATGGCTTGAAGTTCTTCGGGGCCGACGGCCGCGTCCTCGGCGCCTCGGCCGGGGCCAAGGTTCGACAGGCCTTCCAGGCCGGACTTTCCTGCCCGGTGGCCCATGATGCCGGCGGCGGCCGTTCCGAGGCGCGCGATGTCTCCGCCTGGCATATCGCCAAGGTCGCATCCCTGGCCGAGTCCGACGGATACGCCGGCGCGATCCGCGTCGCGTCGCTTCGCGTGCTGGTCGATGCCAACGGCGGCGCGGGCGGCCCGGCGGCGTTGCGACTGCTTCATGCCGTCGGCGCCACCGCCGTGCCGGTCCATTGCGAACCCGACGGGATTTTCCGCCATCCCCCGGAACCCACGCGGGAAAATGTCGAAGGGATCGGCCGGCTTGTCGTCGCCAACAAGTGCCACCTGGGCGCGGTTTTGGATCCCGATGCCGACCGCCTGGCCCTGCTCGACGAGAAGGGCCGCTACATCGGAGAGGAATACACGCTGGCGCTGGCGGCCGATTTCCTCCTGTCGTTCAGGCCCGGCCCCCTGGTGACCAACCTTTCCTCCAGCAGGATGAACGAGGATGCGGCCGAGCGGCATGGCTGTCCGTTTTTCCGCAGTCCGGTCGGCGAAGCGAATGTGGCCGATGCCATGCTGGCCCACGGGGCCGTGCTGGGCGGGGAGGGCAACGGCGGGGTGATCGATCCGCGCGTGGGACTGGTGCGCGACCCGTTCGTGGGCCTTTGCCTGGTTCTGGGGCACATGGCCAGGAACAAGGTGCCGCTATCGGTGCTCCCGCGGTTGTTTCACGACTATGCCATCGTCAAGGACAAGGTGCCGCTCGACCGGGAGGCGCTTCCCGGGTTTCTCACCCGGCTGGAACAGGCGTTTCCGGGTTGGACCGCGGACACGCGCGACGGGCTGAGGCTCGACGGCCCGGAAGGCTGGATCCAGGCGCGGGCCAGCAACACCGAACCGATCGCCCGCATCATCGCCGAAAGCCGCAGTGAAGCCACGGCGCGGGAATGGATTGCCCGGGCAAGGGCGGTGCTCTAGGCGCCCGGGGCCTTGGTTTCGCGCCTCAGCGCCTCCACCATGGCCGCCGCCTTTTGGTCGATCGTTTCCGAGGCGGGGATGTGGATGTGGGTGGGGTGGCCGCGCCAGGCCTCGCGGATTCGCGCGTCGACGCGCTTGGCCTCCTCGGCGTTTTCGAACCGGGTGAGGTTGTTTCCTGTGCCATAAAGGCCGGGTTGATTGACGGCGACCGATTCAAGGTGCACGACGATGTCGTAGCGGCTCAGGGTGGTTTCAAGCTTCAGGTCGAAGTGGTCGAGGTAGGCATCGCGGCCTCCCGGCCAGTAGGCCGCGCCATCGAGGAATCCCCTGTCGCACAGGATGAGCCTCTTTCCAGCCTGCCGGGCCAGGTGTTCCCAGGTTTCCTCGAGGTGCCGCTGGGTCGACAGGATCGCCGCCTGAAACGATTTTCTCCAGGTTTCGAGGTCGGCGGGTCCCATGCCGGCCACGGGCGGGGGGAATCCGGAGGCCATCACGAGCGTGCTGGCTTCCGGTACCAAGACGACATCGTTTCCCAGCGCTTGTCTGGCTGCGGCCGTGCAGACGGTTTTGCCGCCGCAGGGGCCCCCCGTGATGACAACCCGCCTGACCCCTCCCATTCTGTTTTGCCTCCACCGGTGTTTCCCATTCTAATGGCGGCTTGACCCGAGGTGCCGCCATGCTTTCCGCCTTTCTGTTGATGTTGGCCGTTTCGGCTTCGCCCCGCGGCGTTGTCGTGGTCTACGCCGATGACATCGGCTACGGCGACCTTTCCTGCCAGGGTGCCAAGTCCGTTTCCACTCCTCATTGCGACCGCCTGGCCAAGGAAGGGCTTCGCCTCACCGCGGGGTATTCGTGCGCCGCCACCTGCACGCCATCCCGCTACGCGCTCATGACCGGGGAATACGCCTTCCGCAAGAAGGGCACGAACATCCTTCCGGGTGACGCCGCCCTCATCATCGAACCGGGCAGGCCGACCCTGCCGTCGGTGCTCCGGTCGGCCGGTTACGCCACCGGGGTGGTGGGAAAGTGGCACCTCGGCCTCGGCGCCGCGGGAACCCCCATCGACTGGAACAAGGCGATTTCACCCGGGCCCAGGGACATTGGCTTCGACCACTCGTTCATCATGCCCGCCACGGGCGACCGCGTGCCGTGCGTGTATGTGGAAAACGGCCTTGTGAAAAACCTCGATCCCGCCGACCCCATCTCCATCGACTACAAGAAGCCGTTCGCCGGATTGCCCACGGGAGTTTCCGACCGCGCGAGCCTGCGGATGGACTGGAGCCACGGCCACAACATGGCGGTGGTGAACGGCATCGGCCGCATCGGCTTCATGAAGGGTGGCACCAAGGCGCTGTGGTCGGACGAAACCATGGCCGACACCTTCGCCGAAAGCGCCGTCGGATTCATTGAAAGCCAAAAGGACAAGCCGTTTTTCCTGTTCCTCGCCACGCACGACATCCATGTGCCGCGGGTTCCGCATCCGAGGTTCGCCGGCAAGTCGGGCATGGGCCCCCGTGGCGACTGCATCCTCGAGTTCGATGACACCGTGGGCAAGGTGCTGGGCGCGCTCGACCGCCTCGGCCTGGCGCGCGACACCATGGTGATCCTCACCAGCGACAATGGCCCGGTGCTCGACGACGGCTACAAGGATGACGCCGTGGAAAAGCTCGGCGCCCACAAGCCCGCCGGTCCTTGGCGGGGTGGAAAGTCGAGCCTTTTCGAGGGGGGCACGAGGGTTCCTTTCCTGGTTCGCTGGCCCTCGGCGATCGCCGCCGGCGCCGTCAGCGATGCCACATTCAGCCAAATCGACATGCTGGCCAGCCTCGCGGCCCTCTGCGGCGCCAAGGTTCCAAAAGGTGCCACGCCCGATGGACTCGATCATTCACGGGCGCTTCTGGGAACCGACCGATCGGGTAGGGAAATCCTCGTGCAGCAGGCGGGCGGCCTGGCGGTGCGCAAGGGACCTTGGAAATACATCGAGCCCAGGAACGGGCCCGCCAGGTTTCCCAACACGAACACCGAAAGCGGCAATGCCGCCAAGGGCCAGTTGTTTAACCTGAAGGAAGATCCAGGCGAAACCGACAATCGCATCGCGCGGGAACCCGGTCGCGCCAAGGAGATGGCCAACCTGCTGGAAACGATCAGGGCGACCAGCAAGTAATGGGGCGCGCTGGCGGCAATGGCGGGCGTCAGCCCAATGAGGCCTTTGCGTTCACGCCGGGTAGGTCCTGCCCCGCCAGGATGAACCCAGTCCCAATTGCTTGCGAACCATGGCCTGCCACTGGATGACAAGAAGCAGAATGACACCGCATGGATGCAGCAGGGCGCCCAAGGGGCTTTGGCGGTAGGCAATCGCCGCGGTGAACCTTGGCAGCCAGGCCAGGGCCATGCCGGCCCCCGAGAGGGCCAGGGCCGGCCACGGCGACCCTTGGGCGACGGCGGCGGCCATGACCGCGAACGGCGCCACTTGGCCCGCCAGCAAGAAAATCGTCGCCGGCACAATCATTCCCGGGCTGCCAAGGCCTTCGGTGGCGTTCTTGCCCAGCCCCTTCCAGGTGGCCATGGCCCCCTCGTACATGCGGCAGCGGGCCAGAGGCGTGGCGTCGCAGAGGTCGGTGGCCAGGCCGGCCCGCCGGAACGCCCGCGGCAGGCGGATGCCGTCGTGCAGCGTCTCGCGGATGGCCGCGTGCCCGCCGGCCCTCTCATAGCCCTCGCGCGTGGCCAGGAACAACTGGCCGCACCCCGCCGAGAATGCCGGGCTGCGGCTTTGCCGCATGCGGCTGACGGGCAGGAAGCCCAGCAGCACGAAATGGATCATGGGGATCAGGATCATCTCAAGGATGGTTCCGGTCTGCTGCCGGGGCACGCCGCTGACGAGGTCGGCTCCCGAGTCGCGCAGGAAGCCGGCCAACCGCCCGATCGCTTCGGGTTCCAGCCGCACATCGGCATCCTGGAACAGCAGGAGGTCGTGGCGGGCCCGCGAGGCGAGCACATGGCAGGCATGCTGCTTGCCGCACCAGCCGGCCGGCAATGGCGGAGCCTGCTCGAGCCGCACGCGGGAATCGGCGCGCGCCAGGCCGCGCACAATCTCCGGGGTCTGGTCGGTGGAGCCGTCATCCAGGGCGACAATCTCCACCTCAATTCCGCCGGCGGCGGCCAACGCGGCGCCGATGGCCTCGGCGATGGCCTTTTCCTCGTTCCGCGCGGGAATCAGCACCGACACGGATGGCAGGCCGCCCGAGGGGGCTGGAGGCGGCCTGTAGGCTCGAAGGTTGCCAAGGAAAACAAGCGCGGGCAGCGCCGCGAAGGGCAGGCAGGCCAGGGCGGCCCAGGCGAGGGGATCCATGTCAGGCGTTCCTCCGGCCGGCGTCGTGGCCCGCGTGGAACCGTTTTCCCCGGCACGCCGCCCAAATCTGACGGATCCAGTCGTAAACGCCGCCCACGCCGGTTCGCCCGGCCACCACCGTCTCGAACGCCCCGGCGTCGCGGGATTCGGCCAGTTCAGCCAGCTCATCCATGGTCTTTTCAAGGCTTTTGGCGATCAAAATTGTCCATTCGTCGGCCGAACGCGACTTGCCGTCGGTCACCTCCAGCGGTTCGCCGAACATGGCCAGCGCCTCGGGCAGCCTCTCGTTCCAGAACGGGTACTCCAGCGCCAGGGGCACCACCACGCACCTGCCGCCCCGTCGCAGAAGGTGGCCCAGGCCGGCGCGCAGTTCCACGGGGCGCCTTCGCGGATCGGTGAACTCCCCCTGGGCGGTGATCCACAGGGCGGTGCCGGCCCCGGCGAGGATGGAGTGGCCCGTCTCGAGGAACTCGCGCGCCGAGCGGGGAGACCCCGGTTCCACCGGGAAGAAGCCAAGCCGGCGCAGGAGGGGATAGGCGGCCAGGGCTTTGGAGTCGATGGGGCAGTAGTCGGCCCTGGTGGCCCATCGCGGGCTCAACTGCGCGCACAGGATGGGGTCCCACCACGACGGATGGTTGCACACGAGCACCAGCGCCGTTTCGATGGGTGGTGCGGGGGCGGGCCTTGCCTTGGCCAGCCGGAACGCCGTGAACGACTTGGGAAGCAGGAAGGCGCGGCAGTACCACACGAACCAGCGGACAAGCCATGCCTGCCGAGTCGGGAGTCCGCGGCCGGCCACGGTTCAGGCCGTCGCGGGAGCCGCGACGCGCGGCTTGGACCCGCGGAGGTCGGTGTCGACCGTGTCGCCGGCGATCCAACCCGACATCAGCACCATCGGCATTCCCGGGCCGGGATGGGCCGCGCCCCCGCACAGGTAGAGTCCCGGCACATCCGGGCTGCGGTTGGAAGGCTTGAAGGCCCCGTTGAGCCGGCCATGGCTGGCAAGCCCGTAGATGGCGCCGTTGAGGACGCGGTAGCGGTCGTGGATGTCCTGCGGCGTGAGCGCGCGCTCCATGCGGATCCGGCCGCGGATATCCTTCATGCCGGCGGTTCGCTCGAGCTTGGAAAGGATCACCTCGCGGTACTTGGGGAACATCTGCTTCCAGTCGTGGTGCGGCCTCAGGTACGGGGTGTGCACCAGCACATAGAGGGACTCGCCCCCAGGCGGTGCCACACCCGGTTCGGTGATCGCCGGGGCGCAGAGGTAGCAGGTGGGGTCGGGCGCCGGTTCCCCCTTGTGGTAGATGGCGTCGAACTCCTCCTCGGCGTCGCGGGAGAAGACGAAGTCGTGGTGGGCGATATGCTCGTAACGCTTGTCGAGGCCGAGATAAAGCACCACTCCCGAGCAGGCCGGCTCGTAAGAGCGGCGGTTCTCGAACTTGCGCGACGCCTTGCCGGGCTTGAGCAGTTCGCGGTGAGTGCGCACCGAATCGCTGTTGGAAACGACGACATCAAACGGCAGCGACTCGCCGGTGGACAAGGTGACGCCGCTGACGGCGCCGGTGGGGTGCTGGTTGATCGCCGTCACTTCCACGCCCGTCATGACCTTGGCGCCCAGTTCGGAGGCGAGTCGGGCGAGCGCCTTGGGAACCGCGCCGGTTCCACCCATGGGATACCAGACTCCCTCGCCTGTCTGCATGTGGGCGATGCCGCAAAGCACGGCGGGCGAAGCGTAGGGTGAAGAACCGACATACTGGGTGAAGTGGTCGAGCATCTGCGCGACGCGGTGGTCGGGGACATGCTTGCGGACGGTGCCGGCCACGGTGCTGGCGGGGCGCATGGCGATGACATCGAGCAACATGGCCGGATTAAGGATGTTCTTCCACTCGAACATGTCGAAGACATTGCCGATCGGCTTCCAGAAGAAAAACCGCTGGCTGATGGCGTCGAGGCGCTTGGACAACGCGAGGAAGTTCCTGTAGCCCTGCGATGAGCCCGGCGAGAAGGCGTCGAGGTTGGATGACATCGCCTCGGTGTCCTGGGCGAGGTCGAGGACGCCGCCGTCCTCGAAGAAGCACCTCCACTGGGGGTCGAGGCGCACGAGATCCATGCGCTCCTCGAGCACCAGTCCGGCCTCGCCGAAGATTCGCCTCAGCACCGAGGGAATGGTGAGGATGGTAGGCCCCATGTCGAAGCGGTGGCCGTTGGCCTCGAGCACCGCGGCCTTGCCGCCCAGCCAGGGGTTCTTCTCGATGATGGTGACATCGTGGCCGCGGGCGGCGAGGGTGCATGCCGCAGCGAGGCCCCCGAGGCCCGAGCCCACCACGGCGACGCTCTTGCCAGACGACTGTCCCATGCGGATTCTCTCCCGTGGCCGCGGCGTCAAGCCGTCATCTGGTGCTTTTCACCGCGGGATTCCCGCGCGGCGAACAAACGGCCCAGCAGGTTCGAGGGACGGGCCCCCGTGTCCTCGGCCACGCAGTGATCATACGGAAGCCCGATGTCCTGGAGCAGGAGCCTGCTGCTGATGCGCGCCGACTCGTAGATCACCGGCAGGCCGCTGCCGGGATGCGTTCCGCCGCCCGTGAGGTAGACACCCTCGAGGTCGGCGAAGCGGTTGCCCGGACGCAGGTGCAGCATCTGACCAAGGTTGTGGGCCAGGTTGAAGGTGGCGCCGCGGTAGATGGCGTGGCCGTTTTCCCAATCGGGAGGCGTGATCATCCGTTCATGGCGGATGAGCGGTCGCAGGTCAGGCAGGCCGATCCGGCGGACCTGATCGAGAACCTTCTCCCGGAACCGGGGCGCCTCGGTTTGCCAGTCGATGTTCGCGTGCTGGTGGCTCACCGGCACCAGGATGTAAAGCGAACTGTGGCCGCGCGGGGCCAGCGATGGGTCGATGCGGCTGGGATTGTGGACATAAAACGAGGGGTCTTCCGAAAGACGATGCCTCGACTCGATGTCGCCGAGGTTCGACTCGTAGTCGCGGGACATGTAGATGGTGTGGTGCTCGACATCGGGGAATGTGCCCTCCACCCCGAGGTAGAGCATGAAGGTCGAGCAGGAGTAGCGGCGGGACTCGATCTTCTTGTTGTTCCAGTTCGAGCGGATGTTGTCGGGCACCAACTTGGTCATGGCGTGCGCGAAGTCGGCGTTCACCACCATGCGGTCGCAGGCGTATCGTCCCCGCGCCGTGTTGGCCGCGACGATCCTGCGGCCGTCAAACTCGAGCGATTCGACGGCCTCACCGAGCCTGATCTTCACTCCCGCGTCGGTGGCGAGACGGGCCATCGCCTGGCTCACGGCCCCACAGCCTCCCATCGGGTGGAAAACGCCGTTCTCGTATTCGAGGAAACTCAGGATCGAGAAAAGGCTCGGGCAGTTGAACGGCGACATCCCGAGGTATTTCGACTGGAACGAGAAGGCCAGCTTCACGCGGGGGTCGGAGAAGTACCGGCCCAGTTCCTGGTCGAGGGAGAGCCATGGCCTCAACAGGGGAAGCAGGCGGATCATCGGCCAGGTCATGACATCGCCGAGGCCATGGAACGGCTTTTCCAAGACCGGACGGAAGCGCTCCATCTTGACCCGGTTCTCCTCCATGAACCGGCGGAACATCGGGGCGTCGGCCGGGCTGACGGAGGCGATTTCCCGTTCCATCCTCGCGATGTCGGGGGTGGCGCGCATCGACCCGCCGCCACCGAACACAAGGTGGTATTGGGGATCGAGGCGGACCATCTCGACCTCGTCGCGCAGTTCATGGCCACAGGCGCGGAAAATCTCCTCGATCACGCGGGGGTAGAGGAAGAATGTCGGGCCCAGGTCGAATGTGTAGCCGCCGCTTCCATGGCTGCTGGTGCGGCCGCCCACATGCGGCTGCCTTTCGAGGATCGTGACATCCGCCCCGGCCCGTGCCAGGAGCATGGCCGAGGCAAGGCCTCCGGGACCGGCTCCAACGATGACGACGCGAGGCATGTTGGGACTCCAGACGGGCCGGGCATGACGCGCCAAGGACCTTATTCGTTATTGGTAGAGCATCCTCTCTTGCCAAGTCCACTTGATTTCCCCGGCCAAGAGGCACGAACCTGTTGACTTGCCCGCGCACCCGATCCATTAACGGGACGGCATGGAATCAGGTTTTTGCCGGGAGAGGTGGCACCATGGCAGCAGGCGTGTTGAGCATCCGCCAACTCACGGTCTGGTACGGTGCCCGGCGCGCGGTGGATCAACTCGACCTCGAATTGCCCGCCGGCCATATCCTGGCCTTGCTGGGGCCCAACGGCTCGGGAAAAAGCACAACAATGGCCGCCGTGGCGGGACATGGAGTCCGCGGCACCGGAACGGTGCGCGTGGATGGTGTTTCCGAGGATGACTCACCCGCCGAGTACCGCCGGAAAATCGGGTATGTCCCCCAAGACTTGGCCATTTACGAGGAACTGAGCGCCTTCAACAACCTCATGTTCTTCGGCCGGATCCAGGGAATTCACGGTCACAAGCTTCGCGAGCGGGTCGCCGATGCCCTCGACTTCGTTCACCTCACCCACCAGGCTGACCGTTGCCCCTCCACTTTCTCGGGCGGCATGAAGCGGCGGCTCAACCTGGCGTGCGCCCTCATCCATCAGCCCTGCCTGATGCTCCTCGACGAACCGACCGTCGGACTCGACATCGCCTCGCGCGATGCCATCTTCGATGTCCTCCGCAGGCTCAGGCGACAGGGAGTGGCGGTCGTGCTGGCCACCCATCATCTCGACGAGGCCCAGGCCCTGTGCGACCGCGTCGCCATCCTCCGGGAGGGCCGCCTGGCCATGGAGGGAACCCTCGACGACCTGACCCGGCAGTATCGCTCGCGGACCGGCTATTTCACCGGCGAACAGGCCCCCACGGTGCTCGAGGAGATCATGCGCACATCCATGGTGTCCGACAATTCCACACGGATTCCACCACCTTCGGCCCGACGGGCGGAGGCGGCCTGAGATGTTTTCCTGGTTCCGCGTGGCGCGCGATGTCGCCGTCAAGGACCTCATGCTCTTCCGGGCCGATTGGCGCGGGGCGATGCTGGCATTCCTGGTTCCCGTGGCGTTGGCCGCGCTCTTCGGTTTTATTTTTCGCAACGGCAGCCGGGGGCAGGTCGAACGGGTGGCCATGGGCCTTGTCGTGGAGGATGGCTCGGCGATGTGCGGCGGCGTGGCCGAGGCGCTGAGGGGGCACCGGCACCTGGCGGTCCGCTCGCTGTCGGCATCACAAATCGAGGATTGCCTGCTGTCCCAGCAGGTGGCGGTCGTGCTTATCCTGCCGGAGGGCTTCGGAGGCGGTGCCCCGGGCCAAAGGCCGCGGATGCGGCACGCCCCCGGATGCCTTTATGAAGCCAACTGGGCCGCCGGCATCGCCACCGAGGCGATCCTGCGTGAGGCCGGCCGGTCCATCCTGCCGCAGGCGGGCGGCGCCGGCCTGGTTGACATGCTCGAAAACCGGTTCGGGATTGTCCGCGAGGCGGCCACCCCCGCCGACCAGGATGGCGCCGTCTTCGGCCACAGTTTCTGCGGCATGACGCTTCAGTACCTCCTGTTCATGGGAATGGATTGCGGCCTGCTGCTTCTGCGCGAGCGCGCCGGCGGCGTCTGGCGCCGGCTGGCCTCCTCGCCGGCCTCCCCCACGGCCATCATCGCCGGTCGCGCCCTCGCCACGATGGTCATCGCCCTCATGCAGATCGCCTTCACGCTGGGATGCGCCTGGCTTGTGTTCGGCGTTCCCGTCAAGGGTTCGATCGCGGGCCTGATACTGGTGGCCCTGGCCGTTTCATGCCTGGCGGCGTCGTGCGGCCTGTTGGTGGCGAGCCTCGGCAGAAGCGAGGGGAGGGCGCGCAGCATCGCCATCCTCGTCATCCTCGCGGTCTCGTTGGTGGGAGGCCTTTGGCTGCCGGCGTTCCTGCTGCCTTGGTGGGTGCGCGACCTCGGCTGGATCATGCCGACCGCCTGGGCCCTGCGCGGACTCGAGGCAGCCACCTGGCAAGGCGCCGGCATCGGCCGCGCCGCGCTCTGCGCCGCCGTTGTTTACGCCTACAGCTTCGTGTTCCTTGTCGTGGCCATGGCGTTCCTCACCCGTCGCCCGGCCGGCCGCCAACCCCGGGGGATCCCATGAGAGTCCGGAAGGCTTGGAGCGTGGTATTGGCCCTGGTGTTCGCGTGGGGCGCAAGCGCGTCGGCTCAGTCGCCCGAAGCCCGCGTGGTTTCACTCAAGCCCGCGCCCGCGCCCGCGTTGGCCTTTGAAGACCAGTTCGAGCGCCCCCACAAGCTCACCGGGTTCCAGGGCGACATCCTCGTTCTCATTTATGGAGACCGGGAAAGCGCCGAGCAGAACAAGCTCATCGGCGAGTCGCTACACCTGTCGTTCCATCCGCAGGCCCGCAACCTGCCCGCCTCCCAGGCCCGCAAGGCCCCGCCGCTGGCCATCGCCGAACTCCCCGCCGGCGCCCGTTGCCCGGATGTGCATGCCGTGCCCGTGGCGGTGATCGGCAAGGTTCCGTCGCTTGTCCGCGGGATCCTGCGCGGCGAGTTCCGCAAGGCCAGCCCCGACTGCCCCGTCTGGCTCGACTGCGAGGACTCGATGCGCCAGTCGTTCGGCATGGCGGCGGGTGTTCCCAACCTCGTTGTCATTGACGCCCGCTCCCAGGTGCGCATCGCCGCGGGGGGCCGCATGGGCCGCGAGCACATCCAGGAACTGGTCAACGGCATCGAGTCGCTCCGCCGCGAAGCCGCGGGCTTCCGCTGATTCATGCTTGCCGCCTTCGCCACCCGCCATCCCGCCATCGGGCTGGGAATCGTGACGGTATTCTGGGGCCTCTCGTTTTCGCTGATGCGCAATTGGCAGGTTCGCGCCCGCGAGTGGACCGGGGATGATCTCCTCCGCCAGTCGCTCGCCTCGCTGCTGCTGATGGTGATCCGCATGACGGCGGGCTTCACCGTATTCGGGCTGATGGTGGCCCGGGCAAAGCCGGGCCATGGCTGGATGGCCGGCGCCCTGGTCGGCGTGGCGATGGGCCTGGGACTGTTCCTGCAACTGTGGGGCCTGGCCTTCACCACCCCCGCACTGTGCGCCTTCTTCACCGGCCTGGCCAGCCTGTGGGTTCCGGTGCTGGCGTTCGTGGCCACGGGCGCGCCTGTCGGTCGGGCCAACCTCGTCGGCCTGGCTCTCAGCCTTGCCGGCGGCGTGCTGCTCGTGGAGGGCGGCTGGAGGCTTGGGGCCGGGGAATGGCTTACGCTGGCGGCATCGGTGATGTTCGCCGCGCAGATCGTGGTGCTCGACAGGCTCGGTCGGGGCGCTGACGCCGGCCGCCTGACGGCCGGGTTTTTCCTGGCCATCGCCACGCTCACGCTGGCGGCGTCGCTGGCGATGGCACCCGCCGTCGGCTGGACCGAGACCGGCGGTTTTCTCGCCGCCACGCTTTCCGACCCGTGGGTCGCCCTCGACCTGGCGCTGCTTGTCGGCCTGCCCACGCTGTGGGGCTTCTGGTGGATGAACCTCTGCCAGCCGCGCCTCGATGCCACCCGCGCCGGGCTGATTTACCTTTTGGAACCGGTATTCTCGACTTTCTTTTCCTGCCTGATCGGCCACGACGCGCTCACGGCGCCCCTTGTCGCGGGCGGCGCGCTCGTGCTCTTGGGAAACGCGGTGGCGGAACTGGGCTCCCGAAGCCGGAAAGCTGATGAACCTCCGGCTTAGTTCAGGGATCGAGGCTTGACGGGCGCCCCCACCTTGGCAAAGAAGGGGCATGAAGTCGCCGGGGACCAGTCACTCCGCCTTGGGCGGCGACACGAACGCCCGCGCGATCGCCTCGCATTGCGGCATGGTCATTTCGCCCGGCTGCACCCAGACCCTGTAGCGAAGCTTGAGAGGCTTTTCAGGCGTCAGGTCGTACTCGAAGTAATCCCCGAAGCGCCCATACTCCCGCTCGCTGCCCCGGGTCTCCCCCGGGTTGGAGGGATGGTTGACGCGCAAGGCGGTGTGGCGCTTGTCCCCGACCACGAAGCTCATGGCGTTCCATGGCAGGTTCACGGCCTTGGGGTCGCGGCCCTTGGCGTCCCAGTTGCGGGTCTCGCCGTTCTTGCCTTTGCCGTCGGGCCGGAGGTAGTAGGTTTGGGCCTTGCCGTTCTTGGCCACCTCCTGGTGGGCGCGGAAATGGAAGCCGGCGTGCTGGGGGTCGCCGTCAAGGCGCACGATGCCGGCCTTGGAAACCAGGACGGTGCTCCAGTCGAGGAGCGTGCCGCCCGGGGCGTTGTAGGCCGTCACCTCGCGGGTTTCCTCGGCGAACACCTTGCCGTCGCCGCCATGCCACGAGATGAGGGCGCGGTGGGTTCCGGCAACCTGTCCGGCCTCGGTCGACAGCATTTTCTCATGCTCGGAGTAGACATTGGCCGTTCCGTGCCAGATGTCGGCGGTTTTTTTCTTGCCGTCGGCGCCTTCGTAGCTGATCCGGTTGAACCCGAAGAACAATCCCCTGTGGTGGGGAAACTGCCCGTCCTTGGCCGACTTCGCCGAGCTGTTGGTGAGCATCACCTTGCCTTCGGAAGGGTCGAACAGGTTGTGGAACGGCTTGAAGGTGTAGTAGTGGTCGGCGGGATCCCTCTTGGGATTGAAATACTGGAGGATGGTTCGCTTGCCCGCGGCCGATTCGATCGCCAGCTCGGGGAAGCCGTCCTTCGATTCGGAGAACTTGAAGGCCGGGGGCGCCGCCACATGGTTGATGGTGACGGGCTTCACCTTAATATCCTGCCCGGCCTTGATCGCGGGAACCACGAAGACCAGTTGCTTTTCCGGGCCCGAATCCCGTCCCTCCAACTGGGCGGGAACCATGCCCCCTGGCGATAGTTCCACGGCGTTGGCCGTTGCCGGGGTGTCCTTGCCAGCGGGAACCCGGATGACCACCTCGGCGATGTCCTTGTCGGGACCCTTGATGGAGAAGTCACCCGCGGCGGCGAAGGTCGCGGCGATCAGGGCCAGGCTGAGGCAGGAGGCGAGTCGGGTCGTCATGGGATTCAATTCCAAAATGAAAAGGACAAGTAGCGATAATCTGGTTTTCCCGGGCTGCGCACAAGTGGCATGCCGAACTCATCTGTTCGAATTGGCAATAATCGCCCTGACCAACATGCTGACCGGCATGATTTCAGGTCGGGTTGGCCGATTTTCAAGCCGGGGATGGAAAGAAAATGCCTGTGTTTCAGGGTCAACAGGGTCGCGTTGAGCCCTCGAGCCATTTTCAAATACATAAGTTAAAGCAAACTTTAAATAACTGAGCTGCTCAAGACCCCAGTACCCGCCACCATCCTGTTAGCCCTTTCGTGCCCTTCAAGTCTCGAACGCCGCGAGCGGCCTCTGAACTGGCGCCAGGTTGTTGAATGTCAGGGAGGGGCGAGTCGATCAAGGAACAAATACATGAGCCATAACAGAAACGAAAGAGCCCCCAACGGTGGCGCGAAGCACCGGAGTGACCGGGCTGGTTTCAATCATGGGGATGCCCCCGCGGATGGCTCCTTCGCGGCCTCCGCCGCTTCTCCCGGCATGATGCTCACATGAAGCAGGAGGAGGCCCGCGCCGGTCACCAGGAACACATCGGCCATGTTGAAAACGGGCCAGTCGAACAGGTAGTTCCAGTGCAGGAAGTCGCGCACGCCGCCGTGGATCACCCGGTCGTGAAGGTTGCCCACCGTGCCGCCCAGGATCAGGCCCAACGCCACGGCAAGGATCCATTCAGGTGCCTTGCGCATCAGCGTCACCCAGATGCCGATCCCCACCGCCGCGGCCAGGCTGATGATCGTGAAGAAGGCGTTGCCCCACCACTGCGATCCGCCCATGCCGAAGAGCGCGCCATGGTTGACGAACGGCACCACCCGACCCGATTCGTCGCGTGAGAACGCGATGTCGAGGTGGAACCCCGGCACAGGTTCCATGGTTCCCGGCGCGCCAAGGGCGACAAGGGTCACCCATGAGCGGTTTTCCAAACCCTCGCTCAGGCGGGCGAACACCACCTCCTTGGAAACCAGGTCGATCACGCAGGCGGCGACGGCGAGGCCGAAGATCGTGGCCGTTCGGGACCAGGCAGTGGCAGGCTTGTCACTCAACGAAATCACTCCGGCGCGCGGGGGCGACATGCTGTCGCCACGGTACACGGGACGGGGCTTCCGGCGCCACCCGGCGCGCAACAATCAGGCCCCCCGGAAAAGGATCTCCATCGGCTTTCCGCGGTTGATGGCCATCGGCCGCGACAGGCTGTCGACAATCTCCGTGTGCGGGTCGATCCCGAGCACCTGGTAGATGGTCGCGCCGATGTCGTAGGGGGTGTAGGCCGTCGTCACCGGGTAAGCCGCCTTGCTGTCGGACTTGCCGATCACCTGGCCGCCCCGAACCCCGGCCCCGGCGAACAACCCGGAATAACAGGCGGCCCAGTGGTCGCGGCCGGGCTTGGGCTGCCCCGGAAGGCTGGAAACCTTGGGGGTGCGGCCGAACTCCCCAACCACCGCCACCAGGGTGCTTTCGAGCCCGCCCTCGTCGGCTAGGTCGTCGATTAGGGCGGCGAGTCCCTGGTCGAGCCAGGGCAGAAGCCGGGTTTTCAGCCGGCCCCAGTTGTCGCTGTGGGTGTCCCAGCTTTGCACGATGCCCATGTTGGCCTGCACGACGCTCACCCCCGCCTTGACAAGGCGCCTGGCCAGGAGCAGGGTTTGACCGAAACTGGTGCGTCCGTAGCGGTCGCGGGTGCGTTCCGGCTCCGAACCGACGCGGAAGGCCCGGGCCACCTGGCTGGCTCCCAGCATCCGGAACGCCGTCTCGTGATGGGGCCGGGCATCGGTGGCATGGCTGATGCTGCCCAAAAGGGCCTGCCTTTCCGAAAGCCGCTCGGCACCCACCGACGCGTGCGGTTCGAGGGTGTCGAAGCGGAAGTCGGGCCGGTTGGGATCCTGCGTCACCAGCAGCGGATCATGCGCCGGCCCCAGGAAGCCAGCGTGCTGGCCGGGCCATGTCAGCGAGCCCTCGATGAGCCCGTGCGGCAAGGTCACCCCGGCGGGCACGCCGCTATCCGACTTCCTGATATGCGAGACCGCGGCGCCGTAACACGGCCAGTCGCGCCTTGAGAGCACATTGTCGAGGTCGGTGCCGCGCTGCACCGGCATCGGACTGCCGGTGAGCAGGCGGTGCGTTCCCGGCAGGTGTCCATTTTCCCCGTGGGAAAGCGACCTTACCAACGCCCAGTGGCGCATGCGCGCGGCCAGCAGCGGCAGGTGTTCGCACAGGCGCGCGCCGGGAAGGGTGGTGGGGATGGTGCCAAACTCGCCGCGGATTTCCGCGGGCGCCTCGGGCTTGGGGTCGAAGGAATCCAACTGGCTGGCGCCGCCCGTCAGCAGGACCAGGATCACGCTTTTTGGGGATTCGATCGATTTGGCGTGGCCGGCGCCCAGGCCAAGGAATGAGGAACCGGCCACTTGGAGGAAGGCGCGTCGGTTGGATTTCATGTAAGGCCCCAGAAACCGGTGCCGAGGAGTGATTCTGGAATATTACCTTCATTTTCGGGAGATGCCAGCGCGTCGCTTCACCGGCCCATCCACCATGCCTTCCATGCATCCGCCGCGCGGGCCTGGCTTTCGGGCGTGTCCCCGGGGGCGGCCAGGTCTTTCCGGGCCATGCGGACCAGTTCGGCATGAATGGCTTCCCTGACGGCTGGCACCGGATCCTTCAAGAGAGCGATGGCCGGTTCGCCCGCGGCCTTGCCGCCGGCCAGCAATGCCAGCCCGGCCGCCCGGCGCGCTTCGGATTGCTCATGCGACAGCAGGCGGTTGATCTCGGGCCGGGGCCGCTTTGAAACCCAGTCGAGCAGGTGCTTGCGGCCCACCTGCCGGGTGTTGGGGTAGGTGCTGCCTGCCCCGATGACGAGCACCTCGAAGGCGGCCTGGTCGTCGCGGCTGGCCAATTCGCCGAGCAGCGTGTGGGCAAGGTCGGCGTCGGAGGGGTTGGCGGCAAGCCCGCGCCTGATCTCGTCTGGCGAAAGCTTGGCCAGCCTGGGGTCGCGGTAGGGGGGTGGCTGGGGCGTCCCGGCCCTGTCGAGCTTGGCCAGGTGGGCCGTGATGGCCACCCGAAGGGCGGTGACGACGCCCCGGTGCTTGCGCAGGTCGACCGATTCGGATTCATCGCGGGCGAATTCGAGGAGTTTCCTGTCGGTGCTGGCCAGCAGGGTTAGCCTGAGTTTCTTGGCGATGACGGTGACCGGGCAGTCGTGGTCGAGGCGGGCGGATCGAGAAAGGCCGCGGAGCAGGGCGGGGATGGCCTCCGGGCCAAGGGCCTCGAAATCCTTTTGGGCCTTGAGGCCGGCGGGCCCGGGCAGCTTGCCGATGTCAAAGAGCATGAAGCGGTCGATGAGGGCGTCGAGATCGTCCTCCGCGGCGTCGGACAATTGGGGCAGGGAGGGCGCCAGCGGATGCGGCGGGCGAAAGTCAGCTGGAAGGGAATCGCAGCCCCAGGCTGAGCTAGCCATGAAAAACGCCAGCGTCAACAACCACGCCATGGATGGATAAGGCGGGATTTTCTGGTTCATGGCATTCTTGCACCTTGAATATGGCTAGAATTCAAGCTCAATAATTCGTGTTTTCTAATTTATGAGACAATCTTTTCATCCTTCAGTTTCATGAGAGCTGATTCATGTTTCACATTTTTTTCATAAGCCTGTTGATTATCTCATTTAAAGATTTTAAAGTACAAGTCGTCCTCACATCTTAACATTATCCTAATGGAGTTTTTGTCATGTCTGTGAGACTCGGGAAAGGAAACCGTAAAGGTTTCACATTGATTGAGTTGCTGGTGGTGATCGCGATCATCGCCGTGCTCATCGGCCTCTTGGTGCCAGCCGTGCAGAAGGTGCGCGAAGCGGCCAACCGCATGAGCTGCAGCAACAACCTCAAGCAGTTTGGCATCGCCCTGCAGGCGTACCACGATGTCTACCAGAAGTTTCCCGTGGGTGAACCTGGAACCCTTAGCCGTCAATGGGGTTGGGGCGTGACAGCCCTTCCGTATATCGAGCAAACCGCTCTTTACACGGCCATTACTTCAGCGGACGCTTCCGTTGCCATCTTCATTCCCGGCGGTGGCGCCAACTCTTTCGGACCCACTACTCCTTTCACTGCTGATGCCGCCGTGGCGGGGCGTAGTGCCATCATTAATGGAGCGGGAACAAGCGCGGCCTACCCTGCGGCCAAAACCCCCATCAAGACCTTCATGTGCCCAAGCGATGCGTGGGCTGCCACCACCAGGAATGCGGGATTTGGCAAAACCAATTACCTTGCCTGCATGGGTAACGGAATCAACATGTCGGCAAACCCTATTGCCGCCATCAACTTCGCTACCGCAGACGGTAGCATTCAAAATGGAGTTCTTGTCCAGGCCAACAATCCCACCCAAAGCTGGGCCAACAACATCGCCTCCATCACCGATGGCACCAGCAACACAATCCTTCTTGGTGAAGTTGCTGGCCAACTCCGAAGCACAAACTATGGTCTCACGGCTGCCAATACCCCAATTTGGGCCGGCGGCAATCCGTACATTACCGCGACGGTTTCTGGCGGACGGCAACACAACTATTTCCGTGTTACCGGCGGCCTTAACGGCACGGTATACCCTATCAACAGTACGACCGTTGCAACAATGGACTTGGCTTTCAACAGTTCGCACTCCGGGGGAGCCAATTTCCTCCTGAGTGACGCATCTGTAAGGTTTCTTTCCAGTAGCGTGACTCCCCTCGCCTACGCCGCGGCCGGTTCCAAGGCCGGCGGCGAACCGGTGAACCTTCCCTAATCATTCAAGAACGGGATTCATTCCCGACAACCTTGTTGATGATGCGGTCCCCGGAAATCCGGGGACCGTTTTTTGGCCCTAACGCGTTTTCCCAAGGATCGCCTCGGCGGCCAATCGGCCGGCCCTCAGGGCCCCATGGATGGAGGCCGGATGTCCGCCCGCGCGGAGAACCCTTACCCCCCGCACCATTGTTCCCTCGCCATCCTCATCTCCTGATCCGGGGTATTGCGCGGGCAACGCCTTCAGGACGCGGTGAACCGCGATCACCTCCCATGAGGCGGCTTGCGGACCAAACCACTCGGCCATCTGCCGAGCCACCGCCGGCAGCAACCGCGCGTCGTCGTCCCCGGCCCGTTCCCCCACGACATTCGCCGAGACGAGGTGCCGGCCCGGTGGCGCGTAACCCGGTGCCACCAGGCTGGGAACCGCCAAATGGTTGACGGGCCCGGTCCCATCCCCATTGAGCGCCAGTATCGGCAGCGACAAAGGCGATTTCTCCACCGTGAACGCCACCTGGGTGACGGGCAGCCACCGCCTTTCCGGCAATCCGGTGAGCGATGGAATCGCGCACGCCACGACCACGGCCCCGGCGTCGAGCCAGCGCCCGCTTGCCAGCCTGACGCCCCCCGCCTCGACGGAACCGACGGGCGATTGTAGCCAAATCGACTGGCGGGGCAGGTTCATCGCCAACTGCGAGGAAATCTTTCCCATTCCCCCCTCGGGCAGGCACACGGGGCCCAGCGCCATCATGCGGAAGACGAAGTCGAACACCCTCCTCGAGGTGGCCAGGCCGGGTTCGAGGAAAATACCGGCAAAAAGGGGCCTGAAAAATCCGGATATGAATTCGTCGGAGAAGCCGACTTTCCGGAGCATGTCGCCGGTGGCCATGTCGGGCCGTGAAAGCAGCCGGTCGAGCCTTTCCGCCGAGACGCCGAGGCGCAGCCAGCCCACCCGCAACCTGTCCATCAGCCCGCCGGGGCCGCCGAACAGGGATGCCAGGGAGGCGACCGGCCGGCGCCACGGGTCGGCGAAGAGTCGCCAGCGGCCCTGGTGGCGGAGCAAGGCGCCTGGATAGAAAGGGCGCAGGCGGAGGCTGCCGTAATGCAGCGCGGCGTTCGCCTCCGGGTAGGCCGCCTGCAGCACCTGGAAGCCGCGGTCGATCCGGTGGCCGCGCGCGGTGTCGGTGGCGACGAGGCCGCCCACGCGGTCGCCGGCCTCCAGCAGCAGCACGCGCCTGCCCGCTCGCCTTAGGATGCGGGCGCAGTTGAGGCCCGCTAGCCCGGCGCCGACGACAATGACGGGTGGCATGGCGGCACCGGGGGTCAGTCGCTGCGGTCGCGCAGTTGCAGGGCCCTTGAGCCGAGGCGGGTCAGGAACCGCGTCTTCTGGGCCACGGAAAGCTCGCTGATATAGCGCTTGCGGGTGGCGTCGAGCCAGCGGACCGGGCGGTCGGTGTACTCGGCCACCACGCGCACCAAGAGGGGGCCTTGGCCGGCCAGGGCGGCATCCACCGCCGCGTGCAGGTTGTCGGCGGGCCCGATCTCCATGTAGCCCACGCCATATCCCCGGGCCAGGGCCTCGTAGTCGAGGCGGGCCAGTCGGGTCGCCGTGGTGCGGTCGTACGCCTTTTGCTGCAGCGCCTGCATGTAGTGGTAGGCGTGGTCGTCGATGATGAAGAACGCCACGGGCAGGTTCTCGCGCGCGGCGGTGGAGATTTCCTGCCCGGCCATCAGGAAGCAGCCGTCTCCCGTGAGCGTGAAGACCTGCCTTCCGGGGTTCACCCGCGCCGCCCCGATCGCCGCGGGGATCGACCATCCCATCCCCTGGTTGTCGGTGGGGTTGAAGTAGGTGCGGGGCTGGCGCGCATGGACGGCCTCGGCGGCCCAGTGCTCGGAGATGGTGACATCCACGAACATGAGCGAGTCGCAGGCCCTGCGTTCGCGCAGCGCCAGCACGAGGTCCATGGGGTCGACGCCCGCCTGCTTGCGGCGGGCGTGCCGGGTTTGGAACTCCTTCTCCTGCTGATGCCTCCACTTGGCGATGTCGTTGTGCAGGTGCGCGTTGAATGGCCTGGCCAGGCGGCCTTCTTCGGCCAGCAGGCGATCGAGAAACAGCCCGGCGTCGGCATTCACCCCGGCGGCCACCTTCACCACCTGGCCGATGTTGTCGGCGCTGCTGTCCACCTGGATCACGCACTTGTGCTCGGGAATGGAGTAGAAACCCGTGGACACCTCGCTGTAGCGCGCGCTGATGGCCAGCACGATGTCGAGCTTGGCGAAGGCCTTCTCGGCGACGGCGCTCGCCGCGGCGCCGTATCCCCACCCGACCGAAAGCGGATGGAACGAGTCGATGGCGCCCTTGCCCGAAACCGTGGTGGCGACGGGGGCCTGCAGCATCTCGGCGGCGCGGGCCACCAAGGGAGCGTGGTCGAGGCATCCCTGGCCCACGAACAGGCCCACGCGGCACCGGCGGTCCGACAGGCAGGCCACGGCGCGGTCGAAGCCTTCCTGGTCCCAGGCCAGGGCTCGGGGCAGCGGGCCGGGTTCGTCGTAGCGGTGCGAGTCGACCAGTTGCGTGTACGGGATCATCACGCCAACGGGGCCCGGTTCCCCATCCATCGACAGGCGGAACGCCTCGCGAACCACCGCCGGGATCCTGCCGGCATCGGGGCAGTGGAGCACCTTCTTGGTGACGCCCTCCAGGACAAGGTGGGCGGGAATCTCATGCACCTGGAAGGGGCGGTATTTTTCCCCCCGGGCCACATCGCCCACCAGCGCCACCATGGGCACGCTGTCGAGCAGGGCCTCTCCCAGGCCGGTCGCCGCGTTGGTGACGCCCGGCCCGGGAACCACGGCCAAGACTCCCGGCCTGCCGGTGCTGCGGGCATAGCCGTCGGCCATGCAGGCGGCGCCATACTCATGCGTGCTGAGCAGGTAGGGGAGTCCCGCCTGCTTCATCGCGTCCCAGAACTCGTTTTCCTGGGCGCCCGGTATGCCGTACACGCACCCGGTTCCCTCGGTGATGAGGGTTTCCACCAGGGCCCTGGCGCCGGACATCTTGCCCCGGATGCCGCCGTCGGGCCTGGGCTTGCCCAAGGCTTGGCCCTGCATGGCGGGCAGGGTCGCGGCGGCGCCGAGAACCTGCATCGCCGTCCGTCGATTCGGAACCATGCTGGACATGAGGGACTCCATCCCCGGGCCTTCCACTCCCCTTCCCATCGGAAGCGGGGCCCGACTTCGCCATGCGGGGCGCCACCGGGTGGTGCGATTGGCGGCTGTCGGGTCGGGAGATGCGGGTCGTGACGGTCGCGCTGGCCAAGGCGGCCATTTCATTCAATTTTAGAAATGTGTGGGTTGCCGGGAAGAACCTTCTCGTCGGTAGGTTCCGGACTGGTATGTTGACATTAAAATCCATTGAAATCGCGGGCGGCCCTCCGATGGCGGACAGCGGAAATCCCGGCCAAAGCTCCCACAACCCCGAGACCCGCAGGGTCGGAATCACCCGGCATGCTGGCGAGGCAAGTTTGCCCGGCGAAGATCCCGCGGCAACCCGGCCGCGCGAAGCGGGTGCCGGTCTCAACGAGTCGATCCTTCAGGGCGGGCGCGTCGGCTCGTTCGAGGTGCTCAGGTTGTTGGGGGCCGGATCCAACGGCAGCGTGTTCCTGGCCCGCGAGGAGGGAACCGGCCGGGAAGTGGCGCTCAAGGTGCTGCGCGCCGGACGCGGGGACGGCGCCGGGGAAGCCGAAGGCCTCGAGGCCGAGGCCAGGGTTCAGGCCAACCTGAAGGCCGGTGGATTCGTCCGGTTGTTCTCCGCCGGTAAATCGCCTCGGGGGCCATGGCTGGCGATGGAGTACTGCGCCGGTGGCACCCTCGCCGGTTGGGTGGCGCGCCGCGCGCTGGCCCCGAGGCAGGCCGCGGGAATCACGCTGGCGCTGGCCCGGTCGATGGGACTGGCCCATGCCGAGGGAATGGTTCACCGCGACCTCAAGCCCGGCAACATCCTGCTCACGCGAGAACGGCTCCCGGGAGACTGCCCTGGCCACGACGATCTCCGGATCGGCGACCTCGGCCTGGCCAGGATCATGGGCGACGGTCCGCTGGAGCTTTCCGCCGAGCTTGTCGGCACGCCCCTATACATGGCGCCCGAGCAGGCGGAGCGCGGAGGCCAGGTGGGCCCTGCCGCCGATGTCCACGCGCTGGGCGTGATCCTTTACGAACTGATCACCGGCCGCGTTCCCTTCCAGGGGGCCGCCGTGGCCGAGGTGGTGGCCCAATTGCTGAGGGACGAGCCGGTTTCTCCCTGCGTGCTGGTGCCTTCCTGCTCGCGCGACCTGGAACAGGTTTGCCTCAAGTGCCTGTCGAAGGAATCATCCGGCAGGTATCGCGACGGGCTGGCGCTGGCCGCCGACCTCGAGGCCTTCCTCGAAGGCCGCCCGGTTTCGGCGCGTCCCCCCGGCGCGCTGGAAACCGCCATCAAGTGGGTGCGGAGAAAACCGGCGGCGGCCTCGGCCTGGGCCATGGGCCTGCTGCTGGCGGTGTCGGTCGTCGCCGGGTCACTGACCGTGGCCCGGATGACCGTGCTGGCGGACCAGAGGCAGGAGGAGGAGCGCGTCGGCGGACTATTGCGCGCGTTGCTGTCCGCCAGCGCCGACGGCGCCGCCGACATCCTGGACGCCCTGAAGGGCGGGGGCGAAACGGCGCGCCGGATGGCCCGCGACTGGCTTGCCGATCCGGGCATCGATGTCCGGGGGCGGGGAGCCCTGGTCCTGTTCCTGTATCCGGAGAACGCCAACGCTGAAATCCTGCTCGGGATCGCCGAAAGCGGTGAACCGGCGCTGCTTTCCATCATGGCGGGCGCCTTCGAGAGCCACCCTCCCGAACAGGAAATCGTGAAGTCGTTCTGGGGCGCCATCCGCGATTCCGAAGGGTCCGGCCCGGCGCTGGGCGTCGCCTCCATGCTGGCCGGGCTCGATCCGACGAACGCGGCGTGGGCATCGCTCGACTCCCGCGTGGCCAATGAGCTGTTGGCGGAAACTCCCGTCCGGGCGCGCGTCTTCGCCTCGCTGCTGGCCCCCCGCGCCGGCCCCCTTCTCGATGTCGTCGGCGGCATGGCCGCCAAGCCCGACGCCTCGCCGGTCGAGCAGGCCGCGGCATACCAGGTGATCGCGGCCTTGGTCGGCGACGACCCCGAAAAGGTGGTCGACAGGATGATGCGCTCGCGTTCGCCGCTGCCCGGAACGCTCGTTCCCGTGCTGAAAACGGACAGGGAGCGCGCGCTGGCCGCCATCGGCCGCTGGCGTGCCGCGCGGTTGGAACCGGCGCGTGAGGCGGCCCTGCGCGCCATGGCCATCGCCTTGGGAGACGCCGAATCGCTGCGCGCGCTCGCCTATGGTCCCGATCCCACGGTGAGGACGGAGCTGATCAGGCTGCTGCATACAGCCGTTCCCGACCCGGCCGAACTGGCCGCATGGCTTTCACACGGGGATCCCGGGGTGGTCTCGGGGATCGTCCTGGCCCTTGGCGACTACGATTCCGGCACGCTGAACCGCCGGCTTGGCAAGTCGCTGGGCCGGTTTCTCGAGGCTTTCCGGTCGCATCCCGATCCGGGAGTTCACGGAGCCTTGGAATGGCTTTTGCGCCGCCGGTTCGGGCGGGGCCGCGAGGTGGACGAGGCCATGGCCGGCCATGCCCCTTTCGCCGCCGCCGGGGGGCGCGGCTGGCGCGCGGGGCCGGGCGCGGCGTCTTGGCTCGAGGTGCGCGGCCCCGTCAAGATCGACGGATCCGCGCTGGTGTTGCCCGCGACACCGGACCTGATCATCGCCAACGGGGCGATGCCGCGGGCCGCCGAGGTGGTGATTCCCAGGTCGTTCGCCATCGCCACCAAGCTGGTGACGCGCAGGGAATACCGGTTGTTCCGACCCGAACTGCCCCCGGGCAACGACGATATCCACCCCGACGCCCCAGTTCGGGGCGTGAGCCTGTCCGACGCCTTCGCCTACTGCCGTTGGCTGTCGGCGCGCGAGGGGATCACCGAGGACCGGATGGCCGTGCCCGATGGTTCCCTGGGGCTGTTGGCCATGCCCAAGGGATTCCTTTCGCGGCCGGGTTACCGCCTGCCGACCGATTGGGAATGCGAGTACGCCTGGCGCGCCGGCACCACCTCCCGCTGGCACTGGGGAAGCGACAGGTTCATGCTCGACCGGTACGGCGCCTACCCCGGAGGAATCTCGGTGGCGCCTGACGCGGTGGCGTCGGCCAGGCCGAACGCCTTCGGGATGTTCGACATGGCGGGGGCCAACACCTGGCAATGGTCGCTCACCTGCGGCGGACCAAGGCTGGCCGCCATGCGGAAAACCATCATCGACGATGAGGCATGGCAGTTTTCCGTCGACGCCGCGGGTTACGCCCCGACGGACCGCCTGCTCATGCGCGGAACTTCCCTGCTGTCCCTGCCCGAATTGTCGGCCTCGTCGTACCGGGGACTGCTGTCGCCGATGGGCCAAGGCGAGGCCATGCGCGCGGTGTTCGGCATCCGCCTGGCGAGGACGCTGCCCGAAGGCGGCGCGCTCAAGGGGCCTTGAGCCAGCGGGCGCGCAGGTCCCGCCTCGGCCCGGCCGGCGGTTCACCGGGAACCACGCGCTTCATCCATGAGCCATCGGCAAACCCGTCCTTGTCGAGCTGGGCCAGCCAGTCCCATGCCTCGTTCTCGAGTCCGGCCTTGAGTGAGGCCTCGATGACGGCCAGTGATGCCTGCCTCTGGCCGGACTCGCGCGCCGCCCTGGCCAGGGAGGCCAGCCTGCCCGCCGCCTCGGTATCCCCCTTCGATCCCGCGAGCAACCGGGCGCACTCGCCCGCTGCCTGGGTGAGTCCGGAGCGGACGGCCGGATCGGCATCCTTGGATGCCGCCAGTCCGCGCGCCGCCTGCCCGGCCGCGCGCGTGGCCGCCGCCAGGGCCTCGCGCCTTTTGTTGCGTTCCTCGCGCCAGGCCGATTCGAGCAGTTCCGCCCTGGCCATCTCGAGGGCCCCCGCCGCGGCGGAAGGAAACTCGACGAGCCTGTCGCGCCTCAACTCGAGCGCCCGTGCCAGCAGGGCGTGGGCGTCGTCGAAGCGGCCCTTCGCCTTCTCGGCCTGAGCCAGCGCCCCGAGGTTGGCCGCCAGGCGGGAGGCGGGATCGGACAGGTTTTCCGAAGGATCGGTTTCCTTTTTCGCGCGGATCACCTCGAGCGACTCGAGCCAGAAGGCCCGGGCCATCTCGAGCGAGTCGGCGCGCGCCAGGCGGAAGCCGATCTCGTTGAGTTCCTCGACGAGGCGCCTGACGAACTCGGGGCGCGCCGACTTCGCGCCGGCGAGTTTCCTCAGCTCGCCGAGCGCCTTCTCGTAGGTCGGCAGCGCCGCGCTGATCCCGTCCCGCTCGTCCAACAGGTCGCCCAGGTGGGTGCCCGTTGTCGCCATGAGATAGGAAATGTCGGTTGAGTCCTCGTGGCGCCTGGCCTCGGCGAGGGCCTCGAGCGCCTTGAGGTCGAGTTCCATGGCCTTGGCGGGCGAACCGGCCAACTGGGCGTTGACCGCGGCGTTGGAAAGGCCGCGCGCGAGTTCCACGCGCCGGGCCGGTTCCCCCGGGAACCGTTCCACCAGCCCCGCCAGCAGCGCGATGGCCTCCGCCGAGAGCGGTTCGGCGGTTTCCGGCTGCTTCTGCTGGATGCGGAGCGCCGAGAGGTTCAGGAGCGTCTTGGCGAGTTCCTGGCGGTAGTCGGAGGCCTCGGGATGGGCCTTCATCAGGGAACGCAGCCTTTTCTCAGATTCGATGTAGCTTTTCTCGGCCCTGTCGAGCCTCCGCGCCGTCTGGAACAGCAGGCCGCGGTCGTTGAGGGCGCCGGCGAGCTGGCGGTCGTATTCGGGAACCCAGGGGACGCGCCGGGTGAGGTCCTCCCTCACCGAAAGGGCCCTGTCGAGGGTGGTCTCGGCGAGCGCCGAATCACCCTGGGCCAGGTGGAAATTCGCGAGGCTCACGAGGAGCGCCGCCTGCTGCTGACGGTATTCCGGCGTGGAGGGGAAGTCGGCGACGAGGTTCTCGAGGGTGTCGGAGGCCCTGGCCATGTCGGCGGCCGCGCGGGGCGGCGCCTCGTCGCGAAGGAGGTCGGCCCTGGCCACGAGCGCCGCCGACATCAGAACCCTCGCCTCGGGCAGCTTGGCCGACTTCTCGAGCAGCTTTTCGGCCCGGCTCACGGCCTGGTCGAGCCAGGCCGCCGCCGACTTGCGGTCTCCCGCCTCGCCGGCCAGCCGGGCCCGGGAGACCATCGCGTTGCCCAGCCTCAGCGCGGTTCGGGCGGCGGCCGAGGCCTCGCCGTCCTCGGCGCGGGCCGAAAGCTCCGCGATCGCCGAATCCAGCATCGCGGCGGCGGCCTCGGGCTTGCCATCGGACCGCTCGAGTTCGGCGGCGTCGAGCTTGAGCTGCGACACCTCCGCCTTCACCTTGTCCGGATGGCGCTTGGCCAGGTCCATCGCCGCGGCCAGCACCGACCGCGCCTCCGACAGGGCCCGCCTCTCCACCAGGAGTTCGCCAAGGGCCTGCCGCGTCTCGATGGCCTCGTCGATCCAGCGGCCGGCCAAGTCATCCCGTTCCACCGATTGGAGGCGAGACAGGGCGGTTCGCAGGTGGTTTTCGGCCTCCCCCTTGTCGCCCATGAGCGACGAGACGCCCGCCAGGTGCCTCAGGATCGAGGCCTGCTGAAGGGCCACGGCGGGGTCGTCTCCGCCATCTGCATCCTGGAATCGCCTGTAGAACTGGGCCGCCTCGTTGAGCAGCTCGCGGCGCAGCAACTCGAGCCTCGGCTCGTGGGCCAGCCGGGCCCCCCCGATGCGGTCGAGCAGCGAGTCGACGGCCCGGCAGGCCTGCTGGAAGTTTCCTTGCGCCAGTTCGCGGCGCTGCTCGGCCAGTTGCCTTTGCTGTTCCGCGCGTTCGCGGAGCGCCTTTTGCGTTTCGGCCTCGCGTTCCTGCCGGTCGGCATCCTCGCGGGCCATCCGGGCCTTCTCGGCCTCGAACCCCGCCACCATGTAACCCGAACCGGCCGCCAGCAAGGCGAACAGGGCGCCCGAGGCCACCAGCGCCGCCTGGGCCGGCTTGCGCCTCGCCCACTTCGCCAGACGCTCGGTCCAGTGCGTCGGCCTGGCGAGGATCGGCTCGCCCCGCAGGTAGCGCTCGAGGTCTTCCGCCAGCAGGTCGGCCGTCGCGTACCGCCTCGCCGGGTTCTTCTCGAGGCATTTCAGGCAGATCGTGGCCAGGTCGAGGGGCACGGTGTCGAGCACCACGCGGGGGGAGGGCGGGTCGCGGTTGATCACCTGCTGGATCGTGTCCATTACCGTCGTGCCGCGGAACGGCGGAGAACCGGTGAGCATGTCGTACAGGATGCCGCCGATGGCGTGGATGTCGGCCGCCGGGCCCACCTCCTTGTTGCGGCCCATCGCCTGCTCGGGCGCCATGTAAGAGGGCGTTCCCATGATGGCGCCGTCGCGGGTGCGTCCCGAGTCGTCGTCCACCTTCTTGGCCAGGCCGAAGTCGCTCACCTTGGCCACGCAATCGCCAAGCGGAACCCGCGTCGGGTCGGCGCCCTCAGGCAGCGACAGCAGGATGTTCGCGGGCTTCAGGTCGCGGTGGACGATGCCGCGCCGGTGGGCGAAGGCCATGCCGCGCGCCACCTGGACCGTCAGCCTGGCCGCCTCGCGCGGGTCTTGAGGCTTGTCGCCGATGCGGCCGTCGAGGGTTCCGCCCGAAACGAATTCCAATGAGAAGTAAGGCTTGCCGTCGAACGAACCGACCTCGTGGATCTTGACGATGTTCGGATGGTCGATGGCCGCGACGGCTTCGGCCTCGGCCTGGAACCGGACCAGTTCCGACCGCCCGGCCATGCCTCCCGCGAGGATCATCTTGAGCGCGACGAGGCGGTTGAGGCCTTTCTGCCGCGCCCGGTAAACCACCCCCATCGCGCCGCGCCCCAGTTCCGAGATGATCTCGTGGTTGAACGAGGCGGGGAAACCCATGCGGCTTTCCGAGGGAGCGACGGTGGCGTCTCCCGCCAGCGTTCCCGTGCCGGATTCTTCGGCCGCGAGTGTTCCCGTTTCCGGCGCCTTGTCGAGAGTAACCCCGGATTCCGCCGTCGGTCGCTCGAGCGTGGGATGGCTGGCCGCCGATTCCGACGCGGCCCCCGGATCTGCCGACCCACCCGGGGCCATGGCCAGGGTGGGCGCCGTCGCCTTGGAGTCTTCGGCCGGGGGCGGTTCAGCCCGGGGAACGGACCGCGAAAAGGCCTTGGGCTCGGGCGTTTCGGCGATCGTTCCGGAGAACACGCTTTCGGCCCTTCCGGAGAACACGCTTTCAGCCCTTGAATCGACGAGGGTTCCGGAATGGGCCGAGAGGCTTGTCGATTCCTCGGCGAGCGTGTCGTTCACCCTCGGCATGGTGCTGGGATCGTCGGCGAGTGTGCCGGTGGAATTCGACTTTGCCGGCTTGCCGCATTGCGGACATTGCTCGGCGCGGGCGTCAACCATCACCCCGCAGGCGCACATGACGACAGCCATCGATGTTCCTCCCGAGCCCACTCTTCTTCAGCCTATCTCACGAACGAAAGAAAAATCGCCGCTTTTGTCTTGCTTTGCCATTGGAAAAAAAACCGTGGCTCGATATCCCCAACTTGTGAAGCCATTTCCCTAGGCCGGGTTCTGGAGACAGTCGCGATGGTTCGGTCGCTCTTCAGGATGATTGGTACGGTTGCCCGGGCCTTGGAATTTCGGGTTGACGGCGAAGTCGCCGGACCGGCGGCGGAAAACGGCCCTGTCCAGTTTTACGCCAGCCACGACGAGATTCCGCGCCCGCGATGCCGGATGATCGCGGGCCCGGCCATCGACAACCCGGGCAACGGACTCACGATTCCGCCCTCTCCGCGCCGGACCGAGGTTCGGGCCGATGGCGCCGAGGGCGAGTCCGCCCTGCCGGTGTGGGCCGTTCCGCTCGACGGATCGAATGATGCGGCATTCGGAAATGTCAGGCCTCCCGAGGTGGATGACGCCTTCATGGATTGGAAGGGGCCCGATCCCATGCTGGTGCAAAGGGCGCGCGAATGCGCCGTCGACCGGGTCATGGGCTGACCCCCCGATCCCCGTGATCCATCAAATGGGTCGCCTTGGGGCCGTTTACCGACGAAAAGCTCTGTCTTTTTTCAATTTCATTTGTGATGTTTCCCGAATTAACCTATGGTTCATTTGCGAATGTATGTGATATAAAAATTAAGCATGGGGAGATTTGGTGGTATCCCTTGAAAGTGCTACCGGGTGACTGATGTCCTTCGGGTCGGGAGCAGAACGCAGAATCCATGCCGCCCGGCGCCGGATGCCGGGACTGCCCCTGTTATTGGAAATACTCGAGGACCGCATGGTCCCGGCCCTCGACATCGCCCTTTCCAGCCTCACTTTCGCCAAGGGATTGTTGGGCGGGCAGCAAATCGGCACCTTTTCCGTCAGCGGATCCACCACGCCGCAGAATTTTTCCTTCTCGCTCGCGCAGGGTACGGGCGACACCGACAACAACCGGTTTCAGGTTCAGGGCGACAGGCTTGAGATCCAACCGGGGCAATTCTTCCAGGCCAATGCCACCTACAGCATCCTGGTGCAGGCGACCGGCACATCCGGTGCGCTAACCCAGAAGAACATTCAGCTGATGGCCAAGCCCGACCTGGTGGTCACCCTTGGCGGGGATGTGGTCGATCCCAATGACGGCGGAGTTTCGCTGCGGGAGGCCATCGCCATGGCCAACGCCGGCCCCGACCACGACCGCATCGTGTTCGACCCTGCCCTGCCCGTCGACAAGATCATGGTTTCCACGGTCGGTTCCACCGTGGAAGGGCCCTCGGCATTCCTGGTGTCCACCGCCATTTCCATTGACGGTGCCAGGCCCCTCTCTCCATCAGCCCAGCAGGGAAGCGGCAATTTTTCAGCTATTGGCGATCGGCACACGGGCATAGCAAGGCCCGGCACGGCTCCCGAGATGCGCCTTTTCACGGTTTCCCCCTCCGGAAGCCTGCGCCTGGAAAAGATCGACCTCGAGGGCGGGTTGGCGCTAGGCGATGATCAACTCCACCCCAATGGCCGTGGCGGGGCGATCCTGGCCCGCGGGCCGCTCGCGCTGTTTTATGCCTCGGTCTCCAATTCCACGGCCGTGGGATTCAGCGGACTTTTCCCCGGCAAGGCACAGGGAGGCGCGATTTATTCCGAAGCGGGTCTCCAACTGTTTCAGTCCACGGTTTCGGGCAACTCCGCCGTGGGGGGGACCGGGGCCTCCCAGAATGCAACCGGCGAGGGTGGCGGCGTTTTCGTTGAGATTTCCGGACCGGGGCAAAGGTTCCTCCAGCTTGATTCCGTCACGATCGCCAACAACACGGCCACCGCGGGCGCGGGCATCGCCATTCTCCCGCCATCAGGCACGGTCGGGGGAGCGAGCCTGGCTGTCAACTTCCAGAATTCGGTCTTGGCGGATAACACGGGCGGATTTGATGCGGATATCCTCCCCGGTGCTTCCAGCACCGTCACCGTGTCGGTGAGCGGCACATTCGCCGAATCCGTGGGCTCGTCGCTCGCCAACGGCGGGTTCCAGACCGGAGACCCTTCACTGGGGCCGGCTGAAAGCTTCCATGGTTCGCGCATCCATCGGCCGCTTGCCGGAAGTCCGCTGATCGGCGCGGTCACATCCCAGGTGAATTTCACCGACCAGACCGGCGTCCAGCGGTTGTTTCCCTCGGCGGCGGGCGCCGCCGAGTACTACGCCCCGCCCTCGGACATCATTCTCGACAATCCATACTTTCCCGCTTCCATTCCGGTTGGTGTTGAAATTGGCAAGTTGTTCGCCAGTGGAAATGGCGCCGGATTCAGTTTTTCGCTGGCGCTGGTTCCCGGAGCACTCAACAACGACCGTTTCGAAATCCGTGACAACCTTCTCCTGACCGCCCCGGGATACACCCATACTCCCGGCGCCACCTATGTCATCAGGGTTCGGGCCACCGGCGCGACCGGCCTGACTTTCAACAAGGATATTTCCCTCTTCGCCAAGCCTGACATCATCGTGGACACGGCGGCTGATTCCATCAACGCCACCGATGGCAAGACATCGCTCAGGGAAGCCTTGGTGATCGCCAAGCAGACTCCCGGTTTCGACCAGATCGCCTTCGACCAGGTACTTTCCCATTCCGCCATCGAACTGGACGAGGACGCGAATTTTCCCGGTTCCGCCCTCTTCATTGATTCCAATGTGGTGGTGACGGGCGAATTCGCGCCCGGAGTCACGCTCAAGCCGATCCCGGGCAAGAATATCAGGATATTCCAATCCGGATTTGGATTTGCCCTCGGGCTCAAGTCGCTGACAATCACGGGCGGACGCGCGGTGGATGGCCGGGGCGGGGCGATCCTCGCCGATGGCGCGGATTTGTTCATTGATGGGGTCACTTTCTCCGACAACTCCTCATCGGGAGCCGGCGCGGCGGGAGGCGCGATCTCGGCCACGAATTCCCAGGTGGAAATTCGCAACAGCACCTTTTCCAACAACAGGGTGGAAGCCGCCACGGGCCAGTTGATCGGAACTGGCGAGGGTGGCCACATGTTCTTTTTCACCCAGGGGTCGGGTGGCAGTTTCACCGGTGGTGGAACCGGCGGCGGCACGGGTAGCCCCGGCGATGGTGGCATCGGCGGCGGAACCGGCGGCGGAACGATTGGCGGTGGAACCGCGGCTGGCGGTCCCATTCCTCCCGTGGTCACGATTGTCGGATCCACCTTTGCCGGCGGCCTCGCCACGGGCACGGTCGGCGGAGTCACGCTCAGGTCGGGGCGGCTGTTCTCAAGCCCGGTCGCCCAAATTTCCGGTTCGGTTTTCGCCGATTCCACCGGCACCGACCTTACCTTTGTCACCACCAGCGGGGCCCAGCCGTTCTCGGCGATGGGTGGCGGCAACTTCGCCGAATCGGCATCGGGCTTGCCGGCCGGATTCCAGCCGGCCACAGGCGACGCGAAATTGGGCACGCTGGCCAACAATGGCGGTGCCGCCTTCACCATCGCGCCCCAGCAGGGAAGTCCGCTGTTCATGGGCGTCAACCCGGTGGCGGACCTGCCGACCGACCAGCGTGGTGTCACGCGTTCCGCGCCTTTCACCATCGGCGCCTATCAGGTGGTTTTGGCCACGGGATCCTCTGTACAGGCATCAGCCAGTCCTCGTGGCATCGGCGCCACCGTCGATTTCACGGTGACCTTCTCCCAGCCTGTCAGCGTCACCGGTTCACCCGCCCTCAACCTGGGCATCACGGGCGCCAAGGCCTTCGCGATCACCCCATCGCAGGCATCCAGCGCGATTGTTTTCAGGTACACCGTGGCCGCGGGTGATGTTTCCCCCGGTATCACCACGGGCGGACCGATGGCGCTTGACTTCGCCGGTGGCAAGATCATTGATTCGGCCGGTGGCGCCGTCCTCACCGGCGTGCCCGCGCCGACGCCGTCGGGTCCCGCGATCGACGGAATCGCCCCATCGGGCTTCCTCGGGTTCGCCTCCCCGCTTCCCTCCAATCCGTCCAAGGCCGGTTCGTACGGGGCCTTCGCCTCTTTCGGGGAAACCGGCCTCGGGCCGCTCGATCCGTCCGACTTCCAATTGTCCAACGCCACCGTCGGTTCGATCAGCGGACCCGATGCCTCGGGCAAGTACACTTTTACAGTCTCTCCCGTTGCCGATGGCCCGGTCACCGTCTCCCTGAAGGCGGGTGCCTTGGTCGATGCCGCCGGCAATCCGTCATTGGCCACCCAGGCGCTCACGATCATGTCCGACCGCACGGGTCCGGCGCCGGTCGTGTCATTGACACCGGCGCCCGGCGCCGCCAGTTCCGCGCCGCAGTTCGGCGGGGTTGTCGCGTTCGGGGAAACCGTCCTCGGGCCGCTCGATCCCTCCGGATTCCAACTGGCTAACGCCACCATCGTCGGGCCGATCAGCGGACCCGATGCCACCGGAAGGTACACATTCACGCTTAGCCCGATCTCTGATGGAACGGTTTTTGTCTCGGTCGTGCCCGGGGCCGTCGCGGATGCCGCTGGCAACCCTTCCAAGGCGTCGAATGTGGTGTCGTTCATGTCCGACCGCACGGGTCCGGCCGCCATGGTCCAGTCGGCGCCGGCGCTTGTGAGCCTGCCGGGCGGCGCCCGGAAGATCAGCTTCACGGTGGCGTTTTCCGATCCGTCGGGAGTCAAGGCTTCCACAGTGAACAACTCGGCCGTCTCGGTGCTCGGGCCGGACGAGACAAACTTCACGGCCAATTATCCCGCCGTCCTCGAATCGTATGTCGGAGGTGTCGCCCGGTTCGGTGTTGCACTGGGTACCCAGCCGCTGGATGGAACCTACTTCGTTTCCCTGACCGGAACGGTGGAAGACTCGTTGGGCAACACCTCGTCGCAGGTGGGCATCGGCACCGTCACCATCGGGATGTTCGACGAAATTTCACCTGAATTGGTGTCGGTTACCCGGGCCAGCCAGCAGAACCCCAGTTTTGCCGCGCTTCAGCGCTTTGTCGTCTCGTTCAGCGAACCGGTCGTCGGCGTGACAGCAGGGCAGTTCATGCCGGTGGTTTCCACCGGCCTCGATGCTGGCGTCATCCGGGTGACGCTGCCCGGTGGCGCGCCACTCACCGCCGCGCCTGCCCAGGTGTTCGTCGTCGAGGTGTCGAGTTCCGGGGTGGGAACCCTGGGCCTTGAGTTGGCCGGGGAATCCGGCATCACCGACTCCGCCGGAAATCCGCTTTCGTTTCCATCGGAAACGATTCCGATGGAGGATTACGAGGTCGACACGACACCCGTCAAAGTCGAGTCGATCGGCCCGGTTTCCTCGCCGCGCTCGACTCCCGTCGACACGATCGACATCGTACTCAGCAAGCCGCTTGACGACACGGCCAAGCTGGTCCTTGCCCTGTCGATGGAAAGGAACGACAGGAAATTCCCGCTCGACGCGCCGTTCACGGTCGTGCGGACAGGGTACTCGAGTTACCGGATTGAGAACTTCGCCACCCAGTCGGGCGTCGCCGGCAATTACACGCTCAAGCTTAACGCGGCGCTGCTCGC
This sequence comes from Planctomycetota bacterium, assembly GCA_016873225.1. GTDB lineage: Bacteria > Planctomycetota > Planctomycetia > Gemmatales > Gemmataceae > REEB421. Next base: position 3,157 of record VGXS01000015.1, on the reverse strand, counting down.
GGACCCGGCGGGAAGGCCCGGCATGGGAACAGGCTCGGTTTCCTGGTCGGCGGTTTCGCCGCTGTCGGTGACCTCGTACAACCCCGTTTTCGCGGTCCCCAAACTGAATGGGCCCGATCCTTTCGTCGTCGGCGTCCCCAAGCGCGTGCTGCTGGGCACATTCTCGGATTCGACCGGGGGCCTGATGTCCGATTATGTCGCGCGGGTCAACTGGGGCGACTCGGCCGTTTCGATTCCGTTCACGGCGCTTGAGAACGCGGAGGTCATCGCCACCGCCACTCCCGGCGTGTTCGATGTCTTCGGCACGCACACCTATGGGCTCGACCGCAACTACCTCATCAATGTGCTGATCCGCGATACCGCCAGCGGCCCCGGATCGTTGCTTGGCCTGGCGGAAAGTTCCTCCGTGGTGGTGACGGCCGGGCAGGCCCTCAACCTTGTCCAGGAGCAGTTCCTGCGGGGAGACACCACCACCCCCATCCTGACCGCGAGCCTCCAGCCGACGGGCCAGGCACGGCCGCTGCTCCAGGTGCTGTTCGTCCAGCCGCCCGCCGTGACCGGGGCCGAGCGGACCCTTTACCTGGCCGCCTATGCCAACAACCCCGAACAGGCCAATGTGCCAATCGGGCCGGCCTCAAGCGCGTCATTCAACTGGCTCGACCTGAGGGCGTCCGGAGTCGAGGCTCAAACGGGTTCGCTGGTTACCCAATTCGCCTTTTCCGCCGGTACCGGACAGCAGGTGGCCCTTTTCTACTTCAACTCCGCCACGGGCGCCTATGAGCCCGTACTTTCCAGCGGTGGAGTGGTCCCTGCCGTTGACCGGGTTTCCGGGCAGGCGATGGTGACATTCGACGATACTTCCACGCCGAAACTGGCCAAGCTCAACGAGACGGTCTTCGCCGTGGCGGTTTCCACGCCTGTTCCCTCGACCGGTGGCACGGACCCATCCCCCACGGTCAATGCCGGCGCGGCGGTCACGGCCACCTTCAACAGCACGCTGGTGCAGGCGTCGCAAACCCTCAACCAGATGGGAGGAGCGCGGTCGGCGGTTTCCGACTCGGCTTCCGGCGTCTTCTCCACGGGCCTGTTCGTCGGCGGCCGCGCGAGCACGCTGGCGCTCACGCCCTCGGCGTTGGGTTCCCCGGTTCCGGCGCGCATGCGCGCCAGCGCTGGCGCCAGGCTGGCCCTGGCCTCGTCCAAGGATGCCGCCATGGCGCTGGGCGGCCTGCTGCGTGGCGCTTTCGCCCCGGTCGAACGCAAGATCAAGCCGCTCATGGAGGCCCTCGGCCTCACGGGTGGGGCGGAGGAATCCAACCCGCCGGCCAAGCCCCCGGAGGGCGGCGCCAAACCGGAGGAACCCCGGGGCGACGGGGCCGGGCCGGGCGAGAAGAAGCCCGAAGGCGCCGTCTCGGAATCCGCCCCCTCCCCCGAAATGATGATCCGCGCCCTGGACGCGGCCATGGCGGAAGGCATGGAGGATGAGTTGCCGGCGTTGACGGCGGGCGCCTGGGCGCTTGCCGGGACGGCGCTGCTGGCCCTGGCCCATGTCCGGGAAATCCGCGAGCGCCGCAAGCCTCAGGGTTGGTCGGGGCCCTTCACAGGCTGAGTCTCCGCCCGGGTTTCCGCCTTGTCGGCGGGCGGGGAATGGGACGCCGATACCTGGATGATCACGGCTCCAAGCGCGATGAGCGCCATGCCCACCAATCCCCAGGCGTTGATCGCCTCGCCGAAGAAAAGCCAGGCGACAAGGCTCACCAGCACGATTCCAAGGCCCGACCAGAGCGCGTACACGATGCCCGTGGGAATCCAGCGCATGACGACGGAAAACAGCCAGATGGCCAATAGGTAAGCCGTGAGTGCCAGCGCGGCGTGGGCCGGATGGGACATGCCGTTGCTGCGCTTGAGCAGCGTGGTGGCGCACACCTCCACTAAGATGGCGCCCAAGAGCAGCAGCCAAGGGCCCGACGATGGCATGGACTGGCACCCCTCAATGGCAACGCATTAGCCTGACAGGAATCGGAGGCTGGCATGACGGACATCATTTCCTTGGGTGACGACCTGCTTTTCTTCAGCCGGATTCGGGCCGAGGCCGAGGCCGCCGGCCGGAAGGCCTGGCAGGCCCGTGATCTCGCCTCGCTGCGGGCGCGCCTGGCGGACCTTAGCGTCGGCCTGGTGCTTCTCGACCTCGATGTCGCCGAGGCCGGGGCCGTGATCTCGGCATGCCCCGCCGGGGTGAGCGTGGTGGCCTATGGCCCGCATGTGGACGCGGCGCGCCTGAGGTCGGCGCGGGAGGCGGGCTGCGCGCGGGTCATGCCGAGGAGCCAGTTCGTGGCCGAACTGTCTGGAATCGTGTCGGCGGAAAAAAGTTGTTGAAACAACTATCTGATTCCGCTAGCCTTGTTTCATGACTCATCGTGACCCAAGCCAGCCAAACCGTCCCCCCCGATTCGATTCTCCCGCGCAGGAAGCCTACCTTCGGCTTTGGCGCCTGTACGACAGGCTCAAGCTCATCGAGGACGAACTGTTCGCCTCCCATGGCCTGAGTTCCCAGCAGTACAACACGCTCCGCTTGCTCAAGGCCGTCCTCCCCGGTTCCATGGGCACCCTCGAACTGGCCTCCCGGCTCATTTCCCGGGCCCCTGACATCACCCGGCTTGTCAACAAGCTGGAATCGCGGGGCCTCGTCGAGCGGCGTCCCGACCCCGCCGACGGCCGGGCCGTGAGGATCATGCTTACCCCGCGGGGGGCCGGCATCCTGGCCTCGCTTGCCGCTCCCTTGGCCGAGGTGCACTCCCGGCAACTTGGCCACATGCCTCCGGGCGATCTTGCGGAACTGATCCGGCTCACCCGCGCCGCTGGCTCGCCGCATGAGCCGGAAGGAAGCCTTTGGAGGCCGGAAGATGCTTGAGCCGGGACGCGTTGAAATCGAAAAAGTCCTGCTGCTGCTGATCCTGCAGGTCGGCCTCATCATCGCCGTGGCGCGCGCCATGGGATGGTTGGCGCGCCGCCTGGGTCAGCCCGAGGTTATCGGGGAAATCGTCGCCGGCTTGCTGCTGGGTCCCTCCCTTTTCGGTTGGCTCGCTCCGGCGTGGTCGACCGCCCTGTTCGATCCCCCGGGTCTCGAGGGCGTTCCCAGGGGCCTCATGCCCGTCGTGGT
>VGXS01000014.1 GCA_016873225.1 Planctomycetota bacterium | reverse complement strand
CTAGAGCCAACTTCAAATAACTGACCTGCTCAAGACCCCGGCACCCGCCATCATTCTGTTAGCCCTTTCATGGCCCTGAAGCGTCGAACAGTGCGAGTGATCTCTCAACTGGCGCCAGATTGCTGAATGTCCGCGAGGCGCGAGTCGATCAAGGAACAAATACATGAGCCATAACAGAAACGAAAGAGCCCCGAACGCAGGCGCGTAGCGCCGGAGTGAGCGGGTCGATTCCGGATCCAAACCCGCTCATTCCGCCTTCGACAGCGTTCGGAGCTCTATTGGTTTGACTCACCGCACATTTGTGTTTGTTCTGTCAGCGTCAACAATTCAACTCACCCATTTGAAGCCCGATCTAGAACGAAGACGGGTCAAGCGGGGTGCTGCTGGTCGATTGGCAGTAAATCAGCCACATCGCGGGGTTCAGCGAATAGGAAACGGAACGCACCGAGCCGTCGCATTGCAAGGCTTGGAGGCCCCCGATGTGCGGCCCCCCGAAAATGAGGCCGCAGGTTACCACCCGCCCGTTGGGCTGGGGGGGCGTGACGGGATTGGTTCCGCTGCTGCCTTGGGCGAAGCAGATCGTGTCATTGTCCCAACCGTCGGTCCAGCCCTGGTCATCGTTGCAATCAGGGGCCGTGGAGGCCCGAAGTTGGTTGATGTATTTCTCTCCAATCAGAAGCGTGTTGGATGTGCCTTTTTGGATCTCGGCAAGCTTGACGGGGAAACCCGAGGGCTTGAGCGGCCCATCGAGGCTGTTGCTGGCCGCGTTGAAGGCGCTCCATGATCCCCATGAGCCGCCGTTGCCCACATAATCAGCCATGGCCCGCCGGCCGTTGGCCACCGACGACCAGGTGGACTGTGAGTACGGGAAGGAAGTGGGCCCGCGGACCGAGGGGCAATTGTAAGTCTTGATGGAGGTCGAGGCCACGGTGACATCTCCGCCTGGAGCCGTGCCCTGGGGTGTTTGGTAGAGCGCCGTCTGCTCGATGAACGGAAGAATCTGATAAGCCCACCCCCAGGTTTGCTTGTCGAAAGATGCGGGGGTGCCGCCGATCATCAGGCGGTCGGATGTCCAAGCCAGGCCCCCCGAGGGAAAGGCCCCGAAGGTGTCATGGTGGCCATGGAAGGCCAGCCCCATCTGCTTGAGATTGTTGGTGCAACTCATGCAGTTGGCCGCCTCACGCACCTTCTGGACGGCGGGCACCAGCAGGCCGATCAGCACCGCAATGATGGCGATGACAACCAGCAGCTCGATCAGGGTGAATCCGCCGCGCTTGGATCGTGACGACATATCAGGCCTCCCCAAGGAAATGAACAAATCAAAAAGGAAAGGAATGTCCGGGTGGGATCACGGATTGCCGCAATTCGCCTTCCGAGAGGGTGTAGACATCGGTCCTGCCCCGCAGGACATGCCGTTTGCCGCCATCACCCTTCTTTTCCTAGGCGACAACGGGAATGGCGGTGCCGGTTTCCTTCATCATTCGGAGTTCAACGCCCCAGACAATGACATACTTTTCCTTGTCGACGGGGGAGACAAGAAGTTGATCGGGCTTGCCCTGTTCCTTGAGGAACGGCCTCAGCTCCTTCTCGCTGGCGGGTGGCCTGTTGAGCTGGACGGTGGCGCGAAGGTAGGCGTCGCCGATCCTTTCCAGGTTTTTGGCAGAAGGGGAGTCAAGGCTTGGCGGTGGCGCCAAGCCGGAGCATCCGGCCGCCAAAAAAGAGCATGTAGGCGAAAATCACCGAAAGAAACAGTCGCACGGGGAGCATGACGAACTGTCCGGGAGTTGAAAAGAACGAATCTAATCCCGTTTCAAATCGCCGGCAAGTGTTGTGTTCAGTTGGGGTTATTCAGAGGCTTGACCAGTCGGGCCAAGCCTTTTGAGTTTTCCGGGACATTGTCGGCAGGAACAGCCGCGGGGACTCACTTGCCCAACGACTTCTCGATGAAGGCGAACAAGGCCGTGGTGCCGGGATCGCCGGGTTTGCCCAAGTCGGCGTTGATCCGGTTGTGGCTGGTCTCGCGACCGCCGTAAAGGGTTGCCGGTATACCGGCCGCCTTGAGCGTGTTGGCCAGCCTCAGCGCCTGGGCCGTGGTGTCGGGGTGATCGGCGACATGAATGATCAGGAAAGGGGGGATACCCTTGTCCTTGGCCACATGGATGACGGCCGAGAAATCCTTGTGCTTGGCCGGATCGTTGCCGAACTTGACCCGGTGCCCGAAGGTGGCCATCGGCAGGCCGTGGGTGCGCCAGCGGGTCTCGGCCACCTCGATGATCGCCGGAACATCGAAGGTGTCGCCGTCGACGGGCACGCATCCCTTGACGCAGGAAAGCGGCACGCCCTCGGCCTTGAGGTATCGGTCGTCGGTGCAGACGATGGCGGCGAGTTGGGCGCCCGCCGAATGCCCCATGATGAAGATCCGCGACGGATCACCGCCATGGGAAGCGATGTTTTCCCGCGTCCAGCGCACCGCCTTGGCGACATCGCGGATGATGGTTTCCATGTCCACCTTGGGCAGAAGCCGGTAGTTGGTCGAGACGAAGACGAAGCCTTTTTCGTTGAAGGCCTTGGGCTTGAGCTGCACCGAGGACTTGTCGCCCGTCTGCCAGCCGCCCCCGTGAATCCAGAAGACGACGGGAAGGTTCTTGGCGTCCTTGGGCGCGTGGACATCCAGCACCTGCCGTTCCACCGCGGGGTTGGCGTAGGGGATGTCCTTCTTCAGGTCCTGGCCACGCGAGAATGTCGCGGCGGCAAGGGCGATGGCGAGGCAGGCGAACCGGCTCATGGTGGTTTCTCCGTGGCGAATTTCGGCACGGGGAGTGTACCACCGGCGTGGGGCCAGTCCAACCGGCAGGCGTGTCAGGCGTTTTGGGAGGCGAGCAGGGCGCGCACTTCCGAGGCGCGGGTGGCGGCCAAAAGCGCCCGGGCCAGTTCATCGGCGGGCGCGCCCAGCCTCGAGGCCAGCACCTTGCGAACCTGCCGCAGCGAGCGGACCGGCACGCTGAGCCTGCTGGCGCCGAGCGAGGCCAGGGCGATCGCGCCGAGCGGGTCGGCGGCCATCTCGCCGCAGACGGTCACCGGCTTGCCGAGGGCGCTGGCCTCGCGGATCACGCCGTGGATGATGCGAAGCAGGCCGGGATGCAGGAAGTCGATGCCCACCCCCGCGACAGGATCGTCGCGGCTGACGCCGAGCGCCGAGGCGAAAAGGTCGTTGGTGCCCAGGGAAACAAAGTCGACGCGGGGCAGCCACTGGGGCAAAAGCGGCAGGGCGCCAGCGTTCTCGACCATGATCCCCAGCTCGACCGGGGTGTTGTCCGCGAGTCCCTCGCGGGCAAGCGAGGCGCGGGCTTCCGCGAGCGTCTCGCAGGCGAAGTCGAGCAGTTCGGTGGCGCTGACGAGGGGGATGAGCAGGCGGGCCGGCCCGGCTTCCGCGGCGCGGACGATCGCCCTGACCTGCTCGCGGAACAGGCGGCGCATGGGAGGGGAGTCCAGCACGAGCCTCCAGTCGAACCCCCGGGCGGACTGCCCGGGCAGGGCCATCGGGCCGGCCTTGTCGGGCCTCAGGTCGAAGGTGCGGATGCAGACGGGGCCGCCCCGCATGGCGAGGATGAGCTTGCGATAGATACGCTCCTGCTCATCCTCGGTGGGCACGGTGCGGCGCGCCAGGAAAAGAAACTCGCTGCGGAAAAGCCCGATGGCGCGCGCGCCCTCGTCCCAAGCCTGCGCCGCCTCGAAGAACAGGTTGACGGTCGCCTCCACGGCGGGGCCGGCGGGGGCGCCGGCGGGGGCGCCCGCCGGAATGGCTTCCACCGGTTCGGCGAAGAACGACTCCGAGTCGGCGGCCAGCGGGCTGGCCGCCTCCACCTTTCCGGCGGTGCCGTCGACGCGCAGCCATCGGCCCGGCGTCGCCAGCGAGGCGAAGTCGGCGACCTGCCCCACCATCGGCAACCCGAGCGAACGCGCCAATATCGCCGCGTGGCACTGCGGGCCGCCATGCTCCACCACCACTCCCGCCAGGCGCTTGCGGTCGACGGCGAAAAGTTCCAGGACCGATGCCTCCCTCAGCACCAGCACCAGCGGACTCCTCGAGTCGGTGGGCCCGCTGCGCCCGCCCTGCAGCCTCCAGAGCGTGCGAATGAACACATCCTTGATGTCGAAAATGCGTTCCTGCATCAGCGGCGCGGACACCTTCTGGAACGCCGCGACATACTGGTCGAGCGTGTCGAGCACCGACGCCTCGGCCGACAGGCCCGACCTCACGCGCGCCCGCAGGTCGCCCACCACCCCGTTGTCCTGCAGGATCATCCGCTGGGCCTGCAGGATGGCGCCGTGGTCCTCGCCCAGAAGTTCGGCGATGGCGCGCTCCTGGCTCACCAGTTCCTCGCGGGCCCCGGCGATGGCGTTGTCGAGCCTGACCATCTCCCGCTCGGGGCTCTCCGACTTCATCCCCAGAGCCTTGCGGTACTCGTCGAACCCGTCGATCACATAGGCGCGCCCGATTCCCGTTCCGGGGCTGAGCGCCTTGGCTTGCCAGGCGGTCGCCTCCCGGGCCGGCGCAGTGTCGTGCGCCGCGCTGCCCACCTGGTCGAGCCACCAGGCGTCCTGCACCAGCGATGAAAGCTGGGCCGCGACGGTCTTGAGCATCCTGACATCGTTGAGTCCGAAGTCGCGGTGCTCCACCGTCTGCACGACCAGAACGCCGCGCAGCGTGCCCGCCTCCAGGAGCGGCACTCCCACGAAAGTCCTGAACGGATCCTCGCCGGTCTCCTTGAAATACTTGAATCGCGGGTGGCGGGGGGCGTCCGTCTCCACCACGGGGGCCATCGTCTGGGCCACGAGGCCCGTGAGGCCTTCCGAGAAGCTCATGCGAACCCGGCCGATCCCCTCGGGATTCAGGCCGACCGTGGCCGCGAGCACCAGTTCCTCGCGCTGGGGATGGGCGATGTAAATCGAGCATACGGCGGTGCGGAAGCGCCGCTGCATCAACTCGCAGATGTTCTGGAATGTTTCCTGCCGGTTGTGCGAATGGGAAACGAGCTGGCTGACATCCTCGAGGGTGAGAAGCAGGTCGTGGTCGTTGTCCATCGAGACGGCCGGCAGCCGCGCGGGCGTTGCTTGTGGCACTCCGATACTCCCGGAATCGGTCGTGTGAACACGAGCGTCAAGTTGTGGGCGCAGCCGGGAGGGTGGCGAGTCGCCATTCATATTATCATATCGTGCGGTTCAGTCTTGTGGCAAGCGGCAGCAGTGGGGGTTGCATGGGGGCCCCTCCGTCGGGCAATCCGCGGATGGCGTTGCCGCCGCCTTGGACGGCCTTGCGGGCAGGCTCCAGCGCCGGTTGAGTTTGGCGGAGCGGCATTTCGGGCAAACGGCCTTTTCCGAGCCCATCACAAGCGTCTCAAAATCGGTCGAGCACGCCTCGCAGGTGTATTCCAACAGCGGCATGGCCAAGGATCCTCACGATTTCCTTCCACGAAGTCTTTCGCTGGCCTGGAGCAGTTGCTGGCGCTCGGCCTCCGTCAGGCTGGCCATTCCTTCTTTGGAAATTTTTTCCAGGAGGGAGTCGATGTCGGAAGGCAATGACCCGGGTGACGGTGAAATTCCTGGCCGGGCCGTTTCCGGCCTCGAAGGCTGAACGGCTTCCTCTCCCCGGTAAAGGGTCAGGCTCGGGGTGGTTCCTTTCCTTGGCCGCCTGGCCGGCCGGGCCCTGCGTGACCAAAGCAAAGGGATGGCGCCTTGCAAGGGCATGAAAAACATCGCGGCGCCCGCCGCCGCGCCCGCCAGGTGCATGTCCGAGGCCACCAGGCTGTCCGGCCGGCGCAGGTTCAACGCATCCAGGGCGAGGCTCACGGCCAGAAAAACCCATGCCTGCAGCGGCAACACGCCGAACAGCATCAACTGCTGGAAGGGGGCCCGCAGGATCGCCATGGCCAACACGGCGTTGACGCAACCGGAGGCGCCAATCACGCCGCGGCCTTCCGGCAGGAGGCCAATGGCCCGGGTCACCAGGTAAACAAGCGCCGGCACAACGATTCCCACGCCCAGAAAAACGATGAACCGCAAGCGTCCGAGGCGGTCTTCCAGGTCGGTCGCGAACCACCAGAAAGCCAAAAGGTTGAAAACGATGTGCATGGGGGTGGAGGGGTCGTGCAAAAAGGCGTGCGTGACCAGCGTCCACAGCCGACCCTGGCCGATGGCATGGGTACTCAGGCTCAGGTTGTCGATCATTCCGTTGCGGTCGGGGCTCACCAGTTCAAGGAAGAACATGATGCCGCAAATGGCCATGAATGCCTTGGTGACAAAATGTTCAGTGGGCATCGCCTCTTCGCGGAGCGATTCCCGCTGGTAGTCGCGATCCTGGAATCCCATGGCGGTCTCCGGCCTCCCCGCGGGCGGGAATCACCTGAATGACAAATCATAGCATCCCGCCATGCCGGGACTGCCGAGAAACGGCGCTTGCCGACCCGATCCCTTATCGAGCGAATGACCAGTTCCTACAAATAAACTGGAATTCACGATTTCTTCAAGGATCGTCGGCCCATGTCGTTTCGGGCGCTTCCGCCGTCATTATCCGAACCGCCGCGTCCCGACCCCATCTGCGCGGTCGTCGCCAGGCCTTCGGTGGCCGAAGCCCTCGCCGATTTGTCGGAATCTTGCAAGCGCAAGGTGAGCCTTGTGGAAATACGCTTTGATCGGCTGCGGGATTTGGCGGATCCCGGCGTGTTTACCAAGGCTTCAACCGTTCCTCTTCTGGCCACGGTCCGCCGCAAGGCCGATGGTGGGGCTTGGGAGGGAGATGAATCATCCCGGCTCGACCTTTTGCGCCGTGCGATTGGCGCGGGATTCTCCTGGGTCGACATCGAATCCGACGCGATCGGCTCGTTTCCCCGCCTTGGCGCCGAAAAACGGATCGTCTCATTCCACGATTGCCAGGGAGTGCCCGCCGACCTTGAGGCCCGATACCAGTCGATGGCTTCCGCCGATGCCGACACGATCAAGGTGGCATGCCTGACCCGGACTCCCGCCGAGTCCGCTCGAGTCCTGGGCCTGCTTGCCGGTGTTCCCAAGCCAACCGTGGCGTTTGGCATGGGGGAAGTCGGGCAGGCCGGACGGGTTGTCCAGCTCAAGCTGGGTGCCCCGTTCACTTACGCGGCCGTTTCGGCTGAAACCGCCGTGGCCCCCGGAATGTTGACGATCGCCCAACTGCAACTGAACTTCGGTGTCCGACGCGTCAACGCCTCAACCCGGCTTTTCGGTGTGGTGGGCGATCCCCTGGGGCACAGCCTCAGCCCGATGATCCACAACAACGCGCTTCGCAAGCTGGGCAACAACGACCTTTATGTCCCGTTCACCGTTCCCAAGGGAATGTTGGGCGAGTTCGTTTCGTCCCATGGCTTTTTGGGCATACGCGGATTGTCGGTCACCATCCCCCACAAGGAGGACGCGTGCCGGCTCGCGACGCGTCGGTCGGCCGAGGTCGAGGCGACCGGCTCGGCCAACACCCTGCTGTTTCATGGCGACGGCGTGATCGAAGCCCACAACACCGACTACGACGCGGTGCTCGACAGCGTCATGGGCGGTCTCAAGAACCATCCGGCGGGTTGGACGCTCAAGGACAAGCGGGTGCTGGTGCTGGGCGCCGGCGGTGTCGCCCGGTCGGTGGTGCATGGCCTTTCGTCCCGGGGGGCGCTCGTGCGCCTGACGGGCCGCACCCGCGAGAGGGCCGATGCCATCGCCTCGGCCATACCGTGCGAGGTGGTTGACTGGAACGCCCGGCATGCCGAACCGGTGGATGTGGTCGTGAACTGCACGCCGGTGGGAATGCACCCCCATGCCGGAGAATCGCCGCTGGAGGCCTCGTTCATCGCCGCGCCGATGGTGGTGATGGACACGATCTACAATCCGGAGAGCACGGCTCTGGTGCTGATGGCGCGCGAGCGCGGGGCGGTCGCCGTGACGGGCCTCGACATGTTCATTTCCCAGGCCGCGGCGCAGTTCAAGCTGTTCACGGGTGAAACGGCGCCCGCCGACCTGATGAGGCAGGTGGCCCGAAACGCCCTCGCTTCGCGGGTGTCCCGGCCGCAGGCCCAGGCGCCGCGTTGAGCCTGCCGATGCCCGTCACCATCGCCATCATCGGCCCCCGGGCCAGCGGCAAGACCACGGTCGCGCGCGCCTTGTCATTGGCGACGGGCCTCGCCACGGCCGACACCGATGCCATGGTCAGCGCCCTTCACGGGCCTATCCGCGAGCAATTCGCCAAGGACGGCGAGGCGGTGTTTCGCGAGCGGGAGGAGCAGGCCCTTCGCGAGGCGCTCGCCCGCGGAGGCGTGGTTTCCTGCGGCGGCGGCATCGTGACCCGCCGGACCAACCGCCTTCTCCTGGCCACCGTCCACACCGTTTTTCTTTCCGCGCCCATCGAGACCCTCGTGGCCCGGTTTCTCGCCGACCCATGCACGGCCGAGCAGCGCCCGCCCCTCTTCGCGGATGCCCCGGACAACCGGGAGGAGGCGGCCCGCGAGGAAACCCGCCGCGTGCTGTTGGCCCGGTTGCCGCTTTACCGCTCCTGCTGCCGCCAGGAAATCGATACCGGAAGCCTCGATGTCGCCTCGGTGGTGACCGCGATCACCTCGAGGTTGCCGGGGCGGCCATCGCCATGATCACCACGATCGCCTGGGCGGCATGGATTCTCGGGACCCTGGCTTTGGGCCTTTCGGCCGGAAGTTTCCTCAATGTCGCTTCGGTGCGGTTGCCTTACGAGAAGTCGATCCTGTGGCCGTCGTCGCGATGCGGTTCGTGCCTCAGGGGGCTTCCCTGGCATGCCAACCTGCCGATTGTCGGTTACCTGCGACTGCGGGGACGCTGCCATTGGTGCGGCGCCCGTTTTTCCATCCGCTACCTGATTGTCGAACTGGTCGCCGGGCTTGGCTTCACCGGCTTGTTCCTGCTGGAGGTGGTGGCCGATGTCCGTGGCGCGGGATGGTGGCGCGAGCATGGCCATTCGCTGCGCCATGGCGTGGTTCCGGTTGAGGCCTGGGCGACTTGGCTGGGCGAGGCCGTGCTGTTCTCGTTCCTGCTCACCGCCAGTATTTGCGATCTGGAGCATCAGGAAATCCCCCTGGAAATCACGATGACGGGACTCGCCGCCGGGCTGGCCTTCAGCATGGCCCTGCCGTGGCCTTACCCCGCGCGGCTGGCCGAGTTGAAAGCCGCCGAGGCGGCGCACCGGGCCGAACACCCGGCGATTTACCGCGCCGGGCGGCAGGTTCCCGCGGGTTTCCGCGCCGAGCCGGCCTTGGGATTTCCCGGGCTCCAACCGTGGCCGCTGGCTTGGCCGCTTCCGGCATGGCTGGCCCCGGGCACGGCCGTTTACGGGCTGGCCTCCGGCCTCGCCGGCGCCATCGCCGGGTCTGTCATTTGCCGCGCCATACGCGCCGTTTACGGCTTGGGCCGGGGGCGGGAAAGCCTGGGCCTGGGTGACAGCGACCTTCTCCTCATGGCGGGCGCGTTCACGGGATGGCAAGTCGTTGTGGTCGGCTTTTTCGCCTCGATCATTCCCGGATTGGTGTTGGGCGTCGGCTACCTGGCGATCCGGGGCACGCAGGCCCTGCCGTTCGGCCCCGCGCTGTCCGTCGGCGTGATGGCGACCTGGCTCGGCTGGCGCTGGATCGGCCCATCGGTGGCCGACCTCCTTTTCGACCCGGTCATCGGCGGATTGCTGGCGGTGGCGGGCCTGGGAGGCCTGCTGCTTTTGAGCCTCCTGCTGCGAATCACCCGTGGCGGCGAGGAAAGTTCCATGGCCTCGTTAGACTGATCGGTCTAGGCTGGGAGAATGAACCTCCTGTCGCGCTTGGCCGGACGCATGTCCGGGCTTCTTGTGGTCGTGGCGGCCTGCGTGGGCGGGTACCTCCTGATTCATTACCTTCCCAGCGCCGGCCCCAAGGCTATCAAGGACGCTTCCAAGGCGGCCGAGGAGGAGATCAGCGTGACCTTGTCCCCTGTCAAGGCGCGGGCCATCAGGCGCGCCGTGCGGGTGGTGGGCGGGTTGCAGGGCCAGGAGGAAGTGCTTCTTTCGGCGAAGGTGGAGGGGCGGATCAAGCGCCTCAGGCACGAGGTGGGGGACCAGGTGGCCTCGGGTGAGGTGATCCTGGAAATCGAGGACCGGGATTACAGGTTGCTGGTGGAGGAGGAACGGCGGGCGCTGGCGGTGGACCTGGCGAAGCTGGGAATCGAGAAGCCCCCCCAGGGGGAAATGGAACTCGGCCGCGTCCCGCTCGTGGAAAGGGCCCGCCGGCTTGAGGAAAACTCGCGGGCCAAGTCCGAGCGGGTCAGGCGCCTGGGCGGCGCCGCCACCCGCGAGGAGCAGCAAACATCCGAGACGGAGGCGCAGGTGGCGCGGAGCAACCTCGATGCCGCCTACCTCGACGCCCGGGCATTGTTGGCCTCGGTGAGGCAGCGGCAGGCCCTTTTGGAAACGCGGGAGCAAAAGCTGCGCGACACCCAGGTCATGGTGGATCCGCTATCGCCTGCCCGGGCCGCCGCGGCCGGGCTGGGAGCCATTGGAAGGACCGAGAAATGGGTGGTGGCGCAGAGGATGGTGTCGGAGGGCGAACTGGCCCGCATCGGCACGCCCCTGGTGCGCGTGGTGCTCGACGACCCCCTCAAGCTGCAGGCGGCGCTGCCGGAGCGCGAATCGAACAAGGTGAGGGTGGGGCAGGCTGTCGAGGTGGCGGTGGAGGCCTGGCCCGGGAGGAAGTTCGCAGGCACGGTCTCGCGCGTGAATCCGACGGTGGATCCCGCGAGCCGGACCTTCTTCGTCGAGGTGCAGTTGCCCAATCCCGCCCGGGACCTGAGGGCCGGAATGTTCGCGCGCGGCGAAATCGTGGTGGGCGCCGGTGAAGGCGCCTTGACCGTGCCGGAGGAGGCGCTGGCCAGCTTCGCGGGAGTGGTGCGCCTGTTCGTGGCCGAGGGGGGCAGGGCAAGGGCGCTGGAGGTGACGATGGGCGAGCGGGGAAGCGGCCCCGGACCCGTCGCCTGGGTGGAGGTGGTTCCTGCCAAGGGAGGCAGGCTGGCCGCGGGCGACATGGTGGTGGCGAGCGGGCTGGCCCGCATCTCCGACGGCGCCGCCATCCGCGCCCGGGGGAGCGATTAATCCCATGGCGATCTGGGATGTCTGCATCAGGCGGCCGGTCTTCACCGCCATGCTCCTGGCGGCGCCTCTCGTCTTCGGCATGGTCTGCTACTCCCGGCTCGGCGTGGACCTCTTTCCCAATGTCGATGTCCCCGTGGTCGCCGTCTCCACAGTCCTCCGCGGGGCCAGCGTCGAGGAGATGGAGAGCACCGTCACCAAGCCGCTCGAGGAGATCTGCAACACCGTCTCGGGCATCGACGAGCTGAGGTCGACGACGCGCGAGGGCTTCAGCCAGATCATCATCCAGTTCGTGCTGGAGAAGAACGGGGCCACCGCGGCGCAGGAGGTGGAATCGAAGGTCAGGAGCATCCTGTCCCAGTTGCCCGAGGGCACCCAGACGCCGATCATCGACCGGTTCGACCTCGACGCCTCCCCGGTGCTGTCGATCGCGCTGTCGGGCCGCCGCGACCCGCGGGAGGTGACCGAGCTGGCGCGCAAGTCGCTCAAGGAGGACCTCGAGTCGCTTCCGGGAGTCGGCCGGGTCGTCGTGACGGGCGGCCGGGCGCGGGCCATCCAGGTCGAGGTGGATCCCGAGAGGCTGCTCAAGTACGAGGGGCTTGGCATCACCGACATCCGCCGGGTGCTGGCCGGGGAGACCCAGGAGTTGCCCGGCGGCCGGGTGGAACAGGGCACCGCGGAAATCGGCCTGCGCACGATGGGGCGCGTCGCCCGTCCCGAAGACCTGCTCAAGCTCATCATCGCCAACAGGTCGGGCCAGCCGATCCGCCTCGAGGATGTCGCGACCGTCGCCGACTCGGTGGAGGAGCCAAGGAGCTCGGCGAGGCTTCACAGGGTGGGGGAATCCGATCCCGCGAGGCCGGGCGATCCGGCGGTCACGCTGCTGGTCCAGCGGCAATCGCGCGCCAACATCGTCAAGGTGGTCGACACGGTGCTCAGGCGCGTTGAGGAACTCAAGGCGATCCTGCCTCCCGATGTGAAGCTGGCCATCGTGCGCGACCAGTCCCGGTTCATCAAGAAATCGTTCCAGGAACTGAGGCTGCACTGCCTCATGGCGGCGCTTCTCGTGAGCCTCACCGTGCTGCTGTTCATCCGCGACTGGCGCACCACCGTGATCGCCACGCTTTCCATCCCGCTTTCGATCATCGCCACCTTCGCCTTCATGGAATGGATGGACTTCACCCTCAACAACATCACGATGCTCGGGCTGATTCTGGCCGTGGGCATCGTCATCGACGACGCCGTGGTGGTGCACGAGAACATCTTCCGCCACATGGAGGAGATGGGGAAACCCCCGATGAAGGCCGCCGGCGACGCCACCGCCGAGATCGCGCAGGCCGTGGTCGCCACGACCTTGTCGCTCCTGGTGATCTTCATGCCGATCGCCTTCATGAACGGCAGGGTCGGCCGGTTCTTCAGCAGCTTCGGCATGGTGATCGCCTTCTCCATTTTCATGAGCATGATCGTCTCGTTCACGATGACGCCGATGCTCTGCTCCCGCTTCCTGCTGCCCGAGACGCATGGCGCCCGGAGCAAGTCGGGCCTTGTCTGGAGGATTGTGGAGAAGACCTACCTGGGCATCCTGGCCTGGGCTCTGGGGAGGCGATGGGTGGTGGTCGTGTTGTCGGTGGCGCTGATGGCCGCCACGCCGGCGTTGTTCGGCAAGGTGGGCAAGGAATTCGTGCCGCGCGACGACCAGAGCGAGTTCGAGGTGGTCGCCACATTGCCCGAGGGGTGGTCGCTCGAACGAGTCGAGCGCCTCATGGTCGACCTGGAGTCGAGGCTGCGCAAACTTCCGGGGGTTCGTTTCACCTTCCTCCAGGTAGGAGACACCGGCGGCCGCGAGGGCAAGGCGCAGGGAAATGTCTCCACGGCCTCGGTCTATGTGAGGCTTTCGGAACTCGAGGAGCGCGACTTCAGCCAGTTCGATGTCATGAACGAGGCCCGCTCCCTTGTCTCGGATTATCCCGACCTCCGCGCCGCCGTGCAGGATGTCTCGGCGTTCAACGGCACCGGTTTCCGGCAGGTGATGATCGACTTCAACATGCGCGGACCCGACATGCTCAGGCTCAAGGACTATTCCGACGAGCTGGCCCGCTGGATGCGCGAACAGGGGTATTTCGTGGATGTCGACACCTCGCTGTCGCTGAGGAAGCCCGAATTGAGGATCATTCCGGACCGGGAAAGGGCCAGCGAGCTGGGCGTGACGGTCGAGTCGATCGCCCAGGCGGCGGGCCTGCTCGTGGGCGGGGAGATCGTGGCCCGCTACAAGGAGGCCGACGAGCAGTACGATGTGTGGCTTCGGGCGCGCCCCGAGTCGAGGCAGGACCGGGCGACGCTCGAGCAGCTTTCGGTGCCCTCGGCGCGCCCCGGCGCCGGCCCCGTGAGGCTCGCCAGCGTGGCGCGCTTCGAGTACGCGATGGGCCCGCAGTCGATCGACCGTTTCTCCCGCCAGAGGCAGGTGGTGATATCCGCGAACCTCGAGGGCGTGGCCCTGGGCGAGGCCGTCTCCGCGCTCACCGCCAAGGTGAAGTCGCTCGACCTTCCCGCCGACTACCGCTGGGAGTTCATCGGTCGGGCCAAGCTGCTGGCGGAGCAGGGGAACAGCTTCGCCATCGCCTTCATCCTGAGCGTGGTGTTCATGTACATGGTGCTGGCGGGGCAGTTCGAGAGCTTCCTGCACCCCGTCACCATCATGCTGTCGCTGCCGCTCACCATTCCGTTCGCGGTGTTTTCGCTGGTGGTCCTCAGGACCAGCCTCGACATCTACGCGACATTCGGGATGTTCATGCTGTTCGGGATCGTCAAGAAGAACGGCATCCTGCAGGTGGACGCGGCGAACCAGGCGCGGGCGCGCGGGATGGGGCGGGACGAGGCGATTCTGGAAGCCAACCGCAGCCGGCTTCGCCCGATCCTGATGACAACGGTGATGCTCGTCGCTGCCATGTTGCCGATGGCCATGGGAGAAGGGCCCGGCGCCGCCAGCCGGGCGGGCATGGCCAAGCTCATCATGGGCGGGCAGGCCTTGTCGCTGCTGCTCACCCTGCTCATTGTTCCCGTCGTCTCGACTTTCTGGGATGATGTCGGTTCGTGGTGGGCGCGCCGGAGGGCCCGTCCCGTGGTGGAGACGGCATGAAGGACCTCGTGATCCTCGATTACGGCATGGGAAACCTGCGGAGCGTGCAGAAGGCGTTCGCGCATGTCGGGTGCGAGGCGGCGATCACGGCGGATCCCGACCGCGCGGCGCGGGCCACGCACCTGGTGCTTCCCGGCGTGGGCGCGTTCGGCGACGCCATCAAGGCCCTGAGGGGCTCGGGGCTCGACCAGCCGATCATGGCCCACCTGAACGCCGACAGGCCATTTTTGGGCATATGCCTGGGTTTGCATCTGCTGTTTGAAAGGGGCCTTGAGGATGGCGACCACCGCGGCCTCGGCTGGTTCGGCGGCGAGGTCGTCCGCTTTCCCGACCGCGCGGGCCTCATCGTGCCCCACATGGGTTGGAACACGGTGGCCCATGGCCCGGCGCCCGGCGAGGTTTTTGGCTCCGTGGCCGAGGGAACCCATTTTTATTTTGTCCACTCCTACCACGCGCGGCCCGCGGAACCTGTCTCGGCGCTCACATGCGACTATGGCGACGGCTTCGTCGCCGCGGTGAGCCGGGGCCGATGCCATGCCGCCCAATTCCATCCCGAGAAGAGCCAGGCGGCAGGCCTCGCGCTGCTCGCGCTCTTCTGTGGCCTGAAGGCCTGAAGGCAAGCCAAGCCATGCAGATTTACCCCGCCATCGACATCCGCGCCGGCAACTGCGTGCGGCTTCACCAAGGCGACTACGCCAAGGAAACGGTTTACGGCGAGGACCCCGCCGCCATGGCCCGCCACTGGATCTCCCAGGGGGCCACATGGCTCCACCTGGTGGACCTCGATGGTGCCCGGGCCGGCGAACCGGTCAACACCTCCGCCATTGGCAAAATCATCGCCGCGGCGGGCGGCGTTCCCTGCCAAGTGGGGGGCGGCCTTCGTTCCGAGCGCCACATCGCCGACACCCTGGCCATGGGCGCGCGCCGCGTGATATTGGGAACCAGGGCGCTCGACGACCCCGCCTGGGCCGAGCAAATGACGCGCGCCCACCCCGGGCGGATCGTGCTGGGCCTCGATGCCCGCGATGGCATGGTGGCGACGCAGGGGTGGCTCACCTCGTCGGCACTTTCGGTTTCGGAGGTCCTGCGCCGGGTTGCCGATTGGCCACTGGCGGCCATCGTGTTCACCGACATCAGCCGGGACGGAACCCTCTCCGGATGCAATGTTCCCGCCACCCGCGCCGTCGCTGAGCAGTCCCGGGTCGAGGTGATCGCCTCGGGCGGCATCGGCACCATGGCCGACATTCTCGCCGTTCGCGACGCGGATTTGCCCGGTTGCATTGTGGGCCGGGCGCTTTACGACGGGCGGGTGGACCTGGCGGAGGCCATCAAGTCTTGTGGCTGACGGAGCCATCTCGTCCAGGTCACTGGCTCTCAACACGATTTCATCATTTCTTCACGATTTTTTAGCCGGACCTTCACGGAGGCCATTGGCCGCTTGGTTAACCTTGGCATCGATGACTTTGAAAGTCGTCTTAAGCCATCATTCACCAAGGGGCATGACATGTCGTTCCGGAAACCAGAAAGCAGGTCCGCCTTCACGCTGATCGAATTGCTGGTTGTGATTGCCATCATCGCCGTGCTGATCGGCCTTTTGGTGCCCGCCGTGCAGAAGGTGCGCGAGGCCGCCAACCGCATGAGTTGCACCAACAACATGAAGCAGTTCGGCCTGGCGCTTCACAACTACGCCAACCAGAACAACAACGCGTTCCCTGCCAGCCGGGTGAACGGGCCCACTGGCCAATCCAAGTGGCGGTCATGGACGCCCTTGGCCTTGGCATATGTCGAACAGGAAAGCGTCGCCAAGCTTTGGAACAATACCGTCAACTGGCGGACGGCGCCGAACTTGGCCACCTCTCAGACGGTTTTCAAGCTCTTCAAGTGCCCCAGTGCCCCGGATGCCCGTAAGCCCTCAGGTTTGGTCACTCCCAATGTCGTCTTCGGCCCGGGTGATTACGGATCCGTCAACGCGATCAGGCGGCGTTTCTACACGGCGAACAATGTTCCAAACTTCCCCGTGGCCGGAACGGCCGCTGGCGATGAGGCCATGGGCCTTCTCCAAAAAGACATTAATACTCCCATCGCCGCGGTCCTTGATGGCCTGAGCAACACGATGATGATCGCCGAGGATGCCGGCAGGCCCAACCTGTACCAGAAGGGCAGAGACATTGGTTCCATCACCGCCGATGGCCATGGCTGGGCCGACCCCGACTGCGGATTCAGCGTTGATGGCGTGCAGGCCAACTTAACAACCACCGGTGGCACCTGCATCATCAATTGCACCAACGACAGCGAGTTTTACTCGTTCCATTCCGGCGGCATGAACACCTGCATGGGAGACGGATCAGTTCGATTTATCCGCGAGTCGATCGCCGCCGCGACGCTTGCCGCGCTTGTCACCGCCAATGCGGGTGACATTCCCGGCGATAATTGATCCCGCGGAAAGAGTCCCCTTTCACAGGGTCCGCCGTTGGCGTGCCCTTTTTGCTTACGGACCTTCCATCGGTTGGGCGGCTGGAATGACAAGCCGGATGTTCCTGGTATTGATGGCGCTGTCGATGGCGCTTCCGCCCTTGCGTGCGCAGGTTGAATTGATTGGAACGGGTACTCTTCCGGGAAACCTGCGTGACTTGTCCAACCTCAAGGGCAAGGATGGCCTGGGTGTTCCAGCCAATCGGCTTGGCGGCATGGGCTCGGCCATCGATTACACCGGCAATGGCAATACCTACATATTGGCTTCGGACCGCGGACCGGGCGATGGCGCCTCCGATTACCGCTGCCGGGTTCACCGCATGGAAATCGTGGTGAAGCCGGGGGCCATGGAACCGGTTTCCATCAAGCTGCTTTCGACAACTTTATTGTCGGGCCCGGGCGGCGTTCCGCTCACCGGATCCAAAAAGCCCGGCCCTGCCCGCTTTGATCCCGAGGGAATCAGGGTGGGCCCGGCGGGGCGCTTCTTCATTTCCGATGAGTATGGCCCTGTGGTCGCCGAGTTTTCCCCCAACGGCGAAATGCTCCGCAAGTTTCCCTTGCCAGCCCGCTTCCTGCCCGAAAAGGTCGCGGAATCGCCCATGGGCGAACTGCCGCCCGCCAGCAACCGGGGCCGGCAACCCAACCGCGGCATGGAAGGGTTGGCCATCTCGGCTGACGGCAAGACGCTCTACGGCATTATGCAAAGCCCCCTCATTCAGGATGGCGCTCTGGATCCCACGGGCAAGCGAGTCGGCCTTCTGTGCCGATTGGCCGCGATCGACATCCGGTCGGGTTCGTCCCGGGAATTCGCCTATCGGCTCGATGAGCCATCGCACGGGGTCAATGAGATCCTGGCGGCGGGGGCCGATTCGTTCCTGGTGATCGAGAGGGACGGTCTTGGCGGCAACGAGGCGAAAGCCAAGAAGATTTTCCTCGCCAATATAACGGGGGCGACGGATGTTTCAGGAGTGGACTCGCTTCCCGGCGGGAACATCCCGGCGGAAATCAAGCCGATGAAAAAGCGAATTTTGATCGACCTGCTCGATCCCCGATACCGCCTTGCCGGGCCGTCGTTTCCTGAAAAAATCGAGGGCCTCGCCTTCGGTCGCGACCTTCCCGACGGCAGGAAACTGCTGCTCCTCACGGCGGACAACGATTTTGTCGCCGAGGTGCCGTTCCGGGTGTACGCGTTCGCGGTGCCACCCGGAGTGCTGGAGTGAGGCGAAGCACTCGATGATTAAAATCGTTGCCATCGATATCAGTTTTCACAATAATATCACCATATATTTATTTGAATGTTATGCAGACAGATCGGGCTTCAATTCGGTAAACTGCAAAGAACGATCATGATTCAGAATCAATACGAACCCCCCAGCGGAGCCGGAGGTGTGGTGAGGGGAACTTATTTATACCAAACTTCAAATAACTGACCTGCTCAAGACCCCGGCACCCGCCATCATTCTGTTAGCCCTTTCATGCCCCTGAAGCGTCGAACGACGCGAGTGACCTCTAAACTAGCGCCATATTGTTGAATGTCCGCGAGGGCCCCTCACTTCGTTCAGGGCTCCTAAGCATCGTCAGCCTTTGTCTGGCCTTCATATTGAGATCTGCTCATCGCTTAGGAGCCCCCAGCGAAGTGAGGGGCGAGTCGATCAAGGAACAACACCAGGAGCCATAGCGGAAACAAAAGAGCCCCAGTGGAGCCAAATTAAGTGGAGCGTCTTAAAATATAATCGATTTGCATTTTTATCGGAATTATTAATCCGACTCATCTATTTAAAGCCCGATCTCAATTCACCCACTCACTCCGGTGCTTCGCACCTCCGTTCGTGGCTCTTTTTAATATATCTAAATGTCCTTTTATTAAGACTGTAAATATACTTTAAATATTTGCTAAAGGCTATAAGGGGAAAGTGTGTCGCCGGTCGTCAGGAATCGCTTGTCTTTTCCCTCAGCCTGTAGCCCACGCCGCGGACAGTCTCGACATACTCCACCTCGCCCATCTTGCGGCGAAGCGTCTTGATGTGGACATCGATCGTGCGTTCCAGCACCACCGCGCCCTCGCCGATGGAACCGTCCATGAGTTGCTGGCGCGTGAATGCCCGGCCCGGTTGCTTGAGCATCGTCTCCAGAAGGCGGAACTCGGTGGGGGTGAGGTCGAGTTCGCGGTTCTCGACATACGCGCGGTGGCGGGTGCGGTCGATCCGGATGCAACCATGAACCACCTCGTCACGGGTTTCGACTCCCGTTTCGGCGCGCCGCTTGACAGCCTTGATGCGCTGCATCAAAACCTTCACGCTGAACGGCTTGGTCACATAGTCGTCGGCGCCCATCGACAGGCCCGTCACCTGGTCGATTTCCTCCGACTTGGCGGTGAGGATGATGATCGGGATCTCGCGCGTTTTCTCATGGGCGCGCAATTCCCGCAGGACATCGATGCCTGACATCGTCGGCAGCATGATGTCGAGGATGACGAGGTCGTGGGGCTTGGCACGCGCCGCGTCGATCCCCTCCTGCCCGTCGTGGGCCACCGAGACCTCGTAGCCCTCGCGGCGAAGGTTGTAACCCAGCACATCGGCAAGCGCCTTTTCATCCTCGATGAGGAGGATCTTGTGCGGATTTGCCGGGGAGGGGGAGGTTGGCGTGGCGCTCATGAGGTGGACCTCAGTGACCGGTTTCGTGACCTGCCCAACGATTGGGCGCGGTCCGTGTGGCGGACGATTTCGCCCTCGACCAGGTAGCAGACATCCTCGGCGATGTTGGTCGCGTGGTCGGCGATGCGCTCGATGCAGCGGATCACCGAGAACAGCGAAAGGTTCTCCTCGAGTTGCGCGGGGTTGGTCCTCATCTGGTTCAGGATGTGGGCGATCAGCCGGTTGTTCAGCTCGTTGACACCATCGTCCATCCGGATGATCCGCCGCGCCATCTCGGCATCCACGCCGATGAACGCTTCCAGCGACTGCTTCACCATGGAGATGGAAAGGTCGGTCATGCCGATGATGTCGTCCGGGATGGCCAGGGGCGGCCTCGAGGCGAGATGGACCGCCCGCTCGGCGATCTCCTCCGCGAGGTCACCCATGCGTTCCAGGTCGACGACGATCATCATCGCCGAGGCGATCAGGCGCAGGTCGACCGCCACGGGTTGGTGCAGCGCCAGCACCTTGAGGCATTCCTCGTCGATGTGGTTTTCCTCGGCGTCGATCGCCTTGTCGCCGTCGATGACGGCCTTGGCCAGGTCGGCATCCCGTTCCGTCAGCGCGCGGATGGACTTGTAGATGGCGGTTTCAACAAGGCCCGCCAGGCCTTGGAGGTCCTGGCGGATGGCGTCGAGGTCGCGTCGCAGGTGAATCGACATGGATCATCCAAACCGGCCGGTGATGTAGTCTTCCGTCTGCTTGATCTTGGGCCGGGTGTAAATCTCGTTGGTGGGGCCCGACTCGACGAGCCTGCCCTCGAAGAAGAACGCGGTCTGGTCGGACACCCTGGCCGCCTGCTGCATGTTGTGGGTGACGATGACGATCGTGTAGTTCACCTTGAGCTCGAAGATGAGGTCCTCGATGCGGGAGGTGGATGCCGGGTCGAGCGCGCTTGCCGGTTCGTCGAGCAGGAGCACTTCGGGGTCGGTGGCCAGCGCGCGGGCGATGCAAAGCCTCTGGGCCTGTCCGCCGGAAAGGGCCAGGGCGGATTCATCGAGCCTGTCCTTCACCTCGTTCCACAAGGCGGCGCGGGTGAGGCTGCGCTCGCAGATCTGCGCGAGCTTGGCCCGGTCGTTCAGGCCGGCGACGCGCGGGCCGTAGACGACATTCTCGAAGATCGACTTGGGGAACGGGTTGGATTTCTGGAAAACGGTGCCGACCCTTCTCCGCAAATGGACCAGGTCGCAGTCGCGGCGATTGACATCCACCCCGTCGAGCAGGATCGTGCCTTCCCGGCGAACTCCCTCGACGAAGTCGATCATGCGGTTGAGGGTGCTGAGGAATGTGGACTTGCCGCAGCCCGAAGGCCCGATCAGGGCCATGACCGAGCGTTCGGGCACCTCGAGGCTGATGTCAAAGAGCGCCTGCTTGTGTCCGTACCAGAGAGAAAGGTTGCGAACGGAAAACTTCGAGGCGCGGTGGCCAGTGGGGGCCTGTTCCTGCTGGTTCCCGTACCGTTCCGACATGATGGCGGAAAACGCGGGAGCGACACCTTGGGTCATGATGCTGGCCGCCTGAGACCTGGTTGGGCAATTCTGTTTTACAACAATAATGAGTGGAAACGATGAAGACATGAAGAGGACTGGCTGAAATTCAGCTTTGAATGGCGGCTTTCAGCCGCCACCGCTTGGGCGGCGGAACAGTCCTGATATCGTGATATCTGCAAGGGTATCCGCGAGAACCAACCATGAAAGCGCCCATCGACTGGCCCGTTCCCCGTCCGGGTAGGCCAATCACCGGAATATCGGCCGTTTTATTGCCCTTTCGGCCGGGTGGAACGATCGACTGGGAAGGTTTTGCCTCGCTTGTCGAACAAACGGTGAAGGCCGGCCTGGTGCCTGCCGTGAACATGGATACGGGCTTCGGCCCGTTCCTTTCCACAGTCGAGAAGAATCAGGCCCTCGATATTGTCTCGCAACTTAAAGTTCCGAAAGGCTTTGCGGCGGGTGCCGTGGTTCCGGACCAGCCTGGAGACCCGTTCAATCCCACGGCATATGCGGATGCGATGGCCGCGATCGAGGCCAGGGGCGGCATTCCGGTCATCATGCAGTCGTATGGCCTGACCGCGTTACCAGGCGAAGAACTGCTGGCCGCCTACCGGTCGCTGGCATCAAGGGTGAGGGCCTTTTACGCGTTCGAGTTGGGCCAGCAGTTTGCCCCGTTTGGGCGAATTTACTCGCTTGAAACCTACAAGGCCCTCATGGAGATTCCCAACTGCCTGGGGGCGAAGCATTCCTCGCTCGACCGCGTTCAGGAGTGGCAAAGGCTGGCCCTGCGCGACGCCACCAGGCCCGATTTCCTCGTCCTCACGGGGAACGACCTGGCGATCGACATGGTGATGTACGGCAGCGATTACCTGCTGGGGCTATCCGCCTTCGCTCCCGAGCATTTCGCGATGAGGGACCGGTGGTGGCGCGACCGGGACCCGCGTTTCTTCGCCCTCAACGACCTGCTGCAGTACTTGGGTTCGTTCGGGTTCAGGCATCCCGTGCCGGCGTACAAGCATTCCGCCGCCCAATTCCTCAAGCTCAGGGAACGCATCGCCTGCGACGAGACTCATCCGAGGTCGGCCGGCAGGCCGGAGGCCGATATCGCGGTGCTGGAACTGATCGCCGGGGAATTGGACAGGTCGTTCCCGCTGGAGGGCATGCGATGAGTTTCCGTCGTCTCGGAGGGCTTGATGGCGTTGCCGAATTCCAAGCCGCCTGCGCCGATGCCGGGGCGCGACTTCCCATCGACCCTGTCGTTGAACCATCCGGTCCCCTGGCCACGGGCTTCGAGGTTCAGGGCAGGCGGGTGGGCAACCGCTTCGCCATCCTGCCGATGGAAGGCTGGGACGGCACCGAACTTGGCGGCCCGACCGACCTGACACGGAGAAGATGGGCGCGCTTTGGCGCGGGAGGCGCCAAGCTCATCTGGGGCGGGGAGGCGTTCGCCGTCAGGCACGACGGGCGGGCGAACCCGAACCAGTTGGTGATCAATGAAACCAATCTCGCTGAAATTGCCGCCCTGCGACAATTGCTGGTGGATGAACATTTCAAGGCGCGGGGCAACACGGCCGACCTGCTGATCGGAATGCAGTTGACACATTCGGGAAGATGGGCCCGACCCAACCGGAAGGACACCCTCGAGCCCCTTGTCGCCTACCATCATCCCAACCTCGACGCCAGGCATGCCAACCAACCCGGGCGCGTGCTCACCGACGATGAGATCGATTTCCTGGTGGACGACTTCGTCCGCGCGGGCGTCCTCGCCGCCAAGGCCGGCTTCGATTTCGTCGACATCAAGCATTGCCATGGCTACCTCGGGCATGAGTTGCTCAGCGCCATCGGCAGGCCCGGCAAGTATGGCGGCAGCCTCGAGAACAGGGCCCGCTTCCTGACCGCGGTCGCGCAAGGCCTCAGGGCCGAGGCTCCGGGCTTGCTGCTGGGAATGCGGCTGAGCATTTATGACTCCGTCCCCTTCCACAAAGGCGCCGATGGCACCGGCGTGCCCGAACCGCATTCCGGCGCCTCGTACGGCTTCGCCTTCGGTGGCGACGGCACGGGCACGGGTTTCGCGCTTGAGGAACCCGCCGCCTTTCTCCGCATGGCCCGAGACTGCGGCGTTTCGATGATATGCACCACCGCCGGAAGCCCGTATTACACACCCCATTTGCAGAGGCCGGCGGCCGTCCCGCCCAGCGACGGATATCTTCCGCCGGAGGATCCCCTCGTGGGCGTGGCCCGGCAGGTCGAGGCGACTGCTTGGCTCAAGTCCCATGTACCGGGATTGGCATGGGTCGGATCGGGCTACACCTACCTGCAGGAGTGGATGGGCCTGGTGGGGCAGGCTGCGGTGAGGCGCGGCATGGTTGACTCGGTCGGCCTCGGGCGGATGGCCCTGAGCTATCCGGACCTGCCCGCCGACCTGCTGGAAGGCCAGCCCTTCGACCGCAAGAAGGTCTGCCGGACCTTCTCCGACTGCACCTCCGCGCCCCGGCGCGGGATGGTGTCGGGCTGTTATCCGCTGGATCCGCTTTACAGGGAAAGGCCCGAGGCCCTGGTGCTGCGGCAGGCCCGCCAGCGACCGGCCTAGGCGTATTCCATTTTGGTTCGCCTGGAATACACGGATTCCCACGGCGCCAATGCGGTGAACCTCCCCGGCGGGGCCATGGGCGGAAGGACGGGCTTGGCAAACAAAATCCGGCGCGCGGCCGCGTTCCATGGGGCGTGGCGCGGTCGGGCTGGGCCAGCCAGGGAAAAGAGCGATACACCGATCCGTTATGGATTTCTTTGAACGGGCCCGGGGCGCGCCCCCGGCCAGCGGGGCGGTGCCGCCACGAAAACGCCGACCAACGCGATGCCGAAGGCGGCATAGTAAGGCAGCATGTCGGCGATCGTCTTGCCGCGGAACAGGAACGCGTTGTGCGCCGCCCGCGCCGCCCAGGGTTCGTCCTCCACTTCATGGAGTTCCTTGCCGTCCATCGCCCTGAGGTCGCGTTCCCAGGTGGTGAGGGGGCATTCGACGCCCAGGACGGTCTCCCCCAGCACGAACAGGATGAACAGCAGGTGGATCGTCCGGAACCAGAAGCCGCGGGCGAACGGGGCCCCGATGGCAAGGCCCAGCAGGGTCGCGGGCAGGGCCAGCACCGCCCAGGCCACCATCAGGAAGTGGAGGACGGTGACGATATTGGCCCAGGCCGACGCCGACATCTCAGAACAGCACCGGCTTGCCCAGCAGCCTGCGGATGACGGAGAACTGTCCGCCATGCATCGCGTCATGCTGGGTGAGCAGGGCGAGGAGGTTTCCGTGCGTGGGCGCCTTGCCCTTGAGCCGGCTTTCGGTCGGCTTGTCGAGCGCGGCGCCGTCGAGCCTGGCCAAGCCGGCCAGCGTGGCCTCGCGGGTGGCCTTGAACAGGGCCTCGTATTCGGCGCGCGTGAGCCAACCTGAGGCGTCGGACGAGGTGGCGCGGTCCTTGCCATGGGCCTCGGCAAAGCCGGCGGGCAGCTCGGGGTACGAAAAGCCCGGAATCTCCCCGCAGATGAACCGTTCGGACAGGATCAGGTGCCCGACCTGCCAGGCGGCGTGGTTGGCGCCCGCCACGGGGCGCTTCAGCAACTCGGCATCGGAAAAATCGGCCAGGTACCCGAGCGTGGCGTCGCGCGAGGAGGACAAGAGCGAGGAAAGCAGGGAAACGGCATTCATGGTGGCAACTCCGATCAGGGAAAGGAAAGCAAGCCAATCAAAACTGGCTGAGGCCCGGCGGACATCACCAGAGCCAGCCCTTCATCACGGCCAACTGGTCCGTCCGGGTCATGTTGAACTGGAGCGGGGTGACCGTGATGAGGCGTTCCGCTAGGCCGGTGACATCCGTGTCGGGAACCGGGCTGTGGCAGGTGAAGTCGGGCCCGATCCAGAAGTACACCCGGCCTCGGGGGTCGGTGCGCTTGTCGTACCACTCGGTGTAGCTGGCGGTGTTCTGGGGCAGGACGGCCACCCCCTTGGGTTCGCCTCTTGAAAGGTCGGGTATGTTGATGTTGAAGAGGCTGCCTTCCTCGGTGCATTGTTCCACGATGCGGCCGACTACGGCGCGGGCGTGGCGCGCCCCTTCCGCGTAGTCGGGCCGGCCCGAGGGAGGCATTTCCAGCGAACAGGCGATGCTGGTCCGCTTGAAGAAGCTGCCCTCGATCGCCGCCCCCACGGTGCCCGAATACAGCACATTGATGCCGGCGTTGGAACCGGCGTTGAGGCCGCTGACGATCAGGTCGGGCTGCCAGGGAAGCAGCATCCTGAGCGCCAGCTTGACGCAGTCGGCGGGGCGCCCCTCCACGGCCCATCCCAGCAGGCCGTTGTTCTCGTCCGCCACCTCCTGCACCAGCACGGGGCTGAAGATGGTGACGGAGTGGCCCGCCGCGCTTTGCTCGCTGGCGGGAGCCACCACCAACACCTCCCCGAGCGTGAGGAGTTCCCGGCGCAGCGCGCGCAGGCCGGGGGCGTGGATTCCATCGTCGTTGGTCAGCAGGATTCGCATGTCGATGGTGCCCGTGGAAGGCGGGCCATCAGGCCGACGGCCCGTCGTCCTCGATGCGCTTGCGCCTCAGATGGTGATGATAGTGGCGGGCGAACCGGTGGGCCTCGTCCCTGACGGCCTGAAGCAGCCTGAGGGCCTCGCTGTGCCTTGAAAGCACGATGGGGTTGGACTGCCCGACGGTGAATATTTCCTCGTTCTGCTTGGCCAGGGAGATCAGCCTGGCCGGCTGGCGGCCGACGAGGTCGAGAGCCTCGCGCGCCGCTCCCAGCTGCCCCTTGCCCCCGTCGATTAGCAGTATGTCGGGAAAGACCTCCTCGCGGTCGTCGCGTTCCTCGCGGGTGAACCGCCTGCCGACGACCTCCCGGATGCTGGCGTAGTCGTCCACACCCGCCACGGTGCGGATCCTGAACCGCCTGTAGCCCGGCTTGAAAGGCAGGCCGTCGATGAAGCAGACCAGGCTCGCGACGGTGTCCGTGCCGCCAAGGTGGGCGATGTCGATGCCCTCGACCACGCGTGGCATCTTGTCCATGGCGAGAATCTTGCGCAGCCCGCGGAGGCCCTTGCGCGGGTCGATCGGGAACACCTCGGGCTGGATGTCGCGTTCGACTTCCCCCCGTCGGCCGAGGCTGGACAGCGCCCGGATGTCGTCGCGAAGCCTGGCCGCCTTTTCGAACTCCATCGCCTTGCTGGCGCGCGCCATGTCGCGTTCCATGCGGCGAAGAAGCCTGTCCTTGCGCCCCTCAAGGACGAGGATGAGCCTCTTGACCTGACGGCGGTAATCCACGCGACTGACCCGCAGGTTGCAAGGCGCCGTGCACTGCCTGATGCTGTGCAGGATGCAGGGCCGGAACCAGCGCCACCGTTGGTCCGTCGAGCGGATGGGAAGCTTGCAGGTGCGGAACTGGAACACCCGCTGCAACGCCCGGATCGCGACGCGCAGGCTGCCCGCCGAGGTGAACGGCCCGTAGAGGCGCACTCCCTTGCGCCTCGGGGAGCGGGTGAATTCCACGCGGGGAAACTCCTCCCTGACCCTGATCTGCAGGTAGGGAAAGGTCTTGCCATCCTTGAGTTCGACATTGAACCGGGGCTGGATGTCCTTGATGAGCCGCGCCTCGGTGAGCAGGGCGTCGACCTCGGTCTCGACGGGGATGTGGTCGATGTCGGCGATCAGGGGCACCATGTCGGCGGTGCGGGGATCCTCGAGCGCGGCCTTGAGGAAATAGCTGCCGGCGCGGTTGCGGAGGTTCTTGGCCTTGCCGACATAAATGACGCGGCCTTGCGCGTCCTTCATGAGATAAACGCCCGGGGATGTTGGAAAGGCGCGGGCTTTGGATCCCGGTGATCCGGGGGCGGGAGCCTCGTCCTCGTGCTGCTCGACTGGAATTTCATCGGCGTCGGCCATGGTTTCCGGGCACCCCGCGGGGCGCGGCCGGGATTATCGGCGTCGCGCCACGATCCTGTCCTTGCCCACCACCGGACGCAGCACCTCGGGCACCACGACCGATCCGTCTTCCTGCTGGTAGTTCTCGAGGATGGCCACGAGCGCCCTGGTGCAGGCCACGGCGGTGCCGTTGAGCGTGTACGCGAAGCGCGTGCCTTTCTGGCCCGCCGACTTGTAGCGCACATTAAGCCGCCTCGACTGGAAGTCGGTGCAGTTGCTCGTGCTGGTGACTTCCCCGAACTCGCCACCCTGGCCGCGGCCGGGCATCCAGGCCTCGAGATCGTACTTGCGGTACGCCGGGCCGCCCAAGTCGCCAGTGCAGGTGTCTATCACATGATAGGGCAAGCCAAGGGCTTGGAAGATCTCCTCCTCGATCCTGAGGATGCGCAGGTGGATTTCCTCGCTTTGCTCGGGGGTGCAGAAGGCGAACATTTCCACCTTGGTGAACTGGTGGACCCGGTACAGTCCGCGCGTGTCGCGGCCGGGGGCGCCGGCTTCCGTGCGGAAGCAATGGGAGAGCCCGGCGTAAAGCAGGGGCAGGTTCGCCGCGTCGAGGATCTGGTCCCGGTGCATGCCGCCCAGGGTGATCTCGGCGGTGGCCACGAGGCACAAGTCGGTGTCGGCGATCGAATACACCTGCCTCACATCCGGATTGGGATCCCTTGGCTGGAAGCCGATCCCCTCCAGGACCTCCACCCGGGCGACATCGGGGGTGACGACGGGAGTGAAGCCCTCGCGCACAAGCTTCGACATCGCGAACTGGACCAGCGCCAACTCGAGCAGCGCGCCCTCGTTCTTGAGGAAGTAGAACTTCTGGCCGGCCACCGAGGCTCCGGCCTCGAAGTCGGCCAGTTCCAGCGACTCGACGATGGCGACATGGTCCTTAGGCTTGAAGCTGAACGACGGCTTTTCACCCCAGGTGCGCACCACGCGATTGCACGACGGGTCGGCGCCGACGGGGGCGTCGGGGTGGGTCATGTTCGGCAGTTCGCAGAGGGCCGCCTTGAGGGCCGCCTCCGCTTCCTTCTGCCTTTGCTCGAGCGAACCGGCCTGCTCGCGCAACGACTTGCCTTCCGCCAGCAGGGCCTGTTTTTTCGCGGCATCCTTTTCCGCCGGGATCAGCTTCGAGACCTCGTTCTGCCGCTGCTGGACAAGCTGGGCCTCGTGGATCACCGCGCGCCGGCGGTCGTCGAGCTCGACCACGCGGTCGGGCCTGGCCTTCACCTGGCGGTTGGCGCAATTGGAGGCGACCGCCTCAAGGTTCTCGCGGACAAATGCGGCGTCGAGCATGGGGGAAACCCGTTCCTGAAAACGATGGGCCACTGCGGTCAGGGGCGCTTTTCCAAGGGAATGAAGGCCTGGTCGCGGACGCCCGTGAACACCTGCTCGGGGCGGAAGATGCGGTTGTTCCGCATCTGCTCGAGCCAGTGTGAGAGCCATCCGGCGACGCGCGCCATGGCGAACATGGGGGTGAAGAGATCGCGCGGGATACCGAGGCTCGAATAGACAATGCCCGAGAAGAAATCGACATTCGGATAAATGCCCTTGGGGCCAAGCTTGGCGTCGGCCGCCTTTTCGAGTTCAAGGGCGGTCTCGTAGCTGGCCGGCCTGCCGGTCTCGGTGAATGCGTGCTCGGCGAGTTCCTGCAGGACCGTGGCGCGCGGGTCCTTCACCTTGTAGACGCGGTGCCCGAAACCCATGATTTTCTTCTTGGTGGCGACGGCGTCGTCGAGCCAGGCCTTGGCCTTGGAGGCCTCGCCGATCTCGTCGAGCATCTGGAGGACTTCCTCGTTGGCGCCGCCATGCAGCGGACCCGAGAGGGCTCCGACCGCCGCCGAGATCACCGAGTAGGGGTTGGCCATCGTCGAACCCACCACGCGCGCCGCGAAGGTGCTGGCGTTCATCTGGTGCTCGGCGTGGAGGATGAGGCAGGCATCCAGGACGCGCGCGACGGCGGCCGACGGATCCTTCCCCGTGAGCATGAAGTAGAAGTTGGCCGCGTGGCCGAGGTCTTCGCGGGGAACGACCGGTTCCTCGCCGTGCCTGATCCGGTGGAAGGCGGCGACCAGGGTTGTCGTCTTGGCGACGAGATGAATCACCGATTCCCATGATTCCTCACGGGCGGGATGGAACATTCCCAAAGCGGCGATGGAGGCCTGCAGGGCCTCCATCGGGTGCCCCGCGGGGGGCAGGCATTTCAGGATGTCGATCTGCCTGTATTTCAGGCCGCGGTTCTGTTTCAGGTCGCGGTCGAACAGGGCGAGTTCCCGTTGCGTTGGCAGGCTGCCCTTAAGGAGGAGCCAAGAGGTCTCCTCGAAGGTGCTTTCCCGGGCAAGGGTTTCAACGGCGATGCCGCGGTATTCGAGCCTCGCGCGCTTGCCGTCAATGAAGCTGATCGCCGATTCGGCCACGGGAACATCGGCAAGGCCAGGACGATACTCCGGTTCGCTCATCATGTAACCCCGATCGCAATGGTGTTCGAGTGTTTCCCGCCGGGTCGCCGGGCCGAGGATGCCGCAGTGAACACAATTGTAGTGAACAGCTTCCGCCCTTGGGAGGGGGTGGTTCCGCTTTCAAAGGCCGGTGAAAAAGAGTCGGGGAACCCAGTCGTTTCCCACCTGGAGCCAGGCCAACTGCCCCCAGCCCGCGGCCAACTCACGGGCCTTGTCCTCCGCGAGGGGCCAGGCAAGGGCGCTCGGTTCGCACCAGCATCCGTCGTCGGCCAGCCCGACCCCCGGCAACGACTTCAAACCCCGTGCCGCCAGCATGGCGAGGCCGGAACGCATCAAAATGGCGTTTTGGTCGGTCGGAAGCGCCCGGCCGCCAGGATTGCACGGGGTGACGAAGGCGACGCGGCCGGCCATTTCGGGGCCCGCGACGGCGGCCAGTTCGGGTGCCGGAAGTTCCACCCGCAGCGACAAAGGGCGGGCACCCAACACCCAGTAGCTGGTCGCCAGGTAGGGGTGCCGGCTCATGGGGCCGAAGACAGCTTCTTGTCCAATTCCTGGAATGGCGGCAGGCTCCGGACGGGGTCAAACCCTTCATCGGCCCGGAAGGCTGCCCAAAGCCTGGCCCGCATTGGCGCGGGAACACGGCCGACTTGAGCTTCAATCAGGGCCGTCATCGCCTTGAGGACTTCCCCGGCCTTGGCCATGTTTCCCGCCTTGCGAAGCGATTCGTAGGCTTGGGAGTACACCGTGGCGAAATTGAGCATCATCGGGGGGGTGCCGCCCGAGGCCTTTTCGTACTCCGGCAGCGCTCCCAGGGCTTCCTCGACCTTTCCTTCAAGGGCCAGCACATACGACCGACCCATGAGCAGGTCGGCCCTGTTGGCGCCCTGGTCGGTTCGCAGGCCGGCCTCGAAATCGGCCAGGGCCAACCTGCGCCAGCCGTTCATGAGGTTCCAGCCGCGCATGCGCCGCAGGCTCGACTGCCCCGGATCGACGAGGACGGCCTCGGATTGCGCCGCGAGCGCGCCATTTTCGTCCTTGAGAACCATCAGCGCCGTCGCCTTGCGCTCGAGGGCGAGTCCCCGAAGCGGCTTCACCTCGGCGGTGGTGACCGATGAGGTCCGCATGAGGTAGGCATCGAAGCATTCGACCGCCTCCTTGTAGAGGGCGAGATCGGGTTTTCCTTGTTTCCTCGACGATTCCAGGGCCATCCCGAAAAGCACCAGGCCCCGGTCAAGCCAAGGCCTGGCTTCCTTGGCGTTGCCGGCGGTGGCACGCGCCATCGCCTCCCTCGCGGCGGGCAGGTCGCCCGACTTGAGCAGCAGGAGGCCTTCGTCATGGTCGAGGACCGGGGCCAGCGGCGTGCCAACCAAATGGGGCGCCGCCTTCCTCAGGAGTTGGATCGCCTCGGCCCTGAGCTTCACGCCCTCGGCCGCGTCGGCATCGGCACGGTCGGCGAGGATCTTCGCCAGAATCCGCCTGCCCTTGCCCTCGTTCGGGTCCAGCCGGATCGCCTCGCGAAGAAACGGCTCGGCCCGGGCGGGATCCTTCGCCCCCATCGCCAGCACCGTGGCCAGGTTCACGAGGATGGCGGGGGACCTTTGCCGCTTCAGGGCGGCCTCGAGGTCGGCGATGGCCTTCTCGTGGTCTCCCGAGTCGTAGCGGACCGCGGCCCGGTTCACCAGAAGCGCCGTCCGCGAGTCCTCGGAAAAGCCGGAATCATCCAAAAGCTTTTCCGCATCGGCCTTGTCTCCAAGCTTCCCCGCGCAAACTCCCAGGAAAAGGTTCGTGTACTGGAAATCCGAACGGATGGCGCGCGCCGCCAGGAACGAGGCCTGCGCGGCGG
This sequence comes from Planctomycetota bacterium, assembly GCA_016873225.1. GTDB lineage: Bacteria > Planctomycetota > Planctomycetia > Gemmatales > Gemmataceae > REEB421. Next base: position 54,929 of record VGXS01000014.1, on the reverse strand, counting down.
CGAACTGGTCGCGCGCCAGGTGGGAAAGCCCGAGGAAAAAGTGCGAGAAGAAGTCGTCGGGATCCGCCATGATGGCCTGCTGGAATGAACGCGCGGCCTCGGCGTAATTCTTTTCCTTGTATTGCTCGTCACCCACCAGGAACCATTCGTAGGCCGTCTGCGGAACCGCCTTGTCCGCAAGGGCCTTGAAGGCCTCGATCTCCTTGCTGGCCTTGGTGATGTACTCCTCGTCCTTGCCGGCGGCGGCGACCTTGGTGTACCGAATCATCTTGAGCAGGTAGGCCTTCTCGAGGCCGAAGCCCTGCCGGCGCGCCTCGTCACGCGCCTTCGTGACCAGGGCCTTCGACTTCTCGCCGTCGGTGTCGAGCCATGTGTCGGCCAGCACCACGAGCAGCTCCGCGCAGCCCTTGCGAACCTCCGGCTTGTCCTTCTCGGAGAAATGCTGGCCGAACACCGGTTTGAACTTTCCGGCGTCGGGATTCACCTCGAATTGTTCCAGCGCCTTGGTCGCCCGGGCGCGCGCCTCGGCGTTTCCCTCGCGCGCGGACCGGCCCGATTGGTTTGTCAGCTCATAGATCGCCATCGCCTGTTCCTCGCGGAAGGCGCGCAGGCGGGCATCGGTGTCGATGTGTTCCTCGGCGACGGACTTGCCCTCCTCCAACTGCTTGCGGAGATCACCCAGGTCGGCGTCGTTGCGGATGGCGGCGAGCGCGTTGTCGTAATTCTGGCGGGCTTGCGGCCACCTCGCCTGCGCGGCGTCGCGCTGGGCGTCGTCGAGCAGCTTTTGAGCCGTGGAGCGGTCGCGTTCCCGGCGCTCTTCCCGGGCCTTGCGCTGCCTCTCGGCGACGGCATAGAGGCCGTTGATGGCGACGCTTCCCGCCAGCGAGGCCAGCAGGAACAGCGAAGCCACGGCCACCAGGGCGGCCTGGGCCTTGTTGCGCGACGCCCAACGGATCACCTTCTGGATCGCGCTGATCGGCCGCGCCTTGATCGGGTCGCCCCGGCTGAACGCCGCCAGGTCGTCGGCCATCTCGTCCGCCGACTGGTAGCGTTTCGCCGGATCCTTCTCCAGCGCCTTGAGGCAGATGGTCTGCAAGTCGATCGGGGCGTCGGGCTGGAGTTGGACCGGCGGAACAGGATCCTTTTTCTTCACATGCTCGAGCGTTTCCAGCAAGGTTCGACCCTTGAAAGGCGGACGGCCGGTGAGGAATTCGTACAGCATCGCGCCTAGCGAATAGATGTCGGCAAGGTGGTTGAGGTGCTTCGCCTTGCCTTCCGCCTGTTCCGGGGGCATGTAGCTGGGCGTGCCCATGATCGACCCGGTGCGGGTGTGTCCCTCGTCGCTGTCCATCTCCTTGGCCAGGCCGAAGTCGGTGACCTTCGGTTCATCCGTCTTGGTGAGCAGGATGTTCGCGGGCTTCAAGTCGCGGTGGATGATTTTCTTCGAGTGGGCGTAGCCCATGGCCCTGCAGACCTTCTCCATCACCGAGGCGGTGAACTTGGCATCCTGCGGTTCGCCCTTGAGCCTGTTGTCGAGGGGGCCGCCCTCGACGAATTCGAGGGAAAAGTAGGGAAGGCCATTGTGCTCGCCGACATCGAACACCTGCACGATGCCCGGATGCTGGACCAAGGCGACGGCGCGCGCCTCAAGCCTGAACCGGTCGAGTTCCGACTCGCTTGCCGCGTTGTTGAGCACCATCTTGAGGGCAACCATCCGGTTGAGCCCCTTTTGGCGTGCCCGGTAGACGACACCCATGCCGCCCCGGCCCAGTTCGCCCAGCATCTCGTAGCCTTCGACTTCGGGAATTTTGTTCCTGTCGGCCTTGGATGAGGCGGCGGAGGTGCTCATCCTCGCGGTTTGGCCATGGTTGGTCGGCTGACCGGGCTTGCTGATGGCGGTGGCAGAAGGCCGCGGCATCGGTGGTTTCGACATGTGCGCCGTGCCCCTGGAACTCATCTCCCCCGGGGCCATCGTGGAATCGGAGTCGGCGACCGCGCCGGGCGCCAGGGTGGCATCGGAGTCGGCAACCCCTTCCGGACCGATGGTGGAATCGTCATCACCGCCGGGCGCCACGGTCATTCCCGGGTCATCCCCCGGGGCCAAGGTGCGGTCGTCGGCATGGGCCGCAGGGGCATCATCGGGCCCCAGGGTCATGCCGTCCGCGCCCGCCTTGACGACGGTTCCCTCGGGCATCGTCAAGTCCGAACGATCGGCGGCTCGACCATCAGGATTGTCATCGGGACCGATCGTGGCCTCGCCGCGAATGCTGCCCGTTTCGGCATCGCCGGGAGCCAGCGTGCGGTCATCCGCATGGCCGTCTCCACCCAGGGTGGCATCGGGGTTTTGGCGGGGCGTGGGCATGGGATGGGAACCTCGGGAAGGACTCTGGCTTGATCACTTCAGGCTATCTGCCACTGGCGCCGCCGCAAGAAGCTCAGTAGGCGGATTGAAGGATGCCCATCAGGTCGCCGACGGTGGGTTGCCTGGGGTTCACCCGCAGGATTCGGGTCATGGCCAGCGTCTTTTCCGCCATCGGCGCCAGCATGTCCTGACGCGCGCCAAGATCACGCAACCTTTGGGGAATGCCGATTTCCGCCGCCAGCGAGGCGACAGAATCGATCGCACGGGCGGGCTCCAGTTCCCCATGGCCAAGCAGGCGGGCGATTTCCACCATGTCCCGCTCCCGGCCTGGCAAGTTGAAACGCATCACATGCGGCAGGAGCAGGCCGTTGCCAGCGCCATGGCTCACGGGAACAAAGCTGGCCACGGCGTATTCGAGGGCATGGACCAGGGCCACCCCGACATTCGAGAAAGCCAACCCTCCATACATGGCCGCCAAGGCCATTCCGGATCTTGCTTCGGCGTCGGTACCTTTGGCGACGGCGCGCCTGAGGTGCTTTCCGGCAAGAGAGATGGCCTCGCGGGCCATGGCCATACCCATGGGGTGGCGGCCCTGATAGCACGACCTTTGTCCCGCCGGCAGCGGAAACCCCTCGTTGTCAACCGCCGTGAACGCCTCGATGGCGTGGACAAGGGCATCGATGCCGCTGTCGGCCGTCACCTTGGGCGGGCAGGAGTGGGTGAGCAGCGGATCAACCAGGGCGAGCCTTGGTCGCAGGTGGTTGCTCAGGCTGCCCAGCTTGATGCCCTGGCGGGGATCGGTGTACACATCCGCGCAGGAAACTTCCGAACCCGTGCCGGCGGTTGTTGGTATGCAGACGAGTGGCATGATGGGGCCGGGAAGGCGGTCATCACCGGTGTAGTCGCCGGGTTCCCCGCCGTGGGTGAGGCACTTGGCCGTGAGCTTGGCCAGGTCCATGTTGCTGCCGCCGCCCAGGCCGATGATGCCGTCGGGGCGCCATTCGCGCGCCTTGGCGAGACAGGCCATGGCGGCTTGCCAGGTGGGTTCAGGTTCGCCCCCGAGGTCGAGGAGCACCTCGATCCCCGCCTCTCGCAGCGGTTTTTTCACCTTTTCCACGATTCCGGCGGAGTCGAGGACCGGATCGCTGACCAGTTGGACCGAGCGGAGGCCCATGCGGGTGGCGATACCGCCGAGTTGTTCGACCGCTCCGGGGCCGAACACGATCTGTCCGGCGCTGTGAAAAGTCCAGGTGGCGCCCATGGATCCTTGGCTCCGCGCGGTGGCGATGTTGCCTGATGGGTATCATACGGCCTTGGAAACCGGCGGGGAGGAGAGTTCATGACCGCTCGCATCGGCGTCGTCGTGGTGTCGGACCGGGCCAGCGCCGGCATCTACGAGGACAAGGGAGGCCCGGCCATCAGGGAATGCCTTTCCGAGATCCTTTCGAGCTCATTCGAGGTCGTTTTCAGGATGATTCCCGACGAGGCGCCCGTCATCGAGGGCACCTTGCGCGAACTCGCCGACCGGGAGGGATGCTCATTGGTGGTGACCACCGGCGGCACGGGCCCGGCCCCCCGGGATGTCACTCCCGAGGCCACCGAGGCGGCATGCGACAAGATGCTCCCGGGGTTCGGCGAGCAGATGCGCGCCGTCTCGCTGCGGGTGGTGCCCACCGCCATCCTTTCGAGACAGACCGCCGGAGTGAGGGGAAAGTGCCTCATCATCAACCTGCCCGGCAAGCCCTCGGCCATCAGGGACTGCCTCATGGCCGTGTTTCCGGCGGTGCCCTACTGCATCGACCTTGTCGGTGGCGCGAGGCTGGAAACCCGCCCCGGGGTGGTTTCGGCATTCCGGCCGAAGGGGGCCTGACCGTGCGCCGCGTCGACATCAACGCCGACCTGGGCGAGGGTTCGGGTTTCGATGGCGAACTGCTGGAGATTGTCAGTTCCGCCAACATCGGCTGCGGCTTGCATGCCGGCGACCCGGCGACAAGTTTCCGGGCCTTGCGCGCCGCCGCAGCGGCGGGGGTGGCCGTCGGCGCGCACCCCGGACATGCCGACAAGGCCCGGATGGGAAGGGAACCCATTGCGCTTCCGTCGGATGAACTGGCCGCCTTGGTGGAATACCAGGTCGGCGCCCTCATGGCGGTTGCCGAGCTCGCCGGCACGCGTGTCGTTCACCTCAAGCCGCATGGGGCGCTTTACCATCAGGCGGCCGACGAGCCTGAAGTCGCCCGGGTGTTGGCCCTGTCCGCGGCCCGCTGGAGGCTTCCGGTGGTCGGCAAGGCCGGTTCAAGGCTCCATGAGGCTTGCCTTGGCAGGGTTGGCTTCGTTGCGGAGGGTTTCATCGACCGGAGGTACGGTGAAGACGGCCGCCTCATTCCCCGTTCCCATCCCAACGCCCTGATCGTTGATGCCGGCGAAGCCGTCGAGCAGGCCTTGCGACTGATCGAGGAAGGAGTCGCGACCTTGTGTGTTCATGGAGACACGCCGGGTGCCGTCGGCCTGGCAAGGCGGGTGAGGGCCGGAATCGAGGAGCGGGGTTTCAGGATCCTTCCCGCCCCGGGCGTGTCGCGGGGAGGCGGGGAATGATCGAAGTGGCTCGGATGCCCGGGCCCTGCCGGTTGGTGCGCGATCCCGTTGCCGGGCTCAGGCACCTCGGAGTTCCGCGAGGCGGGCCTGCGGACCGCCTCGCCTGCTCGGTGGCCAACGCCCTTGCCGGCAACCGGGGCAACCCCTGGACGATGGAATTCGCGCTGGTGGCCCCGGCGCTCAGGGCGCGAACCAGCCTGGCCTGCGCCTACTCCGGGCCGCCCCTGGAACTGGTTCTCGAGTCGGGTGGCGCGTCCAGGCCGATACGGGTGCCGGGCAGCTTCACATGGCCCGAAGGATGGCTGCTGCGCGGTGGCGCCCTCTCCACGGGAGCCAGGGGATACCTTGCCGTTTCCGGTGGCATTGAACCATCCGCGACGGCCCTGGGCGCCGCGATTCGCGTTGAACCGGGAGACCGGTTCGGGGCCCGCGAGGGGCGGTGCAGGACGAGGCACATGGCCATGGATTTCGGATGGTCGAAGCCGCGGGATGTCTTGCGTGTCGTCGCGGGCAGCGATTTCACGGCGGAACTGGCGGGCTTGCTTGGCGGGCCATGGACGGTTTCCTCCGCCAGCGACCGGATGGGAATCCGGCTGGAAGGCGCGCCGGTTCCGCCCCGCCATGCCGCCGACCGGCTTTCGGAACCCGTCGAACCGGGCACGGTGCAGGTTCCCGGCGGGGGGTTGCCGATCATTCTGGGAGTCGACGGCCAGACGATCGGCGGGTATCCCCGCGCGGCCCATGTGATCGATGCCGACCTCGACATGCTGGGACAGCTTCGCCCGGGCGACCGGTTCAGGATGCGACTGGCAAGCCTCGGGGAAGCATGTAATCTGGCCCAAGAGCGCTTGCGCGCCCACGGCGCCCTCGTGTTGGGGATCGCGGCTTCGGGCGGATGGTGAGTGCGTGAGGATGAGGCTGAACCATGGCCAGGGTATTGATCGCGCCGGCACCCCTGCAGGGCGTTGAAGGCGAGTATCGCGAGATCCTCAAGGCGGCTGGCCATGAGCCTGTCCAGCAAAACCTTGGGCGGCAACTGGTCGAAACGGAATTGCTGGATTGGCTCAAGGGGATCGACGCCACGCTTGCGGGTTCCGAGCCCTACACGCGCAAGGTGATCGAGTCGCGCCCCGGCCTCAAGGTGATCGCCCGCGTGGGGGTGGGCTATGACGCCGTGGATGTGCAGGCCGCGACCGAGTTCGGCCGCACCGTGACCATCGCGCCGGGCACCAACCATGGCTCGGTCGCCGAGCATACCTTCTCGCTCATGCTGGCCTTGGCCAAGCGCGTCGTGATCCAGCACAACGCGGTGGCGCGGGGGGAGTGGCCCCGGGGCATCAACCGACCGCTCCGCGGATCGGTCCTCGGCCTGGCCGGGCTCGGCCGAACGGGCAAGGCGGTGGCCCTGAGGGCCCAGGCATTCGAGATGAGGGTGATCGCCTATGAGCCTTTCCCGGACAGGGATTTCTGCGCCAGGCATGGCATTGAGCTTGTTGACTTCGACAAGCTGCTTGAAATGTCCGATTGGCTGAGCCTTCACCTTCCGGCCACGCCGCAATCCAGGCACATCATCAATCCCGACAGCCTCGCCCGCATGAAGCGCGGAGCGATGCTCATCAACACGGCGCGGGGCGCCGTCGTCGACGAGAAGGCGTTGGCGTCCGCCTTGGAATCCGGCCACCTGGGGGGCGCCGGCCTCGATGTGTTCGAGCAGGAACCTCCGGGCAAGCTGTCGTTCTTCGACAGGCCGAATGTCGTGTTCACCCCGCATGTGGCGGGAGTCGACAGCCAGTCGCTGGCCGACATGGCCGCCTCGGCGGCGAAGTCGGTCGTGGAAATCCTCGACGGCAGATGGCCCGATGACGGCAGGGTTGTGAACCCGACCGCGAAAACCCACAAGGTCTCATGATCGCCCGACGGGGTACGCGGTGAGCGGCTTCAAGGTTTATTTGGCGGCGCGGAAGCCGACATGGCAATGGGCGGCGATCGGCTCGCCCTTGCCGCGGCTTCCGGGCCGGTATCTCACGCAATAAAGGTCGCTGCACAGGTACGAACCGCCCCGTTGCACCCGCTTGGCGACTCCCGGTTCGCTGGGATCGTTGCTGGCCAACTCGGACGGCCCCTTGGGATTGCGCGACTCCATGTTCCTGTACGCGCTTTCCGAGTACCAGTCGGCGCACCATTCCCACACATTTCCCGACATGTCGTGCAGGCCCCACGCGTTGGCCGGGAATTGCGCGACGGGGGCGATCCGGTCGAAACCGTCATCCCTGGTGTTTTCATGGGGGAAGCGCCCTTGCCAGATGTTGGCCATCCACCGGCCGCCGGGGTTGAGTTCCTCGCCCCAGGCGTAGCGGTGGATGGGTTCGCCGGCGCGCATGGCATATTCCCATTCCGCCTCGGTGGGTAGGCGCTTGCCCGCCCAGCGGCAGTAGGCGGTCGCGTCGTTCCAGCTCACCTGCACCACGGGGCAGTCGTCCTTGCCCTTGATGTCGCTTTCGGGGCCGAACGGATGCCGCCATTGCGCGCCATCGACGAAGCGCCACCACTGCCAATGGTTGTCGAGGCTGGCGCCACCGCCCGATGGCGGGGTGAAGACGAAGGAGCCTGGGGGAAGCCCCGGTCGGCCGGGTTCCGGTGAAGCCTGGGGCTTTTCAGCATCGGTGACATAACCCGTCGCCTCGACGAAGCGGCTGAATTCGGCGTTTGTCACCTCGGTCTTGTCGATCCAGAAACCATCAAGGGCGACCTTGCGAACGGGGCGGGCGTCGGCGAATTCCTCAAACGGGCTGCCCATGTCGAAGGTGCCCGAGGGAATCCACGCCATGCCGCCGCGCAGGGTGCCGGCCGCCGGTTCGGGCCAAAGGGCGATGCCAAGGGCCAGTCCCAGCGCCACGGCAACGGCACCGAAGACCCATGGCGCGGCGCGCGCCAGCAAACGGTCCATGAAAGCCTCCCGGTGGCTGATCCTCCTGATATGTTATCGCAACACGGTTCCGTCATGTCCGGCGGGGAAAAAACATGGGACTCGGGCTCAATGCGCGTTCGCTGGCCGTCATGGATGGGATGGCGAGGGACGCTGAAATCCTCAGGGTCGCCGTCCATGCCGTGGAAGGCGCCCGGGTGATCGACGCGGGCGTGAAGGCCGAGGGTGGCCTGGCCGCGGGGTTATGCCTCGCCAGGGCCTGCCTGGCCGACTTGGCCTCCGTCACCCTGCTGCCCGGACAGGTGGGCGATTATTCGTGCCTCATGGTTCAGGTTTCCACGGACCACCCCGTCGCCGCATGCCTCGGCAGCCAATACGCCGGCTGGCAGGTCTCGGTTGGCAAGTATTTCGCGATGGCCTCGGGGCCGATGCGGGCCTTGGCAGGCCGGGAACCGCTGTTCGCCGAGTTGGGCCTGGGAGAGGAGGCGGCCCACGCGTCGGGAGTGCTGGAGACGGGCAAGTTGCCCGGGCCCGAGGTGATTTCGTACTTTTCCGAAAGGCTCAAGCTGCCGGCGGCATCCATCACGCTTGCCGCCGCGCCCACGGGCAGCCTTGCCGGTTCGCTCCAAGTGGTGGCGCGCTCGCTCGAGACCGCCCTGCACCAGATGCACGAGGTCGGTTTTCCGTTGGCCGCGATTGTCTCGGGCATGGGCGTGGCGCCCTTGGCACCGCCTTGTCCCGACATGGTCGCGGCGATTGGACGAACCAATGACGCCATCCTCTACGGCGGCCGTGTCGAGGTTTTCACGCGGGCCGAGGACGCGTTGTTGGCCGAATTGGGGCCAAGGCTTCCCTCGACGGCCTCCCCAGCCCATGGCAAGCCATTTGCCGAGATATTCAAGGAGGCGGGGGGCGATTTCTACAAGATCGATCCGCGCCTGTTTGCCCCCGGCGAGATTGTCATCCGAAACCTTTCCAGCGGGCGGACCCATCGTTTCGGCCGCCTTGATCCCGACCTGGTTCGCCGATCGTTCGGAGGTTGAGCCGCGGTGAACTGGGTGGTGATTTCCGGCGGCGAGGGCTGGCATGTCAGGTCGCTCGCGGCCGCCGCGACGCGCCGAGGCATCGACCTGACATGGTGCGACTTCGCCACCGCCTGGGCCTGCGAAGGGCCGCTGGGCGGCGCGCTGGACACCGCCAGCGTGGTGCTTCCCCGAACCCTGCCGGGGGGATCCCTCGAACAGGTGATATTCCGGATGGACATTCTTCACAGGGCCCTCGAGCGCGGGGCGCGGGTCGTGAATCCCCCCCGCGCCCTTGAGGCGTGCGTCGACAAATACCTCGCGAGTTCCCGCATGGCGGCGGCCGGCCTGCCCGTGCCTCCCACCCGTGTTTGCCAGGGAACCGAGCGGGCGATGGAAGCCTTTGCCGGGCTCGGCGGCGATGTCGTGGTGAAGCCGCTCTTCGGCTCGGAGGGGCGCGGCATGCTCAGGGTGGATCATCCCGACCTCGCCTGGCGGGTGTTCTCGGCCCTCGAGAGGCAGCAGGCCGTCATTTATCTCCAGAAGTTCATCCACCATCCCGGCTGGGACTTGCGGGTTTTCACCCTGGGCCAGCGGGTGTTGGCCGGAATGCGGCGGCATGGGAACGGTTCATGGCGCACGAATGTCGCCCAGGGCGGCACCGCCGAGGCCGCCGAGGTGCCGAAACCCGTCGCCAAGCTGGCGCTGCGCGCCGCCGCAGTGCTGGAAGCCGAGGTCGCGGGGGTCGACCTCCTGATGGATGACAGCGGTCACTGGCAACTCATCGAGGTGAACGCCTGCCCGGGATGGCGTGCCCTTGAGGCGGCGACCGGAAAGGATGTCGCCGGGGCCATCATCGAGCATGTCTGGAACACCATGCCATGACCGGGAACCTGAAATCGTTGAGGATCACGACCGCTTGCCAGTGGGAGTGCGTCGCCCGCAAGCCCGGAAATGTGAACCGTTCGCGGGATTTTCCCGACGCGAGCTTGGCTGATTTTCTCGTGTCGGCATCAGTGATTGGGCCAATCCTCGCGGCGGCGGGTTCTCGCGGCGTGGGTGCCGCCATTCATTCCGCCTGCGCCGACACGCGCGCCCGCGTGGGAACCAACACCAACCTCGGCCTTGTCCTGGCCTTGGCGCCGCTCGCCGCCGTTCCGGATGGCAAGCCTCTCAGGGATGGAGTGGGGCGTGTTCTGGCCAACCTCGACCGTGACGATGCCAAATGGGCCTTCCAGGGAATCGCGATCGCCAATCCGGGAGGATTGGGCACCGCTCCCGAGCAGGATGTGCTCTCAACCCCCACATCGACCCTGCTGGAGGCGATGCGCCTGGCATCCGACCGTGATTCCATCGCGAGGCAATACGCCAACGGGTTTGCCGACATCTTCGAGACGGCCTTGCCCACCCTTGGCGGCGGGCTTCAGGAAACGGGCACCCTCGAGGGCGCCATTGTCCTGTTGCATCTGCACCTGATGAGCCTCATTCCCGACACGCATATCGCACGAAGGTCGGGAATGGCCATGGCCTTGGAGGCCGGCGAGCGCGCGGCGGAGGTCGCCCGGGCCGGATGGCCCAGGCGATCCGAGGGATGGAAGGCGCTGTCGCGGTTCGATGCCTGGCTGCGTGAACCGGGGACCAAGCGAAATCCGGGAACGACCGCCGACCTTGTGGGCGCGACGCTGTATGTCGCCCTTGCGGAGGGAATCCTCGACCTGCCCTGCCGGTTCCCCTGGTGGAACCATGAAAGCCCGTGGCCTTGACGGGCCTCATTTTTTCTTGATGGTGCTTTTCCACTCGTCGGAGCGCTGCTGCTTGAGCGCTTCGATCTGCTTGGCCTTTTCCTCGTCGGTGAGCTTTGTCGGTTCGGAACCGCCTCCCCCGCACCCGATCATGGCGAGGGAAGTCATGCCCACGGCGGCAAACAACCGGTTTCTCATGGCGTTCCCCTTTCGGATCAGTCGAGTGATGTGGCCTCGCCGCCGGAGCGAGACCCCGCGGCAGTCCAGGCGTCCGGATTCACGCTGTCGGTGAAAAACCGCACGCTGCCATCCGACATGCAGCCATTCACCCCTCCGGAGTGGAAACTGCTGGCGGGAGTTACAAGCTGCCACCATTCGCCATTGGGCCTGTAGCAGGGCTTGTTGGGTGGAAGCAGGGTGTTGAAGCCCGTTCTCCAGACCGACCCTTCGCGCCACGGATATCCGCGCCAGTTCCATCCGCCCAAGGTGGCCGCGGTCTGGAAATTGATGGCGTTGAGCGTGGTTCGCGAGGTGGCGGCGTTACCGCCGCCCGTGGCGAGCGATCCGGAATCGAAACAGTCGCGGCGGGGATCACGCGTTGACAATTGCTGGCCGTTGCCGTTGGCGACCTCGGCGAAGGCCAGGGTGTTGCTGGTGCCGTCGGTCACGCTGGCCATCGTGGCGGCGGGCATGGGCGGCACCGACCCATAGGGCGTGAAGTTCGTCCCGAACAATCCGTCCCATGACGACCTGAGCCCCACCCAGGTGCCGTAGTTGGAATGGTAGTTGGTGTATCCGTAGAAGAATCCTTGCCAGTTGTTGGGGTCGGTGGGGCACTGGAACACCTTCGGGCGAACGGCCGAGGCGTTTTCCTGGTTGGTCACCCCCGAGGAGGAGGAGCCATGGGCCAAGGTGGATGTCATCATGCTGGAAAAATTCCCCTGCTCGATGACGGGTAGCAGGAAGGTGATGGGGGATGGCCCCCAGATCGAGGGGTTCTCCGATCCGCACGGAAACTTGCCCATGGATGATTCAAAGTTGTGAAGGGCCAGGCCCAATTGCTTGAGGTTGTTGGTGCAACTCATCCTGTTGGCGGCCTCGCGCACTTTTTGCACGGCCGGGACAAGAAGGCCGATGAGGACGGCGATGATGGCGATGACAACGAGCAGTTCAATGAGTGTGAACGCCTTGCGATGCTTCGCGACAAGGAGATGAATAAACAAATGCCTCTCCCATGAGATGTGATGGGCGAGAGAGGTGCTTGTTTATCACCATTATCAAAGCTCTCAACGCAAGGAAAAACTGGCTTAATTGATGAGTGACATTTATCTCCCCTTCGGTGATCACCCGCAACTTGGTGGGCGGACCCCGAGTCGTTAAAGTAGAGATCGTAATTTCTCTTCCACACGCCAGAGCCAGTCATGCCCAGCGAGCAGTTTCATGTGCGCGTTTCCAAGGATTACCTGGTTTTCTGTTCGGGACATTTCATCACTTACGACGCGGACAAGTGCGAATGCCTCCATGGTCACAACTACCGGGCCTCGGTGGAACTGCGAGCCCCCCTGGACCATAATTACTATGTGTTTGACTTCATCGCGCTCAAGAAAATCGCCCGGGCGCTGACCGACGAACTTGACCACAAGATGCTGCTTCCCTCGGGCAACCCTCTCATCAGTGTTGTCACGGAAGGCCGAAAAATGACGGTGAATTACAAGGACAGGGAGTGGCAGTTCCCGGTCGAAGACTGCCTGGTGCTGCCGATCGCCAACACCACGGCGGAACTGCTGGCTCGGTACCTGGCCCAGAGAACGCTGCGCGAACTCGAGGAGAAGCACCACTTCAGGCCGGAAACCCTGGCGGTGGAGGTGGAGGAATCATTCGGCCAAGCCGCGACCTACACTTGGGCGAGGTAAGTGCGGTTGCCTTGCCCGTTTTCGCCGGTCAGGGTTCCATCACCAGCGCCAAGCCGTTGAGGACGGCACCCTGTTGGTTCTTGATTCCCATGACGCGCATGCCGGTTTGGCCCAGCTTGGTTTCCTTGGCATCCTTGGCCTCGGCGCCCAGCCAATCGCTGTTGTAAGAATTCTTGGAATCGAGTGAACCATCCGCCTTGAGCTTCATGTAAACAAGCTGAATGGCGCTGACATACTTGCCAGTTTTGACATTGACCCCGCCGACGGCGAAACCGGCCCTGGCGGTGGCCCGCGACGAACCCGGCGCGGGAGCCTGATCCAGGTCAAAGACGGCCACCAACTGCCTGAGGCATTTTTCCTTTTCCCATTCCCCCGCGGCGTAGTCGATGCCCAACAGCGGCTTGTCCTTGTCAACGAACCGCTGAGGCGCGCCACCCTTGGCGTCTCCGGCCATGTCGGTGTCCTTGCCCAGGTGCATGTTTGCGTTGGGATTGAGGTGGGACTTGAATGGTTGGTTGAACGTCGTCGCCTCGGCGGCTGTCCAGTTGCGCGCCAAGGTCACCGCGGGGTTGGGCATGGTGCCCATGACAACGGAATTGGAGACCTTGAAGTTCGGCATGGGATTAAGGCCATAACGCGACTCGCCGCGAACCGTGTACAATTCGGCGTTCTGGGGCAAAGGCTTGCCAAACGGGCCGCCAAAGCGGTTTTCCACCTCGATGGTGTCGGCATCATTGAAAAGGCCGAGAAGCATCACGCGCGAGGTGTTGCCATCTCCACCGCGAATCAGGAGTGTGCCGCCGCCGAAATCCCCTGTTTTCCTGAGGGTCTTGTAATCGACGCTGATCGTCGGCCGGCCGAAGCGCGAGTTGCCGGTGCGAGGATTGCTTAATGTGAAAAACTTGTCGCCTTTGCGCGCGCGAAGCGGCGCGTCCACGGTGCTGGCTGGAACAGTCGCTTCTCCGCCGGTTTCCCCATAGCCGTCTATGGTGGCTTCTCCCGCGGCGGAATTTGCCCCCGCTGGCGTTGCCATGCCGGGGTTGGTCGTCGCTTGGCCGGGTTGCTTGCCGGCCACCGCGTTCACCAGGCCACCGATGAATCCGCCCTGGGGTTGCGCCGCTTGCTGGCCGGGCGATGGCTGTGTCGCCGAAGGCGGTGGCGGTGAAGGTGATTGTGCCTGCTGGGCCTCGGGAGGCTTGGGTGAATCGGCGCAACCGGCGCAGGCCAATAGCGACATCACCAATGGCCACCTTGGGAGACATGCTGTCATATTGAAATGCCTCGGCGAAAAGAGATGCCAAGTCAATGTGCGTGACAAGGCGCCGTGAGGCAACGCCTTGTCAAAAATGAGCCGGATTTCATCTGGTTAGCCGATGCGGCCGGCGGGATGGGCGTGCATGTTGTGGTCGGCCACCTGCTCGGGAGTGAGGTGCCAACCACAGTCGTCGCATGTGAGGGTTGTCTCGTAGCAGGCCGGGCAGAGCAGGGGACCGCCCAGGAAGAACTGTTCAAGCCTTTCCTGGTCATCGCTGGCCATGGTGGCCGGGTCCGAAGGCAGGGGCGTGGCGTGCTTGCAGGCGCTGCAATTGGCGCTGCGCGCGGAGGCGAGAACGGGGGAGTAGTGGTCGTTGAGGCCGCGGGGGATGACACCCTTGCCCAGGCAGAGGGGGCAACTCACCCCGAGTTGGGCAGCGATCGACTTGCGAATGAAATCACTTTTGTTGGGCAACTTGTCCAGGAGGTCGGCCAGTTCCTTCTCGACCTTGAAGGCCACGATGACCGTCTTGGGGGATCGTGCCGCCATGCCTCGTACCTCGCCCGCGAAATGTACTATAACCATTCTATCACGCCGCACGCGCAAGTCACGCGAGGGAGTTCCCTTCCATTGGCTGAAATGCCCACCCATCCGATCACGATCCTTGCCGCGGGTGCCGACGCGGCACTCGGCGACGCGGTGTCATGGTGGCCGATCGTTCCATTCGCGGCGTTGCTGGCCTGCATTGTGGCACTGCCCGGCCTGGCACCCCGGTTGTGGCACAACAATCGGTTCAAGCTGGCCGTTTCGGTTTTTTGGGCCGTTTGGGCGCTTCCGGTCGTTGGGTTTGCGGGCTTCGGACATGCCATGACCGATTATGTGGCCTTCATGTCCATGGTGGGTTCCCTGTTCGTTGTCGCCGGCCATGTGCACATCGAGGGCCACTGGGCAGGAAGGCCATCGCTCAATGCCATGATCCTTTTGGCGGGAGCCATCCTGGCCAATTTCTTGGGCACGACGGGCGCGAGCATGCTTCTGATTCGCCTGATCCTCACGACCAACGAGTGGAGGCGACACCGCTGGCATGTTCCGGTCTTCTTCATCTTCATGGTGAGCAACACGGGAGGCCTGCTCACCCCCTTGGGCGATCCGCCGCTGTTCATCGGGTTTCTCGAGGGAGTGCCGTTCTTCTGGACCATGCGGCTATGGCCGGCCTGGCTTTTGGTGAATGGTTCAATATTGGCCATATTTTTCGTCGTGGATCTCCTGCAATTTCGGAGGGAAGCCAGGCCGGCATCATTCGGGTCCCGCGCCGTCACGATCCAGGGGGGAAGAAACCTGGTGTTTCTCGCGGGAATCGTGGGTGCCGTGCTGGTGAAGGGTTGGCTTGGAGACGGTTTGGCGGCGCTGGCCATTTCCAGCGGATTGATGGCCTTGATGGGGTTCCTCGCCTTGGCGACCTCCCCCGCGGTCCTCCGTTTTGAAACGGGATTCACCTGGGAACCGGTGATGGAGGTTGGCGCGCTGTTTCTTGGATTGTTCATCACCATGATTCCTGCCATGCACCTCCTGGAACACCATGCCGAGGTTCTGCCGATATCCAAGCCCTGGCACTATTTCTGGATCACGGGAAGCCTTTCCAGCATGCTCGACAACGCCCCCACCTTCGCCGTCATGGCGGTTCTGGCGCGAAGCCAGGTGGTTCCCGGCTCGATTGGCCTAGGTCCGCTGTCCGACGATCCGTCGGGTGGCGCCCTGCTGGCCGCGATTTGCTGCGGTTCGGTGTTCATGGGCGCCAACACCTACATTGGAAACGGGCCGAATTTCATGGTCAGGTCGATTGCCGAGGCCCGCGGATACGACATGCCGGGATTCATCACCTACACAGCCATCGCGCTGATGACGCTGGGTCCGGTTTTCCTGCTGGCGACCATGATTCTCTTTGCCGGCTAGGCGGCCGTGATCCCTTGCGACATGGCGATCATGAGTTAGAATCATAGTTGTTGGTGGCTGTAGCTCAGTTGGTAGAGCATCGGATTGTGGCTCCGAGAGTCGCGGGTTCAAATCCCGTCAGTCACCCTTTGGTTCGGGCGCGTTTCCCGGCATCGGATCGGTCGCGAGGTTCGACAATCCGGTGACACAACCTCGATTCCGCCAAAACTTTCCGGCGCCATTCCCACCCATTTTCTGCCTCGCTCCGCTGGATGCCTGGTTGCGTTTCCTTACCAATCCGCGCCCCAAAATCGGCATGCGGTACTGGCCGCGCGTGCTGGTGGGCCTCGCCCTGTCGGCTGTTTCCACGCTCATCACGCTGCCGGAGAGGCTTGTTGTGGGCATGTACCTCAGGCTGAGGAGGCCACGGGGTCCGGCCCCGGTGGTGATCCTCGGGTATTACCGGTCCGGCACGACCTTCCTCCAATTCCTTCTCGACCGTGACCCGGGACTGGTTTCCCCGAAATGGAACGAGGCCCTGGCCCCGCAAGGATATGTCCTTTCATGGACTTTCCTGCGGTTCCTCCTCCTTCCGTTCCTGGGAGGCAACCGCCCCCAGGACAATGTCTCCTTCGGATCCGATTTTCCCGCCGAGGACGATTTCGCCCTTTGCAACTGGGCCATGGCCTCCAGCCTGCCATCGAGGCATGTCGTGCCATCCATGGCGCCGCACTACAGCCGGTTCGACGACCTCGACAACCTCAGCGCCGCCGAGCATTCCCGCTGGTCATGGCACCAGCGGGCCCTGGTGGAAAAGTTGCTTCTCCTGCGCCCCGGAAGGCGAGTCCTGCTCAAGAGTCCGTGCCACACGGCCCGCGTGAGGCACCTGCTGGCGCTTTTCGGGCCGGACACCCGGTTCATCTACATTTCAAGGCACCCGCACGCGGTCTTCAGGTCGAACATCGCGCTTTTTGATTCCCTGGATCCCATTTATCACCTTGAGGATCCGGTTTCCCGCGAGGAACTGGAAAGGCGCGTGCTGGCCGACTACCTCCGCACCGAGGCGCGGTATGTCGCCGACCGTGGGCTGATTCCTCCCGGCAGGTTGGCGGAGGTGCGCCTGGCCGACCTCCAGGCCGACCCCATCGGGGAAGTCGGGCGCCTGTACCGGGAGCTTGATTTGCCGATGTCGGAGCAGGCCGTCGAAAGGATGCGCCTCTACCTCGATGGCGAGAGGGATTATCGGGGCAACAGCCATGCCGGCTGGACGGAAGAGGAGAAGGCGCGGCTCGAACCGCCCTTGGCCGAACTGGTCCGCCGCTATGAATGCGGGGCTCCACCCAAGGCGCGCGTGCCGGCGAAGGCGCCCGCCGACGGCGCGCCCCGCGCCAGGAATATCCGCCTGGCTTGGGGAACCATGCTGGCCATCGTCGCCGGGTTGTCCGGGGCCCTGGCGTGGGGATCGATCATGTGGCTTTTGGGGCGGCCCTGCCATCCCATCTGGTGCTGGCCCATCGGCGTGGTCGCCGGCCTCCTGGCGCGCTGGCCCGCGGGACGAGGGGTGCCGATTCTAGGCCTGGTCGCCGCCATGGCGGCGTGCGCCTCGTTTCCCGCCGCGGCATGGATGGCCGCCTTCCTGCACGGCGGCAGCCATTGGCATGAATGGCTTGGCAACCCCGTGGGCCTTCCCGAGTGGTTTTTCGCGCCGAATGTGGCTTTCTGGTTGTATGCCGGCGGAATGTCGGGTTGGAAACTCGCCACACGGCGGTGGTGACACGCCCGTCCGTCAAACCCTCACGATGCCATCGCGCGCGATCCGGTACCTGATGCCCCGCCACACAAAACCGCGGGCGCTGCCGGCCCGGGCCAGCACGAAAAACGAGACGATGTCAGCTATCGGCATCAGCAAGGCGAAATGCCAGCGGATGCTTCTCAGCTTGGCGTGGTGGTCGGGAAACAGGTGGAACATCGCGCGCCGGCGCATCACCACCCGCCAGACGATCAGCAAGCCATGGATGGCCAGCGCGATGCCGGGAAGAAGCGGTGAGGAAACGGCCCCGGGCACCAAAAATGCCGCCAATGTGGCGGCATAGTAGAGCGCGAACATGCACGAAAACGCCCCGGCCCGGGCGAAGACATGGAAGGTGGTGGCCCTGACCAGAAGCGATTGTCGCACCGACCATGACCAAAGCGGCAAGACCCTGTCGATGGGTTCGCTGATGACCATGGCCCCGGGAGCGAACGCGACCCGTCCTCCGACCAGGTCGCATCGCTTCTTCACCATCAGGTCGTCGGTGGCCGCCGTCGCCCACGCCGACAGCAGGCCCATTTTTTCCATGAACGACCTGCGGAACGCCATGGCGCCGCCCCAAACCGTGCCGCTGTTGGCGTGAAGCATGCACAGGGCTGAGTCCCATGCCGCGTGGAGCCTTCCAGCCGGCCCGCAATTTTCAGGGAAATACCAGCGGAATCCCGAGGTGACATCGTGGGATTCAAGCCCGCGCACCAGGGCCGTGAGCCACCGCGCGTCGCGGACAAGACCGTCGGAGTCGGCGAACGCGAAAACCTCGCTGGCGGGATCCGCCGCGGCGATCGCGGCGATCTGGTTGGAGATCTTGGAGACACAACCGGGTAGCTGGGGAGCGACGACGAGCCTGGCGGATCGGCCGGGATGCCTGTCCATCAGGTCGCGGATGACGGGAGCGGCCTCGTCATCGCCGGAATCAACGGCAAAAACAATCTCGTAATTAGGATATTCGTGGTTGAAGTGCGCCGACAGCGACTGCCACAGGCCCGGCTCGCTGCCCTTGCAGGGAATCACCAGCGTAACCCTCGGCATCAGCCCCGACGCGGGACTGACGCGGTTGGGCATTTGAATCACGCGGCGGGCCAGGAGGATCCCGATGAGGGAAAACAGGGCCATGAACACGGCGATGGCGACAAATGCCGTTTCGAACATCGCGGCCCCTTCCAGCCAGCGGAATCGGTGCGCCGCGCGCCGCTATCCACCTTGTTGTATGAGGTAGGCGAGAAGGTCAGCCATCGAGGCCGGGGGGATTTCCTTCTCAAGCCCCTCGGGCATCAGGGATTGTCCCGTCGCCTCGACCGAGTCGATCTGGCCCCTCAGCAGGACCTCCTCCACCCCCTCGGCCCGCTTGAGCGTGAGGCTGCCGGCGGTTTCCACGGCCGTCAACCCGGTCGTGGTCCGTCCCGATCTCAAGGTCACGACCTGATTGACATACCGGGCGTCGATCTCACGGTTGGGGTCGAGGATGGCCACGAGCAAGGTGGCCTTGTCCTTGCCCTTGAGGGCGGCGAGGAGGTCGGGGCCGACCACATGGCCGGTGTTCTCCAGCCTGTGGCATGTGGCGCAGTTCTTGCGGAACACGGCCCTTCCCTTGTCGGGGTCGGATGGAGTTTCAGGCGCCGAGGCCGCCTTGTACGACTCCAGCACCTTGGCACGCGAGGCTGAACCGCTGGTGAGCCGGCCGGCCAGGTCCGGTTTTTTTCTTTCGGTGGCGTGACGAGCCATCCGCTGCCTTGTGGCGCCCTCGAGCAGGCCGGGGCTAACGGCGCCCGAATCCAAAGCCACCAGCAGGGCGTCCCTGCCGGCGGCTGAGCCGGCTAGAAACAGCTCGGCTTCCCTTCGCCCCGCCGCCGAGAGACCCTTGAGCGATTCCACAACCTTCGCCAGCGTGCCCGGGTTGGTTCCCCGGGACGCCAAGCCTTGCACCGCGGCGACCTGCAGTTCGACGGGGGAGCGACCGGACAGCCATGTTTCAACGGCCTCCGTCGTCGGTTCCTCGGATGAAAGCATCGATAAACCCAGGCTTTCCACACGGTCCGCCAGCGGCACCTTGTCGTCGAGTGATTTCCTGCCCGCGGCATCCAGGCGAGCTTTCACCATGGCCAGGGCGGTTTTCGCCATGGGGTTCTTGGACTTTTCAAGGTCGACCAAGGAATTGCCCGCGCGGCGCATTCCCTTGGCCAGTCCCGCCAGCGCCGGGGCCTGCCACGATTCAGGCAAACGCGACCACGAAACCAGAAACGAGGTCCTGTCCGTCACCGTGCCGTCGCCCGCCAGCACCGAAAGCCGATTGATCGCATCCCTCGTGGCGTTGTCCGGCGCCTTGCCACCGACAAGCTTCACCCACGATTCAAGGATGGCGCCATGGTCGCTTGTGGCCAGGCTAAGCGCCGCGAGGCTGATCCAAGGGTCGGAGGCGTCGCGTTCCAGCGCGGCGGCGATGATGTCGGCGGCCGCGCGGCCGCTGCTTCCCATGGAAGCGAGCGCCTGAAGCCTCACGCGAGGCGACGGGTCGGTCGCCACGAGCGCCAGTTCGGCGGCCATGGCCCGGGCGCGTTCCTCTGAATGTCCGGCCAGCACCGCGGCCTGCTCCCTCACCTCGTCCCTGGCGTGATCCAGGCCCGCGCGGATGAGCGCGTTGTCGAGGGCGCCGAGGCGTTCAAGCGTCCAAAGGCCATGAATCCACCCGGGCCAGTACAGGTCGGCTTTCAGGCCGGCCTTGATGGCGCCCGGGGCGCTCGGATCATTGCGCTCGATCAATAACCTTTGCGCCGTGTTTCGCCTCCACGGGTTCGAATCGGAAAGCCAGGCAACCAGGCCCGACACCGATGATGGCGCCGGCTCAACCCGGGGTTTGTGGTTCGCGTCCCGTATCCTCCAGACGCGGCCACGACCCTGGGTTTCCAGGCGCAGGCGCTTGAGAATGTCCTCGGGAAGCGACAGGGGCGTCTCGATCGCCTCTCGGTAGAAATCGCACAAGACAAGCCCGCCGTCGGGCCCGATGGCCAGGTGCACGGGCCGGAAAAAATTGTCCTTGGAGGCCAGGATTTCAGCATCGGCATCGGCGCGGCGGGCCGTGAATCCCGCGCCTGAAGGCTCGATGATGTCGCGGTGGACGAGGTTGTTGGCGGGATCGCATGTCACGACCGATCCCTGAAGTTCCTTGGAAAAGGCGGGCCCCTCGAGGAATGCCGGGCTGCAACCCGAGGTGGTGTATCCCCCCGGTACCAGTTCGGTGCGGGCGAACCTTTTCGAGTCGGCGCTGGCCGCGCGGCGGCTTGTGCGTTCCACGCGCCACGGTTCGAACGCGCTGACGCGGAACAGCTTGATGGCCGAGCCTTCCTGATGGATGTCCACCGTGAGCGGGGGCGGCACCAGCGAGGGGTTGCGCCGCACCACCTTGTCCTCCAGGGCCAGGAAGCGAAGGACCTGGCTGTTGGTGTTGGTGAACCAGCGGCCCCCCGCGTCGCGCGCCAGGCCATATTGGCCTCCCCCGGTCACCGCCTCAACGAGCCATGGCTTGTCGGGATCGAACGCGCAGGCCCGGCCCCTTAGTTCAAGCTTCACCTCGGGTTTTTCCGGGCAAATGATCGTGCCTCCGGCGCCACCCACCATGATGCGGGCCCGGCCATCGAGATCGAGGTTGAGCGTGTTCACCAGTTGCTGGATGTTCGGAAGGACGAACCCGGTGAGAAGAACCTTTTTCTCATCGGCGATTCCGTCACCGGAAGTGTCCTTGAGGTAGATGATGTCCGGCGCCATGGCTACGATGATGCCGCCCCGCCAGGGCAGGATGCCCATGGGAAACCTCAGGCCCTTGGCGAAAATCGTTGACTTCTCATACTTGCCGTCGCCGTCGGCATCCTCCAGCAAGCGGATGGTGCCCGAACTGACTTCTCCCGTCCCCACTCCCTTGTTGGGGTATCCTCGCATCTCGGCCACATACATCCGCCCGCGTTCGTCGAAGGCCGCGCAAACAGGATCGATGACATCCGGTTCATGGGCGATCAACTCGGCGACCAGCCCGTGCCTGAGTTGAAGGGCTGACGCGGCTTGCGCGGGGGCCAGCGGACCGACCGGCGGCGCCAGCATTTCCTGGGCCCGCATCATTGATGAGAAAATCAGGAGGCCGCACAAGGGAAGCAGGCGCA
Source organism: Planctomycetota bacterium (assembly GCA_016873225.1). Lineage (GTDB taxonomy): Bacteria > Planctomycetota > Planctomycetia > Gemmatales > Gemmataceae > REEB421. The sequence goes on along the minus strand of VGXS01000014.1, from coordinate 33,227 downwards.
TCGGGAAACTCCGCGCGGTTGGCATATTCCCGTAAGCTAAACGCTGTTGAGCTTTCCAGCAACCGGGAACATCGATGGCGGGCTGTCTCCTCATCGTCGGGGCCAGTGCCCGGGCCTGCGCCGAATCGGCGGTCCGGGCGGGATATGAACCCGTTTCATTCGACCTGTTTTGCGACCAGGATCTGCTGGCCTTGGGGCCCGCCACGCGCCTCGAGGCGGGATACCGGGACCTTGACCGAATGTTTCCCGCGGGTGGTGAACCCTGGATGTACACCGGCGGATTGGAGAACCAACCGAGGCTGGTCGACCGACTCGCGGCGCGAAGGCCGCTTTGGGGCATTTCCGGAAGGGCCCTCAGGTGCCTTCGCCGCCCATGGCGATGGTGCGAGAGTCTCCAGGCTGAGGGTTTGCCGGTGCCCGCCTGGGCCAATGCCGCCGGTGAACCGAGCCTGTTGAAACCCCTGTCCGGCGCCGGTGGCAAGGGCATCATCCCTTGGGCGGGAGGGCGTTTGCCGCCCCCATGGCGGGCTTTCCGGCAACGGCGGATCGTAGGCGAACCGGTCGCCTCGCTGTTTTGCGCGTTTGCCAATCGCGTGGAACTCCTCGGCACGACCCGGCAGATCATCGGCGGCCCCGCCGGCCCGTTTTCGTATCGGGGGAGCGTTGGTCCGATCGATTTTGGAACGGCTGCGGATGGCCTTCGCCGGCTTGGCGCGGTACTCGCGGCCCAGTCGGGCGCGCTCGGCTTGTTCGGGATCGATGGCATCCTCGCGGAAGGGCGATTTGTTCCGGTGGAAGTCAATCCACGCTACACGGCCTCGGCCGAGGTGATTGAAATGGCCACCGGTATCCCCACGGTCGCATGGCAAGCCGCGGCGTTCGGGGCCAGCCCGGCACCCTTGCCACGGCCTCCGGCCCGCGTCGTGGCCAAGGAAATCGTCTATGCGAGGCAGGACACCACCGTTCCCGATGGCTTGGCGGGCCTGCCCGGGCTGGCTGATATTCCCGTGCCGGGCGAGATTGTTCCGGCTGGCTGGCCGATCCTGACCATGCGGGCCGCCGGCGCAACCGAGGATGAGGCCGAGGAAGGGCTGAGGTCGTGTCGTGAAGCGTTGGCTGCCAAGCTGTAGCCGACTTCCGCAGGTTTCCGGCACCTTCACTTTGGCCCCTCACTTCGTTCAGGACTCCTAATCGATGAACGGATCTCAATGTGGAGGCTAGACAAAAACTGACAATGCTTGGGAACCCCAGCGAAGTGAGTGGCGAGTCGATCAAGGAACAACTAAAGGAGCCATGACAGAAACAAAAAGAGCCCCGAGCGGGGCCGAAGGCGAACTGAGAGGGATGCATTGGAAATCACCCGCTCACTCCGGCGCTTCGCACCTCCATTCGGGGCTCTTTTCAATTCAATACATTTGACATCGTTGTTTTATCGATGGCATCATCCAAATCATCTATTTGAAGTGCTTTTCAGTGGCTTTTTTCAAGGATTTTCGCGGATGCGACGCGCGGCGGCGGCGAGGGGACAGTCTTCCGGGGTCGAGGGGCCCGACCTGTAAACTTGAAGGAGTTCGCGGGATCTGCCAGCCAGCATTCGCCGAACCTCCCTCCGCCGGCCTTTCACACGCGCGATGGGCATGGCGTCGTAGCCGGTGGTCTGGTGACGCATCCAGGCGATCACGGCGGCCTCGGCGCGACGCCCGATCGGAATCGTCCTTGTGCGAGCGACGGTTCCGCTTCCCACGGGGGTGGCATGGATGGTTACCAGGCGCGCCAGTTTTTCCGCCAGTGGGCCATGCTCGGGATGGAAGTTCAGGAATGAGATGATGGCCGCGTGGAAATCCTCCACATAGGCTTCTTGGACACGCTCCCTTCTCACGAGGTCGGATTGCCGCTTTTTCGCGTAAGCCTCGGTCGACCTTTCTTCCTCCAGTTCGGCCCTGATGCGTGAAATGGTTTCGGCCGCGGCCCACACGCCGCGCGAGAATGTGCGTCGGCCTTGCTTTTCCTGAACAGTCCAAGAGGGCCCGGCCGCCTTCACCCGCCGGGTGAGCGTGGCGTCGCCCGGTTCCAGAAGCGTCCAGCCATCAGGAACACAAAGCACCACGCCGCTTGGAGAAACGACAGAACCCGGCGTCGGACCGGGTTCCGTGATCAGGTTCATTTCATGCGGATTCAATGTCACTCCGGAGAAGGCCCGCCTGTCTCGGGAACAGCGTTTTTTCGTTTCGGTGGGGCGATACCCAAGGCAACCTTATCCGCCAGCCTCAATCCTCGTTAATGATTGACATGATGTCTTCAAAGGAAAGATCTGGAATGGTGTTGTTTCCAGTTCCGGGCGCGAATGTGTCGGAACCGTCTCCACCAGATTGGTTGTTGTCGCCAGATCCACCATCGATGGTGTCGTTTCCGTCGCCACCAAAGATGGAGTCGTCACCTTCTCCACCGTAGATGGTGTCATCGCCGACATCACCAATGAGCCAGTCAACGCCGTCGCCGCCCCAGAGTTCGTCGTCGCCCGTGCCGCCATCGAGGGAATCATTGCCAAGTTGTCCGAACAGCCAATCGAGGCCGATGCCGCCAAAGAGGAAGTCATCTCCCGAACCGCCGTCAAGGTTGTCGTTGCCGTCATCGCCATAGAGGTAGTCGAGGCCGATGCCGCCCCAAACTTGGTCGTTTCCGATGCCGCCCCAAATTTCGTCGTTGCCGTCCCCACCATCAAGAGAGTCGTCTCCCTGGCCACCTTCAATTTGGTCTAGTCCCTGATCTCCATCAATGGTGTCGTTTCCATCGTCACCATTCAGGGTGTCGTTGCCATCTCCCCCGGAGATGTTGTCGTTTTCATTTCCTCCATCGACCGTGTCGTCGCCACCACCGGCGTCAATTTCATCTTCTCCATCGCCCCCGGTGATGTGATCGGCGCCATCATTGCCGTCGAGGGAATCATCACCTTGGCCGCCATCGATTTGGTCAAGGCCCTGGTCACCCTCGATGGAATCATCGCCTGCATCACCGCTCAGGGAGTCATCGCCCTGGCCACCGATGATTTCGTCATTTCCATCACCTCCGTTGGCGGCATCATCGCCCCAACCGCCATCAATCGTGTCTATACCCGAGTTGCCATCAATTCTGTCGTTGCCATCGTTGCCATCAAGTTGATCGTCACCCTGCCCACCGGAGACAGTGTCATTTCCGGTTCCGGCGTCCGCGATGTCGTTTCCATCGCCGCAGTCGAGGGAGTCATTGCCATCGCCACCATTAAGGTTGTCGTTGCCAATGAATCCGATGAGGGTGTCCGCGCCTGCCTCGCCATAGAGCAGGTCATCGCCGGCGCCACCATTGATCGAGTCGTTTCCATCGTTGCCGTTGAGGGTGTCGATGCCATTGCCGCCCGTGACGGCGTCATTGCCCTGCCCGCCTGAAACGGCATCGTTTCCATCATTGCCATTGATGGAGTCGTTGCCGTTGCCGCCGGTGAGGGTGTCGTTGCCGTTATTCCCATTGATGACATCATTCCCGGCGCCGCCATTGATGGAGTCGTTGCCGTCACCGCCGGTGATGGAGTCGTTACCTGCCCCACCGGTGATGGTGTCGTTCCCGGCGCCACCATTGATGGTGACGGGCAGAGTGATGGGCACGCCACCGATAAGCGCTTCGGTGTTGGCGCGAACGACATCGTTCCCGCCACCGGCATTGATCTGCACCGAGACAACCAACCGGGCTTGGAAAGTCGAGCCCGGCACCCCTTGGACACCAATTGTGGCACCCCTGCGGACCAGGGTGATGATGTCGGCCCTTTCGGTGCCGTTGATGATCAGTTGTCCCCGAAACAGCGAGGCGGTGATCCCCGCCGCCGGTGTGGCGCGGGTTTCAAGGGCCTCGATGGCGGGCAAGAATGAGTTGCGGTTCTTCTTGGGATTGAACATGTGGCGCCCCTAGAGAATCATTATGAGTATAGCAAACTATAAGAAGTGTGTTCCGAGAATAGAAAACCCATTCTTTAGCGGAAGGCGAACCATGAAGCGGACAAAAAAATGTAATTTTTCAAAAAAGATTGGATCCGGAACGATTTCAGGCCCCAATCACCAGCGATTCCAGCCGACTCAATCGCCGCTGTCACCGCCCTCATGGTTGTTTTCACATTTTCATTCAAGTTATTGAATTGATCGTGGTTTTCGTCCCAAGGAGAGTATCCTGCCCGGCACCGCCATCAACGGCTTCGTCACCATTTTCACCGTCGAGGGAATCGTTTCCGTTGTCGCTGTTCGGTCAGTAGTTGCTGTCATTGACCCAAGTGAAGGGGGTTGGATAGAAGTTGTTTGCTTAAATAAGAGGAGATATTGCAATGCGTCCGTTGATGGCTTTTGGCATCGCGCTGGCACTATCCTCCGGTTTGGCTGGAACCCCGCTTCTTGATACCAAGGCGCAGTTCAAACTCCCCGCCTTTTCAGGTAGCTACAAAATCGGCACCAAGCAGACCCCGATTTCCTACTCCGCCACGAGGATTAACTTTCCGGTCGGTTCGGGCGGATGGGTGAAAATTGGAACCAAATCGTATTGGGGAGTGACGACCTCCACGCAAAGCGGGATCAACTTGACTTGGTACCACGGCAATGATTCGACTCGCCACGTTGCGGGAAGGGTGAATCTTACGCCAACTCCTCAAGCCAAGTTGACAGGCCCCCTCACCCTGACCGACCCCGCCGGAAAAATCATTGACAGGGGAACAGCAATTTTTTCCGCATCATGAATTGAGCGGTGGACGGATTACGAGATTATCTCGGCCAAGCTTATTTAACACATATTCTGTGCGAAATTTTCATGTTTTCCCCCGCGCCCAAAGTATGGGCCACCGCGGGGCGGGGGCCAAGGAAATTTCAGGGCGGGTCTTCACTCGCCTGCCACTGATGCGGTCAAGCCTGCATCATTTTTCGCCGCGGATGTTCCCCAAGGCCATGAGCGCGAATCCGGTCACAAGGCCGGTGTCGCCTTCCATCCATCGGTCCTTCTCGTTGCTCCATGAGCCGTCCGCTTTCTGGCGCTTGGCCAGAACCGCAAGCATGTCCTTGCGCCAATCGTGCTTGACACCCTTGGCGTCGGTGAACTCCGCCTCACCCAAGGCCGCGAACATCTTGGACCCGCTGCTGAGGGCATAGAAAAGGCCCCACTCCTCGCGACCGGCGGGCATTCCGGGGTTGCGGTCGAGGTCGTAGTTCTTGCGCAGCCAATCGAGCCCGGCCTTCACCCGGGGATCATCCTTGGTCAGTCCGCAGTAAATCAGGCTCTTGATGCCGGCATAGGTGATGGAGGCATAACCGGGCATGCCTCCATTGGAGTCGGGTTGGTCGAACGACTTGGTGGTACCTCCTCCCGCGGAGGAGTAAAGGAAACTGCCATCGTTCACCTTGCCGGCCCAAGGCTGGTCATTGTGCTCGCCCTTGAGGTTCTGGCACCGGCTCACGAAGACCATCGCCTTCTTGTAGGCGGGATCATCCTTGGGAATACCGGCCTCCTTGAGGGCCTCGAGGAAGAACGCGGTGTTGGACAGGTCGGGGCGCGACTTGCTGTCGTACCCGGCGCCTCCAAAGAAATCGCTGTCGCGGCCCTTGCCCTCCGATTCATCCCACTGGAGTTTCTTGAGAAACTTCGCGGCATCGGCAACCACGGCCTTGTAGCTGTCGCGCTTGGCCGCCGCGAGCGCCATGACATTCACGGAAGTGACATAGTTCTGAAGCTGAACCCGGGGGTTGTTTCCTGCGATGTGGCCGGCTTCGGTGTTGATGAGGCCCTCGATGTACTTGAGTCCCTTGGCCACCATCGGATCATCCGGTGACACCTTGCCCCCCTTGATCAACCCTGTCACCACAATGCCTGTCACGCCGGGGCTCAACTTGGTGGACCAGCCACCATTCTCCTCCTGTGTCTTGCGGAGGTACGCCACAGCCTTGGCGGCAACGGCATCGATATCCGGTGTCTGGGCGGTTTTCCGAAGCGCGGTCAATTTTTGCTCAACCGTGGCTTGAATCTGGGATGTTTGTCCAAATGCCCAGGGCGACAGGAACGCGAGGCCGAAAAGGGCGGAGGACGCGACAAGGTGACGGATCATGGCTCATGCTCCAGGAAAGATGGGAATCACTTCATATTACAAGCAAATGTCAGGCCACGGCATCGCCTGTGTTCGAAAGCCTGTTTATGCTCCCGAGGCAACCCTGAGTGGCGCGGGAAGCACCATGGCTGGCGATTGTCGCGCCATGGGAAATAAAAACCCCGGCGGTCAACCGGGGGGTGAGTGGATCGGATTCCTCAAGCGCGATCAGTTCACGATGGCAAGAATATCGTCCTCGGACATGATCAGGTATTCATCGTCGCCCAACTTGACCTCGCTGCCGGCGTAGGAGGAGAAAAGCACTTTGTCGCCTTCCTTCACTTGGAAGGTCGAACGCTTGCCGTTCTCGAGGTACTTGCCCTGCCCCAAGGCAATAACCTTGCCCTTGCGGGGCTTTTCCTGGGCGGCGGAGGGAAGGTAGAGACCCTTGGCGGTCTTTTCCTCGGCTTCCTCGCGCTTGACCACGATCTTGTCGTTGAGGGGTTGCAGTTTCATTGGATCGAGACTCCTGTTGATAAAGCCCGTGTGGCGTTTCAGTCGCCGGTTAGGTCCGCCCCATAGTGCCGCTGGATGGCTCGCGTCACCGAGAACAGGACCATGTCCTTGCGGACCGGTTTCGGCAGGATGCAGTAGACCGATGCCTTCTGGGCCTCGATCATCAAGTTGCGGGACGGGTCGGCGGTCACAAGGATCGCCGGCATGACCGCATGCGTCTGCCGAACCAGTTGCAGGGTCTCCAGGCCGGTGAGTCCGGGCATGTGCATGTCAAACAACGCGAGATGAACCGCGTTCTGTCCGACCACATCCAGGGCCTCCTCGCCACATGAGGCCATGAGCGTCGCAAAACCGGCACCTGCCACCACTTCGCGAAGGGTTTCGCGCATGGCGGGATCATCGTCAGCAATCAGGACCGCATATTCCCAGCGGCCCGCCGTGACGGATGTCATGTCCGGCTCCTTGAGCCCTTGCCCCAGTTGGGTTGGGACCCCCCTCAAACACAACCGACCGGATCCAGCGCCCGGTTCAACAGAATTTTCAGCAAATCGAGTGCCGATGTGCTGCCCAGTTTTCATTCCAGAAAATTACTTGTAAAAACCGGCTTGGCACCAGATCAAACCGCTCGGGCGAGGACCGCAGGGGGCTTGGCGCCTGCCAAAGTGGCATCCGTCGCCGTTTATTTGGGAGTGGACTTTCCAACGGCAGGCAGCCAAAGGCGGTCCGGATCGAAATCGGCATCATCGAGGGGCACGGGGAAAGCCCGGTCGAACTTGTAGAACTCGAGTTCCAAGCCGTTTTCATCCCAGGTGGTCAGGATGGTCGGCAGGCCGCTCTCGGTGGAAAAACAGATCAACCGCTTGGCGCCCCTGGGGAAGTGCGGGTCGTATCCGGGCGGGAAAGTCATTTCCACGGCGGCTTGCTTCGCGGGAAATTCGGGCCTGACCACCAGTCCCAGGCTCTTGATGTTTCCCTGGGGCAAGGCGCCCCTTTGCCAATCCTCGACCACCTTGCGATAACGGAGCACAGCGCCCCCGTAGCCGCTGTCCATGATGCTGTAACGGGTGCTTCCCTTGGCCATGTTGCTGTTGATGTCCACCTTCATGCGGCGATTCCCTCCGATCAGGGGAATGTCTCCCGACGCGGTGATGACCTGCATGGCGTTCTCGTCTGTCGCCCGGTTGTAAATGATTTGCCGGCCCTGGGCATCGGTGTCGAGCCACTTCATGTGCACGGCGAAAGGTTCGCGGCGCATCTTGAGAAGCACCGTTTCCTCGGGCTTGATTCCCTTGCCGAGATTTTCCCGGCGGGTGAACCGAAGGATGCAGCCATTGAGAGACTCGTAGGCGGCGACCGCCTTGGTGGCCAGGAGACCGGGGTCGGTGGCGGGGTCTGGTGTTCCGGGAGTGGTTTGTTCGGCCTGGCTGGCGGAAGCCTTGATGATGGCGGATTTCGCATTCCTAGGCGATTGGGTGTCGGCCTGGTTGAGGGCAACGGACTTGTCCTGTTTGCCAAAAGGCCAGAAAGGAAGCGGAACCACGGGGAAAGGCTTGGGCGGTTCCACCGCATCGGCCCAAGGCGCGCTTGAGGCGATCAACAGGATGGCCGTCGCGAAAATCCGGGTATGCCTGCCGTGGCCCATAAACCGATTCCGAAGGCGGGTGCAACGCCCGCCTTCCCTGGCATGGCGTCGACCGCGGCGCGGAACAATACCCACCGGCAATACCCGGGAAAAGGCCTATTCGTCAGGTGAGTTGCCAAACCCCGCACCGGGCGGGGTTTGCGGACAAAAAATCAGGGCCAGCGGCAGCCCCGCGATGAAGCCCCCGATGTGGGCGCCATAGGCCACCCCTCCCGATCCATCCTTGTCGTACGAGGCGCTGACCACTTGCATCACAAACCAAAGGCCTACCGCCACGATGGCCGGAACCTCGGTGATGAACCGGAACATGAGCACCTTCACCCGGTTCGCGGGAAACAGCAGCATGTAGGCGCCCATGACCGCGGATATGGCGCCCGAAGCGCCGAGGCATGGCACCCGGGGATCACCCCGGAAAGCGTAAACCGCCGCCACATGGGCGCCGCCGGCGGCCAACCCGCCGAGCAGGTAGAAGCCAAGGTACCGCGCCGATCCGAACCGGCTTTCGATGTTGTCACCGAAAATCCACAGGAACAGCATGTTTCCCAGGAGGTGCATGATGGAGCCATGCATGAACATGCTGGTGAACGGGGTGAGGTAGACCGACGGGGTCGCGCCCAGTCCCGGGTCCCGCACATCCATGACGCGATTGTTGTGCTTCATCAGGCGCGTTTCCGCGGGCCTGACCAGATCCTTTCCCGTGACGATCTCCTCGGGAACCAGCGACCATGAAACCGTGAACGGAGCGCCCTCGGGCATGCCGGCGCGCTGGGGAACGAGGAAGACAAGGACACACACCGCGATGAGCGAGTAATTGACCACGGCAAATCCGCGGTTTTGGGAGTTGTCGTCACCCAAAGGCATCATGACGGGCGCTCCGGATGGGAACCTCAGGCCAGTATGGGTTGGATGACCTTTCCAGCGACATCGGTGAGCCGTTCGTCGCGACCCGCGTGGGGGTAGGTGAGCCTTTCGTGGTCCATGCCGAGCAGGTGCAGGATGGTGGCGTGGAAATCGTTCACCGAAACGCGGCCCTCGGCGGCATACAAGCCGACTTCATCAGTGGATCCGTGGACATGGCCGCCCTTCACGCCGCCGCCGGCCATCCACATGGTGAAGCCGTAGTGGTTGTGGTCGCGTCCCAGGGTTCCCTGCGAAGTGGGCAAGCGGCCGAACTCCGTCGCCCAGACCACGAGGGTCTCATCGAGCATGCCGCGGGATCGGAGGTCGGCCAGAAGCCCGGCGATGGGCCGGTCGACATGGCCGCACATCTTCTGGTGGTTGCCGTTGATGTCGTCGTGGGCATCCCACTGCATCGAGAGCGGGCCTCCGCCGGAATACACCTGGATGAACCTCACGCCGCGCTCGACCAGCCTGCGGGCCAGGAGCAGCCGCGAGCCGAAGTCGGCGCTGGCGGGGTTGTCGATGCCATACAGGTTCCGGGTGATTGCGCTTTCCCGGGCGAGGTCGACGGCCTCGGGCGCGCTCATCTGCATCCGGAACGCCAGTTCGTAGGTCGCCGTGCGGGCGGAGAGCCGGCTGTCGGCGGGATCCTCGACGAGTTTGTTGAGTCCCTTGATCAGCTCGAGGCTTCGCGCCTGGCGCTCGCGGGTCACTCCGCCGGGAGGATTGAGGTAGAGCAGGGGATTGGGGCCCCGGCGGAGCAGGGTTCCCTGGTAGGTGGCCGGCAAGTAGGCCGATCCCCAGCATGGCGCGCCTCCCTCGGGCGTGCCCTCGGGCTGGAGGAGGACACAGAAGGCCGGAAGGTTTTCGGCGGGGCTTCCCAGCCCGTAAGCCACCCATGAGCCGAGGGTGGGGTGGCCCGGGAACATCCGGCCGGAGTGCATTTCGTACATGGCGGGTGCGTGAACGCTGCTGTTGGCGTGGCAGGCGTTGAGGTAGCAGATGTCGTCGACCCGGCCGGCCAGGTTGGGCAGCAGGTCGCTCATCCACAACCCCGACCGCCCGTGGCGCCTGAAGGACCGGGTGCTGGCCAGGCACTTGGTGTCCCCCTTGGTGAATTGGCTCACCGGCTTGCCAAACGACTCGGGCAGCGCCTTGCCACCCAGGCGGGTGAGTTCGGGCTTGGGGTCGAACAGGTCCATTTGGCTGGGACCGCCGACCATGAACATGAAGATGACCGCCTTGGCCCGGGGCGCGAAGTGTGGTGGCTTCGCGGCAAGGGGGTTGGCACCCGCCTCCTCCTTGGCCATGAGGTGGGAAAGCGCCATCGACATGGGCAGGCCCGGGGCGCTGGCGAGGAATTCCCTGCGGATCATGGCTCGCTCCTGCAATCAGTGGCCTCGGGGCCCCGCGAGAGCCGCCACCTCGGCGGGCTTCAGGGCCTGGCTGAACACGGCGACCTCGTCCAAACGGCCTTCCCAGTTCGAGGCGTTGTCGGTGTTGCCGCCGATATAAAGCCGCGACGACGGGCCCGCGGGGGGCGGGGGGGCCTTGCAGGCGATTTCCGGTTGGGCTTGCCCGTCGAGGTGCACCCGGACATCCTCCCCCTGCCTGACAAGGACCACATGACGCCATTGCCAGCGGCCGATTTCCGATCGTCCGGCGACCACCGACCCGTCATCGGCGCGGAAGATCAGCCTTCCGGGGTTGCCGGTGCCGCCCAAACCGAGGTGGTCGCCACGGGTTCCCCTGTCATGTCCCCGGGAAAAACACCATCCGGCCACGGGACGCGCCCCGACCGGCAACCCATTGTAGACCCACATCGACACGGAATAGTCGGACCCGGCGAGGCCGGTCACCCGTGCTTCCATGCGGCCGCCGGCAAAGTGCGCCGCCCGGCTTGGCGGCTTGTTCTTCTCGGTGAGTGGCGCTCCCTCGAGGTGGAACACCACCCCGGGTTCATGGAATCCGTCGTTGCCCCGGCCGGAACGGTCGAAGGCCCTGGGGCCCGACATGTCGTCGAGGCTCCAGTAGGCCAGTGGACGCAGGGCCATGACGGCGGCGGAATGCCCCGATGACACGGGTTCCGGCTCCCTCCTCGGCTTGCCCGACACCTTTTCCAGCAGTCCCAGCGCCGCCTCGACGATCCTCGGCTCGGCGGAAGGCTCCAGTCCCGCGGAGCGGGCGTTCCATGTGTTGTAACCGCCCAGGACATGTTGCTCCGGGGGCGGGATGTAACCATCGCCCCCGTTGGCCAGTTCGATGACCATGGTTTGCTCCAGGGGGGAACCCGCCTTCAGCTTCAGCCCGGTGAGCGCATAGGTTTCGCATGGTGTCGTGGCCAAGGCGATGTCGCCGATCCGCAACGCCTGCACCACGACATCGGTTCCTTGCCGCTCATGAAGCATGACCTGCTCGCGGGCGTAGATTTCAGGCTGGGTCTTGGGCAGCCTGTCTCCCATGGAGGCGACGATTCGCTGGGCCCATTCGAGGCGCTGGAGGTCGGGAACCCTGTACTTCATCGGAATCCGGGCCTCGGCCATCGCCACGGTGGCGTCATTGGAGTGCCGGATATCCTTGCAGGCGGCCGCGGCGATGTCGGCCAGTTGGTTGGCGTAGGCCTCGATGGTCGGTTCCTCACCGGGCTTCGGGGCCGGCTTGCGGTAATCGCGCCGCCAGATGTCGCCGCTGCATCCATGCGACATGATGCCCACGAAAGGCGGCTTTCCGCCCGGGCTTGCCGGGGAAAGTCGGCTTTTCATGGCCTCGCAGAACAGGCCGAAGTAATCGGCGCTGATGGCCGAGTCGCCGAAGTAGTGCATTGAAAAGTTGGCCAACAAGGCGATCGGCCGGCCGTCCATCGAACGGAGGGAAAGCATTGGAAGCGAAGGATCAGGCGGCCCCGATTCTCCCGTGACATCGTCGATGACGCGGCCGGCGTGCATGTTGGCGCGCACGGTCCTGTTGCCGAAAGGGTCGGCCAGCATCCTGTCGGGCCGCAGGATCCAGCGCCTCAGCGCGGTGTGGTTTGGAGCGAAGGCCCGGGCCCAACCGACCTGGGCGGGTTCCAGGTTGGCGTGGGCCGCGGCGATGGCCGACACAAGCTGCGCCTTGAGCAGCGGCGTGTAGACGGGGTCGGCATCGGTGCCGAGGCAACCCATCGAAGCGGCCGCGGAATGGGTGTGCGTGGCGCCGATGAGAATCCGCTCGGGGGGAATCGGGGTCTTCCGGGCGGACTCCGCCTTCACCTCATCAAGGAACGGGCGGCCCATCATGCAACTGTCGACAATGACGATGGCGCATTTGACCTTGCCGTCATCAACGACCAGGGCCCTCGCGTGAAGCGGCGTCTTCACCCGGGTGGCTGTCGCGCTCGTCATGCCGCCGTTGACCAGCACCGGGAAGGTCGCGGGCGTGACATCGATGGAAGCGGCGCCCGCGCGAAATCCGCCGGGATCGGCGGCAAGCGCGAGGGCCATCATGAGCAGTGGCATTCCGGTTTCTCCGCGAATCGTTTTCAGGGCGCGGCGGGTTCCGCCTCATCGCCCCGGTTGGCCTCGAGCAGGTCTTCCCATGCTTTCACGGCCTTGCGCGCCACGCCACGCTTTTCGCTGATTTCCTTGTCCCGTTCCATCGGCCATTCGCGGCCGGAGGCAAGGCAATCCGCCACGATGCCGGCGTAGGCGCCCGTGGCGGCCAGCACCGCCATGGCGTGGTCGCGCGCCTTGGTAGAGACGGTTCCCCTTACCTCCAGCGACTTCCAGTCGGCGGCGAGGCCCCCGCCCGATTCAACCGACTCCCTCGCCAGCCGCGCGCCCGCCTCGGCGGCTTTCCCGTTGCGGCGGAACTTTTCGCGCTGCAGGAGCGGATGCCAATGGAGATCCTCGTCCTCGCGGAATTTCTGGATATGCCTGGCCACGGAGGGCACCAGGCGCTTGTTGAGTTCCGGTATTTCGGCGCGGTCGGCGAGGGCGCCCTCGAAATCACGGATTTTCGCGGCGCTGTCCGATGAGGAGGCGACATCGAGCCCGACGCGGCCCAGCAACGCCGCCGCGGAGATCGACGCGAGCAGAATCATGATGCCAAACTGACGCCTCGAGCCTCCGCGCGCCATGAGCGCCAGGCCGAGGCCGGTGGCCGCTCCGCCAAGCGCCCCTCCCAGGTGTCCCGGGCCGCTCACTCCGGGAATCAGGCTCATGCAACCGATCAGGACCCCGTTGATGACGAGGGCCCTCGTCCAGCTTGCGCGGATCTCCGCCGGCATGTGGCGGCGGTTGATGGCCACCCACGAACCCATCGCCCCGAGCAATCCGCAAATGCCACCCGAGGCCCCTCCCGTCAGGCCCGGCGAAACGGTCGCCGCCAGCGCGAATCCCGACCAGACCGAGACGAGGAAAACGAGCAGGAATCCGGGCACGCCCCAAAGGCCTTCGGAAAGCCTGCCAAGGCTGTTGAGGCTGAATCCGTTCACCAGGATATGGACAAGTCCCAGGTGCACGAAACCCGCCGAAAGAAGCCTCCACCATTGCGCGGGAAGGTCGGGTTCGGGCACGAAAAGCCCGATCATCCTGTAAATGGATAGCAGGCCGGGGGCGTTCGAGTTGAACAGGTAGTCCGAACCGAGGCCGGCCTGCCAAGCCATGGTGGCGCCAATGCCGAAATTCACCGCCATGGCGCCAAGGAGAACCCGCGTGGCCCAGGCCCTCCCCATGGCGCTGGCCACCCTTGCCAGGTCCCGGAGAACCGCGAGCGACCTCCTGTGCTCGAGAATGTAGCGTTCAAGTTCCCCCGTCATGAAGGCGGTTTTGATTCCGAGGGGGGTAAGGCCGACCAGCAGGGTTCCCGGTTCGGCGTCGTCCGGGGTTCTCCGCTCGATCATGCCCTCCTGATGGAGGTTGTCGAGCAGGTTCATGATGTGGCCCAAGGGAACGCCCGAGAGTTGGGCGAACGCATTGGGTGAAAACGGATCGGGATGGGCGTCGGAGATGCGGACGAGGAGCGTGGCCTCGGGATGGCAGACCCTGACGGAATCATCAAGCGATTCGGCCATGGTGCGCCCGCCTCCCCCCCTCCGGTCAGGCTTTCAGCAGTCCCTTGGAGCGGGCGTAAGGAAAGATGCCGCCGGCCTCGAGGATCGGCGCGACCTCCCCCAGGGGGCGGAGTTCGTACGACTCCCTCGCCGTCAGGTTTTCCAGCTTGCCCGCCGCCATATCCAGGCGCAGTTCATCGCCGGTGCAGACCGTGTCGCAGAGCCTTTTGGCCGACTCAAAGGGGATGAGATATCCGCCATTGACGGAGTTGCGGAAGAAGATGCGGGCGTAGAACTCGGCCACCACGGCCTTGATGCCGGCGGCGTCAAGCGCCACGGGCGCGTGCTCGCGGGAGGAACCACAGCCGAAATTCCTGCCGGCCACGATGATCCTGTAGGGCGACACGAACTCGTCGCCGGGCGCGTGGAACGGCACATGACCCTTGGGGAGGCCCCCCTGCGGCGCGGGCACTCCGGCCAGTGCGTACTTGCCGAATTGCCGGTATTCCTCGGGAATGGCCGGGTTGAAGGTGAGGTATTGCGCCGGAATGATCTGGTCGGTGTCGATGTTGTCGCCCAGGACATAGGCCTTGCCCTGGATCACGGGTTGGAGGGTCATGCCAGGAACTCCCGGGGGTCGGTGATGGTGCCGGTGAGGGCGCTTGCCGCGACGGTGAGCGGGCTGGCCAGGAACACCTCCGCCTGCTTGTGTCCCATGCGGCCGGGGAAATTGCGGTTGGTGGTGCTGATGCACTTGAGCGGGGTGTTGAGCCTTCCGAAGGTGTCGGAGGGGCCTCCCAGGCACGCGGCGCAGGACGGTTCGCCCATCTTGGCCCCGGCGCTCAGGAAGACCTCCTCGAGGGTCGGCCCGCCGTCGACGCGCTCGGTCCGAAGTTGCCGGGCCACCTCGCTGGTGGCGGGCACCACGAAGGTGTCAACCTTCACGGTGTGACCCTTCAGCAGGCGGGCGGCGGCGCGGAAGTCGGTCATCTTGCCGCCCGTGCATGAGCCGATGTAGGCGCGGTCGATCGCCGAACCCTTGAGTTCATCCACATAGGCCCGGTTGTCCGGGCTGTGGGGCTTGGCCACCACGGGCTTGAGCTTGGTGACGTCGTAAACCCATTCGCGGGCGAAGCGGGCGTCCGCGTCGCTTTGCTCGACGACGAAGGGTTTGCCCGACTTGTCGCGGGACTTCACGAAGTCGACGGTTTTCTTGTCGGCGCGGATGATGCCATTCTTGCCGCCGGCCTCGATGGCCATGTTGCAGAGAGTCATCCGCTCCTCGATGCCGAGGCAGAAAACCCCGTCGCCATCGAACTCCATCGCCTGGTAGGTGGCGCCATCGCAGCCGATGTCGCCGATGACGGCAAGGATGAGATCCTTGGCCATGAGGTAGGGAGGCAGTTCGCCCTTGAACACGAACCTGAGAGTCGGGGGAACCTTCAGCCAGGTCTTGCCGGTGCCCAGCACGAAGCCCGCGTCGGTGTTGCCGATGCCGGTGGCGAACTCGCCGAAGGCGCCGGCGGTGCAGGTGTGGCTGTCGGTTCCGAGGAGGATTTCCCCGGGCCTTGTATGCCCCTCCTCGGGCAAGGCGATGTGGCAGACGCCCTTGTACCTGTCCGTGCCCACATCATAAAAGTGCGGCAATTTCTGCTCGGCCACGAACGACCTGAGCACATCGACATTCCGGTTGGCCATGGTGTCGGCGGTGAAGATGTAGTGGTCGGGGATGATGACCACCTTGTCGCGGTCCCACACCTTCGCGTCGCGGCCAAAGTTCTGGTGGAAGACGCCGATGGTGCCGGGGCCGCACACATCATGGGTCATCAGGATGTCCACATCCACCCAGATGTTGTCGCCCGGTTGCACGGAGGGCTTGCCGGCGTGCCTCGCCAGAATCTTCTCCGTCAGGGTCATTCCAGCCATGGGGCCTTCTTCTCCAGCCGTCATTTCAGGGGAACGATCATGATATCATGGGAATAGTTCGCCGGCGACATGGCTCGCCGGCCCCCCGGATCTTTCGGTTAATGCCGATGAGCCCCGAATTGACAGAACAATCGGTCCCTCCGGGTCGAGTGAGGCTCGTGACCCTCGGTTGCCGCGCCAACCAATACGAGTCGCAGCGTGCCCTGGAGATGCTCGAGGGCGCCGGTTGGATTACGGCGGGCGAGGGAGAACCGGCCGACCTTTGCCTCGTCAATACCTGCACGGTCACCCACGATGCCGATGCCAAGGCCCGCCTGGCGGTTCGTCGCCTTGGCCGTGAAAACCCGGGAGCCCGAATCGGGGTGATGGGCTGCGCCACGGCGTCCGATCCCGCAACGATGGCCGCCCTGCCCGGGGTGACCGCCGTTTTGGATTCACGCGCCGACCTGGCATCGCAACTGGCGCGGTTCGGGGTTGTATCGCCCGATTCCGGCATCAGCCGGTTCGACCATCATCAGAGGGCGTTTCTCAAGGTTCAGGACGGTTGCCTGCTCGATTGCGCCTATTGCGTCATTCCCAAGGTGAGGCCCAGGTTTGGAAGCAAGCCCGTGGAGGCGATCATCGGGGAGGCGGGCCGCCTGATAGATTCCGGCTACAGTGAAATCGTCCTCACGGGAATTCATCTCGGCCATTACGGCCTCGACCTCAGCAAGGGCAAGCCCAGGGAGTGCTGGACCCGACTGTGGCATCTTCTGGATGCCCTTTTGGAACTGCCCGGGGGATGCCGTTTCCGGTTGTCGAGCCTCGACGCCGCGGAGGCTCACCCCGAACTCATCAGGAGGCTGGCCGGGGATTCCCGGATCGTCCCCCACCTGCATCTCTGCCTGCAAAGCGGGTCGAATGCCGTGTTGAGGCTGATGAGGCGGAGGTACACCGCGGAAACCTACCTCGAACGCTGCCTGAACCTGCGTGAGTCGCTCGACAACCCCGCCATCAGCACCGACATCATCGTGGGATTTCCCGGTGAAACCGACGCCGACTTCGAGGCGACCCTTGATGTGGCCCGCGCGGCGAGGTTTTCCGACATTCATGTATTCAGCTACAGCGCCCGTCGCGGAACGGATGCGTGGTCTTTCTCCGGAACGGTCGATCCGCGCGTGGCGCGCGAAAGGCGTCTCAGGCTAGAGGCGTTGGCCGTTGAAATGTCCAGCGAATACCGGGAAAGCCTGATCGGCCGCGACCTTGGAGTGGTCGCGGAATGTGGCGATGGCGAGGGATGGGTGACCGGAACGGCCTGCCGCGGCGTCAAGGTCCGCTTTCGGGGCGAAATCGAAAGCCTTAGGAGGCGGGTGGTAGCCGTTCGCGCGACATCCCTTGAAGCCGGCGTCCTGACGGGCGAGGCGAAGGGCGTCGCGGGCAGGACGGCGCTCGCGATGGCCTGACTTGCGCAATCCCTTGCGGGATGGAATAGACTGGAGAAAAATGATTCTTCGTCACCTGCACGGATGGCCCCGATGACTCTCCTGACATTGGCCGCGGCCCTGCTGCCCGTCGCGGCGCCCATCGACTTCAACCGCGATATCAGGCCGATCCTCTCGGAGAACTGCTTTTACTGTCATGGTCAGGACGCCAACAAACGAAAGGGCGATCTCAGGCTCGACCGGCGGGCCGAAGCCGTCCAATCAGGGGCCATCGTTCCCGGCAAAAAGGATGAGAGCGAACTTTCCAAGCGGATTCGCGCCCATGGCGACAAGAAGTTGATGCCGCCGGCCGGTTCCAACCGCAAGCTGTCCGAATCCCAGGTGGAACTTCTCGAACGGTGGATTGCCGAGGGCGCTGGCTATTCGGAGCACTGGGCCTTTGTCACCCCTGTCCGGCCCGCCCCTCCCAAGGTTCGCGACAACGCTTGGGTGCGCAACCCCATCGACGCGTTCGTGCTGGCGCATCTTGAATCGGCTGGCTTGCACCCCTCGCCTGAAGCCGACCGGTCCACCCTGATCAAGCGTTTGTCCATCGACCTGACCGGGTTGCCGCCCACGCCGGACGAGGTGCGCGGGTTCGTCAATGACCGCTCCCCCGACGCCTACGCGAAGCTGGTCGAAAGGCTTTTGGCCAGCCCGCATTACGGCGAACGGATGGCTCTTTCCTGGCTTGATGCCGCCCGCTATGCCGACAGCAACGGCTTCCAGCAGGATGGTGACACCTGGCAATGGATCTGGCGCGACTGGGTCGTGCGCGCCTACAACCAGGACATGCCGTTCGACCAGTTCAGCACATGGCAACTGGCCGGCGACCTTTTGCCCAACGCCACCAACGACCAGAAGGTTGCCAGCGGGTTCAATCGCAACCACATGCTCAACGGGGAGGGCGGCGCGATTGCCGAGGAGCAGAGGTTCGTCAACCTGTTCGACAGGATGGACACGACATCCACGAACTGGCTCGCGCTGACAATGGCGTGCGCCCAGTGCCACGACCACAAGTACGACCCGATCACAAGCCGCGACTATTACAGGTTGATGGACGCGTTCAACCGCGTCCCCGAGCGCGGCACGCCGCAATTTTTCTCCTCCCGAATCCGGGTGGCTCCCCCGCTGGTCGAGTTGCCCACCGAGGAGAACAACAAGCGGATCGGCGAATTCGAATCGCAAATCAAGGCGGCGGAATCCGCGGTGAAGCAGCGGGAGGACAAGGCGTTCGAGGATTGGTCGGCCAAGGCGGTCGCGGACGAGAAGAAGCGCCCTGAACTGCCCGAGGCGGTCAGGAAGTTGCTGGCCGTTCCCGAGGGCCAGCGCAAGCCGGCAGACGCCGCGAAATTGACTTCCGAATTGCGAAGGCACTTCGACGCCAAGGTGCGCGCCGGCCTCGTGGGCAAGTCGCCGGAAGCCGCCAAGGCGGAGGAACTCCGCAAGCAGTTGGCGGCCTACAAGGCCGACCGGATTCCACGCGTCATGATCATGAGCGACGCCAACCCGCGCGAAACCAAGATCCTCGACAGGGGCGAGTACCTCAAGGGAACGGAAAAGGTATCCTTCGGCACACCTGAATTCCTGCCTCCTTTGCCCAAGCACGCGCCCGCCAACAGGCTCGGGTTCGCCCAGTGGCTGTTTCAGCCCGGGCACCCGCTCACCGCGAGGGTGCAGGCGAACCGGATTTGGCAGCATTTCTTCGGCCAGGGCATCGTGAAAACAGCGGAGGACTTCGGTGTCCAGAGCGAGTATCCCGAGCATGGCCAACTCCTCGACTGGCTCGCCGTGGAGTTCCGGGAGAACGGCTGGAGCCTGAAGAAGCTCCAGAGGCTGATCGTGACCAGCGCCACCTACCGGCAGTCGGCCAAGGTCACCGCGGAGCACCGCGCCAGCGATCCGGAAAACAAGCTTTATTCCCGATCCGGCAGGTTTCGCATGCCCGCGTCGGTCCTCCGCGACTGGGCCTTGGCCGCCTCGGGATTGGCCAACCACGCCATCGGTGGCGCCCCCGTCTATCCCTACCAGCCCGACGCCGTGTGGGAGGCGCTCGCCATCACCAAGGAACGCGACTTCACCTACCCGGCATCCAAGGGGGATGACCTGTACCGACGAAGCCTCTACACCTTCTGGCGGCGCACGGTCGGCCCGGCCAACATGTTCGACTCCTCCACCCGGCAAACCTGCCGGGTGCGCGCCTCGGCGACGAGCACTCCCCTGCACGCGCTGACGATGCTCAACGACCCGACTTGGCTGGAAGCCTCCCGGGCTCTCGCCCAGCGCGTCATGAAGTCATCGGACAAGCCGGAGTCATGGCTGGCCGAGGCTTTCCGTCGGATGGTTTGCCGTGAACCAAGCCGGCTTGAGATGGAACTTCTTTCCAGGTCGCTGGCGCGGCAACAGGCCGTCTTCCTGGCGGACCCGGCCGCGGCCAAGGCTTTCCTCAAGTCGGGAGAAAGTCCGCGCGACGAGTCGATTCCCGCCGAAAGGCACGCCGCCCTGGCCGCGGTATGCCTTGGAATCCTGAACCTTGACGAGGCGATGACCCGTGAATGACGAATGGAATCCCATGGTTCTTCCATCCCGCAAGGAAATGCTGGCCACCATGGGCGGCGGCCTGGGCATAGCCGCCTTGGCCACGCTGGCCGGCAGGAGTGGCGCCGCCTCCAGCGGCACCGTCGCCGGGCTTCCCGGCCTGCCGCACCATCCGGCGCGAGCCAAGCGTGTCGTCGTGCTTTGGCAGGGGGGCGGGCCCTCGCATGTGGACCTGTTCGACGACAAGCCCGTCATGCGCAAGACTGCGGGCAAGGACATCCCCGAATCGGTGCGTGGCGCGACCCGGCTTTCCACCATGTCGAGCGGCTACGCCAAGTGGCCCTGCCTGCCGTCCATCAAGCCGTTCAAGAGATACGGGAAGTCGGGATTGTCGCTGAGCGAGATGCTTCCCGGCGTCGGTTCGATCGCCGATGACATCTGCGTGGTGCGCAGCATGAACACCGAGGCGGTCAATCATGCCCCCGGCGTGACCTTCTTCATGACAGGCGCGCAGGTCCCAGGCCGTCCGAGCATGGGCGCGTGGCTTTCATACGGGCTGGGTTGCGAGACCGACAACCTTCCCACCTTCGTCGTGATGACCTCAAGCGACAGCGGCAAGACCTGCGGCCAGCTTTTCTTCGACTACTATTGGGGCAGCGGGTTCCTGCCCAGCCGGTTCCAGGGCGTCCGTTTCCGCAACACGGGCGACCTTGTTCCCTACCTCGCGAATCCGGCGGGGGTATCCCCCCAGGCGCGCCGCGCCCTCCTCGACGACATCCGCGACCTCAACGGGGCGCGCCTCGCCGAGAACGCCGACCCCGAGATCGAGACCCGCATCGCCCAGTACGAGATGGCCTTCCGCATGCAGTCGAGCGTGCCCGACCTCGTCGACTTCTCCACGGAAACCCGCCGCGGAGTGGAACGCTACGGCCCCGACGCCCTCAAGAAGGGAACCTTCGCCAACAACTGCCTCATCGCCCGCCGACTGCTTGAAAGGGGGGTGCGCTTCGTGCAACTGATGCATTCGGGGTGGGACCAGCACGGCAACCTTCACACCCAACTCGAGAACCAGTGCCGCGACACCGAGGGGCCCTCGGCCGCCCTGGTGATGGACTTGAAGGAGAGGGGAATGCTCGACGACACCCTCGTCGTGTGGGGAGGCGAGTTCGGCCGGACCCCCTTCGGCCAGGGTGACCCGGCCAATCCGAGGGGGCGGGACCATTTCGGTCGCGCTTACAGTTGGTGGCTTGCCGGCGGCGGCATCAAGCCGGGCACCACCTGGGGGGCCACCGACGACTTCGCCTGGAACATCGTGCGGGACAAGGTCCATGTCCATGACATGCAGGCGACCATGCTGCACCTCTGCGGCATCAACCATGAGAGGCTGACCTTCCGATACCAAGGTCGTCAGTACCGCCTCACCGACATCCATGGTTCGGTGGTGAGGGGCATCCTGGCCTGAACCGGACCTGTCACCTGCCCCCGGGGAGCGGCGGGCCCTTGAGCGCGAAATCAGCCGATTGGGTTCCCCCGGGCGGCACATCGAATGTGAGCGTGGATTTCTCGTTGTATTCCGCGGGCACAGGGTTGGTGGCCTGGGCCACCGGTTTGCCGCCCGCGTTGGCCGCGTCGGAATCCTGCTGGCCGACGGCCCCCTTGGCCGGTGGTAGGGCGATGCGAACCTGATGCCTGCCCGGGACGGCGCCCGCCGTCGGCGTCGCCGTTGATGCCTCAAGCTTGAACCGACCCTCGGAGTCGGTCTTCGCGAACGAACCGACTCCGGCAGCGACGCCACCTTGGCCACCCACGGGCTGAAAGAGAACCTGCGCTCCCGCCAGGGGCGCGTCGTTGTAGGTCACCTTGCCCGAGACGGGCGCGTAGGTCGTCCCGACGCAGCCGGAGGCCATGAAGGGCGCGGCAAGCAGGCCGGACAGCATATTGGCCATGAGTTTTTGCATGACGAATGTCCCGTTGAGCGACATCAGTTGATGTTCACGACTTCGCCACCCGACATGGTGGCCATGTTCGAGAGCATGTTCATGTCGACGGTATCGGGAATGAAACGCACCGACCCGTCGCAAACGGCCCAGTTGCTTCCCCCGGAATGAAAGCTGCCAAAAGCCCTGCGGCAGGGACGGTTGTCGAGTCCCTGCTGGGCGCTGATGGCTACGCAGCGGGCGAAATCGTTGAGGTAGGTGTGGCTGGCCGGATGCACAGAGGAAGAGGCGTAGGAGGTATAGGCGTAGGCCCAGAAGGTTCGGCGATTGGTCGTGTTCTTGGTTTGGTATTCACCCACCAGGAGGGTGTTGGAAGTGCCGTCGATGATGTTGCTCATGCGCTCGGGAATGAGGCCTTGGGCGGCCCAAACGGTGTGCATGGCTCCCTTGTAGGTGGCAGGAAGGGCCAGTCCCTCGCCATTGTCCCACCACCCAAGCGGGGCGGTGATGTTGGCGCGTCCGGAAACGGCCCGGTAGGAGCCTGGCATGTAGTTGAGGCCGCTGCCGGGTCCGCTGGCCGGCCTAGTCAGGATATTTCCGCCCGCGCTGGCATCGGAGGGACATGTGTAGGTCTTGATGGGTTGCTCGCGGACAAACTGGTTTGCCGCGGCCTCATTGAACGAGTTTTGGTCGTATCGCTTGTAGATCGAATCCATTTCGATGAACGGCAGGATTTCAATGGCCCAGTTCGTCTTGCTTTGTGTGGCGCAGCAATAGCCCTCGGTGATGCCACCGGGAGGAAATGTTCCCTTGCTGTCGTGGTGGGATTGGCATGCCAGGCCGATCTGCTTGAGGTTGTTGGCGCATTGCATTCGGTTGGCGGCTTCGCGCACCTTCTGGACCGCCGGCACCAGCAGGCCGATGAGAACCGCGATGATGGCGATGACAACAAGCAGTTCAATGAGGGTGAATGCATCCCTACGCCGGAAAGGAAAAGAGGAGCGAGATTGCATGGCTAAATCCACCATAAAATGACTGTAAGAAATAATTGTTCCTGAAACATAAGTCGGCAAGCTGGAAGAATCAAATCGTTCTCATCGAATCAGACCCTTGTTTTGAGCCAATCGTCGCCTTGGAACCGCCAGAGGAACAGCGCCCCGCGCACATGGATGTCGGCCTGCATCGCCAGCCAGCACCCGTATAGTCCCATGCCTGCTCCCGCGAGGTTGATGAGGCCGGGCACCATGACACTGTCGAGCGCCAAAAGGGCCGCCAACGGCAGCCTCACTCCGAGGAAACCGATCCATGTGTACACGAGCGGATGCGCCGAGTCTCCAGCTCCCCTGAGAACACTGGTGAGCACGATTACGGCCGACAATGCCGGCATCGAAAAAGCCACAAGCTGAAGCACGGGGACGCCCAGGCGCATGATGGGAGCCTGCTCCGGCCTAGGGCAGAACAGTCCGAACATCGGCTGGGCGGCTTGGTGGAACAGGACCCCCATCATCGACATGGCGACCGCTCCCATGAGGAAGGCCGTCCAACCGCATCGCCTCGCCTCGGCGGGACTGCCGGCGCCGAGGTTCTGTCCCACGAGTGTCATGCCTGCCGTGCCGAACGCCGCGCCGGTGAGGAAACCCAGGGCCTCCCAGCCCAAGGCGATGCCGTGCGCGCCCCGGGAGGCGTCGCCAAGGCTGTTGACCATTCCCATGAAAACAAGCTGTCCCATCGCGATGGAAAGGCTGTCGAGCGCGGCCGGCAGGCTCACGGCGAGAAGGCTTTTCAGGTCGGCGGGATTGGGTGCGAAGAGCGAGGCTTTAAGTTCAAGTCCCGCCCTTCCCAAGGACAGGACAACCAACAGCGCCACGGCCCCCGCCGACTGGCTGACGGCGGTACCGATGGCGATGCCCGCGAATCCAAGTTCAGGCACTCCCCCGCCGCCATGGAAGAACCACCAGGTCAAAGGAATGTTGAGCGTGGCCACGCCTCCCAGCACCCAAAGGCCCGTTCGGGTATCCCCGGCGCCGGCAAGGCAGGCCGAAGCGCCAATCGAGAGCAGTTGCAGGGGAAACGCCAAAATGAGAGGAGTCAGGTACGATTTCGCCAGGCCGAGGGCCGGTCCGTCCAGTTGCAGCAGCGCCAGCAGTTGTTCCAGCGGCGGGATGGCCAGGATCGTCGCGAGGCACCCGAGGCCCGCAGCCAGCATAAGCGATTGATGGGTGAGTCGATTCGCTTTCCCGGGGTTTCCGGCACCAACGGCCCGCGAAACCAGCGCCGTGGCTCCCACCGAAACCAGCGTGCCGTAACTGGACATGACCCAGCCGAGGTAAAAGCAGGTTGTGTGCGCCGCCTGGGCCGCAAGGTCGGTGCCTTCGCCATCGGGCGAGGCGTGTCCGGCCAGCCAGCGGTCGGAGACATGGATGACCAGGATGAGCATCTGCTGCAGGAAGGCGGGCCAGGCCAGCCAGGCGACGCGTTGCCAAGCCGGCCGCGCCGCATCGGTGAGCCATGGTTTCCCGCCGGAAGTCGCCAATCCTGTTTCCCCAAGACTGAGCCATCTTAGCGGGGTGCCGAACCATCCGGTTCGGGCCAAGTCCCGATTCGTGATAATGGTGTGGACGGCCCGGCACCCGGGATGTCTCATGGAACAACAGGCACGAATCGTCTAGGAGTCATCATGCGCCCGCCCGCGTTACTGATGGCATGGGTTTTCATGGCCTGGCACACCATGTCCCTGAGTGCCGCCGACCCGCCTTCCGGGGAGAATCCGCCCCATGCCTATCGCCCGATGGCCCGGCCCGCGGTGCCCCGGGTGAACGGCGGCTCCCGCACCGACATCGACCGGTTCCTTTTGGCGAAACTCGAGCCCAAGGGTTGGGGTTTTTCTCCCGAGGCCGACCGCGCGACCCTGATCCGCCGGGTGAGTTTCATCCTCACCGGCCTACCGCCGACCCCGGCGGAATCCGCCGCCTTTGAGAACGACCGATCCCCCGGTGCCCATGGCCGCATGGTCGAGAAATACCTGGCATCGCCTCACTATGGAATCCGCATGGGCAAGATGTGGCTCGACGCCGTTGGATACGCCGACAGCAACGGTTACTTCAACGCCGACAGTGATCGTCCGCTGGCTTGGAAATACCGTGACTATGTGATTTCGAGCTTCAATGCCGACAAACCCTACGACAAGTTCGTGATGGAGCAGCTCGCGGGCGATGAGTTGGCGAATTTCAAGCCCGGTGGCGACGCGGGGGCCGAGGTTCGTGAAAGCCTTGTCGCCACCCACTTCCTGAGAAACGCGCCCGATGGAACCGGCGAGAGCGATGGCAATCCGGACGAGGTGCTCACCGACAGGTTCACCGTGCTGGAAGGAAACCTACAGAACCTGGCCAATTCGCTCCTGGGCCTGACGATCCAGTGCGCCCGCTGCCACGACCACAAGTTCGAGCCGATCAGCCAGGCCGAGTATTACGGCATGCAGGCGCTGTTGTTTCCGGTTTACAACCCCGGCCGGTGGTCGAAGCCGAACGAGCGGGTTGTGGTGGCCGCGACGGTTGCCGAAAGGGAAGAGTGGCAGAAGGCTAGCGATGCCATCGACCGGCAAATCAGGAATGAGCGGGAGGAGCTGGCGCGGAAGTCCCAACCGCTGCGCCGCCGATGGCTCGAGGAAAGGCTTGGCTCGGTGAAGGAGTCGCTGCGCGGGCCGATCCTCGAGGCATGGAGCGCGCCCGGGGAGAAGCGATCCAAGGCGCAGGCCGACCTGCTCAAGGCCCACGCCTCGTTGGTCGAGTTCAAGGATGAGGAGATCGCCAAGAAGTTCCCCGCTTTCGCCTCCGAGCGCGAGAAGACCGAGAAGGAGGTCAAGCGGTTGGAGGGAACCCGGCCCCCGCCTTTGGAAAAGATATCGGCCTTCGTGGAGACAGACCCCCAACCGCCGGTCCACCGCCTTCTTCGCCGGGGCGTTCACACCAAGCCGGGGGAAGAGGTTCAGCCCGGCGTGATCGCCGCGCTCGAAAGCTCCGCGAACAGGTTCGAGGTCGCTCCCAAGCCCAAGGAACGAGTTTCCTCGGGAAGAAGGCTTGCCTTTGCCCGTTGGGTGACATCCCCTGGCCATCCGATGTTGGCGCGCGTGATGGTGAACCGGATCTGGCAACACCATTTCGGAACGGGAATCGTCTCGACGGTGGACAACCTTGGGGTTTCGGGGGCCAAGCCGTCGCATCCCGAGTTGCTGGATCACTTGGCGGTTGAATTCATCAGGCAGGGATGGAGTGTCAAAAACCTGCACAGGTTGATTTTGGCATCGGCCGTCTCCACGCAACGCTCCGCGCCCGCAAGGGGAGGCGGTGCCGCGGACCCTGACAATCGGCTTTTGTCCCGGTTTCCCCTGCGAAGGCTTGATGCCGAATCGATCCGGGACTCGATGCTGTTGGTTTCGGGGGAATTGGACACCTCGCAGGGAGGGCCATATGTCCCGAGCCGGCGTGAGGCGGATGGAACGGTGCAGGTGTCCGAGGCGGTTGCCGGGGCCCGAAGGCGATCGGTTTATCTACAGCAAAGACGCACCCAGGTGGTGACATTCCTGCAGTTGTTCGACGCTCCCGCGATGGTATCCACCTGTGGAAAGAGGTCGCCTTCGACCGTGCCGCTGCAGTCGCTCGTGATGCTGAACTCCGAATTCGCCCGTTCCAGGGCCGCCGCGTTCGCCGGGCGCCTCGCACGGGAGGCGGGCGATGACGCCATCAAGCGGTTGTCCCTGGCGTTCCGCCTTGCCTGCGGCCGGGAACCCGCCAAGGAGGAGGAGCATGCCTGCGGGAAATTCCTCGCGGCGCAGGCCGAAGCTTACCGGGGTGCCAAGGACGGGAAGGAACGAACCTGGGCGGACCTGTGCCAGATGCTCCTGGCCAGCAACGCCTTTCTTCATGTGGAGTGAGCGCTCGATGTTGAATGGCGATTTCGCGTCGACCCGGCGGGCGTTCCTGGCCGCGCATGCCGGATCCCTCGGGCCGCTCGCCCTGGCGCATCTGGCGTCTGAATCGCGCGCCGAAACCAACCGCGATCCGCTGGGCGCCCGCCCGGGCACGCGCCAGCCCAAGGCCAAGGCCGTCATCTGTCTATTCCAGCATGGCGGGCCAAGCCAGATGGATCTTTTCGACCCGAAGCCCGAACTGACCCGCCGCCATGGCCAGCCCCACCCCGACAAGCTGGAGGTGCATTTTCATTCCCAGCAGGGCAAGCTCCTCTCGTCCCCCTTCCGGTTTCATAAAAAAGGCCAATCCGGAATGGAGTTGTCGGAACTGCTGCCCGGACTGGGCAGGGTCGCCGACGACATCACGCTGGTCCGCTCCATGAAGACCGAGTCGGTCGACCATGAGGCCGCCCTGCGCGTGATTCATTCGGGCAAGATATTTCCCGGCCGCCCCGCCTTGGGCGCCTGGGTGCTGTATGGGCTGGGTTCGCCGCGGCGCGAGCTTCCCGCGTATGTGGTGCTGTCCGATCCGGGAGGCCTTCCCGTGGATGGCACCAACAACTGGTCGGCCGGTTTCCTGCCGGCCGTCTATCAGGGAACTCCTTTCCGGGCCTCCGGTGCCGCCGT
The DNA here is from genome assembly GCA_016873225.1 of Planctomycetota bacterium. Classification (GTDB taxonomy): domain Bacteria; phylum Planctomycetota; class Planctomycetia; order Gemmatales; family Gemmataceae; genus REEB421. The sequence continues at coordinate 5,601 of VGXS01000014.1, read as the reverse complement.
GGCAAACCTGGAAACTCCCGCCGGCGTTTCCCCGGTTGCCAGGAGAAACCAACTTGATCTCCTGGGCGGCCTCAACGCCAGCCATTGGGCGCGCCATCCGGGAAACGCCGAACTGGAGGCCCGGCTTTCCCACTACGAATTGGCGGCGCGGATGCAGATGTCCGTTCCCGAGGTGCTCGATGTCTCGGGTGAGCCCGAGGAGACCAAAAGGCTGTACGGAATCGACAATCCCAAGTCGGCCGAATACGGCAAAAGGTGCCTCCTGGCCCGACGACTCGTGGAAAGGGGCGTGCGTTTCGTGCAGGTGTTCCTGAGCGGCCAGCCTTGGGATACCCACAACAAGAATGCCGACAGCCTGAGGAACCTGTGCGCGAGGACGGACCAGCCATCGGCCGGATTGGTCGAGGACCTCAAGCGCCGGGGGCTTTTGGAATCCACGATCGTCATGTGGACGGGGGAGTTCGGGCGGCTGCCCATTTCCCAAGGCGCCGACGGCCGCGACCACAACCGGCACGCCTTCTCCCTTTGGCTGGCTGGTGGCGGCTTCAAGGCCGGCCACGCCCACGGCGCGACCGATGACTTTGGCTACGCGTCGACCGAGAAAATCGTCCGGGTGGCCGACCTCCACGCGACCCTTCTTCATGCCTTGGGCCTGGATCACGAACGGCTCGGTTTCCAGCATGAGGGCAGGGAAGACACATTGACTGACGCGGCGGTAACCAAGGCGCGGGTGGTCGGGGAACTGATGGCCTGACCGGAACTGGCGACTTTCGGCTTGGGGGTGCTGAGACATGATGCCTATCAGGATGGCAGGACTCGGGGCGGCCATGTTCCTTCTGGCCTCGATGGCCCGGTCCGATGGCCCGATGCCCATGCCTTTACGGCCGGAATCGTTCAAATGGGCCGACTCGCCGGTGGCGAAGGGCTTCAGGGCCGCCTGGGTCTTGGGCCAGGAGAAGGCCCCGGGGTCATATATCCTGAGGGCGAAGGCTTCCAAGGGGGCCCGGCTGGAACCGCACAGCCATCCGGACGAGCGGCAGACGACCGTTCTTTCGGGTACCATTTGGGTGGGATTTGGCGAGCGGTTTGACGAAAGCCGGATGGTGGAAATACCCGCTGGCGCGGTGCTGGTGGTGCCGGCGAGGACGCTGCACTTTGTATGGGCCCGCCAAGGCGATGCCGAATACCTGGAGACAGGCGTCGGACCCACGGGCACGGTGTTTGTCCCGAAGTGAATCCAATGAGGGAGGATCCGATCATGAGCGGCCAACAGGGGGATGATGGGCAGATGGCCAGGCGCGACTTTCCCGTCGCGGCCGCCGGCGTTCTGGCGCTTGGAGGTGTCGCGGCGGCGGCTGATGCCCCGCCTGCCGTCCCGGCGGAAGCGCCCAACCCGGGAGGCTATGCCCACCCGAAGTTCAAGCCGTCGTGGAAAAAGCCGCTGATCAACCGCGTCCTGGTTCAGGACTTCGTTGTTTACGCCCATTCCGACTTGAAGATGGTTGAGGAACTCTTCGCCAAGGAACCGGCCGTTTTGAACGCCACGGTGGACTGGGGTGGCGGCGATTGGGAATCGGCCCTGGGGGGCGCCTCCCACATGGGCAGGCGCGACATCGTGGAGTTCCTGCTTGGCAAGGGAGCCAGGATCGACATCTTTTGCGCGGCCATGCTCGGCCAACTCGAGGCGGTCAAGGCCTTCCTGACCCTTCAGCCCGCCTTGATCGATGCCAAGGGGCCCCATGGATTCTCCCTGCATTTTCACGCCCAGGTTGGCGGCAAGAATTCCGAGAAGGTGCTGGATTACCTCCAATCGGTGAAGAAGATCGAACTCAAGCCCGTGCCGTTTTTGCCAAAGTCCTGATTTTTTTTGTCATGATCGGCCTCCCGCGGCTAATGGATTGCGGGAGGGTGGCATGATGAACGAATTGACGCGGCAGGCGGCGCGCATGTGGGCCTTGGCCCAACCCGCCGTTTCCGCGTTCGTCGCCTCCATCACCCGTGATTTCCAAGACCGGGATGACATCCTCCAGGAAACCGCCGTCGCTGTCCTCGAGTCGTTCGGCCGGTTTGATCCCTCGCACTCGTTCAAGGCGTGGGCCATGGGTGTGGCCCGCAATCAGGCCCGCCTCCATTTCAGGCGCAAGGGCCGGGACAGGCTGGTTTTCAGTCCCGCGGCGCTTGATGCCCTCGCGGTCGCCTTCGCCGATGAGGATTCGGGCGCCGAGAGGCTTGTCCATCTTGGGGAATGCCTTTCGGAACTCGACGAAAAATCGCGGGAACTGTGCCGCCTCCGATATGGCCGTGACATGAAGCCCGCCGGCATCGCCGGTTTGCTCGAAACGGAACCGAACACGATTTCCAAGGCCCTCCAGCGGATTCGGGAGCGCCTGCGTGACTGCGTGGACGGGAAAGCCTCCGCCTTCGGGGTGCCGACATGAGCGAGGCATTCGAGGAACTGGTTCATCGCCATCTTGATGGCATCCTCGCGGAGGATGGGGGGCGGCGTTGGCGCGCATCCTCGAAACCGATCCCGCCGCCGCGCGGGCCTTCGCGCGAATCGGCCTGATCCATGACGGATTGGCCCAACTGATCCGCCAGCCGATGGCCGTCGGGCAACCGCTCACTCCCTTCAATGGCCAAAGGCTCCTGTCGGGGCGGTGGGGGCTTGCCGGCTTCCTGGCGGCATCCATCGCCGTGGCGGCGCTGGCGATCTGGTGGCCCGGCGCTGGAAATCTCAAGGCCTCCACGACGCTTGAACGGTTGATCGAAGCCTCGTCGCGGCAGCGCGACAGGACCTATGTCATTTCAGACCTCGATCAGGGCGGGAGACCCGCGGCAACCACCCATCGATGGCGCTGTTTTGCATGTGCGTCAGCCGGGCAGCTTTGTTTTGATCCGGTCGTTTCCCGATGGCCGGAAGTATGTCACGGGCAGCGATGGAGACCGGAATTGGTCGGTTCCGCCGGAGGGCAAGGTTCGCGTGAGCGCCGACCCTTTGAGGTTTTGCTGGCCGTTGCCAGGCCATGTGCATGGCATTCCGTTTGTGAATCCCACATCCGACCTGGCGGACTTGCAGCGGGATTACCACTTGGAACTGCTGGGAACCGGGGCCGATGGCTTGGCACTCCTGCGCGCGGACATGAAGGATTCGGCCGGCCGCGGGCCGCGGCGAGTTGACCTGCTGTTTGATCCTGAATCAGGGGTGATCCGGAGGATGGTTTTCGATGGCCTGCCCAGGGCCAGGGGCGGGCCGCGCAGCGTAGCCGTCGAACTGGTCGGCCAGGGCGCCTTTCAAGATTCCTTTTTCAGTCATGAGGCCCACCACGGGCCCGGCCGGCCCGTTGAAGAGGAGGACTAGGATGGGTTTCAGCGTCCATGGCTTGATGGCTTGGGGAATCAGGGTACTTGTCGCCTTCGCGGCCTTTCTGCTTCCCGTGACCATGCTGGCGACACAACCACCGGGCCAAACCGGCGGCAAGGGGCCAGGCAAGGGAGGCAAGGGAAAAGGCGGACCGCCCGGCTTGATCAAGCCATCCATGGCCGACACCATCAAGGCGAACATCTACGCCGACAACTGGTTCATGATGTACATCAACGGCAAGCTGGCGGCCGTCGATTCCATCGACTTCATTCCCCACAATGTCGTTTCCGTCGACATCCTGCCTGAATACCCGATGTCCATCGCCATCATGGCCAAGGACAATGCCGATCCCAAGAACGGGCTTGAATACGGAGACCGCATCGGCGACGGCGGCTTCATCCTCAAGTTTGGCGACGGCACCGTGACCAACGCCCGGTGGAAGGCCAAGGCGTTCTTCACCGGCCCGCTCAACCACGACGCCAAGGATCCCAAGGTCAGGCATGTCCCGATCCCGGACAACTGGTGGGCACCCGATTTCGATGACAGCGCCTGGGCCGCGGCCAAGGAGTACACCGAGGAACAGGTGAACCCCAAGGATCCTTATTACAAGGCGGATTTCAAGGGCGCTTCCTTCATCTGGACGGGCGACATCGACCTCGACAACACCGTGATCTTCAGGCACCGGGTCGAGAAGGCCGACTGGAAGCCCCGCTGGAACACCAAGCCCAACCTGGACATCAGGGGCGCGTTGCCCTGGCGGCCGTGGTGAGCCATCGAACCGTTACCGCGCTGATGGCGCTGTTTCTGGCAGTTTCCGTGTCGTTGGCCCATCCTGGCCACGGCGAGTCGGGGGATCTTCGCCTCTTTAAGGATGCCGAGGGCCTGTTCGAGATCGAGGCTTCGTTTTCCCTTGAAAAGGACGGCAAGGCCCTGCTTGTTAAGCATGATGGCGAGGTGGTTTGGACTCCCATCGCGTGCCTAAGCGCCGCCGACCGTGAATGGATCCGCGCCAGGAAGGCGGCGATCGCGCGCATGAATGGCGACTCCGCCGCGATTGTCCCGACAAGTGATGGACAATCCATCACCGGCATGGTGGTCCTGGGAATGACAGGCCTTGTCGTGCTGGCCCTGGCGGGCAACGCGACACGCAAGCGTTGGTCGGTGGCCCCGTTCGCGGGTTCGGCCGCCGTTTTGTTGATGGCGGGGGCATGGGCCGTGGCCGCTTGGGTGCGGGACACACCTCCCGCGATCCAGGGGCATTTCGAGCCATTCAAGGACAATCTCAAGTTCCGATCCGATGACGACTGGTTCTATGTCGAATCCAACGGAATGCCCGACCATCCGATGATGGTGGGCATAAGCGCCTGGCAGCAGCAGGTGCCCATCCCCCAGAACTACACCGGCGGCAACGCCTGGCAAATTCCCATCAAGCCAAGGATGGCCGACACACCCGTCTCGGCCAAGTCGGCGCTGTTCAGGGGGGCCATCACCCTTGCGGTCAATGGCGTGCCCATCTTCAACCCGATCAAGAACGACGGCAGGACCGACACCTTCATCGCCGGGGAACTCGACCAGTACGGCGGCCACTGCGGCAAGGGCGATGACTACCACTACCACATCGCGCCGATTCACCTGGAAAAGATCGTCGGGAAGGGCAAGCCGATCGGATACGCCCTCGATGGATTCCCCCTTTACGGCTATCTCGACCAGGGGGGGACGAACCGGGGAACCTCGACGCGTTCAACGGGCGGATGGAGCGTGACGGCTACAAGTATTATTCAACCAAAACCTATCCGTATAAGAATGGAGGATTAAAGGGGGTCGTGATGGTGCGTGGCGACCAGGTCGACCCGCAACCCAGGGCCAATCCCATGCGCCCGGAAGGCAGGCCGTTGCGAGGCGCCAAGATCACGGGATTCTCCCGGGATGATGAGAAAAGGACAATCAAGGTTGTCTATGAGCTTTCGGGCAAGGCCCACTCGGTCCAGTACACCGCCAGGGACGGGGGAGCCTTCGACTTCGTGTTCACCGACGGCGCCGGCAGGCAAACCAGCGAAACCTACAAGTCTCGCGGCGGTGAAGAAAAGAAGGGAGGCGGCGGCAAGAAGGATGGCAAGGGCGGCAAAAAAGACATGCCCAAGGGGAAGGATTCCGCGTCGGGCAAGAAAGATGGCGACGGTCCGCGGTTGCCATGGATTGCCGCGCACTTCGAGGAACTCGACACCAACATGGATGGAAAG
>VGXS01000013.1 GCA_016873225.1 Planctomycetota bacterium | reverse complement strand
AAATGATTCACACCTATTTGGAAACTTCTCGATATTCCAAGCCTGCCGGGGCGGCAATTCCACCATGTGGCGTCCGAAGCGAATCGCCTGGATCCTCACGCACGGTTCGCTCCGTTCGGCTGAGGTATCCGTGTTGCGCTCGCTGGGATGCGAGGTCTGGACCCAAAAGCGTTTTCCGGCTCAGTTGGGATACCGCAGTTGCCATGCGGACTTCAGGTGGGATGAACACCTCTCCATTCCCGCGGACCAGCTTGAGCTGCTGAATTCCTTCGACTTCTACACGACCTCCATGGGACCGGAAATCGCCCGGATCCTCAATGACCTCTTCGACTTGGTGGCCATCGACGGAAACGCCCCCCTCAAGACCCGCGAGGTGCTCACCCATTACCACGGTCCGGTTTTGTTCAGGGCCTTTGGCATGGAGGATCCCAACTCCTATACCCAGGTCCATTTCAACAACCCGTGCCCTGGACTGCATGGAGCCCTTGTGAATGCCTACCACCGCTTCTGGGTCGGCGCTTTTTACCCGGAAGTGATCCCCAACGAGCATGAGATTTTCCGCAGGCGATCCTTCCACCTGCCAATACCACTGCCTGAGGGTGCCTGGAAAAACTCAAACAAGTGGACAGGTTCTGAAAAAACCATCCTGTTTGTCTGCCCGACCATCCATGAATCGGTGGCTTGCAAGGCCATTTACGACGACTTCAAGCACCATTTCGGAGACCTGCCCCACGCGATCGCTGGAAAGCAACTCTCACCCGTCAAGGACCCCCATGTGACGGGCTTCCTCGACGATGCCAGTTACGCGAGGCTCTACCATGGCGCCCGCGCCATGTACTACCACAGCAAGGAACCCCGCCACCTCCATTATCATCCCGTCGAGGCGATGGCCACCGGCATGCCGGTCGTCTATCTTCGCGGTGGCCTGCTGGAACGATTCGACCAAGGCAGCCGGGCGGGAGCCTGCGCCGATGAGGCGGAGGCCCGGGGAAAGCTTGTCAGGTTGCTGGAAGGGGACACGAATCTCGCCGACGCGATCCGCGCCAGCCAGCAAACCGTGGTCGCGCAGTGGCGGCCTGAGGTCGCCCGGCAAGCTTGGGCGGACTGGTTTGACCTTTTCACTCCCACGATGGAGGGGCAGCGGCCCGGACTGGAGCGCTGGTCCGCCGTTCCACCCGTCCCCACCAAGGCCGACCTCAGGAATTATCCCTTCCTGAATCCCCGGGCCTTCGTTCCAAGTTTGCTCCTGGCCCGTTTTTGGCGCTCCGCGCGCCGCTACTGCAGTGCCGCGGCAAGCCAACGGACCCTTTTGCCCAAGGGCATCTACAGGATCGACAGGTTCCGCAACGCCATGACCAGGCTTTTCAACCGCAAGGCAAATGATCCAACCTCAACCTGATCAACATTCAGGCTGGATTTCATGCGGCAATATTATTATAGCCCCCAGTCGGATTTGTCGAATAACAGAATGTTAACGGTTTTGCGTGTCGGCATGGCCGACAGTCCAATGTGAGATAATCATGGGCCTTGGCATCATGACATGGCTAAAACATCAGAAACGCCGCATGTTTCGGAAAACCCATGTCCTGTATTTCTGCCATATCCCCAAAACCTGCGGCACCACCTTCGACCGGATGATCCGCTCCCGCTTCACCCGTGAACTGGCCGCCCCCATCTTGGACAACCAGGCCTACTTCACCAATCCCGAATACAGCCTCGAGAACTACGATTTCATCAGCGGGCACCTTTTCTTCGGAAAACACATTCCCGAACTGGTTTCCCGGCCGGTACGGTCTGTCGTGCTCCTTAGGGAACCCAGGGCGCTGCTTCTTTCCATGTTCAAGCACGGAATCCAATTCGACCAGGACCCGGTCCACCAGTACATCAAGGCCAACTGCCCGACTCCGGACCAGTTTTTCAGGGATCCTGTCATGGCCCCTTATGTGGCCAATCCCATGGCCAGGTTTCTGGGCATATCCGAGCGGAAGTTTGCGCCAGAATTCATCAGGAAAGCCCTCGCCCTGCCCCTTGAAAAAACCAAATTGCTACTCGCCAGCGTCCCCCCAAGCGATGTGCACGACTTCACCGTTCTCGACACGGCCTTGAGGCGCCTCGGTGAGTTTCATGTCGTAGCGCTTGCCGAAAACCTGCAATCGTCCATCAACCTCGTCGCGCGCATGGAGGATTGGCCCCCGTTCGGACAAGTGCCGCACTACAACGAATCTTCGAACAAGACCAAGGTAAGAGACCTGTCCGCCGAAACCATCCGCGCCATCGACAAGCTCACCGAACTCGACCGCGAGATATACCGCGTGGGCAAGGACTTGTTCAACCAAGCCTTGGTCCGCGAACGCCTTGATGACGAGCCGACAATCAGCCTGCCCGTTGCCGGCACCGCCCCTGTCCGCAAGGCGGCCTGACCCGCGCAGCCAACCCAACCAGGGTTGTTTTCCAATTCCCGGCCCGGCTAGTTTCATATGCCCTGATGTTTGTCCGCCGCTGGAGCACCTCGAGTGGATAACCCAGGCATCGTCCTTCTGGGTGCCGGCGGACACGCCAAGGTGGTTATCGAGGCGTTCCGCGCCGCCGGCGAAACCGTGGCTTCCTGCGTGGGCGGCCCTTCCGATCCCCAGTCACTGCTTGATGTTCCGGTGATTCCCGACGAGGCCGAACTGCCCGCGCTGAGGGCCTCGGGCCTGTCGCGCGCCTTTGTCGCCATCGGTTCCAACAGGCTCCGGGAAAAGCTTGGAGCCAAGCTCGAATCGCTGGGTTTTGAGCTTGTTTCCATCATCCATCCTCGGGCATGTGTATCTCCCAGCGTCCGCATCGGTCGCGGCGTCGTCATCATGGCCGGCTCGGTGGTCAACGCCTCCGCCGTCATCGGCGACCTCGCGATCATCAACACGGGCGCCACGGTGGACCACGATTGCGTGATCGGCCGTTGCGTTCATGTGGCTCCCCAGTGCGCCTTGGCCGGGTGCGTTAGCGTGGGAGACAGGGCGATGCTGGGAGTGGGCGCCAAGGTGATTCCCGGAATCACGATTGGAGCCGACGCCACCGTCGGTGCCGGTTCGGTGGTGGTGCGGAATGTCAACGACGCGGCACTCGTGATGGGTGTGCCAGCGCGGGTCAGGGATGGGGGCAGGACCAGATGAACAGGATCATGGTGGCGGAACCCACCCTCGGCGGCAACGAACGGAAATATGTCCTCGATTGCCTCGACACCAACTGGATCTCCTCCAACGGCAAGTACATCGGCAAGCTCGAAGCCGCCTTCGCGGAGTTTTGCGGATCCAGGCACGCCATCGCCTGCAACAACGGAACCACTTCCCTTCACCTCGCCTTGGTGGCCATAGGCCTTGAACCCGGCGACGAGGTCATCATCCCCACCGTCACCTACATCGCCACGGCCAACTGCGTTCGCTACTGCCACGCCACCCCCGTGCTGGTGGATGTGGAACCCGGCACGCTCAATATCGACCCGGCAGCCATCGAGAAGGCCATCACCCCGAAAACCCGGGGCATCATGCCCGTTCACCTGTACGGCTACCCAGCCGACATGGACGCCATCAACGCCATCGCGCGCCGGCACGGCTTGTTTGTTTTGGAGGACGCCGCCGAGGCCCACGGCGCCACCATCGCCGGCAGGCGCGTCGGCAGCATCGGCACCGCCGCCTCCTTCAGTTTCTTTGGAAACAAGATCGTCACCACGGGCGAGGGCGGCATGCTCACCACCGACGACGATGATCTCGCCGCCCGCATGCGCCTGCTCCGCGGCCAGGGCATGGATCCCAATCGGAGGTACTGGTTCCCGGTGGTGGGTTACAACTACCGGATGACCAACATCCAAGCCGCCATCGGCCTGGGCCAAATGGAGCAGGTGGACCACAAGCTATCAAAAAGGCGCGAAATCGCCCGCTGGTACGAGGAGTCGCTGGCCCCCTTCGCCGCCTCGCTCGACCTGCCGTTTGAGACGGCCCAAACCCGTCACTCATACTGGATGTACAATATCTTTATCAAGGACGCCGACGAGGTCCGCCGCGATGCCATCATGAGGCACATGGACGCCGCGGGCATCGAGACCCGGCCCGTGTTCTACCCGATGCATGTGTTGCCGCCCTACGCGGAAAAATCGCGCTTCCCGGTGGCCGATGCCTGGGCTTGCCGGGGCATCAACCTGCCCACGCACGAGGGACTCGCCAGGGCTGATGTCGCCCGCGTGGCGGAATCGTTGCGCTCGGCGATGTCCGCCACGGCGGTGCCGCGCGCCAAGGCCGCCTGAATCGCGCCCAACCCCCGACACCAAGCCACCGCGCCGCGGGAACCCCGGTTCCGGCGGCCTTTCCTTTTTCCGGCCGGATCTCATGTTTGATTGATCCCGCCGAGACGGAACAACCGATACATCCAGAAGGATCCTTTCCATCAGGAAAACCGCCATGGGACGCGCCTCCGTCATCGCCTCCGCCTGCCTCGCCTGGGCCTGCGCCAGTGTCGGCGCCCAGGAAATCGAGCAGTTTGTCGGCATCCGTCGCGTGGAAGCGGCCAAAAAAACCGCCGCTGAGCCGAAGCCGGAACCAGCGACATCCAAGCCCGAGGCCTCCGCTCAAGCCAAATCCGAGGAAGGCCAGCCCGTGATCGCCGTGGCCACGCCCCTGAGGCGGGTCGATTTCCGTGAGCCATCCGAACCGCTCACCTTGCCGGTTTTCAGGCCGGCGCCGCCACAGGAATCCTTGGACCTGCCGGTTCCGGCCAAGGCTGACGAGCCGGCGGCGAAACCGGCTGAACAACCAACGGTCGCCACCGCTCCCAAGCCGTTTGCCAATCCGCGCCCGGCGTTTGATGATCCCAAGGACATCTGGGAATGGATCGTGGTGACCGGCCGTGACATGCAGTCGGTGTCGCTGGGCCTCGGTTCCGCCGCCACCATGCTGGCCCTGGTCGCCATCATGCGCCCGCGCACGCCCGCCGCGGCGCCCGTCGTCAATGTCACCATGCCGCAGTCGCAGGCCCCCGTGTTTGCCTGGGCGCCGCCCGCACCCGAACACAGGCGCCGACGCAAGTCCCGCAAAGACGGCCACGCGCCCGCCGATCCGATCGACGAGGGCCCGCGGGAACCCAACTTCACCCTCGGCCCGACCTTCGAGGAGGAAAGGGCGGAGATGGAAGCGCGGGCGTCGCAGGCCGAGGAGGCCCTGCTGGCCGGCCTGGTCGATGCCAACCTGTCGCTGCGCGACGCCATCAGCGCCACGGGCCGGGAGTCGCAAGCCCCCGGGACATCAACCAGCGCTTGAGAGTTCGATTGTTCTTCAAACCAACCGATTAAGGAGACCGAAGTCATGGATCACCGAGCCGTGTTCGTGGGAATGGACCTGGGAACCTTCAAGACCGCCGTGGCCACCGCGCACGGCGTACGCGAGGTGATCCCCACCGCCGTGGGCAAGCCCAAGGACCATGTGGCCCGCACCCTGCTGGGCCGCGACACCGTCTTCGCCAACGACCTCACCGAGCACCGACTGGCGCTCGACATCATCCGCCCGTTCGAGAAGGGCGCCCTGAAATACCTCGACGGCAAGGATGTGAAACTCGACGCCGCGCGCGTCGCCGCGCACAAGGAGGCCGCCCGCCAGGTGGTCGAGCATGCCGTGGCCATCACCCGCCCTCCCAAGGGCTTGCCCGTCTTCGGCGTCATCGGCGCCCCCAGCAGGGCCAGCGTGCAAAGCAAGGCGGTCATCCTCGAGGCCGCGTCCACCACCTTCGACGCCGCGCTGATCGTTTCCGAGCCTTTCAGCATCGCCTATGGATGCAACAAGCTGTCCGACGCCCTCGTGGTGGACATCGGCGCCGGCACCATCGACCTCTGCCCGCTGCGCGGCACCCTGCCAACCGACGATGAGCAGGTCACCATCCCCCTGGGCGGCGACTTCGTCGATGAGCACCTCGACGCCCTGCTCCGCCAGGCGCACCCCGAGGCCCAGTTCTCCCGCGCCATGCTCAGGGAAATCAAGGAACGCCATGGTGGCGTCATCGACAACAACGAACGGGCCATCGTCACGCTGCCGTGCCGGGGCAAGCCCACCCAGCTTGATGTCACCGGCGTGGTTCGCGAGGCCTGCCGACGCATCGTCAACCCCATCATCGAGGGCATCCGCGACCTCATCGCCCGGCACGACCCCGAGTTCCAGCCCCGGCTGCTCTCGAACATCCTTCTGGGTGGAGGCGGCAGCCAGATCAAGGGCCTCGACCGGGCCCTCGAGGAAGGACTGCGCGAATACGGCCAGGCGAAGGTGAAGAGGGTACCCGATCCGGTGTACGCCGGCGCCATCGGCGCGCTCAAGCTGGCGATGGGCCTGCCGGGTTCCCAGTGGGAAAAGCTCGCCACGCCCAAGGGACAGGCCCACTTCTCCCAGCCCGCCACGATCCCGTTCCCGCAAATGCCCAAGGTGGAGGTGTCGCTCCGCGCCGCGGCGTGACGAAAACCAAGCGACGGATCGACCCGGCGCCTGAAGGCGCTCGGCTCCACAATACTAGAGTGTGAGCCGAGTGCCGTCAGGCGCCGGATCTTCATGGGGCTCATGCCCCAATCATCACACCGCCGTGACGGTGTCGTTCGGGAAGATATTCACGATCTCGGTTACCGCGGCCAAGGCCGAACGGTAAGTCACTTGATCCGGATCAAGATCAAGGCCGAGGTCGATGAACCCGGTCAGGTACGACGAGTCGCCGCTGTCGGTGGCGTTAAAGATGTCGGAACCCGAGCCCAGGTTCACCGTCAGGCTGTTTTCCACGGCGCCATTGTCGGCATCGAAGGTGATCTCGTCGTCGCCATCCCCGCCGTTGTAGGTGAAGTCGTGGCAACTGGCCGACTGGGCGGCACCGGTCGTGGCGCCCGCGAAGGTGAGGCTGTTGGAACCGTTGCCAAGGCTCAGGGTCAGGTCGCCGCCAATCTGCCCGGCAAAGATGCCGACAATATCAACGCCATTGCCGGCGGTGATGCTCATGTTTCCACCAACGGCGAAAGTGTTGTTGAGGTCATAAAGGTTATCGCCTGCTCCCAGGCTGAAGATCGCATCGTTGGCAATGTCCGTGTCATCACCCAACGATATGTCGTCAATGCCCGCTCCGCCGGTCACGATCAGGTCGGAGGAGGTTCCAAGGCCGATCACGGCGTTGATGTCGAGGATGTTCGCGCCCTGGCCCATGTTGATGACGGAATTCTTGCCGGGGGCGCCCTGAATGGTGCCGTACAAGCCGATGTCGTCGATCAGGGTGCCGCCGTTGTAACAGAAGTTGCCCGCGGAGCGCGCCTGAAGAACATCGCTGGTGATGCCGAACCGGATGGTGTTCGTGATGCCGTAGTCGAGCGTGTTGTCGATGGCTACGGTGCCGTTGACCGTGAGGGGATCCGTTTTGGTTCCCATGTTCACGGTGTTGGCGCGCAGCAGGGTAACGCCCCTGCCGATGACGAATGTGTTCGCGTCGGTGCCAGTGGTGCCAAGGTTGAAGGTGTCCGCGCCGGAGTCCATGTTGGCGGAAACGGCGCCGCCAATCGAGAGCGCTCCGCCGGCGGTGCCGATGTTCACGGTGTCGTTGGAAAACCCGGTGGCGAGGATCAGGTTGCCGCCGATGCGACCACCGTTGGTGGCATCGGAATTGATGGTGATGGTGTCGGCGCCATTGCGGGAATTGATGCTCAGGAATCCGGGAAGCTGGAAGGTGCGGGCGGCGCCCCGATTCAGGTTCACCTGAATGGTGTCGGACGCGTTGCTCGAGGTGATGGTGATGTTGCCGGTCACCCTGTAAGGGCCGACGCTCACGCTGTTGTCGCTGATGACGAACTTGCCGTCGGTGGCCTGCTGGGTGATGATGAGTTTGTTGGACATATTGGCCGGGTTGGCGGTGATGGTGAGGCTGCCGCCAAGGAACTTGACCGAAACGGCGGGGACGATTCGCTCGGTGAGACCTTCCAGCGACGGGCGCAAACGGGCCATGGTGCAGATCCTCCGCGGTGGTGCCAACATCCATTTGACGCATGAAGCGTTGCACCGGATCGGGAGGAAGTCAAAAAGGAGAAAGAACCGGGGTAGGGAACCAACGCCGATACAACCGTCACAACCCCACCAATGAAAAGCGCCCCCCGGAACGGGGGGCGCCGTACAATAACAAAATTTGAATATAGAAACTATTCGGAGGTAACAGTATCTTCTGAACCTTGATTCAGGATTGTGATAAGTGATTCCAGAATTAAATTGTATTTAAATGAGTCAACTGCACTATCGATGCCCAAGTCAACTGTAAGCGATGTGACTCCAACAGTTGTCGTACCCGTAATTTCGATTGTATCCCCGCCAGCGCCAACAGAAATGGAAACATCGCCTGCCAAGCCATCACCGTTTTCCAATCTGACTGTGTCGGCTTCGCTGCCCCCCGTATAGGTAAGGCCGCCAGCTATGCCTGCTTTATCAGTGGTTGTGAAATTATTGACTCCGTTACCCATAGTCAAAGTAAGCAAACCACTAATGGTGGCATCTTGGATAACTACCGTGTCGTTGTTTTTTCCACCGGTAACAGTAACATCCGCGTCGAATGTAGTACTTGAACTTAACTCCAAGATATTTTGTCCATTTCCAAAGTTGAATATGGCATCACCGGACACAGTGTTTGTTCCTTCAAATTCAATAATGTCTTCGCCCGTACCACCGGTGTAGGCAAAATCAGCATCAGTACCACTAGTTCCAAAATCAATCGCTGTGAGCTTTGTATTGTTGACACCACGGTCAAGATTGATTGTGATCTCAAGAACCTCGTCTTCAGCGGGTATAACATCAACAATAGTCGTGTTTTGGATTTCAACATTGTCTGCGCCTTGACCGCCAGTGATTGCCAAGGTGCCGGCGATGGAAACGGCTTTTGTGTCAGAACCAATAACAAATCTGTTGGTAACAAGTTTGTCAGCAGACGCGTTGATTATAAGATTTCCACTGATTTCAACAGTAGCTTTTGTTCCGATATTCACATGCCTGGTAGTATCGCCATTAACACGAGTGAGAGTCAAACCCGCTCCAATGAGCAGTGGGCCGGTAGCGTTAGTTGTTCCTGCTTCATCGGTGGTATGGTTAATAAAAGCAATATCCTTTCCAGCACCTCCATTGAATGACACTGCACCTTCGACTTTTAATCCCCCAGGATTACCGCTTGCTAACACAAAAAAATCGTTTCCGTTGCCCCCATTCACAGAAATACCACCGGATATGGTTCTCTCGGCGTCGATTGATCGAACAGTCAAGGAGTCATTGCCATTGAGAAGGCTGGCCGATATTCCTCCATTGAGACTTCCACCGCTCAAGGTTATAACAACGGTATCATTCCTGTTGGACATATTTAAAATCAAATCACCCGTGACAGAATAACTGCCCCGAGAAGTTTTGCCGTCAGTGATACTGACCGTATTGTCGGCTGTCACATTGATTGTCAGTGTCGGCTTGCCACTGTCAAGATTCGGCGTGCCCCGGATCACCAAATCCCCATCCACGGAACGGATGCTGACCGCCGGAACGATGCGTTCAGTGAGTCCTTCCAGTTGAAGCAGACCGCGTCGATTCTTCATGATGCTACTCCTTTGTTGGCAGAATTAATCCTTTTATCAACTCCGATACCTTACTATACCACCAGTGATGATTTGGTGCAAAACTTCGGTTTCGCACCATCATCCCCCTCAAGCTGTTACCAATGGGACGGCACACCCCCTAACAAAGATTTCCGTCCATATTTCAGAAGCACATCCCAAGTATAACCTGAACGATTCAAGAAAAATGTGAAAATTGGATATTTGGCGGCTTTTGGTCAAATTCAAAAGTTCCATCCGCTCCGATTCTGACAGTTGCGCCACCCTGCTTTCGTGGTACGATCGGCATCCCACCCGGTATCCCTCAACCGTTGTCCGGAGCCTCCCCCCGTCATGTCGCTTCGCATCTTAACCCTCTTTCTGGCCTGTGTTTCCATGGCCATCGCCCAGCCTCCCTCCTGGCAGGCCCACACCGCGCCGGTGCATCACCTCGCCTTCAGTCCCGACGGCAAAACCCTCGCCTCCGCCGGGTTCGACGGCACCGCCAAGCTGTGGAGTTGGCCCGACGCCAAGGAAACCAAGGCGATCGCCGCGCACCCGTCACCCGTGTATTCCGTCGCCTTTTCCCCCGATGGCAAGCAGCTGGCAACCTGCTCCGTCGACCCCGTCATCAAGGTCTGGAACCTCGCCGACGGCAAGGCCGCCATGGAACTCAAGGGCCACGGCGGCATCGTTGATGGCATCGCCTACAGTCCCGACGGCAAGATCATCGCCTCGGCCTCCAGCGACAAGTCGGTGCGCCTGTGGAACCCCGCCGACGGCAAGGAAATCAAGAAACTCGGCGACCACGCCGCCAACGCCTACACCGTCGCCTTCAGCAAGGATGGCAAGACGCTTCTCTCCACCGGCGCCGACAACCTCGTGAAACTCTGGGATGTCAACGAGAAAAAGGCGCTGCGCGACCTCAAGGGCCACACGGCGCCCGTCACCGGCGCGGTGTTCCTGCCCGACGGCAAGTCGGTCGCCTCGATCAGCCACGACCGCACCGTGAAGCTGTGGAATGTCGCCGACGGCAAGGAAACCGGTTCCATGGGCCCCACGCCGGATGACCTCTACGGCATCGCGCTGTCGCCCGACGGCAAGCGCCTGGCCACATCGGGCTACGGCGGCAACCTCACGGTGTGGGACATCGCCGCCAAGAAGCAGGTGTTCCAGAAAAAGCTGCCCCAGTTCGGCGCCTACTGCGTCACCTGGTCTCCCGATGGCAAGAAGATCCTCACCGGCCACGATCGCCAGGAAGTGCATGTGACCCCGGCGCCCTGATGGGACCGGCCACACCGGGCTTCTCCCCCCGTCTCGGTGAGCGCCGTGCGTCAGCGCGGCGATTCCCTAAAGTTCCCCATCACCGGGCTCACGCCCGGTGCTCACCCAACAACCTCCGCTTCCGTCTCGGTGAGCGCCGTGCGTCAGCGCGGCGATTCCCTAAAGTTCCCCATCACCGGGCTCACGCCCGGTGCTCACCCAACAACCTCCGCTTCCGTCTCGGTGAGCGCCGTGCGTCAGCGCGGCGATTCCCTAAAGTTCCCCATCACCGGGCTCACGCCCGGTGCTCACCCAACAACCTCCGCTTCCGTCTCGGTGAGCGCCGTGCGTCAGCGCGGCGATTCCCTTAAATTCCCCATCACCGGTGCTCACCCAAGAACCTCCGCTTCCGTCTCGGTGAGCGCCGTGCGTCAGCGCGGCGATTCCCTAAAATTCCCCATCACCGGGCTCACGCCCGGTGCTCACCTTGGCGAGAATTGATGACCATGGACCGTTGCTGGTTCCTGACATGGACAACCTATGGCACATGGCTGCCCGGCGATGGCCGTGGTTCAGTGACCACGATCCGCGATGAGGAAACCGGAGAAAGATTTCGGCCCAACGAATACGGAACCCCGTATCTGCCGCCCGTGCGGGAACTGGAAAACGCGGCCCGAGGGGCCATGCGGGGAAATCCCGTTTGGCTGACCCAATCGATGGCGGAAGTCGCTGCCCGACAATTTGTTGAAACAGGCCGATTCCGTGGCTGGACCCTGCTGGCTTTGGCCGTCATGGCCAACCATGTTCATGTGGTGGTCGGAGTGACTGGCGACCCGGATCCCGCCCATCTTCTTCGAGACTTGAAAAGCTACGCTTCAAGGACGCTCAACCGGAAATTCGGGATTCCTGAATCAGGAACATGGTGGACAACGGGCGGGTCCAAAAGAATCCTGCCGGATGAAAATGCCGTTTCGGCGGCCGTTTCCTATGTCATGCGGCAGGAGCATCCGCTGGTTCTTTGGAATCCTCAAGCCGACCACGGGTGGGATTGAGTCAATGATACCATCACCGGGCTCACGCCCGGTGCTCACCCAACAACCTCCGCTTCCGTCTCGGTGAGCGCCGTGCGTCAGCGCGGCGATTCCCGGAAGTTCCCCATCACCGGGCTCACGCCCGGTGCTGACCCAACAAAATTGGCTTTAATCTCGGTGAGCGCCGTGCGTCAGCGCGGCGATTCCCTTAAATTCCCCATCACCGGTGCTCACCCAACAAAATTGGCTTTAATCTCGGTGAGCGCCGTGCGTCAGCGCGGCGATTCCCGGAAGCTTCCATCACCGGGCTCACGCCCGGTGCTCACCCAACAAAATTGGCTTCCACCTCGGTGAGCGCCGCGGCGATGCATCGCAATCGCGCTATCGCGGCGAAATGTCGGGTAACCCGAGTCCGCCGAGGTGGTGCCGTTCGCGCGCCCGCATCTGCCGGCGGTCGTGCGCGTCCTTGTCGTCGTAGCCCACCAGGTGCAGCAGGCCATGAACCACATACAGGGCGAGTTCCGCCTCCACGAGATGCCCCGCCGCGGCGGCCTGGTCCATCGCCACCTCCACGCCGATCACCAACTCACCGACGAGCACCTTGCCCGATGAATACGGGAAGGTGATCACATCGGTGGGTTCATCATGCTCGAGAAACTGCTTGTTGATGCGGTGGATCGTGGGATTGTCGACAAACGCCAGACTGATCTCGTAATCGGCGATGTCCTCCTCGGCCAGCACCAGCCTCACGATCTCGCGCATCCGCGGCCTGTCGATGGCCACCTTTTCCTGAGGCGAGGCGATGCTGACCTTGGGCACCGGTCAGGCTCCCGCGCCGGCGAGAACCGGGGAAACTTCGGCCTCGGCCCGAACCACGGGCTCGGCATCGGCCAGCGCGAGCACCTCGCGCGCCAAGCGCGCGTAATCCTCGGCGCCATGGCTTGTGGGAGCGTAGGTGAAGATCGACCGGCCAAAGCTCGGGCACTCGGCCAGCTTGATGTTGCGGCGGACGCGCGTGGCCATGAGTTTCGCCCGGCTCCAGGGGGTGTTGGTGGCCCGGGCCCTTTCGAGGAACGCCGTGAGGTCGCCGATCACTTCCTGCGCCAGCCTGGTGTTGGCATCGCAGAGGGTGAGCACCACGGCGCTCACGCTGAGGCCGGGGTTGAGCCGCCGGGCGACGAGGCCCGTCGTCTCGAACAGCTTGGCCAAGCCATGCAGGGCCAGGAAATGGGGCTGCAGCGGGATGATGACCTCGTTGGCGGCGGCCAGCGCGTTGAGGGTGAGCACGCCAAGGGAGGGACCGCAGTCCATCACCAGCACATCGCAGGCGTCGGGTTCGGCGTGGATCTGGTCCCTGAGGATGAGTTCGCGGCCCACGATGCCGGCCAGTTCCACCTCCGCCGCCGCCAGGTTGAGTTCCGCGGGGGCGATCTCCAGGTTGGGCTCCACGCGACGGCGGACGCTGGCCCATGAGGCTCCCCGGGTGAGCATGGAGTAGACGGTGGCTGAGCGGCTGTCGGGAGCGACGCCGAGGTGGGCGGAGGCGTGGGCCTGGGGATCGAGGTCGATCAGGCAGGCGCGCTTGCCGGAACCGGCGATGGCCGCGGCGAGGTTGACGGCGGTGGTGGTTTTGCCCACCCCGCCCTTCTGGTTGATGACGGCGATCCTGCGCATGGGCTGCTCCTCGGAGGTCCGGGCCGGGGGGGTGGCATAACCAGCGGGGGCTCCCGGAATAAATGCCAATCGGGACGGATTTCCAAAACCGGATTGATTCCCGTTTCGCAGTTCGGGTACTGAGGTGTGTTTGTCGTCGGTCGCGCGCCGGCGGCGCCCGGGCATGATGCCCGGTCACCATGATCCGCAGCTCAAGGAAGGGCTTCCGCGCCATGCAAGCGGTCATTCTCTGCGGCGGGCAGGGCACCCGGATACGGGAGACCTCCGAACACCTGCCCAAGCCGATGGTTCCAATCGGCGGCAAGCCGATCCTCTGGCATGTGATGAAGCACTGCGCCAGCCACGGCATCCGGGAATTCGTGCTGTGCCTGGGCCACAAGTCGCACGAGGTCAAGCGCTGGTTCCTCGACTACCACCTGCGCGACCGCGACCTCACCGTGCGCCTGGGACGACCCGAGCAGGTGGAGATCCATCCCGGCGGCGAGGAGGAGGACTGGATCATCACGCTCGCCGAAACAGGCGAACACACGATGACCGGGGGCCGCCTTCACCGCGCCGGCCACCATATCCGCGGCGAGCGGTTCCTGTTCACTTATGCCGATGGCCTGTCGGACATCGACATCGGCGCGCTCGAGGCGTTCCACGCCGGGCACGGCAGGCTGGCCACGGTGACGGCGGTCGCCCCGCCGGGCCGCTACGGGGAACTCGAACTCAAGGGCGACGCGGTGCGCGCGTTCCGCGAGAAGCCCGAACACGCCGCCGGCCGCATCAACGGCGGTTTCTTCATTCTCGACAGGGGCGTGCTCGACCGCCTCGATGACGACCCGGCCCTGGTATGGGAACGGGAACCCCTGGAAACCCTCGCCGCCAACGACCAGTTGCGGGCCTACCGGCACGACGGGTTCTGGCACGCCATGGACACCACCAAGGACTACCTCGACCTGAACCGGATGTGGGATTCCGGACAGGCTCCGTGGATGTCGTGGAATCGACCGTCGCGCCCCCGCGCCGCGCGGGGCGCCGGCAAGGAGGCCGCATGTCTCCCATGAACCCCGCCGGCGAGTCCGCCTTCTGGCAGGGCCGGCGGGTGCTGGTCACCGGCTGCACAGGTCTTGTCGGCGCCTGGACCACCCGCCTGCTGGTCGCGCGCGGGGCGCATGTGGTGGGCCTGGTCCGCGACCGGGTTCCCGGCAGCGACCTCGCGCGCTCGGGCCTGCTCCGCCGCATCGACCGCGTCCATGGCAGCCTGGAAGACCTGCCGCTGCTCGAACGCGCCGTCAACGAGTACGAGGTGCAGACCATCATCCACCTCGCCGCCCAAACGATCGTGGGCACGGCAAACCGTTGCCCGATGGCCACCTTCGAGGCCAACATCCGCGGCACCTACCACCTGCTCGAGGCGGCGCGCCGCAGCGGCCTCAACCCCGATGTGGTTCTGGCCAGCTCCGACAAGGCCTACGGCGACCAGCGCGGCGGCGCCTACAACGAGCAGACGCCCCTCCGTCCCGAGCACCCCTACGATGTCAGCAAGGCCTGCGCCGACATGATCGGCCGCGCCTATGCCGTCACCTACGGCCTGCCCGTCTGCGTCACCCGCTGCGGCAACTTCTTCGGCGGCGGCGACCTCAACTGGAACCGCATCGTCCCCGGAACCATCAAGGCCCTGCTCGAGGACAGGCCCCCGGTGCTGCGCTCCACCGGCGCCCCCGTGCGCGACTACTTCTATGCCAAGGATGGCGCCGAGGCCTACCTGCTCCTGGCCCGGCGCATGGCGGAAGACCGCTCCATCCACGGCGAGGCGTTCAATTTCTCCGCCAACTTCCGCCTGAGCGCCATCGACATGGTCGAGCGGCTTTCGCGCCTGGCCGGCGGACGGCACGCGCCCCGCGTGCTCGCCAACGCGCCCAACGAGATCCCCCACCAGGAAGTGGACAGTTCCAAGGCGCGCGAGGTGCTCGGGTGGAAGCCCCGCCACGGCCTCGATGAGGCGCTCCTGGAAACCATGGCCTGGTACAGGGCCCACCTCGCCCGCGCCCAGGCCGACGCCGCCGACTCCAACACCCTTGAGTTCCGCGCCGCCTGAGGCGCGCCACCACCGAAGTTCCGGAGCCCGACACCGTGAAGAGCGACAAGACCATCCTGACAGCGGGGCCGTCGATCACCCGGCGTGAGATCGCCTATGTCCTCGACGCGGTCGAGCATGGCTGGAACGACGAGTGGAACCTCTACATGCGCCGTTTCGAGGAGCTGTTCGCGGAGACCGCGGGCGTGGCCCACGCGCTCTCCACAAGCTCATGCACGGGCGCCCTTCACCTGGCCCTCAAGGCGCTGGAGATCGGGCCCGGCGACGAGGTGCTCGTGCCCGATTGCACCTGGGTGGCCACCGCCAGCGCCGTCACCTATGTCGGCGCCACGCCCGTCATGGTCGATGTGCAGCCCGACACCTGGTGCATGGACCCCGAGGCGGCCGAGAGGGCCATCACGCCCCGCACCCGGGCGATGATTCCCGTTCACCTGTACGGCCAGCCCGCCGACATGCTGCGGCTGGTGCCCTTGGCCCGTTCGAGGGGCCTGGCGATCATCGAGGACGCGGCGCCGGCGCTGGGCGCCACCATCCGCACCGCCGACGGATGGCGGCCCGTGGGTGGCTTCGGCGACATCGCCTGCTTCAGCTTCCAGGGCGCCAAGATCATGACCACCGGCGAGGGCGGCATGGCGGTCACCGCCAGCAAGGCGCTGTTCGAGCGGATGCGGTTTTACAACGAGCACGGACGCGCCCCGGGAGGCAAGGCGTTCGAGATCGCCGAGGTCGGCTTCAAGTACAAGATGTCGAACATCCAGGCGGCGCTTGGCCTGGCCCAACTGGAACGCATCGGCGAACTCGTGGGCAAGAAGCGGACCATCCTCGGCTGGTACCGCGAGCGCCTGGGCGAAATCCCCGGCCTGGCCTTCAACGCGGCCAACTGCTGGTCGAGGGGGATCGCCTGGATGAGTTCGGTGATCCTCGATCCCGACCGGCACCCGGCGCGGGAGGAAGTGTGCCGGCGGATGAAGGCCGCGGGCGTTGACAGCCGGCCGTTCTTCCCGCCGCTTTCCACCTTCCCGATGTTCTCCAAGGGCGCCGGTTGCGGGCCCGTCGCGGCGCGCCTGGGGGCCTGCGGCATCAACCTTCCAAGCGGGCACAACCTCACCGAGGCCGACATCGACAGGGTCGCCGCGGCGTTCCGCTCGGCGTTGAAGCCGGCACGCGCCGCCGCCTGACCATCCACCCCGGAAGCCACGCCATGGTCGCCACCTCAGCGGGAATCGTCGAAACGCTGGCCGGCCTCAAGGCCATGGGGGCCCGCGGCATTCCCCTCAGGGGCGACTCCGGCATGCTCGTGCCAGTCGGGTATGGCGACCTCGACGACCCCGCCGCGATCGCCCTGCTGGCCCGCTGGAGGGATCAGGCCGCCGATGCGTACCTCGCGCGCTCACCCGTCACGGCCGAGGGAACGGCGAACTGGTTGAGGCGGGGTGTGCTCGGGACACCCGACAGGGTGCTCTTCTGGGTGACCGAGCCTTCCGGACGCCGCGTGGGCCACCTCGGCCTGTTCCGGCACGACCCGGGCACGAGATCGATCGAGCTCGACAATGTGGTGCGCGGCGAGGCTGACGGCGCGCCGGGAATCATGACCCTGGCCACCGAGGCGCTCTGCCAATGGTGCCTCAGGCGGGATGACATCAAATCGATATGCCTGCGGGTGTTTTCCGACAATCACCGCGCCCTGAAGCTTTATGCCCGCGCCGGCTTCGCCGAGACGATGAGGCGGCCGTTGGTGCGCCATGAAACCGCCGACGGCTGGAAGTGGGAAGAGGCGCCCGAGCTTTACCGCGAGCCGGTGGCAAGGCATTTCGTGACGATGCGCCTGACGAAGTCGGCGGCGCGCGGGCCGGTGTTCAGCATCGTGATGCCGGCGAGGAACGAGGAGGGCAACCTGCCCCGGGCCCACGCCGAGCTCACCCGGGCCATGGAGGCGCTCGGCGAACCGTACGAGGTGCTGCTGGTCGACAACGCCAGCACCGACGGCACCGGCAAGCTTGCCGAGGGCATTTGCGCCCGCGACGCGCGCTGGCGCTACCTGCGGTTCAGCCGCGACTTCGGGGTGGAGACCAGCATGCTGGCGGGCCTGAGGGCCGCCCGCGGCGACGCCACGGTGGTCCTGTTCAGCGATTTGCAGGATCCGCCGGAACTCATTGGCGAGATGGCGGCCAGGTGGCGTGAAGGCTTTGATGTCGTGTACGGGGTGGTGAACCGCCGGGGCGGGGAGCCTTGGTGGAAGGCGCTGGGAGCGCGCCTGTTCTACCGGATCATGCGCGCCGCGGGCGAGACGCCGCTGCCGGCGGACGCGACCGACTTCAGGCTGCTGTCGAGGCGGGCGCGCGAGGCCGTCGCCGCGTGCGGCGAACGCAACCGTTACTTCCGCGGCTTGAGCCACTGGGTGGGATACCCCTCCCGCGCGTTCCGGTACGATCGCCGTCCGCGCACCGCCGGGGTGAGCAAGGCGCCGCCGTTTTACATGATGGCGCTGGCCGCCCGGGCCCTCACGGCGTTCTCGCTGGCGCCCGTCCACCTGCTCGGGCTGGCGGCGATGGCGGCCTTCCTCGTGGCGACGGGATGCACGGCCCTGTGGGCCCTCGGCCCGGGAACCGGCCCGCTTGGCATCACCGGCCCGGTGGCGCTGCAGTGGTGGACGCTCGCGTCCGTGCTGGCCGCCGGATGGACCTGCGGCGAATACGCCGGCCGCACCTACCGCGAATCACGCCAGCGGCCCGAATACCTCGTCGAACACGCCATCCGCTGGGACAACGCCGGTGAATCCGGTGGCCGAATGACGGTGGAAACGGCGGCCCCGGCGCCCGTCCGCTTCAGCGGCTACCACACTCCCCGGGATCCATCGCCCGCCATCAACCTGCCCGGCCGGCAACGCCCGGCATGGGCGCCACCGACGCGCTGCTGAACAACCCGACCTCACGGAGAAGGCAACCATGGACCACGACACCCTCAAGCGCGAGATCCTCGACCTGGTGCGCAAGCACGCGGAAACCCGCCACGCGCCCAAGCCGTTCGTGCCCGGGGAGACCATGGTGCCTTACGCCGGGCGCGTGTTCGACCACACGGAGGTGGAGGCCGCCGTGGATTCGGTGCTCGATTTCTGGCTCACCCTGGGGCCCCAGGGCGAGGCCTTCGAGCGCGAACTGGCCGCCTCGGTGGGCGTGCGCGAGGCGCTGCTCACCAACTCCGGCAGCAGCGCCAACCTGCTGGCCGTCTCGGCGCTCACAAGCCCCGGGCTGGAAGGCCGGCTCGAGCCCGGCGACGAGGTGATCACCGTCGCCGCCGGATTCCCGACCACGGTCGCGCCGCTCGTGCAGAACCGCCTGGTGCCGGTCTTCATCGATGTCGACATGGGCACGGGCAACCTGAGGGCCGACATGCTCGAGGCGGCGCGCGGCCCCCGCACCCGCGCCGTGATGGCGGCCCATGCCTTGGGACATCCGTTCGACATCGATGCCGCGCGCTCCTTCTGCGACAAGCACGATCTTTGGCTGATCGAGGACAACTGCGACGCCCTGGGCAGCGAGTGGAACGGCAAGCGCACGGGGTCGTTCGGCGACCTGGCCACGCAAAGCTTCTACCCGCCGCACCACATCACCATGGGCGAGGGCGGCGCCGTCCTCACCGACAAGCCGCGACTGCGCCGCCTCGCCGAAAGCTTCCGCGACTGGGGACGCGACTGCTGGTGCCCCTCGGGCAAGGACAACACCTGCGGCAAGAGGTTCGGCTGGAAGATGGGCGACCTGCCCGAGGGCTACGACCACAAGTATGTCTACAAGCACCTGGGCTACAACCTCAAGCCACTCGACCCGCAGGCGGCGATCGGCCGGGCCCAGCTTCGCAGGCTCGACCACTTCGTCGCCTCCAGGCGCGCCAACCACGCCTTCCTGATGGAAGTGCTCCAGAGGTTCGACAACCTCATCCACCTCCCCGAACCCGACCCCAGGGCCGATCCGTCGTGGTTTGGTTTCCTGATCGTGGTTCGCGACCACGCTCCCTTCACCCGCGCCGACCTCGTGGCCCACCTCGAGGCCTGCCGCATCCAGACGCGCCCGCTGTTCGCCGGAAACCTGCTCCGGCACCCGGCCTTCATGGACATCGAGCGCCGCGTGGTGGGCGACCTGCGGGTGACCGACAAGCTGATGAACGACGCCTTCTTCCTCGGGGTGTACCCCGGCCTGACCCAGCCGATGCTCGAGCACATGGCGATCTCGCTGACCCGATTCCTCAGCGACCCGTCCAAGGCCCGCCGCCGCGTTCCCGTTCCCACGCGGGCATGCTGATGTCCGCGCGGTTGCCGGCGCGTTGGCTCCAGTTCCTGCTGCTGGCCGCCATCACGCTGGCGCATGTCGCCACCCGGCTGGAAAGCCTGCGCCAGTACCCCACGGGCAAGAGGCAGTTTTTCCCCGAGAGTTTCCGCTACTCGTTCGCGCTCATGGCCGGACTGGGCATGAGGCCGGTGCCGTTCTCCGGAGACCCGTCCTCCATTCCCCTGCAGGATTTTTTGTCGCTGCAGTCGGATGAGGTGACGGCGGGGCAGTTCGGGGAGTGGAAGGCGGAACCGCACGACACTTCCGGGCCGATGGAGAGCTACCTCACCTACGAGGACTACCACCTCACCTGGCCGCTGTACACCACCCGGGTGTTCGACCTGCTCGCAGCCGCCGGAATCTGGAGCGTCTTCGGCATCCACTGGGACGCGCTGTTCATGTTTTACCTGGCGGTGAGCGCCACCGGCCCGCCCTGCCTGTGGCTGCTGACCCGTTCGCTGACAGGTTGCGGCTGGACCGGATTGCTGGCGGCCCTGCTGTATGCGTGCAACCCACTGGAGATGGTTTTTACCGCCTTTTCTCCCCGCGACATCAGCCCGCTCTGGTTTGCCGCGCCGGCGTGGACGGCCCTGGCGTGCCTGGTGCGGGGAAGCCATCGTTGGCCCGCCCTGTCCGCCTCCTGCCTGCTCACCGGACTGCTCGCGGGGCTTGGGCTTGGCTTCCGGCACGACGCGCTGATCACCTGCCTTGCCGTTTCGGCCCTCTCGGTACCGCTGGTGCTGGCGTCGGGAGGTCGCTGGACAAAGGCCGTGGCCGCGCCGGTCCTTGTGGGAGCGGGAAGCCGGGCCGTGATCGCGGTCATCCACCTCGCCTGCCCGGCCCAGCCCCAGCAGTCGGGCGTGGGATTCCACATGGCCTACTACGCCGAGGAAACCCGTTGCTCGCTCTTTCGCCTTGAAAACAGCCAGGGGATCAGCCGCGACGATCTCCAGGTGATGCAGAGGGTGGCCCATGAGCGTCTGGCCCACGGCATGGAGGCGATCCCCTTGGAAGCGAGCCGGTGCGATGAGCTCTACGGGCCCGAGCATGCCCGGCTCACCCGGGAAATGTTCCTGCGGACATTCGCCGGCAACTCATGGACATGGGCCACGCGCGCGCCGGAATTCGCCTGGAGGGCCTTGCGGGCGACCCTGCTTGAGGACCTGCCGATCGGCGGCCATATCCGGTTGTTTCCCCTGCGCGATGAACCGATCGGCGGCGCGGGTCGGCACCTGCTGGCCCCCATGGCCTGGCTGGCTCAGGCCGGCCCCATCCTGTTCCTCGCCGGGGTCGCGCTCGTGGCGGGATTGGGAATGGCGCCCGGGCTTCGCGAGCGGATCCTGGCGCTGGGACTCGCCGCGTTCGCCATGGGATACATGGCCGTTCTTTTTTTGGTGCTTCCCGAATTCAAGCACGCCGGGCTCTTGGTGCTGCCCATGTGCGCGCTGGGCGCCGCCGGCCTCTCCCGGGCGGTGGCCCTTCTTTCCGCCGAGGGCCGCGCCACGGCATGGGCCTCGCCATCCCGACGCTGGGTCGCCTTCACGGGCGTGCTCGCCGCGGCGATCGTCCTGGTATGGATGGCAGCGCTTCCGTTGGCCTGGAACGCCTCGAGAAAGGCCCGGCAATCCACCACCCGAATTGTGGATGATTTGGCCCGGCGAGCCGATTGGATCACCAACAAGGGCGATCCCATCCGCAAGGAACTTCGACGCCGGGAATCCGAGGTGGACAAGGCCGAGGCCTGGCTGCTGGAAGTGATGGCCGAGGAATCGGGAGTGAGGCTCGCCTGCCGGCAGGCCCACCACGACGGCCCCGTTCCGCTCGTCCAGTACCACCAGTCGCCCTCCACGCTCTTCCAGACCTGGCACAGGATCCCCCGGGGGGAACCTTGCGTTTTCGCGCTCACCATGCCCGGCCATGGCGCCTTCGGCGACAGGCGCGCCGACCAGGTGCGGGTGGACATCCTTGGGAGGGGGCGGATCCTCCGCATGGCGCGCGTGCCTCTGGATCCTCGCGAAGTGCCCTGGCTGCGAACGATGGTGACGCCCGGCGAAACCACGACGGGCAACCCCGGGTTGAGGTCGTTCACCCGCTCGGGCGTGACCGCTCATGGAACCAACACCCGCCTGCCCATATTGGGGATGCGCCCCTCCGAGGTCGACCGCTGGGACAATCCAGCCGCCGAGCCCGAACGGGATGAATCGGGAGAGGGTTTCGACCCGCAGGTTCGCAGGCCGAACGCCCGCAACGCCCGGTGATTGCGCCAGTTTTCCGGAATCGCCTTGCCTTGTCCCCGTTCCGTTGGGTACACGCCGCCGGTTGGGGAAGGAGCCTGCGGCGAATGCGATCAGTGGCGCGAATGGCGTTGATGTCGTTGGCGGTACTCGCCGCCGGATGCGCCCTTTCACCTCGGCTGAAGGACAAGACGCTGTCGAGGATCGGCGATACGCCGGCCCGGGAACTTGAGCGGGGCTACAGGGTCTATTCCCCCGATGTCATCGCCATCAGCATCGAGGGCCGCGACGACCTCGACTCCGTGGTCTCCGTTTCCGCCGACGGGCGCGTGCCGCTGGGCGAAACAGGAAAAATCCGCGTCGATGGCATGCCCGTGACGGAAATCGCCCGGGCCATCGCCGACACCCTCGACCTCAAGCCGAATCAGGTGCATGTGCGCGTGGTGGATCACCGCAGCCAGGTGGTGTTCGTGGAGGGCGAGGTGGAGGGGCAGGCCCGGGCCGTGCCTTACATCGGCCCCGAGACCCTTCCAAGCTTCCTCAAGCGCGCCGGCGGCCTCACCGACTCGGCGGCTCCGGAGCAGGTGGAAGTCCGCCGCAGCAACGCCGCGGAAGGCAGGGCCCCGGAGACCCTCAAGACCGACCTCACGGAATTCGAGAAACATCCCGAGGCCGCCAGGCAGATCCGGCTCATGCCGTTCGACCAGGTATCGGTGGGCACCAGCCGCCAATCGATCGTCCGCCGCTGCCTGCCTCCTTGCCTGGGCTGGCTCTGGCCCAAATCGGGCCAGACCTCTCCGACCGCCACGCCCGCGGATGACCCGCTTCCCGCTCCATGATGGGCCGGTCAGGTCGGCTTGTCCCGCTGCGCCCGGCCGTGGTATGCGCCAACTTGAGGAATTCTTGGGGATTGATTCCGCGGGAGGATTTCGCATGCGCGCAGGCTTCACATGGAAGGCGGCGGCCCTGGCCCTGGCCCTGGCGGGCGCGGCGCGAGCCCAGGTGGCGGCTCCGGCGCCATTGCCAACGGCCCTGGCCAGCGACCCCGGACAAAGCCGCGTGGTGGCCTACATCTATGAGACCATCCCGATCACACGCGAGGAACTCGGCGAATACCTCATCGCACGCTTCGGCACCGAGCGCCTCGACCTTCTCGTCAACAAGCGCATCATCGAAATCGAGTGCCGCAAGGCCGGCGTCGAGGTCACCCAGGCGGAAATCGACGAGAAGCTCAACAACGACCTCACCGGCCTCAATGTCGACCGCAAGACCTTCGTCGACCAGGTTTTGGCCCGCTACAAGAAGACGCTCTACGAATGGCGCGAGGATGTGCTCAGGCCGCAGATCCTGCTCGCCAAGCTGGTGCGCTCCCGCGTGAAGGTCACCGATGAGGACCTCAGGAAGGCCCACGACGCCTACTACGGCGAGAAGGTGGAATGCCGCCTCATCATGTGGCAAAAGGGCGAGGAAAAGGCGGCGATGTCCGCCTATGGCAAGATCCGCGACTCCGACGAGGAGTTCACCCGCGCCGCGCGGGGCCAGAAGTCGCCATCGCTGGCCAGCGCCGCCGGGCGCATCCGGCCGATCGGACGCAACACCACCGGCAACGACGAACTTGAGAAGGCGGCCTTCGCCCTCCAGGCCGGCGAGGTGAGCGCCCTCATCGGCACTCCCGAGGGAATCGTCTGCGTGAAGTGCGACAAGCGCATCCCCGCCGACACCACCGTTTCCGTCGAGTCGGTCCGTGAAAAGCTTTCGAAGGAAGTCTTCGAGAAGAAGGTCAACGCGGAGATCCCCGTCGTGTTCGCCGAGATGCGCAAGCGCGCCAATCCTCGACTGCTGATGGGCGGCACCACCGCTGACGACATCGGCCAACAGGTGAAGCAACTGCTCGAGGAAACCGGCGAGGTGAAGCCGGCCAAGCCCGCACGCGGCGACATTGTTCCCGCGGGCGCCAAGGCCCCCGCTCGCTGACGCGCGAAATCCACGACCGCAACTGGAACACCCGGCGCCCGCCGCCGGGTGTTTTTTCGTGTAGATTGGCCACCGGAGGAAACAAGCATGATGGCGCGATGGATGTTGGCGGCTTTTGTCGCCGCGATGGCCTTCCCGGTGTTGGCCGACGAGAAACTGGCGGGCAAGGCCTGCCGGTCGGTGCACCTGCAGTACCAGGCTCCCGAAGCCGAATGGTTCCACAGCACTATTGTTGTGGAGAAGTCGGCACCCGGCACCTACTTCTGCGCCGGGGGATTCTCGCAGGGTTACCTCGGCATCCAGCAGCTTGGAAACGGCAAGAGGCTGGCCATCTTCTCGGTATGGGATCCCACCAGCGGCGACGACCCTTCCAAGGTTGACCCCGCCAAGCGGGTGAAGATGCTCGAGAAAGGGCCCAAGACAAGGGTCGGCCGCTTCGGCGGCGAGGGGACCGGCGGACAGTCGTTCATCGACGACCTGCCTTGGAAGGAAGGCCAGGAGGTGCGGTTCCTGCTGCGGGCCAAGGCCCTGCCCGACGAAAAGCGCACCGCCTACTCGGCGTGGGTGGCGTTGCCGGACGCGCCTTGGCAGCCTATTGCCACTTTTTCAACCCTTTCCGACGGCCGGCTGCTCAAGGGATATTACGGATTTGTGGAAGACTTCAAACGCGATGTCGCCTCGGCCAGGCAGGAGCGGGTGGCGTATTACCGCGACACCCAGGTTCGCGACGCCAAGGGAAAGTGGCAGGCCGTGACCAAGGCCCGTTTCACGGCCGATTCGAACCCCTCGACGGCCATCGACGCCGGCGCCGGCAAGCGCGGCATGTTCCTGGCCACGGGCGGCGCGACGGCCAACAGCCATGTGAAATTGCGGGAATGGGTGGAACTCGACGCCAAGCCGGTGGAGGTGGTGTTGCCGGCGATGGCCAAACAGTAAGGCCGGCTAGGCCAGGATCTCGCCCAGCACCCGGCCCCGGCTGATCGGCAGCGGACGGTTCTCAAGGTCGCGGACTTCCGTGTCAGGCGCGTGGCCGAGGCAGTGGAAAACCGTCGCCAGGAAGTCGCAGGGACGAACCGGGTCGCGCGCGACCTCGGCGGCATGCTTGTCGCTGGCGCCCAGCACCGTGCCTCCCTTGATGCCTCCGCCCGCCAAGGCGATGGAAAACACCCTGCCCCAGTGGTCGCGGCCACCCTTAGGATTGAACCTTGGCGTATGGCCGAACTCGGAAATCCAGCAGACGAGCGTCTCGTCGAGCATCCCGCGCTCGTCCAGGTCGGTGACAAGGGCGGAAAAGGCCTGGTCGGTGGGTGGAATCAGCCATCCCTTGATCGACTCGTTGTGCTTCTCATGGGTGTCCCAGCCACCGCCGTTGGGCTTGTTCTTGTCGTGGTTGGCCCACTGAACCTGCACCAGCGAAACTCCCGCCTCGACCAGGCGCCTGGCCAGCAGCACGCACTGGCCGTATTTGGTGCGCCCGTAGCGGTCGCGGACCTTGTCGGATTCGCGGGCCATGTCGAACGCCACGCGCGCCTGCCTGCCTGAAACCAGGTCGAGGGCCCGTTGGGCATGCATGTCGAAGGTGGAACCGGCGGCCGGAGAAAGGATCGCATCGGCCCGGCGATTGACCTGGTCAAGCAGCGAGCGCCTCAGCCCCAGCATTTCCGGATGAAAGCCGCCCTTGGCATCGCCGCCGGGCATCGAAAAATATGGGTCGGATGGATCGCAATCGAGGAACCAGGGGTCGTTCCTGCGGCCAAGGAAACCGGCATCGGTACCCGGCCATGGATCCTGGCCATTGTTGTTGGCGATGCGCTGGGGCATCGAGATGGCGGCGGGCAGGCCGCCGCGACCAGGACGGATCGACTGCACCAAGGCCGCGAATGACGGCCAGTCGTTCGGCTTGCCGGGCTTGGCATTCTCACGGTTGAGGGGCACATGGGGAACGCCCGTGAGCATTTGGTATCCGCTTGTGGAATGCGCGTTGTCGAGGGTGACCATCGAGCGGATCACGGCCACCTTGTCGGTGATGCCGGCGGTGAGCGGCATGAGTTCACCCACGCGAAGGCCGGGGGTGCGCGTGGCGATGGTTCCAAAGGCGCCGCGGATTTCGGCGGGAGCCTCCGGCTTGGGATCCCAGGTCTCGTGGTGGGCGATGCCGCCGGTGTTGAAGAGAACGATGGCCGACTTGGCCTTGCCCGAGCCGCCGCCCGCCCTGGCGCGAAGCCATCCGGCAAGCGACAGTGAGCCCAGGCCCACCCCGCCGGCGCGCAGCCATTCGCGGCGGCTGACCCCGTCACATAGGGGAATGGATGGGCCGGTGATCCTGAGCATGGGGAATTTCCTAAAAATGCGCGAGCGGTGCCTTCATATTGCTCCATCTATCGGCGGAAGCAAGGCCGTAAATGAGGTTCCCGGCCCGCTTCGCGATTACCATGGGGCGTAGCGCCAACGACCCGGGGCCGAACGCATGGATACTCCTGTTCCATCACAAGCGCCCGGCACGGCCGGTTCCCTCTGGGTTGCCGCCTTGGAACTGGTTCATTCGGCGGTGACCCAAGCCTCGCCTTGGGAACTGGCGGGATTCGTCACGGGGCTCGCGTGCGTCTGGCTTGTGGTTGTCAGGCATATCTGGAATTTCCCGATCGGCATCGCCAGTTGCGCCTGCTTCATCGTGCTTTTCTGCCAGCAACGCCTGTTTGGCGAGGCCGCCCTCCAACTGGTTTTCATCGTCATGAACTTCCATGGCTGGATCCTCTGGTCGGTCCGGCCACGGGAGAATGATGACGCCAAGGGAATCGGGCATGTCGAAACCACCGAGGCCGTCGTTCTTTCCATCGGC
Organism: Planctomycetota bacterium; assembly: GCA_016873225.1. Lineage (GTDB taxonomy): Bacteria > Planctomycetota > Planctomycetia > Gemmatales > Gemmataceae > REEB421. The sequence continues at coordinate 67,131 of VGXS01000013.1, read as the reverse complement.
ATGGTGCCGCTGACGGGTGCCCTCTGGGGGTTGCTGACCTTGCTGGACGGGTCCGCCCCGCTGCTTGACGCGGTGATCACCGCCCTGAGCCTGGTCGCGCAGTGGCTGTTGAACCGGAAGCGGATCGAAAGCTGGCCGGTGTGGATCGTGGTGGATGTGTTGACGATCACCCTGGGAGCATGGCGCGGCCTTTATCTTCTGTCGGCGCTTTACCTGTCGTACCTTGCCATGTGTGTCGCCGGCTGGCTGCAGTGGCGGGCCGGCGTGGATAAGCGCGGAGGCGAAAACGATGCCTGAGAGGGGCCTGGTGATCGGGAAGTTTTATCCGCCCCACCGCGGCCACAAGCACCTCATCGACACGGCGTCCGCGAACTCCGACGAGGTCCATGTGATCGTGTGCGACAGGAAGGGCGAAGACCCTCCCGCCACCATGCGGGCCGGATGGATCCGCGAAATCCATCCGGCGGTGAAAGTGATGGTTGTCGAAGATACATACGATCCTGATAATTCGGAATTGTGGGCCAACCTCACCAAGCGTTGGCTCGGATTCATCCCCGATGCCGTCTACACTTCCGAGGACTACGGGCACGCCTACAGCCGATACCTCGGCGCCCGCCATGTGCAGGTGGACAAGCCCCGGAGCGCCTTTCCCGTCTCGGGCACCATGGTGCGGGCCGATCCGCTCGGTAGCTGGGAATTCCTCGAGCCTCCCGTGCGCGCCCATTACGCGATCAGGGTTGTGCTGCTCGGTGCCGAGTCGACGGGAAAAACCACCTTGGCGGAAAGGCTCGCCTCGTCGCTGGACACGATCGCCGTGCCTGAGTTCGGCCGCGCCCACACCGAGGAGAAAATCAAGGCCGGCAACGGTTCGGAATGGAATTCCAGCGAGTTTGTCACGATCGCCTCGCGCCAGGCGGCCATGGCCGATGCCGCGGCCAGGATTTGCAACAAGGTCGTTGTCTGCGACACCGACGCTTTCGCCACGGCGATATGGCACAGGCGTTACATGGGTGGCCGGTCGGCGGAGGTCGAGGCGATCGCCGCCGCCGAAAAAGCCCCCGACCTTTGCATCCTCACCGATGTCAACACCCCCTTCGTCGCGGACGGCACGCGCGACGGGGAGATGATCCGGGAATGGATGGACCAGGTTTTCCGCCAGGAGTTGGCCCGCTCGGGAAGGCGCTTCATCGAGGTCTCGGGGCCAGTCGAGGCGCGCCTAGAAGACTGCCTGAAGGCCGTGCGGGCGCTCATGGTTCCACCAATGAAAGATCCGAATTGACATCAGGAGTTTCCATGATTTGGTACCTCACCGACAAGCGCCATCTCGACCATGTCACCGGCGCCGGACATCCCGAGCGGCCCGACAGGCTGAAGGCGGTTTGGAAAGCCCTCGAGGCCAAGGAAATCGCGGAAAGGCTGCGCCCGCTGGAATACCGTCCGGCGACCCTGGAAGCCGTCTCGCGGGTGCACGCGCCGGCCATGTTCGCCAAGGCGCGGGACCTGGCCAGGGCCGGTGGGGGACACCTCGACCCCGACACCCCGGTCTGTCCGTCATCGCCTGAAATAGCCCTGCTGGCGGCGGGCGCCGCGTGCGCCGCCGTGGAAGCGGTGTGCAAGGCGGATGCCGCCTCGAGGCGCGCCTTCTGCGCCATCCGCCCGCCCGGACACCACGCCACTCCCGGCAAGGCGATGGGGTTTTGCATCGTCAACAGCGCGGCGGTGGCGGCCCGACACGCTCAGGCCGTTGGCGGCGTCGGGCGCGTGCTCATCCTCGACTGGGATGTGCACCATGGCAACGGCACGCAGGACATCTTCTACGAGGATCCCTCCGTGTTCTTCATAAGCATTCACCGCTATGGAAACGGCTTTTATCCCGGAACGGGAAACCCGTCGGAAACGGGAGCCGGAAAGGGACTGGGCGCCACGCTCAACCTCGCGGCGCATCCGGGAATCGGCCATGCCGCCTATTTGGGCCTGATGGACAGGGCCCTTGAAGCCGCGCGCCGCTTCAAGCCCGAGTTGGTGCTGCTGAGCGCCGGGTTCGATGCGTGCGCGGATGATCCAGTGGGGGATATCGGCCTGAAGCCCGAGATCTTCGGGGAACTGACGAGGCGGGTCATCGACCTGGCGAACGACACCGCCGGCGGGCGGGTCGTTTCACTGCTGGAAGGAGGCTACAACCTGGATCGCCTTGGAGCCAGCGCGGCCCATCACGCCGCCGCCCTGGCCTGATGAGACAGGTTCAGGCCAAGACCGATTCGATCACCTTGCCGTGGACATCGGTCAGCCGGCGGTCGATGCCGTTGTTGCGCACCGTGAGCCTCTCGTGGTCGATTCCCAGCAGGTGCAGGATGGTCGCGTGCATGTCGTGCCCGGTGGTCTTGTCCACGGCGGCCTGATAGCCCCATTCGTCACTTTCGCCATGGGACACGCCGCCCTTGACGCCGGCGCCCCACAGCCAGCTCACGAACGATCCGCCGTTGTGGTCGCGGCCGGTCGAACCCTGGGCGAACGGCGTTCGGCCAAACTCGGTCGTCCAGACCACCAGCGTGTCCTCGTCGAGTCCGCGGGCCCGAAGGTCGCGCAGCAAGGCGGCGATCGGCCGGTCGACGCTGGCGGCCATCGGCGGCAATTCCCGCACGATGCTTCCGTGGTTGTCCCAGTTGTTGGTCGCGCCCTGCGGCCCGCTCCACACCTGAACGAAACGCACGCCCCGCTCCACCAGCCTGCAGGCCAGCAGGCAGCGCCTGCCGAAATCATCCGTTGATTTTTCACCGATGCCGTAAGCCTTGTGAGCCATCGCCGGCTCCCGGGAAATGTCGAACGCCTCGGGAGCGCTCGCCTGCATCCGCGCCGCCAACTCGTACGAAGCCACACGGGAGGCGAGCCGGGAGTCTCCCGGGTGCCGTTCGGCATGGGCCCGGTTCAGCCGCGACAGCATGTCCAGCCCGTCGGCATCCGCCTCCCGGGTGGCGAACGGGAACGACGGCGGAGGGAAAAGGTCGGGCACGGGGCGGGCGGCGCCGGCGTTGATCACCATCCCCTGGTGCGCGGCGGGCAGGAACCCCGAGGAAAAGCAGCCCTGCTGGTTATAGGGCAGGCCACGGGCGTCGGGCAGCACCACGAAGGTCGGAAGGTTGTCGGCGATGTTCCCCAAGGCGTGGGAGATCCACGAACCCATGCAGGGAAACCCCGGAAGGGTGAATCCCGTCGTCATCAGGTAGGCGCCCTGCCCGTGGACATTCGTCTTGGACTGCATCGCCATCAGGAACGCCATCTCGTCCACCAGGCGGGCCTGCTCGGGAAACACCTCGCTCACCCAGCGGCCCGACTGCCCGTGCCTACGGAAACTGAACGGGCTTTTCATGATCGCCCCGGGCATGGCGGTGAACCCCTCGGGCTTCACCTTGGGCCCCAGGTTCTGGCCATGCAGCCTTTCAAGCGCCGGCTTGTGGTCGAAGGTGTCCATCGGGCTGGCGCCGCCATTCATGAACAATTCGATCACCCGGCGCGCCCGCGGCCGGTGATGCAATCCACCATGAATCGGCGAAGGCCCCGCCAGTCCGTCACGGGCCAGCATCGCCGAGATGGCCACGCTGGCGAATCCCGAGGCGATCCCCTCCAGCAGGTTTCTGCGATCAGGCTGGCCCATCGGCTCACTCCACGAAAAGGAACTCATGGGAGTTGAATAGCACCCGACACAACGATGCCGCGCCATGGCGCGCGACATGCTGTTCGGCCATCGCGGCTTCCCGCGCGTCGGGAAGCCGGCCCAAAACCCGCGACCAGGCCTCCCGCGCCCGCTGGCTGTCGGACTTGGCCGACGAGTCGATCGACTTGCCAAGCATGCCGCTGAAGTGAAGGGTGAACTTGTTGTTGTAAAGGGCCAGGGCCTGAAGCGCGGAGGAGGAAGACGCCCGCGCCGGCGTCAAAAGTCCCAGGTCGGGGAAATCGAGCACCTCCATGAACGGATCGGGAATGCCACGCCACACGAAACGGTAAATGGCCCGTCGGTGCTCCGGCTTGGAGGCCCAGTCGAAAGCGCCGTAATCGACCCTTGGAGTCAGTTGCACCGGCGGGCCGGCGCTGAATTCCCTGGCGCCCGGCCCGCCCATCGTCAGGTCAAGGCACCCCGAGACCGAGAGCACCCCGTCCCGGTAGGCGTCGGCGTCAAGGCGGCGCCGGTTCTGCCGCCACAACAGCCTGTTGTCGCCGTCAATGGCCGCGGCCTCGGCACGATTCGCCGAAACCTGCCGGTAGGTGGCGCTCATGACGATCACCCGGTGCAGGTCCCTGAGCGACTCTCCGTTGTCCCGCAAGCGGCAGGCGAGCCAGTCGAGCAGTTCGGGATGGCTGGGTTCGCCACCCATGCGCCCGAAATCCCCGGGGGTATCGCAGATGCCCCTGCCGAAATGGTGCTGCCAGACGCGGTTGGCGATGGACCTCCATGTGAGGGGATTGGCATGGCTGGCGAGCCAATCGGCCAGCGCCGCCCTCCTGGCCGACTCGGGGGCCTCCTTGGGAATGCCAAACCGGGCCGGAATCGCCGCGACCGCCGAAAGCGACCCGGGCATGGCCTCGGCACCGGGCTTGTCGAGGTCTCCCCTGCGCAGGACGAACACCTGGCGAGGCCGGGGGGTCTCCTGCGCGCTGCCCGATCCCACGGCGAGAACCACCTCGGATTTGGCCCCGGCGGCGTAGACCTTTGCGGATTCCGGAAGCGCGGCCAGTTCACGGCGGGCGACGATCTCCAAAGCGAACGCGGCCAGGTCAAGGCGCTGGGCCTCGGTACGCTCCGAGCGAGGCAAGGCCCGCGCCCGCTCCACCCCCTCCGGAAGGATCAGGGCGCCCCTGGGATCATCGGTTGTCAGCGACAGCCTCGGCCGGCCGATCAGGTGGCCGCCGCCATGCAGTTGCCTTAGCGCCACGGCCAGGCGGGATCCCGGCCGCCCTTCCATGGGCTTGCCAAAAGTGAACACGGCGGAATGGGGCCTGCCCACATCGGGATGGATGCCCCACGCGGTCTGGGCCTTGCCGTCGATGGCCCGGGTGATGTCCCATCCCGATTGATCGAAATCAGCGGTCGCGGAGGAGAACTTGACCGGTTCCCCCGCCGGTTCGCCCGCGTGGATAACGCGCGCCTCGAACTCGCTCAGGTGCAGGTTGCCATTGTCGCAGCGGCCGGGCCCCCGCATGGGCAGCGATTCATGGGCCAGCACCTCAAGCCTGATGGCCGTGAACTTGCCGGGGGGAAGCGTGAAGTTGATTTCGTAGGTGTCCTTTTCAAGCCTTGGCCCCTTGGCCAGAAGGGATTGGTCGGGAAGGCGTTCCAGCGTGGTGCCGCCGGTTCCCTTCCACGAATCGGGCGCCAGCACGGTCCAGCGGATCGACTTTGCCGCGCCGAGGGACTCCTCCGCCATGGCCTCGTTCACGGGTGAAAGAAGCACGGACTTGTCGCGCGCCTTGGCAGCGGAGGCCAGGGAGGTCCAGCGAGCGCGGCTACCGGCAACACCGGCGTTCACCTCGAGCGGAATGTCGCCCTCCACGACGCCGGCGAACACCGCCTGCAGCGAATAGTAATCGTCCTGGGAAATCGGGTCGAACTTGTGGGCGTGGCAGCGCGCGCAACTCGCGGTGGTGCTGGCGAACGCCGTCATCGTCTGGTTCACAAGGTCGTCACGGTCGAGGTATTCGAAGGTGGCGCGGGCCGTGGTGTAGGCGCTGTGGTCGAACGGACCGGCGCCGAGGAACCCAAGGGCCCGCCTCGCCTCGATTTCACCCGGGAAAAAATGGTCCGCCGCCAACTGCTCCCTGATGAACCGGCCCCACGGCTTGTCGGCATGGAACGACTCGATCACATGATCCCGGTACCGCCAGGCGTTGTTCCGCGGCAGGTCGTGTTCGTAGCCATGGGTTTCGGCGAAATGCACGACATCGAGCCAATGCCTCGCCCAGCGCTCGGCGTGGCGGGGCGAAGCCAGCAGGCGGTCGACAAGCCTGCCATAAGCCGCGGGATCGGGGTCAGCGACAAACGCCTCGATTTCCGCCCGGGTGGGTGGCAAGCCCGTCAAGTCGGCGTGTAGGCGGCGAATGAGGGTTGCGCGATCCGCCTCGGGTGACGGCTTGAGTCCCGATCGGGCCAATCGGGTGGCGATGAAGGCGTCGACAGGATGCGCGAAGCCCGAAGGAACCTCCGGCTTCGCCAATGGCCTGAGCGACCACCAATCGACAGGCTTGGCAGGGGCCGGCACGCGTGGATCCGCCGCGCCTTGCCGGATCCATTCCTCGAGGATCCTGATATCTTCCTCGGGAATGGCCCCCTTGGGCGGCATCGCCTTGACGCCCTCCGACCTCCTCACCGCGCGAATGACAAGGCTTTCCACCGGCTTGCCGGGCATGATCGCAGGGCCGCTGTCGCCGCCATGGGCCCAGCCCGAGCGGCTATCGAGGGCGAGGCCGCCCTTCATGGCTCCGGCGGCATGGGAATGGCATCCCAGGCAATGGCGCTTGAGGACCGGTTCGACGCGGGAGTGGAAATCGTCGGCGGCCGCCGTGACCAGCATGATCAACAGCCATGCCGACGCGGAGACCGTGGTCATGCCAGCGCCTCGCGCACGACTTGGCCATGGATGTCGGTGAGGCGGAAATCGCGCCCGGCATGGTGGAAGGTGAGGCGAGTATGGTCGAGGCCGAGCAGGTGCAGCATCGTCGCCTGGAGGTCGTACACCTCAACGGGGCGCTCCACCACATGGAAACCCAACTCATCGGTGCGGCCGATGGTGATTCCGGGCCTCACCCCGCCGCCGGCCAGCCACATCGTGAACGCCTGGGGATGATGATCGCGTCCGAGAGAGCGGCCGAGGGTGGGATTCGTCTCCACCATCGGCGTGCGCCCGAACTCGCCACCCCAGGCCACGAGCGTCTCGTCGAGCATGCCGCGGCCGGCAAGGTCTTCCACCAAGGCGGCGCTGGCCTGGTCGGTGGCCTGCGCGTTGCGGCGCAGGTTGCCGGCGACATCGCTGTGGGCGTCCCATCCCTCGTGGAAGATCGTGACGAATCGCACGCCCCGCTCCACCATCCGGCGCGCCAGAAGGCAGGCCCGGGCGAACGACGGCTTGGCCGGATCGCATCCGTATCGCTCAAGTGTTGCCCGGCTTTCGCCGGATAAGTCGAAAAGCCCGGGCGCCGAAGCCTGCAGCCTGAACGCCATCTCGGCGGCCGCGAGGCGCGTTGAGGTTTCGGGGTCGGCGGCGGCCGGACGCGGCTTGGTGAGTCCCGCCGCGAGGTCGAGCGCCGCCCTCTGGGCCTCCCGGGTGATTCCCGGCGGATTGGAAAGGTGAAGTATGGGATCACCCTGGTTCCTGAGGCGCGTGCCGCCATATTCGCCCGGCAAAAACCCGGCCGACCACAGCGCCGCGCCGCCGGAGATTCCCGCTCCCGTGGACAGCACCATGTAGGCGGGCAATTCGGAGGTTTCCGCTCCCAGTCCGTACACCACCCACGAGCCGAAACTGGGCCTGCCCGGCTGGGAGAAACCGGTTTGCAGCAACATTTGCGCCGGCGCATGGTTGAACTGCTCGGTCTTCATCGACCGGATGAAGCAAAGCCTGTCGGCGATGCGTCCCAGGTAAGGAAAGACCTCCGAAATGTCAGCGCCGCTGGAACCATGCCTGCGGAACTTGAACCGCGGGCCCAAAACCCCCGCCTCGGGACGGATGAACGCGTATCTCTGGTTGCCGATCACCGATGGCGGCAGGGGCTTGCCCTCAAGCCGGGTGAGTTCGGGCTTGGGATCGAACAGGTCGAGTTGGCTGGGAGCCCCGGACATGAACAGGTGAATCACCGCCTTGGCCCGGGATGAGCCCATCGGGGACTTGGGAGCCAGCGGAGCGCCGCGGGCCGCTGATGAGTCGAGTCCGGCCAAGGCCAGGGGGGCCAGCGAGAAAACGCCTTGCCGCAGGAACGCGCGCCTGCCCGAGTGCGATGAAACTGGCTGGTTCATGGTCGGGTCACCGCCTCGTCGAGGTTGAGAAGCACGCGGGCCAGGCTGGCCAGCGCCGCGCTCCGGGCATCGGACTCGCCCCCCGCCAGGGCCTTGGAATCGGCCGGGGAGGCGACCAGGCGCTTCTGCTCCGCCTGTAAGAACGATAGGCAAAGAGCCGAATCAGCGGGCGTGGGCGGCCGCGTCAGGACCCGGCGGAACATGAGGGTGATGGCCGCTGAATCATCGGCTTGGCGGGCACCCAGGCGACCCAACGCCCGCGCGGCGTCAAGGTACATCGCATCATTGAGAAGCGTGAGCGACTGCAGCGCGGTGTTCGAAGACTCGCGCCTCGCCACGCAAGCCTCGCCGCTGGGAGCGTCGAATGTGGCCTGAAAGGCGAAAGGAGCCGTACGCTTGGTGAAGGTGTAGATGGTCCGGCGGTACCTGTCCTCCCCCTCGCTCACCTTCCAGGCCAGCGGACCGTAAGTTCCCTCCGTCGTGATGTTCGCGGGCTGGGGAGGAAAGACTCCGGGCCCCCCCGACTTTTCCGAAAGCAGCCCCGCCGCCTTGAGCGCGCCGTCGCGGAGCATCTCGGCATCCAAGCGGAACCTCCCGGCCCGGCCCAGCAGGATGTTCGAGGGATCCTTGGCGGACAAGTCGGCCCGGGGATCGGAGGCTTGGCGGTAGGTGGCGCTGGTGACGATCTCGCGCAGCAACTCCTTCTGCGACCAACCCCGCTCGCGGAAGGTGGCAGCCAGCCAGTCAAGCAACTCGGGATGCGACGGAAAGGCCCCCTGCAGACCGAAGTCGGCGGGTGTGGAAACGATTCCCTTGCCGAACAGGGCGGCCCACATGCGGTTGACGGCCACGCGGGCCGTGAGGGGGTTTTCCGCGGAGAACAGCCAGCGGGCGAACTCAAGCCGGTTGGTTGCCGCACCCGCGGGCAAGGCCGGCAGGAATCCGGGCACTCCGGCGGAAACCACCTCTCGGGGTTCCAGGTACTCGCCACGGTGGCGGCGCATGGTGGGCCGGGGATTGTCGGCGGGACGCTCGCGCATCACCAAGGTGAACGGTCCCTTGGGAACCGAGGCGCGCGCGGCATCGATCTCCCGGCGCGCATTGGCGAGTTCCGGGCAGGATGCCGCGAAATGGGCCCTCAGCGCATCGAGCGCCTTGCCCGCGGGAGCGTCCTTGGACGCCAAGGCGTTCTCCACCTCCGCGGGCATCAGCGGGGGAGCGTCCTTGTGAGCCGGGGAGGCCACCGTCAGGCGCAGCTTACCGAGGCTTGCCACATAATGCCTCCCGAATTCAAGCACCACCTTCCATGTTGTCCCGGCGGGCATCGGCTTGTCGGTGAAGAATGTCGCGGCGTTGCGCCGACCGGGCTGGCCGGGAACACCCCACCCGGTTTGCAGGTTGTCATCCAGCACCAGCATGGCCGACGAACCCGCGGTTTGCGTGGCGCGAGTGAAAGTGACCGGCTTTCCATCGATCTCGAGGCTGATGCGGGTCAGCAGGAAATCACCCTTGGGCCCCTCGTAGTAGCTCAGGCCCGGGCCTCCGGCGGGCAGCCTGTCATCGGGAAGCGCCTCAACCCGTAGTTCCGTCATGCCTGGAAACGATCCGCCGCCCTCGAGGTTGTAGATGTCATTCTTGGTGGCATCGCCATCGGCGAAAACAACCCCGTCACCCTCATGACGCAAGCGGGGAAGATTGCTCGACAGCTTGGTCGGCACAAGCGGCACCCTGGCTGCGGCGCGGGCCCTTTCCCGTTGGAGCCAGGCTTGGAAGGCGGCATCGAAACTGTTGTTGGGAAACCGCCCGGGCAACGCCTTTTCCAACTCCGCGACCTTCCGGCGGGCTTCCGCCGCCTTGTCGGCCGCCCCTTCCGGCGGCAGCTCAAGCTCGGGTTCCTCCGCGTTGTCGAGGAATGCCATGAACCTGAAATAATCCACATGCGAAACCGGATCGTACTTGTGGGTGTGGCATTGGGCGCAACCCAGGGTGAGTCCGAGGAAAGCCGTGCCCGTGGTGTTCACGCGATCGGCGACCGCGTGGTAGCGGAATTCAAGCGGATCGATGCCGCCCTCCTCGTTGAGCATCGTGTTGCGGTGGAAACCGGTCGCCACCACCTGCTCACGGGTGGCCCCCGGAAGCATGTCGCCGGCCAGTTGCTGGATGCCGAACTGGTCGTAAGGAAGGTCGCCGCGGTATGCGCCAATGACCCAATCCCGCCACGGCCAAATGGTCCGCGGCCTGTCCTTCTCATAGCCGTTGGTGTCGGCATAGCGCGCCAGGTCGAGCCACTTGCGGGCCCATCGTTCACCATATCCAGGATGGGCCAGCAGGCGGTCAACAAGCCTCGCGAAGGCGTCCGGCCGTTCATCAGCCACGAAGGCGTCGGACTCCCCGGGAGTGGGAGGCAATCCCGTCAGGTCGAACGACAGCCTTCGGATCAGTGTGTAACGGTCGGCCTCACGGGAAGGCTTCAATCCCGCCGCCTCGAGCCTTGCCAGCACGAAGCGGTCGATCGGGTTGCGGCACCAATCGGCTTGGCGAACCGGCGGAAGGGCGGGCTTCACGGGTGCCACGAAGGCCCAATGCCTTTGGTACTCCGCCCCCGAAGCCACCCAATCCCGCAGGATGGCCTTTTCCTTCGCGGAAAGCTCCAATCCCGAGGACCGCGGCGGCATCCGCTGGGCGCCTTTGGCGTCCAACCGCGCAACCAACGGACTGTTGCCGGGCTTGCCTGGAACGATGGCCGGGTTTCCGCTTCGCCCGCCAAGTCGCGCCAAGGCGGATTCATCAAGCCTTAGCTTGCCCTTGCGGGCGCCTTCGTCGGGCCCATGGCACTTGAAGCAGGCCCGGGCAAGGATCGGCCTGACTTCCCGGGCAAAGTCGGGCGCGCTCGGTGACTGAAGCATGACGAGGAACAACGAGGCAAGCATCGGGAGGGTACCTGCGGGAGGGACTCATCAGGTTAACCCGGTTTTGGCGCCCAATAAAGCCCCCTCTCGCATGGTAGAACTGTGATATGATTCATCCCCTTCAACATGGCCGCGGCCAATGAATAGAATCGTCCCGCGCTCCGTCTTCCGCTTTCATTGGCATCAATCTTCATGGCTCAACCGCGCGCGAAACAGCCACGCCCTCTTCCGACATCGCCATCCTCGTGGCATGCCATCGGCTTCACCATGGCGGCGACAGGCAATTGATATTTTGCGGATCGTACGACTTGGAATGTTCCGGGTTCATACCGAGAAAAGACGGCATGCCACCCGGACCATGAAATCAATGGCCTTGATCCGGCTTAAAATCCGGCGAAACGCTAGGCCAGAATCTCCTTCACCACGCGGCTTGGCTCCACGCCCGTTAGGCGCATGTCGAGTCCCTGGAAGCGGTAGGTGAACCGCTCGTGGTCGATGCCCAACTGGTGCAGCATCGTCGCGTGCACATCGTGAACCGACACCTTGTTCTCCACGGCGTTGTACCCGAATTCATCGGTGGCGCCGAAGCTGAAGCCCGGGCGCATGCCGCCGCCGGCGAACCACATCGTGAAGCCGGCCAGGTGATGGTCGCGGCCGCTGCCCTGCGCCATCGGCGTTCGGCCGAACTCCGAGCCGAACACCACGAGGGTGTCGTCGAGCATTCCCCGGCGCGCCAAGTCGGTGACCAGCGCGGCAGCGCCCTGGTCCACCTCGCCCGCCGTGCCGGCCACATGATCCTTCACGGCACCGTGGTGATCCCAATCGCGGTGGTAAAGCTGGATGAAGCGCACGCCGCGTTCGGCCAGGCGGCGGGCCAGCAGGCAGTTGGAGCCGAAGCTGCCGTCGCCACCGCGCGTGCCGTACAGATCGAGCATGCTCTTGGGTTCATCCGAAAGATCCATGAGGCCGGGAACGCTCGTCTGCATGCGGAACGCCAGTTCGTACTGGCTCAGCCGCGTCGAGATTTCCGGGTCGTCCACGGCGCGGTCGCGCAACCGGTTGAGGTCGCCCACCGCGTCGACCACCTGCCGCTGGGCCGACATGTCCACGCCCGCGGGATTGCGAACATAAAGCACGGGGTCGCCGGTGCCGCGCAGTTCCACACCCTGATGCTGTCCGGGAAGGAAGCCCGAGTGCCATTGGCGCGCCGCGATCGGCTGCCTTTGGCCGAACTTGCCCGTCGACACCAGGACGATGAATCCAGGCAGGTTGTCCGATTCGCTTCCAAGGCCGTAAAGCAGCCACGAACCCATGGCCGGCCGGCCGGGAATCATCGACCCGGTGTTCATGAAGGTGTGGGCCGGGTCATGGTTGATCGCCTCGGTGGAAAGCGACCTGACGATGCACATCCTGTCGGCGCAGGCCTCGGCAAGCTTGGGCCAAATCACTGATATCTCCTGCCCGGATTGCCCCCATTTCTTGAAGGGATGCTGCGGCCCCAGGCAGTTGAGCTTGGCACCTTGAAGCTGGGCGATCTGCTTGCCCTTCGTCACCGACTCGGGCATCGGCTGGCCGCTCATCTGCGCCAACTTGGGCTTGTTGTCGAAGGTGTCGATATGGCTCATGCCGCCGGCCATGTAGAGCCAGATCACGCGCTTGGCCTTGGGGGCGAACGGCAGCCTTGGCACGGCGGCCGCGGCCCGGCCATCGCGGGCCAGCAACTGGGAAAAGGCCATCGATCCAAGGCTGAGTCCGCCCGCGCGAAGGAAGCTGCGGCGGGCGATGGTTTCAGGAAGCATGTCGTGTCTCCTCAGTCTCGCGTGATTGTTTCATGGAGGTTGAGCATGGCGCGCGCCACTCCGGTCCACGCGGCCAGTTCGATGGTTTCGGCTCCGGGAACGGGCTTGAATCCGCCGACTGAAACCAGGGCAGCGGCGTCAGCGGGCAGTCCCTTGAAATGTTTCCTCTGGTTGTCGATCAGCGCAGCCAGCACCTTGGCCTCGTCGGGGGAAGGCACCCTCTGCAGGGCTTGCCTGAAAATCCACGCAAGCCTTGCGGCATCATTCGGCTTGGCCTCAAGCGCGTGGCGGGCCAGTTCGCGCGCGGCCTCCACATGGATCGGATCATTGAGCAGGACAAGCGACTGTAGAGGCGTGTTGCTGCGTGAACGCTCGGCCGTGCATTCCTCGCGCGACGGGGCGTCGAATGCGGCAAGCGAGGGATGCAGGTATTGCCGTTGCCAATGCACATACAGGCCGCGGCGGTATCTCGAGGATCCGTCGTCGTTGCGCCACTCCCGGGTGGGGAAATTGAGGTAGGCCCAATAGCCCGGCGGCTGGAACGGGAACACGCTGGGACCGCCCATCTGCTCCACCAGCAAACCGGAGACGGCCAGCGCGTTGTCACGCACCATCTCGGCATCGACACGGTAACGGGACTGCCGGGCGAGATACCGGTTGTAAGGGTCGGATTCACGGACCGGCCGGGGCGCCACCGATGACCTCCGGTAGGCATCCGACATCACGATGCCCCGGATCAGGGCCCGCAGGTCCCAGCCGGATTCGACGAGGCGCGAGGCCAGGTGATCAAGAAGCGCCGGATGGCTTGGCCAATCACCTTGGGAACCGAGGTCGTCCAGTGAACGGGAAAGTCCGGCCCCGAAGAACATCTTCCAGATGCGGTTGGCGGTGACCCGGGCGGTGAGCGGATTCTCGGACGACACAAGCCAGTTGGCCAGGTCGAGGCGGTCGGGAGTCGCGCCGCGGGCCTTGAAACCACCCAGGACTTCTGGAATCCCGGGAGTGACGATTTCACCCTTGTCATCCATCCAGTTGCCTCGGTGCAGGATTCGGACGGTGCGCGGCATCACCCGCTCCGTGACGAGCGTGGTGGGAGCACCGGCCAGGATTTCGGCCCCGCGCTTTTCCAGTTTTTTCAGCTCGGCCCCGGTGCCGGCCCCCTCGTTGATGTCACGGCGGATGGCGGCCAGCAGCTTGGCCTTTTCCTCGGCGGTGCGGGAGGCCGGCACCTTGGCCAGGATGGCGGTGGCATCATCCGCAAGCGGCCGCAGCAGCGGGTCGGCAGGCTTGGAGGAGCCCATCAACCGGTAGGAGCCCAGAGTGTGTCCGGCGTTGGGGTGGTTTTGCTCGAGGCTGATCCGGAGCGCCGTTCCCTCGGGAACGCTTGAGGCCAGCGTGAACTCGGCGGCATTGGCTTGCCCAGCTTCCTCCATGACGGCCCAGCCCCAGTTGCGGCCCTTGGCATCCTTGTCGATCGCCGCGCGAGCCGTCCAAAGGCCCCACGGGTTGCCCACCAGCGCGCCCTTCTGCTCGAAAGTGGCCCGGGCGGAGGAGAATGACAAGGGTTCTGCCTTCGGGTCACCGGCCTTGCGGGCCACGATTTCCGTCAGCACGAAATTGCCATTGGCCGCACGCCCGGGCCCGCGCGCGGGAAGCCCATCGGCGGGAATCACTTCAAGGCGAATCGCGGCCAGACCGCCCGGTGGCGCCACAATCTCGATCTCATGGGTGTCTGTCGCGGGATTTTTGCCCGAGGCCACCACCTGGCCGTTGCCCCTGACCACCAGCTTGGCGCCGCCTGTGCTTGCGACCTTCCTTGGCTCAAGGATCCGCCATGCCTCACGGGCCGCCAACTGGGCTGATTCCATCATGGGGTCGGCCTTGGTCGAGACCGCGCGCAGCTTGGCGATTTCGGCGTCAACCTTCGCCAGTTCCTCGCGCTGCGAGGCCATCGGCACGGCGATGCTCGGGCCCCAATCCTTGCCGCCTCCGTAAAGGCCTTTCTCGTTGATGTCGGCGAAAAACGCCTGCATGCGGTAGAAGTCCTTCGCCGTGAACGGATCGTACTTGTGGTCGTGGCATTCGGCGCACCCAAGGGTGACGCCCATCCAGACGCCCGAGACATTCCGAACCCGCTCGGCGATGTACTTCGCCAGGTATTCCTTGGGCTGCACGCCGCCCTCGGCGCTCATCATCCCCAGCCTGTTGTAACCGGAGGCGATTTTTCCACGGTCGCCGCCATCAGCAATCAGATCACCCGCCAATTGCTCGCGGGTGAATCGGTCGAACGGGACATTGGCGTTGAAACTTTCCACCACATACTGGCGGAACGGATGAACGCTCACGGGTTGGTCGCCATGGTAACCGACGCTGTCGGCGTAACGGACCAGATCGAGCCACCACATCGCCAGCCTTTCGCCGTGGCGGGGGGAAGCCAGCAGGCGTTCAACCTGCCGGGCATAGGCGCCGGGGTCCTTGTCATTGATGAAGGCGTCCACCTCCTGAGGGGTGGGAGGCAAGCCGGTGAGGTCGAACGAAAGACGGCGCAGCAGGGTGCGGCGGTCGGCCTCGGACACCGGAGCCAGGCCGCGACGGACCAGTTCGGCCCCTATCAGGGTGTCAATCGCGCCGGCATCGTTTGAACCTGACTTGGCGACCGGCTGGAACGACCAATGGCCCTCATAGTGGGCGCCCTGCTCGATCCATTTCCGGATGGTCGCTTTTTCCGACTCCGTCAAATCCTTTCCAGCCTTGGGAGGGGGCATGCGCTTGGAGGCGTCGGTGCTGATGATCCGTTGGAACAGCTCGCTTTCCGCGGGCTTTTCCGAAACAACGGTTCCGGGCTCCCCGGAACGGCCGAGCAATCCCTCCCGGGTATCAAGCCGAAGGTCGGCCTTGCGCTGCGCCTTGTCGGGACCGTGGCAAAAGAAACACTTGTCGGACAGGATCGGGCGGATGTCGCGGTTGAACTGGATCCGGCCGGCTTCGGCTGGATTGGGTGCGACGGCGGGCGCCAAGGCCAGCAGGAAGGAAAGCATGATCAGACCCTGATGATGATGTTGTTGTTACGGCCGAACCACCTCAAGCAGTTCGATCGCGGGTTTGTCATCGCAGTGCAGGTAGGCCAGCCTCCCGTAAAGCTGGCAAGGCCCGGAAAGTTCGAACCTAGCCATGTCAACCGGACGGGAGGAAAAGCGCAAGAGGGCCATGTGCTCGACGCGCCTCAGCACGCTCCGTTCGATCAAGACTCGCCCGAGCGGTTTTTTCTCCTCAAGAATCTCCTCCCGCGCTTCCCGCGGCACGAGCGAAAGTTGAAGGCGAACCAGGCCGTAAAGCACCACCTTGCTCGAACCGCGGGTGGTCAACACGATGCGCCGATGATATTCCTCGCCCGAGATACGACTCTGGAGAATGGTCACCTCCACCGGATATCCATGGTGCCTTTCCAAGGCCACGGTCATGTGGTGGTCGTGGGCCAGCAAGCCTGAGTAAGGCTCGGGAATGATTTTGGGGTAATCGGGCTCGATGGCAGGTTCATCGGGGAAACAGCGCAGGAGCCGCTCGAGGAACGGGCCCATGGCACCAGGACTCCGCGCTCACGCCACGGGAAGGCTCACAAGTCCGCCGGACGATTCGGCCGGCGCCTCGGGCACCACATGGCTGGAACCATCGAGGACGGAATCGACCAGATAAAGAAGCAGGTCGCGGAGATCGGGGGGCGCCGCGGCATCGGCCAGGTCTTCCGCCTTGGCGCGGAACTTGTCGACCAAGCGCTCGGCTTTTTCAAAGACCCCGGCAAGCTCGTAGAGGTACCTGACCCGGGAAACACGCTCGGAATCGACCGCGTCAGTGCCCGAGACCAAGGACAGCAATTCCTCCCGCCGGGCCGGCGGCAGGGCCTCCAAGGCCAAGGCCAGCAGCACGGTCGGCCTCGATGCCAGAACATCCTGCCCGGCAATGATCTTGTTGTCGGAGTCCGCCTCGAAATCCTTGAGGTCGTTGAGAATCTGGAACGCGATGCCGAGGTTCTTGCCGAACTCCGTCACCGTCTTGTCGAGTTCGGGATGATCCCCCGCCAGCCGGATGCCGGCGCCCAAGGCCGCTTCAAAGGCGGGCGCCGTCTTGAGGGCGTAAATCCTCAGGGCGTCGATCGGCTTGAGGGCCTTGTCGGCGCTTTGGCGCCACAACAACTCGGCACCTTGCCCCTCGGCAAGCTTGACATGGGCATCGGAGAACCGGGCTAGAAGGTCTGCGGAGGCGACGGCACCAACGGCCTGCCTGTCACGGGCCAGCAACCGGTAGCCCCAACCGACAAGATAATCGCCAATGTTGATCGCGGGACCCACGCCATGTCGGCGATGCAGCGTTTCCTGCCCATAGCGGTAGGCGTCTCCATCCTCGATGTCATCATGGATGAGCGAAGCCTTGTGGAACGCCTCGATCGCCAGGGCGGCGCGCTTCACCGAATCGGGAATCGCCAGTTCACCACCGCGCGTGCCGGCGCCCCCGAGCATCGCGTCGTAGGCCGCCAAAGTAATGAACGGCCTCGACCTTTTGCCGCCCGTGGCCATCCAGGAATAGGCAATGTCCTCATGCGCCCTCAGGGGATCGGTGCCTGGCAGGTCGGCGCGGGGACCGGGAGCCAGCCTCGAAAGCTCGGGCTGTTCGCACAAGGCATGGGCGGCGCGCAACAGCGGCATGAAACTGCGGGTCTTCACGGGGGCGGGAGGCGTCTCAAGCTGGATCATGTCCATGACCCAGTCCTCGTCCACCGAGGTGCTCTTGCAGTTGCTCGACAACAGCGGCGTGGCCACGCAGGGGACGCCGGCGAGCAGGATCTTGTCGAAGGCCCGTTCAAGCACATTGAGGCAGGCCACGCCAACGATGGCGTCCACATGCCCCGAAACGATGATCTTGAGAACAATCGGCGTTCCTTCCGAAACCAAAACCTTGTAGCCCAGGTCCTCGGCCTTGGTCTTGAAGTCGGCCACCGAGCAGGCGCCGCACTTGCGGCAATCGAGGCCGAATTCGTCATAATCGGCAGGGCACCCCTCGGCATGCTTCAGGCAGTGGGGCAACAGCAGCAGGCGGCGGTTGAACGGAATCGCTTGAACCTGCTCGCGCCAGAATTCGTTGGCGATGCAAACGGCGGCAAATCCGGAATACTGGCTGCCCAAGCCCATGTCGGCGAGCAGGGCCTCGGCAAGCGTCCGCAACTCGTCCCGGTTGAATCCGCGGGAACGGTCGAGCTTGGCGGCCAGCACCTTCGCGGCATCGCGAACCCTGTCGCGCATTTCCCGGGTTTCTGGAACAACCTTGATTTGCGCCGTGCTCGGCTTCCTGCGTTCGGCTACGGTTGTCGTCGGTTGTTCTCCGATCATCGTGGACACGGCTGTTTCCTCGGGCGGGATCGCGCGCCGGCACCCCCGGCAGGGGGGCCGAAGTCAGGTTGCCGACAGGCATTGCAGCCCGCCTTGAAACCTGGCCCTTCCAAGCGCCGCGACGCTGAAGATTATGGGGTAGAGGCGCTCGGAATACCAGAGACGCGCGAAATAAAAACCGATGGGCGAGGGTTCCAGGTGCCTTCCTTCAAGAACAGCGCCGGCCAACCAGCGGATACCCGCCCGGGTTCGCGCCGTTTGCACACCCAGGCCGATGAGCGCGTCAAGCGCCAGGGCCGTTTCCTCCACCTGACCGGGAAGGCCCGCGGCACCGCTCCAGCTGCCATCGGCGTTTTGAGCCCCGGCCAGGTAGGCCACTCCCCGCCTCGCCTCAGCCACATCTCCAAGTTCCAGCTCACGATATGCCATCAAAACCCGCGCCGTGCCGAACACGGGGTTGCCCATCCCGGGAGCATCCTCATGACCAAACCAAAGGGGATTCCACGATCCATCCGGATTCTGGGTCCTGCTGAGATACTCGAGGCCGCCTTCAAACAGCACGCGCACCTCGGTGGCCACCGGCTTGAGGAAAGGATCGGTTTCCGCGTGCTCCCTCAAAGGGGCGATCGCCCTCAACGCGTGGGCCGTGAGGTCGGTTCCACTGCGATCGAACGGCAACTTTCCCCAACCACGGCAAAAGGTGGGCATTCCGCCATCACGATTCTGCAACCCGCCAAGCCAGCCGATTCCATCATTGAGCCAATCGCCCCTTGGAGTACGGAGGTTCATCAGGGCGATCAGCGCGCCGGGAGTGTCATCGGCATCCGGAACCCCGCCGGGCAGAGGTGTCCAAGCCCACCCCCCCGGATCCGCCCCTGTGAACGGATGCCGGACACGATGCTGCTGCCCCAGCAACCAATCGCGCACGGGGCCCGGGTCTCCAAGGACTCCCAGGTTTCCACCGGCGGCCAACGCGTTGACGGCCAGCGTGGTCACCCAGGTGGCCAGGTTCGTGTCGATGGGCCATGAACCATCTGGCCTGATGGACGATTCCAGGAAGTCGCATGCCTTGAGCGCCACAGGATGGTCGGCCTTGCCGATCGAAGCCAGCGCCATGGCCACGAACGCGGTCAGCGGCGTGGCCTCCAGGAACCCCCCGTTCGACGGCTGCAGGGATGTCAGCACGCGAAGGCTCGTCCCGCGGCAAGCGTTCCTGAGCCATCGCCAAGGCAGGAACCAGGTGGGCCGGTGGGCATGAACGCATTGTCCGATGGCGATCAGCGCCGGAAGCGCATAGCTCACCACCGGCAGGCTGGCCAGCCTGTACCACGATTGCGGGAGGCAGGAGAGTTCGAAAGGCAATGGCGGGACTTCGCGCCAGGGCACGAGCCTCGCCAGCGCGCATGTGGTGAGGATGGGAACGGAGAATGTGCGATCGGTTCCATAGCTAGCGCGAACCGCCTCGGCCCATTCGGCGGGCGTTTTTCCGGCGCGCTGTTCGATCCAGTCACGGGCCTTTTGGAGGGTCGCGGCCCAAACCTGAGCCTTGCCGGTGATATGGAACGCCGACACGCAAAGCAGGGTTGTCGGGAGGTTGCTTTTGCTGGCCACCGTGTCGCCCCAACCGCCGTCGGGGTTCTGGTGTTTCGTGAGCCAGTCGATTCCCCGGTCAACCAGGGCGAACCTGCCGCACAGCGAGAGGGCCGAACAGGCCACCGCGGTGGATAGGGCCGATGTCGAAAGCTCGCCCTCCCAATACCCTTGGGACCTTTTGCAGGCCATCAGGTCGGCGATGGCCTTGTCCAGGGCCGCTTCCAGCGTGGACGCATCCAACTCAGCGGCCACCCGGTCCGAGTGTTTTGTTGGAATCCCCCTCCGGATCTTCCAAACCGCCATCCGGAAGCGAATCCAGGTCCAGTTCCAAGCTCATTTCCGGGTCGACCAGCACGGCCTCGGTGGCGCCGGAATCCGCGGAGAAGTCAAGCGCCGCCTCCTCAAGCACAAGATCGTCCTCAACCAGTTGGGCCTCGAGTTCAGGAAGGGCTTCCGGTTGGGCGGCCTGGCCGGCCATGGCATATTCGATCCTGAATTGAACCTTGCCCAAGGCGATCATGGAACCCGGCATGGCGAGGACCGGTTGGGTGACTTCATGCTCGTCGACATAGGTTCCGTTGCTGCTGCCCAAATCGGCGACTACCCAGTGGATGCCGTTGAAAACAAGGCTGCAGTGGGAACGGCTGATCGATGGGTCGGGGACGCGGATGGTGGCGGCGGGAGATCGGCCAAGAATGTTACGGGGGTTCCGCAGCGGTATCCGGAAACCGGCGGGACCACCCGCGATCATCACGAGGTGGCCAAGTTCGCCGGATCTTGCGGATGCGGCAGGGGGCGGGGGGGGAGGCGGCATGCGTTTCCTCGCATCGCTGTCCGATTATTATACGACCCGGACGATCACCGGTCCGGGTCGAGAAGACTTGTCGGGTCAGTCGGTCATTTCGCTTGCCGATCGATCAGGTTGCTGCCCGTGGCACGAACCGATCGCCTTTGCGATTCAAGTTCGATCTGCGAGGCGACATCCATGCTGTTGCGCATGAAGGCGGCGACCCTGTTCTGGTAAACCCTTTCGGATCCGGCGTTCTTCCTGGTGGCGGGTGCCTCGACCTGGGGCATCACCTGGGCCGCGTTGCCGGCACCCCCGCGAATTCCCGAGGCGGCGGGAATGTAAGGCTCGGTCATGCGGCGGAGAGAGTGGAACGGGTCATCGCGACGGTCGGGGGCGGAGGCGGATTCCTCACGAGGTCGGGGTGGCAGCACGGCGGCCAGTTCCGCCCTGCGGCCGTCAGCCAGTTCAACGCGCACCAGCTTGCCCGAGGCCACATCTACCTGCACAACCTCCTGTGTTTCCCGGTCGGTGCCTTGATGGCGGATCACGCGAACCTGGGCCTTGCCGCTTGCGGAATTGCCCCAGATGGCGCGCACGCGAATCTCGTAGGCACCGGAGAACGCCTCGGCAGCAACATATCGCTCGGTCGGGCCCTCCCCAGGCATGTCACCCACGAAGGTGCCGCCATTGGGAGTCCTTCTTGTCAGGGTTGAGCAAATGCTGCCTGTGGGCTCCTTCACCTCAAGGTCCAGATCGGCGTCGCCAATCCAGCTCAGGTGAACCACGAGGTCCCGACGGCCTTGTTCGGACGCGCTGGCAAGCAACCGCTTTCGGTCGTCGGCACGGTTCTGCTGGCCCAGCCGGTGCGCCATGGCATCAAGCGAACGCTTGGCAAGGCCCTGGAGATCGTTGTTGCGCTCGGGCCATTCCTGCTTGAGAAGGCCGCCAGCCGCCCATGCCATGCCATCGGCGTCGCTGGCGATTTCCGCGAATCTCAGTCCCTGTTCAAGGGCGCGGCTGTTGGAAGGATCAACCAGCGAGGCTTGCCGGCACAGCGCCACGGCGCGGTCGAACCTCTTGAGGTTGGCCATGCCGCGGGCCGCTTTCAGGTATCCGTCCGAATCCCGCGGCTCGAGGTCCGCCAAGGCGATTTCGGCCCGTTCGATCTCGGCCGGGGCGGCGCCGCTCTCACGCAAGGCCACGGCGAGGGATTCATACACCCAAGGCTTCACGACGATGCCCTTGCGAAGGTTGGCCTTCAGGAATTCCGTGGCGTGGTCCCACATCTGGTTCATGGCGAGGAAGTCGGCGACAGCGACGATGAGACCGGGATCGTCAACCCCGCGGGCCAGCGCATCCTGCCAAACCTTGCGCGGGTCGATGTCTTTCTTGATCTCACCCGGCTTGTTGCCGGCGGCCAGCGCGCCAGGACGCTTCACGGGCAAGGCACCCATGCCACCCGGAGCGGCCCCACCAACGGGGGCCACGAAGTTGCTGTACAGCTCCGTGTGGATGTAGGAGGTGCCCTTGATGACTAGGGCGTTGGCGGGCTGGAAGTAGCCGATCTGGTTTCGCTCCTGCTGGTCGCCGGCGTTGGGATCGGTTTGCTGGAGCGGATCCGCGGCCTGCTGTCCAGGCAACACAATCGGGGCGGCCCAATCCGACCTGCGGCCGACGAGTTCACGGATCGTCGTCACCAGGGTGTCGGCGTAGTTGCCGCCCTGCAGTCCGAATTGGCCGCCGACATTTCCGAACTGGCCGAGGGATGAAAGCCCGCCATTTTGGCCGAACTGGCCCACTTGGCCTTGCATGCCGGCGTTGCCGACAGCGCCAACGCCCAATTGCCCGCCGATTTGGTTGCCGCCGAGGGCGCCGCCGATGGCGCCGGCCTGGCCAGCGGCACCAATCACGCCCAGCATCGCGGCGCCAGCCGCGCCCACTTGGCCGAGGCCGTTGAGCGCTCCAATACCGTTGAACGAGTTCTGGGCCGACTGCCCGGCGAAGCCGTAGCTGCCACCGAACCCGAAGAGCGTTGACTGCTGGATGACAGAACTCTGGGCAAAGGAGTTGGGCGCTCCGTAGACGATATCGGCAACCGGGTAGGCCCTCGCCACCTTGTCGAGCAGTTGGAATTGGCTCGTGGTGATCTCGACATTGTCGCGTCGAATCACATAGGTGGCCGCGCCCTCGGGGGAGTTGTTCTTGATGCGCGCGATCAGCTTGCGAACGATGGTGCCCAAGGTGGCGCGCATGCGGGGAATGGGGTCGCCGATTTCAGAGTCGCGAACCTTCTCGATGCCGGCGGCGCGGAAGGCAGCCTCATTGAACTCGAAGCTGATGTTGTGTTCCTTGCCAAGGCGATCGAGTTCCTCACTGACCTTGGCCGTGGCCACATCTAGCCCCGGATAATCAATGACACGGCTCATTGTGTCGCGAAGCTTCATGGTCGCTTCGGGGGTGTTCGAGCCGAACCCCTGGGTGTCGTACTTGTCGATGCGCTTCTTGGACAAGTCGGCCCAATCCTTGTAGCGGCCCTTGATCACGGGGCTGGAAGCATCGGGGAAGGTGATTGGCGGTTCATCGGGGAAAGGCACATGGCTGCGCTCAACCTCGTAAAGCACCGCCAGCCACTTGTCTTCGCGAACGCGCACAAGATCCTGCAAGTTGCGCAGGTAATATCCACGCTGTGAGATCGCATAAGCGGCCGTGACAGCGGGCGGAACCTCGAGGCCCTGGTTGACGAGATCCTCGCGAATTTTCTGGGCCTGCTGCTGCGCCAGTTCCTCGCGTGCCTGGTTCATGAGTGCATGGAACTGCCTCAACCTTTCCTTGACGCGGTCCTGCTGAGCCGCGAGGCTTCGTTCCTCCTTGCGACGCTCCTCAAGGGCGATCTGGGCAATTTGGCGCTCGCGCTCCTCGCGTTCCGCCGTTTGGCCCCGCTTGTCAAGTTCCCTGAGGCGTGACTCAATCTGGTTGCTGAGCTGCCTGCGCTTGTCCTCGCGGACATTCGGATCGTTTTGCAGCCCATTCAGTTGCTGCTTGAGGCTTTCCTTGGCTTGGCTGATGGCATCGGTCCCGGTGGCGCGGCTAGCCTCGCTGAGCGCGGCCTTGATCTCGCCCTCGCGCTTCTGGAGCGTGATCTCCGCGAGTTGCTTCTGCTTTTCCAGGAAATCAGCCTCGACTCCGGGCGCGCCGCCATCGGCCGGCTTGGCACCGGGCTTGGCCGCATCCTGAATCAGCGCGTTGATCTGGGTCATTGACTTCATCAGTTGGTCGCGGGAAACCGAACCTTCCATCACCTTGCCGGCAAGCTTGAGGCCCTGAGCCGCCTCAAGGTTCGAAGGATCGATCTTCCGCGCCTCGGTGAAAAACCGCGATGCCGCTTCGACCCGGCCGACGCTGAGCGCGAAATTACCCTTGGCCAGCGTTTCCTCCCTGTCCAGCCTGCCTTGGGCGGACGCCAACGCCAAGGCGCGGTCGGCCTGCACCATGGCGGGCGCATCCTTGGCGTCGCGCCATTCGGCCACCATCCTGCCGAGGAAGAAATTCTCCACCTCATGGGGGGGGGTGGCGTGACGCACCGATAGGGCCCGCTCGGCGCCTCGGCATGTTCCACCAATCGCAATTTCAATTTGCTTGCTGCCCGGCGCGATTGTGCCCACGACGAGCGTTGGAGAATCCGCCCGCAATGGAGGCAGCTTGGAAGGATAGAGTTCCTTGACGCCATCGATAACCTTGATGGAAACGGGGTAGTGGACCGGGGAATCCACCGCAAGCCTGACTCGTTCCGCCACGGCCTCGGGCGCGTCTCCCTGGCGAATACGAACGCACTTGCCTCCCGTGCCGGTCGCCAAGCCGTGAAGATTGGTGGGATCCATGCGGGCTCCCATCGGGATGGTGATCAAGGGAACCTGCCGACGAACCAGGTCGTCCACCACTTTGGCCCGGTCGGACCCGTCAAGCGGGCTCGCCAAACTGATGCCGTCTCCAAGAAAAACGACCGACCTGGAACGCTCATGATTGAGTTCCAGCATTCCTGCGGCAGCCTCGACAGCCTTGGGCACATTCGTGGCGCCGCTGGCATATTCCTGGTCGAGCTTGTCAAGCGCCTGGGCGGCCTCGGCGGGCGTCACCAGACCCCGCGTTAGAAGGGTTGGGTCGAGATTGGCTGTAACCAGCCCGATGCGATCGGTTGGCTGGAGATGCTTGACAAAAGCCCGCGCGATCCTGGATGAACTGGCCAGCGGACCTTGCGCCTGGCTGGCTGATGTGTCGACAACAAGAACCACATCACGGGGCAGCAGTTGCGAGGGAATTTCCGGCTTGATCTGAATGGCAACCAGTGCCTCGCCCTGGGCCGTGGTGTAGCCAATGGCGGGTTGGTTGGTGAATCTGGAAATGCCGTTTTCTTCGTCGAGCTTTTCCTGAATGGGGGAAACCACCGAAATCCGCCGTTCCTTTGCGGCGCG
This sequence comes from Planctomycetota bacterium, assembly GCA_016873225.1. Classification (GTDB taxonomy): domain Bacteria; phylum Planctomycetota; class Planctomycetia; order Gemmatales; family Gemmataceae; genus REEB421. Next base: position 42,188 of record VGXS01000013.1, on the reverse strand, counting down.
GGTCGGGTCGCCCATCACCCTCAGGCCAACCAAGGCGGCGCCAACTCCGAAAAGTCCAAGCGTGCAGGCAAGAAATTTGCGATTTGTCATGGTGCCACCTCGAGCATTTGGAGGGTGCGGAATGCTGTTTGTCCAACATCCATACGCCGGAGCAAACGAAAATTGCGCTTCTTTGGGAATTGTTTCTGACAATTGGATGCAAGGCAAGGAATCCAGAAGCCCGGACAAGTCAAGCAAGCGATCATTTGACGATTATTCCTTTCAAGTTGCCTTTGGCGGCTTCAGTTGATTCATCCCAATTGGCCGGATTAACCTTTCCCACGGCGTTGCGACGAATATGGAGTGCCATGACCGATTACCTGAACGAGATTTGGCGCACGCGTTTTTTCTGGATGTCCTTGGTGCGCATGGATTTGCGGGCCAAGTACCGTGGTTCGGCATTGGGCATGGGATGGTCGCTGATCCAGCCCATCGCCATGACAACGGTTTTTTGCGGGGTTTCCGCTACATTGTTTCACCAGGAAATCGCCTCATTTGCCCCCTATGTGATGACAGGCCTGACGCTTTGGAGCTTTTTCTCCCAGTGCACCTCTATGGGCTGCTATATATTTCATCAAGCCGAGGCCTATATTCGACAGCATCCAGCACCCATGGCGATATATCCAATTCGTCTTATGCTCGCCAATACATTTCATCTGCTCATCGCATTGTCTTTGGCCATCGCACTTTCGATTTGGGGAACGGGTTTTCCTGGCATCCTTCCACTTTTGAGCCTTGTCCCATCCCTGCTGCTCATCATGATTATGGGCTGGTCCATATCTTGCTTGCTCGGTATATTAAATGTTTATTTTCGTGATGTAAAACATATCACAGAAGTCGCGCTACAAATCCTCATGTATCTCACTCCAATCTGGTACCCGGAACAGCTACTCAGGGAGAAGGGACTGAGTTGGCTCGTCAACGCCAACCCGATCGTCCCGTTCCTCACGCTGGTTCGCACGCCCCTGCTCACTCATGAGGTGCCATCGGTTGAGATGTACGGCCTCGCCACCATCATCGCCGGGGGCTTCTTCCTCCTGGCGGCGCTCAACTTGCGGCAACGGGAATCAAGGCTGATCTTTTTCCTGTGACAGGAAACCCCGGGGAACATGGCCAACATCTCGCTTAAAAATGTCAGCCTTGCCTTCATGGTGAAGCAGGACTCCGGTTACAACCTCAAGGACATCCTGGTGGGGGGCTTTTTCCGCAAGCACTACAGGATGCCCAAGCAGGTGCAGGCGCTCGACGACATTTCGCTGGAAGTGAACGACGGGGAACGGCTAGGCATCATCGGCCATAACGGCGCCGGCAAAAGCACGCTCCTTAGGTTGATCGCCGGCATTTACCAGCCAAGCAACGGTAGCCGGAAGGTTGCCGGGCGAATTTCGTCCCTTTTCGACATCGCCTTGGGATTTGAACAGGAAGCCACGGGCTGGGAGAACATCCGGTTCCGCTGTTATCTCCAAGGTGAAACACCCAGGAGCGTGGACAACAAGCTCCAGGAGATCGCGGACTTCAGCGAATTAGGCGAGTTCCTTGAGATGCCCGTGAGATTTTATTCCTCGGGTATGCGCGTGAGGCTTGCCTTCAGCATCGCGACGGCGATTGATCCGGAGGTTCTGCTGGTGGACGAGGTCTTGGCCGCCGGCGACATGGCGTTTCAGGCCAAGGCATTCGAAAGGATGCGCGCCACAATCGCGAAAGCCCACCTCATGGTCATGGTGAGCCACGACCTTGAGAGAACGGCCGAGCTTTGCAACCGCATCATCTGGCTTGAGCACGGCAAGGTGCGGCAGGTTGGATCCGCCGGGGAGATCATTCCCGCGTACAAGGAATGGACGCGAATCGCCGCTTCCACGGGCAAGGCCAAGCCGGGCGGCACGGTCCTCAGCGCCGCCTGACTTTTTCGGGATCCATCCATGCCCAGCACAGGTCCCCTGATTTTTGAATCCTCGCCCCGCGCGATGGTCTGGGGCGGAAGGGCGCTGGAATCGCGCCTCGGCAAGCCCCTTCCCGACGGACAGTCCTATGGCGAGGCGTGGGAGGTGAGCGATCATCCCCGCCACTCAAGCGTTTGCCTGTCCGGTTCGGCCCGCGGGAAATGCCTCCGTTCCTTGATGGAAAATCACGTCGATGAAATCGTGGGCGCCCCGGAGGCGGAACGGTTTCCATGGTTGCTCAAGTGGCTGGACTGCCATGATTGGTTATCGGTGCAGGTGCATCCCGACGCTGAAAAGGCAAGGACTCTCTGGCCCGGCGAGGGGCCGAAAAACGAGGCTTGGTTCATCATCGATGCCGGACCGAACGCCAAGGTATGGGCAGGCCTTCTACCCGGCGTGACCGCCGCCGACATCCGGGCGACCGCGGCCAAGGGCACCATCGCCGAGTGCCTCCACTCCTTCACGCCCAGGCCCGGTGAATGCCTCTACCTGCCCGCCGGGACGGTCCATGCCGTCGGCGGCGGCGTCCTCATGGCGGAGATCCAGCAGACCTCCGACGCCACCTTCCGGCTCTTCGACTGGAACCGCGTCGATGCCTCGGGAAAGGGCCGGCAGTTGCACCTTGAGGAATCGATCGCCTGCATCGATTGGCGCCGCGGTCCCGTCCATCCCGTCATGCCGGCAAACCACGGGGGCGATGGCAGGTCGACCACGATCGAGCCGATGGTTGATTGCCCTTATTTCCAACTCCATCATGTGGCTGGAAAATCGCCCGCCGACCTGCCGGTCGCGGGAAGGCTGGGCGCCGTCTTCGCCGTGTCGGGCCGGGGAACGCTCAGGGGCCGGACCCGCGGCGAGATCCTCGCGGCGGGCCACACCGCCATTCTTCCGAGGAACGCCGGTCCCTGGACCTGGGAACCCGAGGGGCCGTCATCCCTGGTTCTCGCGGTTGATCCCGGCCGGCAGGGCGCCTGAATCCATGGCCTTCACACCGGGAATCATCTCCAACCTGTTCTGGAAACCGCTGAAAACCCACGGCGATTCCAGGGGATGGCTCGCCGAGATGTTCCGGGCCGACGAATTGCCGGCGGGTTATTCGCCCCTCATGGGCTATGTCTCGCAAACCTCGACCGGTGTCGCGCGCGGACCGCACGAGCACGCCGGCCAGTCGGACTGCTTCTGCTTCATCGGCCCATCGGACTTTGAACTTGTCCTGTGGGACTCCAGGCCCGGATCCCCCACCTTCGGGGTGATCCAGCGAGAGGTGGTCGGCGCCTCAAGGCCGATGCTGGTGATCGTGCCACCCCGGGTTATCCACGGATACAGGAACATCGGCGGCGTCGATGGGATCGTTTACAACTTTCCGGACACACTTTACAAGGGTGCGGGCCGGAAGGATCCCGTTGATGAAATTCGCCACGAACTGGATCCGAATTCCGTGTACACGATGGACTAGGATGGCCTCAGGGACGGGAGGCGCTCACGACGCGCCAGTGCCCGCCGCCGTCGCGAATGGCCGGCTTCACCCGCCAGCCCCGCTCCGACAGCCAGCGGGAAACCCCCTCCGCCTGGCCGGCCCCCACTTCCTGGATCAGGTGCCCTCCCGGCGGCAGGACCGCCTCCGACTGCCCGGCCAGGGCCCGCACCAGGCTCAGGCCATCCGGCCCGCCATCCAGGGCGATGCGGGGTTCGCGCCTCACCTCCGGAGCCAACAGGTCGATCTCCCCGCCGGGAATGTAGGGCAGGTTGGCGGTGATGGCATGGGGCGTGATTCCCCCCGGAAGCGCCTCGAGCAGCGAACCGTTCACCCATTCGACCCGCCCGGACATTCCAAGCGCGCGCGCGTTGTCGTGGGCAACCTCAATGGCTCCGCCGGATAGGTCGATTCCGATTCCCCTGGCCGTGGGAATCTGGCTCAGCACCGAGAGGAGGATCGCTCCCGACCCGGTGCCCACATCCACCACCAACGGCGAGGCCTTACCTCGCAGGCAGGCCCTCGCCTCGTCAACCACCAGTTCCGTCTCATGCCTGGGAACGAGAACACGCGAGTCAACCTTGAACTCCAAGGCGTAAAATTCCCGCTTGCCCACGATGTAGGCGACAGGCTCGTGGTCGAGTCTCCTGCGCACCATGTCGCGAAAGCGCGTTCTCTCCTCTTCCGTGGCGTTCCTGCCATGCTGGGCGTAGAGGTCGATGCGCCGGCCGCCGATGGCCTTGGCAAGCATCATCTCGGCCTCAAGCCGGGCCTCGGAAACACCCGATTCGGCCAGCTTACGGGAAGTCCATTCCAGGAGGCGGCCGATCGTCCATTCGGACGGATCGGAACTCATGACGATTCACCGGCGGAAAGGCGCGCGAGCCTTTCCTTGCGGTCGTGCTCCGCCAGTTGCGAGAACAGTTCGGACAATTGGCCTTCCATCACGAGATCGAGGGTGTGGAGCGTGAGCCCGACGCGGTGGTCGGTGATTCGATTCTGCGGAAAATTGTAGGTGCGGATCCGCTCGTTGCGGTCACCCGAGCCAATCTGGGACCGGCGCAATTGGGATCGTTCCTGATGCAGTTTTTCCTGCTGGAGTTCAAACAATCGGGTCTTGAGGATGCGCATGGCGCGGTCGTAATTCTTGTGCTGGCTGCGCTCGTCCTGGCATTTCACCTCGATGCCCGTCGGTATGTGGCGGATCCGGACCGCCGACTCCGTCTTGTTCACATGCTGGCCGCCGGCGCCGCCGGCGCGCATCCGCTCCCATTCGATGTCCTCGTCCCTGATCTCCACCTGGACATCGTCGGGTTCGGGCAGCACGGCGACGGTGGCGGCGGAGGTGTGGATCCTGCCTTGGGCCTCGGTCTCGGGAACCCGCTGCACGCGATGGCCTCCGCTCTCGTGGCGCATCGCCTCCCAGGCTCCCTCACCCTTGAGGCCGAAGACGACTTCCTTGAAGCCGCCCTGGTCGCCCGGCTGGAACGAGACTTCCTCAACTTGCCAGCGGCGGTCGCGGGCGAACATCGTGTACATGCGGAATAGGTCACCGGCGAATAGGGCCGCTTCGGCGCCACCGGTTCCGGCGCGAATTTCAACGATGCAGCTGGCGAAATCATCATCGCCCGCGATCAACACATCCTCAAGGGAGCGCCTGAGCGCCGACTCCTCCGCCTCCAGCGAAGCCGTCTCCTCAACCGCGAGGGCGGCCATCTCGGCATCATCGCCCGACGCCAAGGCCCGGGCTTCCGAAAGGCTCGAGGAGACCTTGAGATATCGGCGGTAAGGCTCGAGTTTTTTCGTGAGAAGCCCGTGCTCGCGGAACAGTGTCGACTGCCTGGCCCTGTCACCCGCAACGGCGGGGTCTTGCAGCAGGGACTCGACCTCCCTGAGACGATTTTCCATGACTTCGAAGGCTTCGATCATGGTTTCCGCCCGCGGTGATCCCGACCATCAAAACAAAGCGCCCGCCCGGGAAAAACCCGGGCGGGCAGCCATGATTTGGAATCCCTACTTCGCGACTTCGGCCTTCTTCTTGCCGGAGAAGGAGGCGTACTTCTTCTGGAAGCGCTCGACCCGGCCGGTGGTGTCCACGAATTTCATCTTTCCGGTGAAGAAGGGGTGGCAGGCCGAGCAAATTTCAACCGTGATCGCCTTCTTGGTGCTGCGCGTGGTGAATTTGTTGCCGCAACCGCAGGTCACGGTGGCTTCCGTGTATTCGGGATGGATGTTCTTCTTCATGACGCCCTCCACATTCGGCAAAACAAGATCATATCGGCAGTGTGGCGGGTTCACAAGTCTGGCGAAAACGATCGAAATGACGGGTTTTCCGGCCATGGAAACCACCGGCCAGAGCGAACGCAGGCACATTCCGTGATTTGGCGTTGACTCGACAGGCCCCGGACCTAAGACTGATGGTACATAAGTTGTCCGGGAATTCCTCCCAATCGCTGGGTCGAACCCTTCAGCCGCCAAGTTAGGTGGTTTTTCCAGGAAAGTTTGAATGGATTCGGTTGATCCGATGAGGATCCTCCGGGACCCCGAGGTGTACCTCGTTGGTCGCCAGGAAAGCCATGAGGCGGAAGTCGAGCGTTTCCTTGCCGACCATGGGGTCGCCTGGCAAACCGACACCGATGTCGCCGCCGAGTCGCTCGTCGAAGTCGCGGGCCGTGTTTGCTACATGAGCTTTGCCAGGCCCAGGCCCGGAGGAAACCACGCCTACATCAAGCACATCCTCGAGGTGGGACATGGTTCCGTCCTTGAGCATGCCGTGTGGAATTTTGTCATCACGGGGGTAAGCCGGTCGTTCACTCACGAACTGGTGCGCCATCGCGCGGGAATGGGATATTCCCAACTAAGCCAACGGTATGTCGACGAGTCGGTCGCGGAATATGTCGAGCCCGATTGCATCGCGCAAGACCCGGAATGCCACGCGATCTGGCAGAGAACCATCGAGGCCGCCCATGCCGGATACCAGGAATTGGTTTCACGGCTTTCGGAGCGGTTTTCCGACGAAACCGACAACACCCTCCGGCGCAAGAAGGCCCGGCAGGCCGCCAGGAGCGTTCTGCCCAACGCCACCGAGACCAAGATCTTCGTGACGGCCAACGCCCGTGCCCTGAGGCACTTCATCGAGATGCGCGGCAGCAGGCACGCCGAGGATGAGATCCGCAAGGTCGCCGTCGCCATGCTCAGAATTCTTCAAAGGGAGTCGCCCAACCTGTTTGGCGACTATGTCCTTGATCCCCTGCCAGACGGAACTTTCGAAGCCAGTACCCCTTTCCGCAAGGTGTGAACCAGAAACCATGGCATCGTTCAATCGTCCCGATCCGCGCCGCAACAACCAGGACGGGCGCCGGCCGTCACATCCAGGTCGCCCGCACGGGGCCCAGGGCCTGAAGCCCAGGGGTCCGTTCCGCAGGCCCTCGCCGCTTCCCGCTGAGGGAAATCCCTATCCGGAGGAACTCCTCCCCGGAGCGCCTTTGCCCGAGGAAACCCCCTTGCCTGGTGAAACCGCGGGATACCGCACCCCGGCTCAGCCGGCGATGGAAGCCGAGGGAATTCTCGAGCTTTCCAACAAGGGCCATGGTTTCCTGCGCTCGGCCAAGCGGGACTTTCTGCCCCAGCCGAATGACCCGTTCATCCCGGTCGGAACCATCCAGAGACTCGGGCTGCGCGAGGGGCTTCAGCTTTCGTGCCAGGTTGTTCCCGGCAACAGGGGCCAGGGTCCGCGCGTGCTGAGGATCGAATCGATCGAGGGACACCCCCCGGCGGACTACAGGCACCGCGACTTCGACTTGCTCACCGCCGTAGACCCGACCCAGCCGATCCGCCTTGAAACCGGGGCCGAACCTCTCACGACCCGGGTCATGGACCTGCTCACTCCCATCGGCAAGGGACAGCGCGGCCTGATCGTCGCGCCTCCCCGCACCGGAAAGACCATCCTTCTTCAGCACATCGCCAAGGCGGTCAGCGAAAACCATCCCGAGATGCACCTCATGGTGCTTCTCGTCGACGAAAGGCCCGAGGAAGTCACGGAAATCCGTCGCACGGTGAGGGGTGAGGTGATCGCCTCGAGCAGCGACCACGACGCGGCCAACCATGTCAGGGTCGCCGAACTGGTTGTCGAGCGCGCCAAGCGCCTGGCCGAGCAGGGCAAGCAGGTCTTCCTGCTGCTCGACAGCCTCACCCGCCTGGCGCGGGCCTACAACAAGAATGTCGGCAACAGCGGCCGGACCATGTCGGGAGGCATGGATGTCCGAGCCCTCGAGGTGCCCAAGCGCCTCTTCGGTTGCGCCAGGGCCTTCGAGGAAGGCGGCAGCGTCACTGTCATCGGCACCGCGCTCATCGACACCGGCTCGCGCATGGACGAGGTGATCTTCCAGGAACTCAAGGGCACGGGAAACATGGAGCTTGTCCTTGATCGCAAGCTCGCCGACCGCCGAATCTTCCCGGCCATGGACATCAGCCAGTCGGGCACGCGCAAGGAGGAGCGCCTCATACCGGCCGAAGACCTCCGCCGCATCCACGCCATGCGCCGCCTGCTCGTGGACATGAACCCCGTCGAAGGAATGCAAAAGCTGCTTTCAAGGCTTTCGCCCTGCAAGTCGAACGCAGAATTCCTGGAAATGATCAAGCTGCCGCCGGCCAAGTGAGTTCGTTCAGAAGGCGAACGCCATGCCGATCTGAGCCACGCTTTCGGAAGCTTCCTTGGTGACACCGGCGCCGCCCGAGGCGTAGACCGCGAACAGGTCGCTCACCGTCCACAGGAATCCCGCTCCAACCACAGTCGCATTATTGGGTATCGTCGACCTGATTTCCGGACCAAACCGAGTCAGGTTGGCGTCGTTGATGAAGGCTTGAGCGAAGACAGCGAACCCAGGCAGCACTTCCCTCTGCAGGGAGAATTGCCATGTCGCCAGGTAATAATTGATATTGTTGCTGTCCTTGCCACCAAACACTCCCACATTCCACTCGAATACCAAGCCCAATGGCAGTGAGTGGTCGAACAGCAGGTTGATCGAGGGCTGGACACCCGAGTTGAAGGCCGGGGAGGCCCAGTTGGTCTGCAACGCCAGTTCTATGCCGAACGCGGGAAGGAAAAATTCTTTCTTTTCATCAAACAGGTGGATTTTGGTATCGAATGTCAGCGGCCCCACGCCCGTCACCTGCGATTGGCCGTCGCCCCCGAACTGGACTTGCGGCATTCCCGGGAGGAAAAGGCGGAACTCAAGCCAGTCGGTGATGCCGTGCCTCAGGAGCACCTGGGCGCTGTAGTTGGATGGGCTCCCTGCCGTTTGTCCGGAAAACACCACGGGCAGAAATTCGACATACGACCTGCCGGCGGGAAGCGTGAAGCAGCCATTGGGGTAGTTCGCCGTGTCGGGACCGGGAACACGAATGCTGGGTGAGCGATCCTCGACCTCGCGCATCCGCCAATTGAGCCTGGCCGGCGACCAGAACGGGATGGAGGGATCCGCCGCGGAAACCTCCGCCATGCCGGCCTCTACTGCGGCCTCCTGGCCGCATGCGATTGGCGCGACACCCCAAACCGACAGGATGGTGGCCGTGATGATGGCAAGAATTGGCCGCATGCGACGCTGACCCGTCACTCCGATAGAGTTCAACGACACCCATCCATCGACCGGCACAATCGTCAAACTTGATAAATTCGGAGCGGTCGCTCTCAGGTGGCCAACGCGGAATCGGGCTTCGAGTCATCAGGCGGGGTCATGGCCTTGATCTCCCCAAGCACATCGATGCGCGCCAACTTGGGCTCGGGTATCAGGAAAAATCTTTCAGGTGCGGAAGCTTCCACAAGCGTGGTGACGCTGGCCCTTTGCAATTCCAGCTCGAGTTTCCTGATCCACTCGGGGACATCCCGCCCGACGCCCGCCGGTTTCTCCATGAATGGCTCAAGCCCCTCGCGCAGCGAGGCAAGCGCCGGACATGCGTGTTCCTCGGCGCCGGATGAGATTCCGGTACCCTGCTGGCCGCTCGCCGCCAAGGCCCGGGATTGCTCCAGCACCGGCCGGATGAGGGCGCAAAGTCGGTCCAACCCGAGGTTGCGGACAAACCTTTCCTCGATCCGGTCGCGGATGGTCGAAAGCCTGACCCCGTGAAGGCGCTCAAGTTGGCCAAGGCGGTCGATCTGGTCCTCCGCGATGGCCTTGGTTCGCTCCTCGAGAGCCGACTGCCAGGCCCGGGCCTCCTCATGCCTTTCCTGCCTGGCCAGCACCTCGTGAACAAGAAGGCGGGGCCTCAACTCCCACGCCCGACGGTCGTATCCCGACTTCAGCACGAGGAAATCGACGAGGACATTCAGGTTCTCGCCGTAGTCGGACAGGGTTGTCGTGGTGTTGTAGTCCTTGAACTCCTCGTAGTTTTCGACGACCGTCTTGATGATCACCTCGAGCCGGCGGGATGCGGCCTTGAGTTCCTGGGGCGCTTCAAGGGTATCGGCAAGCCGGCTCGGCTTGAGGGGATCCGACTCTCGCACCATCGTCTCAAGATAGGCCTTCGGTCCCCTGTGCAAAATTCCGCGCAGGTTCGCGAGCGTCATGAAGCGGGCATGGAACAGTTCACGCCCATGGTCCTTGATGAACTTTTGCAGCGCTCGGTATTCCTTTTCCCCGCCGATACCCTCAAGCGCCGACAACTGGCCCGATCGGCTGTGCTCGATCCAGAGCGCCTCAAACGGCTTCACGAGATCGTCGAGAATGCCGACGAGGCCCGACGAATCCTCCCATCCCGTCGCGGAATGGACGACCGCCTCGACGATCGCCTGCAACCCCGCCGTGTAGTACTGGACGAATTCGGTAACGCCCGGGCCATCGGGGCCGGGCTTGTCCTCCATGCGCCTCGCGAGGCGAAGCAATTCAAGCGTGTCGGCGAACAGGCCCAGCCGCGGCAGGTTCGCGAGCAGGGAGCGGAGAACCTGCATCGCCAGCCGGGTGCGCATCAGGTTCGCCGGCCTGCCGCCTTGGAACAGGTGCGTGTGCAGCAATGGTTCTTCGCGGAAAAATTCGCGGAAACCCGGAAGCGCCCGCCTCACCTTGACCCCGTCGCGCCTGAATAGCGCCCCGCCCAACTCGATGAATGGCTCAAGGTAGGAAGGATCGCCCTCGAGCTTGGCGACCTCGCGCTTGTGCGAGGCGGAGGCCACCGCGAACACCAAACCCGCCATTCTCTGCTCGAGGCTGGCGGAGAGCGCCTCGTTGGTGAGGGTCTCGCGGAGACTGCGACGGCGCTCGTATTGCAAAAAGGAATCGACATCGGGCGTGGATGGCGGAGGAACCTCGATGCCAAGCAACTCACGGGCCAGCTCAAGCGCCCTGGTCGAACGGTGGCACGCTTCCTCGCGCCACGAACACAGTTGGTCGACCGATGGAACTGGGAGTTCCTGCCCCTCGAGCCAGCGGGCGCCTTCCTGCATCAGCCGCCCTTGGGCCGCCTGGAAACGGAGCCGCCTTTCCAGCCGCTCGGCCTGCTCCTCCATGTCGAACGGATTGTCCCCGGGAAGCCCAACCTCGGCGAGGCCGCCGGCCTCCGGCTTCGCGTCAAACGGAGGTGGGTCATCCTCCCGATGATCCGGGTCGAAATCGTCCTCGCGAACCGCCGTGAGGAATTCACCTGCGCGCGGCACTTCCAGCATTTCGCCGGCGTTGACAACCAACTGGCCGAGGAACAATCCGACCCGCCTCACCCTCGCCTGCGGGGGTTCCCCGATCGCCGCCGCCTTGCCAAGCCACTGGAACGCGAGCCGGTAGAAGTTGTGCTGCCCATCCTCGAGCCCGATCTTGTCGGCCAGGGATATCCAATGCACAAGCAGGCCCTGGGAGGCGGCCAAGTCACCCTGGCGCAGCAGGGCCTCCACGGCCAGGGCGTGGGTCTGGGCGGTGCGCAGGGACCTGACCTGCTTTTGCCAGAACACCATGTCGGCCGGAGCCGAGCCCCGCTGCCGCCACCGTGACAGGGCCTCGGCCACCCCGCGTCCCGCCTTGAGGTGCCGCAATCCCCTGACAAAGCGAACATCACTGACTCGGTATGTGGCGAATTTGTCCCACCAGTCCGCCAGCTCCCTCATCCGGCCCGAGACGAAGCCGGCCCTCTCGTCGTCGCCCCGCGCCGCCGATTCGGCCCAAAGCAATGTCATCGACTCGAAAAGCCTCTCGACGATGGAAAGGAGGTCGTCAAGCCTCGTGTCGCGCGTCGCGTCCTCCCTCGCCGGGCTCAGCGGAAACATCCCCTGGAAACCAAGGACATTCCACGGGTCGGTCAGGGCGCCGCAGGAAATGCCGAGCCTGAGCTTCTGAACCACGGCGGGAAGTCGACCAACCGCCGAGTCGAGCCTTCCCTGCTCACCCTCGAACTTCATCAGCTTCATTCCGGCGATCAGTTCACACATGAACCGTGGCGCCAAAACCGTGATTTTCCTCGCCTCCCGCGCGCTCGAGCCCGGAAGCCCGAGGCGGGCGAACAGTGTCGCCATCGCCTGCTGCTGCACCTGCAGGGCCCTTTGCCTCGCCATCCACGCGTTGAGGAATTGACGGACCTTGCCAAACGGCTGCCTGACCTGCTTTTCCTCCGCGCGCAAGCGCTCGAGGTGGTTGGGCGGCATGCGCTCCTGCAGTTCCCTGTAGAACTGGTCGCGGTACCGCGCGATTCCGGGCAGCAGGTCGCCGAGGCGCTTGGTGGAATCATGCGCGCCGGGTTGGCCCCCCGTCACGCCGCTGGACATCAGCATCGTGCCGCAAAGGACAGCGGCCGATTCCGACACCGATTCATCCGGATCGGCGAGGGATGAACGGATGCGTCCCCAATCCCCGATCGCGTCGAAGATGAGCTTGCGAACCACCAAGCGGGAATACCGTCCCTTGATGTCGATCCGAGCCGGGTCCCACTCGCCGAACACCTGGTTGGGCCGCAGGTTGGCGGGGTGGCCATGATCATACGACCTCATGTCGACCGACAGTTCCTCGATTTGCTCGAGGTCGATGCCGGCGTCACGGAGCAGTTGGGGCGATGTTTCCCGAAGGAACGCGAACGCCCTCTCAACCACCTTTTCCTTCGACCCGACGGCAAAACCGCAGCCGCGGATGAAGACCGGCACCGGACGGTGCCTCTCGTGCTCGTAAGGCTCCCCGGTGTTCCGCGTTTCCAGCAGGGCCACGGGCCTGTACCCGACAAAATCGTTGAGATCGCGAACAACCCTGCCGGCCAGGCTTGAGGCCTCGGAAAAACCGGATTCCCCGGGCATTTCGGCATCGTGGATCACCCGGAGAACCGACTCGAGGACACGAACGAGAAAAAGGGGACCGAATAACTCCGAATCATGGCAATGTCCCAAAAGATCGGAATGGTAGGCCCTGTAGGCGGCAAGGGACTCCCGGGCGAGTCCAATGGCGCCGACCGCCTGCCTGATGTCACGAAAACCGGGAGAACCGGATTCCGAAAGATTCCGAAGGTCGGATGACCAGCGATCCAGCAATGTCGCCCAAGGCCTGGAATCAGGATCCAGCGCCGCGAACGATTCGTTGACCAGTGCCTGCCATTTCGGATCGCATCTTCCATCCGAAAAGTTAAGATATCCCAGGATTTTTTCCGAGGAGGGTGGATTCACTTTGAAATCCGCGTTTTTCTTGAATTCGAACAGCATGGAAGGTTCATTCCCCGGAAAGTTGACTCCCTCCAAAGACCAGGAGATTCCTCGCCTAAGCCTTGTATATCAATTCGTATCCAGAAAAATCCATCACGAATAATTCGTGCGATATTCAATTAAATTCATAAGCAAGATTTTTCTATTGGTCTTTCTAGGCAAAAAAAGAACCAAGGGCCCGAAAACGGGCCCTTGGCAAGGATTTCGGACTAGGCAAGAGATATCAGGAAACCGTGGGGGCGGAGGTTTCCTCGCGGGCCACCTTGGCCTCGTTTGGATCAATGAAGGCAATGAGCGCTTTTGCCCCGCCATCCCCGATTCTGTAATCGGACATCTTGATGACGCGGGTGTAACCACCGGGGCGCTTCGCCGCCTCGTAGGCCGCCGCGCGTTCCATCAACCTGCGCAGGACATTGCTCTTGAGCCATTCCTGCTGGATCGACTCATTGGCCTTGTCGGTTGTCAAGACCGTCTTGGCGGTGGGTCCCAACCGGGAAATGACGAGCCTGCGGGCGGTGACAGGGTCGCGCCCCTCCTTCGGCCTCGCCATGGTGACGAGCCTTTCGACAAACGGACGAAGTTCCTTGGCCTTGGCGACCGTCGTCACGATTTGGCCGTGCTCGATCAGGGCGCACGCCATGTTGCGGAAAAGAGATCGGCGATGGGCGGCGTTGCGGTTGAGCTTGCGGCCCGATTTCAGATGGCGCATGTCACGATACCCCTTCGTTTTGTCGGTTAGCGGCGGAGGGCGCCGGGAATCCTTTGTCCCAATTCAAGGCCGCGCTCGCTCAGCTTCTGCTTGACTTCCTTCAGCGTCGTCTCGCCGAAGTTGCGGACCTCGAGGAGTTCGGCCTCGTTGCGGGTCACCAGGTCGCGGACGGTGGTGATGCCCTCGGTTTCAAGGCAATTGGTCGCGCGGACGGACAACTCGAGCTCGGCGAGGCTCATCGCCAGCTTGCGCTCAAGTTCCATATCATGCGAGCCGCCAGCCGAGTCGGGGCGATCGTCGATCGAGACTTCGGGGCCAGGTTCGCTGTACTGGACGAACGGATTGAGGTGCTTGCGGAGAATCTTGGCCGCCTCGACAAGCGCGAGCTGGGGCGAGGTGGTGCCGTTGGTCCAAATCTCAAGGACAAGGCGGTCATAATTCGTCTTCTGGCCCACGCGGGTGTCGACGATCTCGTACTTCACCTTGACCACGGGGGAGAAGCTGCTGTCCACCGGAATGACGCCGATCTCGCGATCCTTCTGGACATTTTCCTCGGCGGGGCGGTAACCCCGGCCATTCTCCACGGTCATCTCGCATTGAAAGGTGATGTCGCCCGTGAGGGTGGCGATCACATGGTCGGGATTGATGATTTCAACCGACGGATCGGTGATGATGTCGCGGGCGAAGATCGTTCCCTTCTCCGACCGCTCGATCCGGATCACCTTGGGCTCGTCGGAGGTGTTACGCACCACGAGGCTCTTGATGTTGAGGACGATGTCCGTGACATCCTCGACGACACCGGGCAGGGTGGTGATTTCATGGGCGACACCGCGGATCTTGATCTGCGTGATCGCGCTGCCCTCGAGCGTGGAAAGGAGCACGCGCCGGAGGCTGTTGCCGATCGTCACCCCCAGGCCGCGCTCGAACGGCTCGATGGAAAACTTGCCATAGGTGTCGGTCATCGCGGGGCGGTCGGTCGCCACGCGGCTGGGAAGCTCAAGTCCACGCCAACGGATTCGCATTGTCTCGGTCTCCTCGGTCTACGGCCGGCGGGCCGTCAGTTTCCCCGGATGGAGTTCGCCGGACTCCAAGCCCGGCGAAACACCTTGGTGATGGTCAACGGGAGCAGAATTCGATGATGAGCTGCTCGCGAAGCGGCCCCTGATCCTCAAGACGGGGGTCGACATCGGTGCGGCTGGGCATCCTCGTGACCCGGCACTGGGGCGGTTCACTTTCGGAGCCTTGCGCCTCCAGATAGGCCGGAAGTTCCTTGCGGCCGACCCCTTCCGAGAGCTTGCGCACGATGGAAAGGGAGCGTTCCCTGGCCTTCACGGAGACCAGATCGCCGGGCTTCACCAGAAGGCTGGGAATGTCGACATGCTTGCCATTGATCGTGAAATGGCCGTGGGCGACCAACTGACGGGCCGCGGCGCGGCTGCCAGCCCAACCCATCCGGTAAACCACGTTGTCGAGCCGTCTTTCCATCAAGGAAAGAAGCTGCTCGCCGGTATTGCCGGTGGCGCGGGTCGCCTGGTCGAAGGTGCGGTGGAACTGGCGGTCGAGAATGCCGTAAAACCGCTTGAGTTTTTGCTTCTCGCGAAGACGGGTACCGTATTCGGAAGGCTTTGAGCGCCGGTCGGCGTGCATGCCGGGCGGCTTGTTGCGACGACTGACGGAACACTTGTCGGACTCGCAGCGAGTGCCCTTGAGGTACAGCTTGCGGCCTTCGCGCCGGCACATCTTGCAAACCGGATTGGTGGTTCTTGCCATGGTATCCCGCCGATGCTCCCCGTTCAGGTTCCCTTGCAGCCCGGTCGAATGTCGGGGCTGCCGTGTCTTTTAAACTCGACGCTTCTTCGGAGGACGACAACCATTGTGCGGCAATGGCGTCACATCCTCAATCGACTTGATGATCATTCCGGACGCCTGAAGGGCCGTGACGGCCGACTCGCGCCCGGCGCCGGGCCCTTGCACACGGACATCAAGGTCGCGGACCCCAAACTTCGAGGCCCTTTCCGCCGCCACCTCGGCAGCGCGCTGCGCCGCGAAAGGCGTGCTTTTGCGGCTTCCCTTGAAGCCAACCTGTCCGCCTGAAGCGAAGCAAAGTGTGTCGCCCTGACGGTCGGTGATCGTCACGATGGTGTTGTTGAAAGTGGCGCGAATATGGGCGATGCCCTGATTCACATTGCGCCTGACTTTGCGCTTCTTCGTCTTCGCCACGCTTGCCTCTCCGAAAATGATTCAAAACGCCCATGCGAACCCGGCCATGAACCGGGAATGCCTCGTGAATTTTTACTTGTCCTTGACGCCCTTCTTGCCGGCCACCGTCTTGCGGGGGCCCTTGCGGGTGCGGGCGTTCGTCTTGGTGCGCTGGCCGCGGCAGGGAAGGCTGCGCCGATGCCGCATCCCACGGTAGCTGCCGATATCCTTGAGCCTGGCGATATTTTGCTGGGTTTGCCGACGAAGGGGGCCTTCGACGGTGTATTCGCGGTCGAGGATGGTCGCGATGCGGCTGATATCGTCGTCGGACAGTTCCCGGGCACGGCGCAGGGGATCGACGCGGGCCTCTTCACAGATCCTCAGGGCCAATGCGGGGCCGATGCCGTAAATGTAACGCAGCGAAATGTGCGTCGGCTTGTCGTTGGGAAGGTCCACACCCAGAATACGAGGCATTTTCTACTCCCAAGGGGCCATGGCCCCCGTTTCCCGGAAATCAGCCTTGGCGCTGCTTGTGTCGCGGATTCTCGCAAATCACGAGGACCTTGCCCTCGCGCTTGATGATCTTGCACTTTTCGCAAATCCGCTTCACGCTTGATCGCACCTTCATGTCACGCCCTCCGCGCGAAACGTCGATATTAGATCAATTCCCCTGCACTGACAAGGGTTTCACGCTATTTCACGACATCGTCATCCCGATCCGAGGTGATCACCCAGACACCGTCCGCCGTCAGCGCCAAGGTATGCTCCACATGGGCGCTGGGAAGTCCGTCCCGCGTTACGACAGTCCAGTGGTCGCGAAGCACCTTGGTTTGCGAAACTCCCATGTTCACCATGGGTTCCACGGCCAAAACAAGACCAGGAACCAGCCTGAAATCCGTTCCGAGGGTCTCACGGTCGAAGTAGTTGGGAACCTGGGGCGGTTCATGCATCGTTTCGCCGATCCCGTGGCCGACATATTGGGTCACCATCTGGAACCCGGCGGACTCGGCGTGCAGCTGCATACGCTTGGCCACTTCAGACCACAGGCCCCTGCGCTTCACTCCGGAAGCCAGCTCCCGGATCGCCAGCTGCAAGACCTCCTCCGTCACCCGCCTCAGCCTGTCCTTCCCGGAACTGACCCTTCCAACCCCAAGGGTCACCGCCGCGTCGGCGCACCAACCGTCAAGCCTGCAGGCCGTGTCCACCTTGAGGAGGTCGCCTTCCTGCAGCATCCTCGCCCCGGGCAACCCGTGAACGACCTGCTCATTGACCGACAGGCAGGTGCTGCCGGGATAGGGCACCTTGCCCGGATAACCCTTGAACAGGGGCTGGGCCCCGCGCGAGACGAAGAGGGCTTCAACGGCGGAGTCGAGTTCGGACAAGGCGCAGCCCGGAACTGCCATCCGCCGGCACATGGCGAGGGCTTCCGACACAAGCCTGCCGGCGCGGCGCATCAGTTCCATCTGGGCCCGGGTCTTGAGCCGCGGTTGCGACGATCCCCCCTGCCTCACCATCCCCGATCGCCCCCGAAGGCAACACCTGGCGCGATCACAGCAGGCCCCGCGTGGCAAGCGCCTGCCTGATCGCCAGCCCCACGACGCCGATGTCGCCCTCGCCATCGACGCGGATCAGGATTCCCGCCTTCTCGTAGTGGGGAACCAGGGGCTCGGTGTCGCGGTGGTAGATCACGAGCCTTTCCCCGACGGTGGCGGGGGCGTCATCGGCGCGCTGCACCAGTCCCGTGCCGCAGTCGGTGCAGAACCCCGGGCGCGCGGGCGGGTTGGAATCAATGTGGTAGGTCGCCTTGCACCCGAGCTTCGGGCACGACCAGCGGCCGCTGACGCGGTTGACGATGAGCTCGTCCCTGACCTGCATCATGACGACGCCGTCAAGCGCCATGCCGACTCCGGAAAGAATGGAATCGAAGGCGTGTGCCTGGGGCAGGGTGCGGGGGTAGCCGTCCATCACGAACCGGGAAGGCCGGTCGCCCCGCCCGAACCTCTCGCCGATGAGGAGGTTGACGACCTCGTCGGGAACAAGGTGCCCGGCGTCGACCTCGCGGCGGGCCTCGATTCCGGCGGATGTTTCGCGCCGGATGGCGTCACGAAGCAGGTCGCCGGTGCCCACATGTTCGGCGCGGGCATCCCGGCACAGCATCTTGGCCTGCGTACCTTTGCCGCAGCCGGGAGGGCCGAGGAGGATCAGCCTCATGCGATACCTTTCGGGTCAGGCACGCCAGGGTCCGGCCTGGGGCCAGACCGGAACGGTCAATCGTCCGTCAGCCCCGGATAATTCCGCATCACCAAGTGGCTGTTGATCCTCTGGACGACATCCAAGGCCACGCTGACCACGATGAGAAGGCTTGTGCCACCGAAGAACTGCGCCACATCGGGGCGCACTTCCAGGAAGCTCGAGACGAGGGTTGGAGAGATCGCGATGACCGCGAGGAAGGCGGATCCCACATAGGTGATCCGCAGCAGCACGCGGTCGATGTACTCGGCGGTGCGGACGCCAGGCCGGTAGCCGGGAATGAAGTTGCCGCCCCGCTTGAGGTTCTCGGATATTTCCTTGGGATCGAAGATCACGCCCGTCCAGACATAGCTGAAGAGGTAAATGAGCAGGATCTCGCTGACGCAGTAGACCCAACCCTGCCGCTGGAAGGCGTCGGCGATGCGCCGGGCCCATTCCCATTGGGTTGAGGAGGCCATCGCCGTGAACAGGAAGTAGGGAAGGGTGAGCAGGCTGCTGGCGAAGATCACGGGCATGACGCCGGCCTGGTTGATCTTGATGGGCAGGTACTGCCTGCCGGCGGCGCCGAAGGCGCGCGAACCGCGCACATGGCGGGCCGACTGCATCGGAATCCGCCGCTGGGCGCGGGTGATGATGACAACCGCGACAACCACGGCGATGAACAGCACGACCAGGGTGGCCAGCCTCTCGAAGCTCATGTCCTGTCCCGAGCCGCCAAGGGTCAGGACGGAGTCCTTGAACCGCCATCCCGTCGCCGTCTGCTCATAAAGCAGGGTGATCACCGCGGCGGGCAAGCGCGCCAGGATACCGGCCATGATGATGAGGCTCACGCCGTTGCCGATTCCGTACTCGTCGATCTGTTCCCCGATCCACATCAGGAACAGGGTTCCGACGACCATGCTGAGCAGCATGGCGATGAAATAGCCCGCCGGGAGCGAGGCGTCGGGAAAGCCCATGGACCCCGACGACGCGCCGCCCTTGTCGCCGAGGAGGTAATTGAGATAAAACCCGGCTTGAACAGTGCAAATCACCACCGTCAGCAGGCGCGTGTACTTGTTGATCTGTTTCTGGCCGGCTTGCCCCTCCTCCTTCTGGAGCCTGTGGAGGGCCGGCACGACATACGCCATCAACTGCATGATGATGCCGGCCGAGATGTAGGGCATGATTCCCAGGCCGAACACCGTAGCGCCCGACAGGTCGCCGCCGGAGAACATCGAGACAAAGTTGAAGACGCTGTTGAGCCCGCCGGATCCGCCCATGCTGCGGTTGAGCTTCTCCTGGTCGATGTAAGGCAGAGGTATGGAGAAACCCACGCGGTAGATCGCGAGGAAAAGCAGGGTTATCCCGAGCTTCTGCATCAGCTCGGGAATCCGGAGAATGTTGCTCAGCTTGCCCATGGGGCTCCTCGAGGCGCGGGGCTCAGGATTCTATCGGCGCGGTTTCATCTTATTCCGGACCGGCTTCTTGGCCGGGGGAATCACCTCGGCGGTGCCGCCAGCCTTCTGGATTTTCTCGAGTGCCGACTTGCTGAAATGATGGGCCTTGATGACCAGCTTCACCTTCAGTTCGCCGGTGCCCAAGATCCGCACGCCATCCGCCGGGCCCTTGGCAACCCCGGCCCGGTCGAGGGCCTTCTGGTCGACGAGGGTGCCCTCGGGGAAGCCGTTGAGGTCGCCCACATTCACGGCATGGAACTTCTTGTCCCACAGGCCGTGGCTGAATCCGCGCTTGGGAATCTTGCGGAAGAGCGGCATCTGGCCGCCCTCGAAGATCGAGCGCGGAAGTTCGGCACCCGCCGAGGCGTATTGGCCCTTGGTTCCGCGGCTGCCGGTCTTGCCATGACCGGTTCCGATTCCGCGGCCGACGCGCTTCTTGAGCTTCCGCTTGTGGACGCCGTGGGAAAGTGTTGAGAGATCCATGTCAGAGTGCCACTCCACGCAGGCGGGCCACCGACTCGCGGGACCGGAGGTTTTCCAGGCCGTCAAGCGTCGCCTTGATGAGGTTGATGGGATTGGTGCTCCCGTGCACCTTGGTGAGGATGTTCCGCACGCCGGCGACCTCGAGAACCGCACGGACGCTGGCGCCCGCCTTGACGCCCGTGCCGGCGCCCGCCGGCACGAGGATCACGCGGCTGCTGCCGTAACGGCCGACAATCCTGTGGGGGATGGTGTCGCCACGCAGTTGCACGGGCCTGCGCCGCTGCACCAGGTTGCGGGCTTCCTTCGTGGCCTTTTCGACGGCGGGGGGCACTTCGTTGGCCTTGCCGTAACCAAAGGCCACGCGTCCCTTGCCGTCCCCGATCACCACCAGGGCGTTGAAGGTGAACCGCCGTCCGCCCTTCACGGTGGTCGAACTGCGGCGAACCTTGATCAGGCGGTCCTCAAGACCGTCCGAAACCCTCTCGCCCCTGTCCCTGTCACGATCCTTGGCCATGTCGATTCCCCGCGCCCCTTCGGGCTATTGGCGTTTCAGAAGCTCAGTCCGCCGGTGCGCGCGGCATCAGCCAGCGCCTTGATCCGGCCATGATAACGGTAATGACCGCGGTCGAAGCACACCTTCGCGACACCGGCGGCCTTGGCCTTGTCGGCGAGCAGTTGGCCCACGGCCTGGGCCGCGGCGATGTTGCCGCCATAGGTGACCTTGCCCTTGAGTTCAGGCGACACGGTGCTGGCCGAGGCCAGGGTCACGCCTCGGTCGTCGTCGATCACCTGGGCGTAAATGTGCTTGCTCGACCGGAAAACGGTCAGGCGCGGACGCTCGATCGTGCCGCGGACAGCGCTCCGGACTCGGTTCCGCCGGCGTTGGCGGCTTTGGGCCTTCTGCTTGGTGACGCTCATGAACCGTTTCCCCCACGGGCGGACAGCGCCGCCCCATCTCATCGCGCCGGTCAGGCGCCCTTGGTCTTGCCTTCCTTGCGGCGCACGACCTCGCCGAAGTACCGCACGCCCTTGCCTTGGTAAGGCTCGGCGGGCTGGACGGCGCGAAGGTCGGCGGCATACTGGCCGACAACCTGCTTGTCGGCGCCTCGGACCGTGATGCAGGCGACCTTTTCCTCGCCCGATCCCTCAACCTTGTAGGAGGTTTCGCCGATCTCGACGGTCACGCCTTCGGGAGCGCGCACGCCCACGGTGTTCGCGTAACCCACCTTGAGGAGGACGATGCGCTTGTCCTTCTTGTCGAGTTCGGCCTTGTAACCCAGGCCGATGACGACCAGTCGCCGTTCGTAGCCCTTGGTGACTCCCTCGATCATGTTCGAGATCAGCGTCCGGGTCAGGCCATGCACCGAACGCGCCAGGCGCTCGTCGCTGACCCTCTTCACCTCAACGCTGCGGGCCTTGTCGTCATACGACACGGTCACCAGCGGATGATGCTCAAACTTGAGGGTGCCCTTGGGACCCTTCACGCCCAACTGGCGGGCGTTGATCTTGAACTCGACCCCGGCGGGAACCGCCACGGGAGCTTTGCCGATGCGTGACACCTTAAACTCCTCCGCCCGCGGGGCGGTTCAAACTTGTCTCACCACACCGTGCACAGGACTTCGCCACCGAGGTTGCGCGACTTCGCCTCGCGGTCGCTCATGACGCCGTGGCTCGTGCTGAGCACCCTGATTCCTTGGCCATCAAGAACCTTGGTCAATTCCCGCGACGCCATGAAGACGCGGCGGCCGGGCTTGCTCGAGCGAGAGATGTGACGGATCACCTTCTCGCCGTCCGGACCATACTTGAGGTGCAGCCTAAGCGTCACCTTGCCGTTGCCGATCTCGTCGCCGCCGACTTCCTGGAAAAGAGGGCGGCCCTGCTCGTCGAGGATTGCCCGACCCACCTGGAAGTGGGTGATGAATCCCTCGCGCCTCAGCGTCTCGGCGATGCCGAGCTTGAGCTTCGAGGCGGGCATGTCAACGACGGGGCGCTCAATCCGGTTGCCATTGCGGATCCGCGTGAGCATGTCGGCGATCGTGTCGGTCATCATGATTCGTGGTGTCCTGTCTGTCCTTACCAGGAGGCCTTGCGAACGCCGGGAATCAACCCGTCGCTGGCCAGGTTACGGAAGCAAATGCGGCAGATGCCGAATTTGCGGTAAACGGCGCGGGATCGTCCGCACATGCGGCAACGCATTCGGATGCGGATCATCTCGCGGGGTTCCATCACCCTCGACTTGATCCTCTCCTCCGGCCGCTTCTGCATTTGCCGGGCGTGTTCCTCCAGGCGGGCAAGAGCCCTCCGGAATCCCACATTCTTCGCATCGGTCGCCATGTCGCTACTCCAAGCCTGCTTTGTGTCACTTGTCCCTGAAGGGCATTCCGAAGGCGCGAAGAAGTTCGCGGGCCTCGTCGTCCTGCCGGGTGCTGGTCACGAAGGTCACATCCATGCCCTGCGTGAAGGTCACCTTGTCCGGATTTATCTCGGGAAACACATTCTGTTCCACGAGGCCCATGCTGTAGTTTCCGTTCCCGTCGAAGCTTTTCGGGTTCACTCCCCGGAAGTCGCGAATACGGGGAAGGGCCAGGTTCAGCAGCCGGTCGAGGAACTCGAACATACGCTTGCCGCGAAGCGTGACCCGGCATCCGATCTCAAGGTTCTCGCGAAGCCGGAAACCCGAGACGGCGCGCTTGGCCTTGGTCACCTGGGCGCGCTGGCCGGTGATCTGGCTCAGTTGCTCGGCGGCCTGCTCGATGCGAGCCTTTTCCTGCACCGCCTTGCCAACGCCCATGTTCACCACGATCTTCTGCAAACGGGGCAGGCTCATGGGGTTGGTCCGGCCGAACTTCTCGGCCAGCACCGGCATGATTTCCTTGCGGTATTTTTCCAACAAACGGGCCATAAACCCTTACTCCCTCTCGTGTTTCACTTCGTCGCCTTGGGGGCCGCCGCCTTGGCCAGCACCCGGATGATGCCCGCCCTGCCCGCCTTCTTGCACTTCTTGCAGAACAGCACCTTGGTGCCGTCAGGCAGGTGTTCGCGTCCAGTGCGCACACCCGACTTGCAGGCTCCGCAATAGAGCAGCACATTGCTGGCGTCGATGGGCCGCTCGATCGACAGGCGACCACCCTGCATGTTCCGCTTGCTCGGGCGAACATGCTTGAAGGTGCGGTTGACGCCCTCGACAACAACCTTGCCTTCGGAAGGCAGCACGCGCACCACCTTGCGCACCTTGGCGGCATCGGCGTCATTGCCGGCAATCACCACCACCATGTCGTTCTTGCGAATGTTCATGTTCATCGGATCCGGCGCGGGCCATCGGCTCGCGTCAGACCACCTCCTCGGCCAAGTTCGTGATCTTGGTGAAATTCTTCTCGCGCAACTCGCGGGCCACGGCTCCGAAGATGCGGGTGCCCCTTGGCTCGTCTTCCTTGTCTAGAAGCACGAC
Source organism: Planctomycetota bacterium (assembly GCA_016873225.1). Taxonomy (GTDB): domain Bacteria; phylum Planctomycetota; class Planctomycetia; order Gemmatales; family Gemmataceae; genus REEB421. Next base: position 18,549 of record VGXS01000013.1, on the reverse strand, counting down.
GGCGTTGCGGTCGAACTTGACATAGGTGCCGTCGGCCCGGCGGGTCTGCTTGCGCACCCGCACCACCACGCCGCGCACCACATCGCCCTGCTTCACATCACCGCCCGGATTCGCCTTCTTCACGCTGGCGATGATGACATCACCGATGCCCGCGTAGCGCCTGTGGGTGCCGCCAAGCACCTTCACGCACATGCACTCCTTGGCACCCGTGTTGTCGGCGACATCGATGTAGGTGTACATCTGGATCATTGTTCGTCACTCCCGGCTCTCGCCGACCCGCCTCACGCGCCCGGAGCCGCCTTCACGGCATTGTCCGAGACACCCTTGGTCACCACCCGGACCAGGCGCCAGTGCTTGGTGCGGCTGATCGGCCTGCTTTCCATGATCTCCACGGTGTCGCCCGAACGACTCTCGTTCTTCTCGTCATGGGCGACACAAACGGTCCGGCGACGGATGATCTTCCCGTATCGGGGATGGCGAACCTGCCGGGGAATTTCCACGCGGCGGGTCTTGCTGGTCTTGTCGCTCGTGACCACCCCGATCAACACCCGGCGGCGACCGCGATCGTCCCCTTCCGCCTGGTTTTCATTCGTCTCGGACATCGAATCACCCCTTTAGGCTAACACCTGGACGGTTATTTCTTCTTGGCAGGCTTGGCGCCCTTGGAACCCTTGGCTCCCGCGCCAGCCTTCTTGACCCCGGCCTTTTTCCGCTCAAGGGCCGCCTGCCTGGCCTTCTCATTCGCCTCGCGAATCTCGCGGTACTGCTTCTCGGCGGCCTTCTGGGCCTCGAGGCGGGCGGCCTTGGCGTCGGCCAACGCCTTGTCCGCGGCTGAATGCCTTTCCTTGACGGCCTTCTCATGGAGGATCGTCTTGAGCCGGGCGATGTTGCGCCGGGTCACGCGAACCTCGCTGATCGCCTCAAGTCGGTCCGTGGCGCGCTGGACCTTGAGTTCCATCAGGAGGCGGGCCTGCTCGACCAACACCGCCTTGCGCTGCTCGTCGCCCATCGAACGGATGGCGTCGGCCTTCAGCTTGCTGCTCATTGAAAATCCCCTCGGAGCGCATCGCGCCCCATTCCGCATCAGCCGACGCTCGGTCGCCTCGCCACGAAGCGGCACTTGAACGGCATCTTGTACGCCACCTTGGCGAAGGCCTCCCTTGCCGCCGCCTCGGGCAATCCGCCCAGTTCGAACAGAACCATGCCGGGCTTGATCACGGCGGCCCAGAACTCGGGTTCGCCCTTGCCCTTGCCCATTCGGGTTTCAAGCGGGATCGCCGTCACGGACTTGTGCGGAAAAACCCGGATGAAAAGCTTGCCTTCGCCGCGGATCGCGTGGGCGACCGTGATGCGCCCGGCTTCAATGGTCTCTGCGGGCATCCATCCGGCTTCCAGAGACTGGAGACCGAATTCCCCGTAGGAGACCGTGTTGCCGCGGCATGCGTTACCTTTTACCCGACCGCGCTGGCTTTTTCGATACTTTACGCGCTTGGGCATTAGGGCCATCGCCAGATTCCTCCGTCAAGTAGTCGCCGTTGTTCACCCACACCTTGATGCCAATGTTCCCCTGGGGCGTTGAGGCCTCGGAGAACCCGTATTCAACCCGGCTGCGAAGCGTCGACAACGGGATGCTGCCGAGCATGCCGCTTTCGCATCGCGCCATTTCAGCGCCGCCCAGGCGGCCCGACATCTGGATGCGCACGCCGCGGGCGCCGCTTTCCATCGCCTGCTCCAGCGCCCTCTTCAGGGTGCGGCGGAAGCTCTGGCGCTTTTCCAGGTTGTCGGCGATCTCGCGTGAAAGGATCTGGGGATCGGTCTGCGGCCGATAAACCTCGATCGTCTTCACCTCGATCTCGCGGTTGAACATGTCCTTGAGCTTCTCGGTGAGCTCGTCGATCTTGGCGCCCTTCTGGCCGATGATGGAACCGACCTTCGCGGCGTGGATGTAGACGATCACCTTCTCGCGGGTCCGCTCGATTCGAACCATCGAGACAAGGGCCGCGCGGTACTCCTTGTTGATGAACGCGCGGATCTTGCGATCCTCAAGAAGAAGCTCCGGGAACTCCTTCTTGACGCTGGCGCTCCACTGGCTTTTCCAGTCGATCATCACGCCGGTTCGGAAGCCTGTCGGACGGACTTTCTGTCCCATCTTGGGTGTTCTCCACGGTTGGCCGGTCAGGCCAGCTCGTCCTCGGTGGCCAAGCCCACATGGATATGGGCGGTTCGTTTCTTGATCGGGTAAGCCGATCCCCGGGCGCGGGGCATGCTGCGCTTGAGGATTGGTCCGCCATCGACCCGTGACTCATTGACGATCATGTCCTCGACATCATCGATCTCCTTGAAGCGCGCGTTGCCGATGGCGCTCTTCAGGACAGCCTCGATGAGGCGGGCGCTGCGGGTGGTCTCGAAGCGGAGGAGCTCGAGAGCCTCGTCGGCGCGTCGCCCCCGGATCAAGTCGGCATACAGCCGAAGCTTCCGGGGCGACATGCGCGCGTAGCGGTGAATCGCCTTGACCTTCATGGAATCAGCTCCCGTTTCCCTGCCCGTTACTTCGCGGCGGCCTTGGCCTTGGCGCCGGCGTGTCCCTTGAATGTCCGGGTCGGCGAAAACTCGCCAAGCTTGTGGCCGACCATGTCTTCCGTCGCGTAGACGCGGATGAACTGCTTGCCGTTGTGGACGAGGAAGGTGACTCCCACGAACTCGGGCACGATCGTGCAGTCGCGAGCCCAGGTCTTGATGGGATCACGGTTGCCCTTGGTCCGGCCCTTCTCGACCTTGGCGTAGAGCCGCTCATCCACATAGGGACCCTTCTTAAGCGATCTTCCCATGACTCGCTAGCGGCGTTAGCCGCCCTCCTCAAACGATCCCCGGTTACTTGGCCGTGTTGCGCGGGCCCGGACGACGGCGACGGATGATCGCCTTGCTGTTCGGCTTCCGCTTCTTCCTGGTCTTGCCACCCTTGGCCAGCACGCCCGTCGGGCTGCAAGGATGACGGCCGCCGGCCGTGCGCCCCTCGCCGCCACCCATCGGGTGGTTGACCGGGTTCATCGACACGCCGCGGTTGTGGGGCTTGCGGCCCATCCATCGCTTGCGACCCGCCTTGCCAAGGCTCACATTCATGTGGTCGGCGTTGCCAAGGACACCGATCGTGGCCCGGCATTCACAGCTCACGCGGCGCATTTCGCCACTCGGCAGCGTGACCTGGGCCCAAGCCCCCTCGCGCGCGGTGAGCACGGCGGAGCACCCGGCGGAACGGGCCATTTGGCCACCGCGGCCGGGCTGGAGTTCGATGTTGTGGACCGACATGCCCAGGGGAATCTTGCGCAAGGGCATGCAGTTGCCGGTCTTCGGCTCGCAGTCCTCGCCGGAACTGACCTTGTCGCCCTTGGCCAGGCCTTGCGGGGCAAGGATGTAGGCCTTGGTGCCGTCGGCATAGGCGATGAGGGCGATGCGCGCGGAACGATTGGGATCGTACTCGACGGCTACCACATCGGCGACTTGCCCGTCCTTGCGGCGCTTGAAGTCGATGAGGCGGTAACGCTGCTTGTGGCCGCCGCCACGGAAACGGGAGGTGATCACTCCCTGGTTGTTGCGTCCACCGCTCTTGGGCAGGGGGCGCAGCAGCGACTTCTCGGGCTTCTTCTTGCGATCGGTGATATCCGCGAAATCGCTGACCGACATCTGCCGTCGGCCCGCGGTCACCGGTTTGAACTGCCTTATACCCATCGAACGGCTCCTTGCCGGCTCGCCCCGGAGATTAGAACAGGTCCAGCGCCGGGCTGTCCGGCTGCAGGGAGATGTAAGCCTTTTTCCAGTGACTCAGCCGCCCCATCCGGAAACGGTAGCCGCGGCCCTTGCCGCGGACATTCAGGGTGCGGACAGTGCTGATCTTGATGTTGAACAGAACCTCGGCGGCCTGCTTGATCTCGGGCTTGGTCGCCAGCGAGTTCACTTCAAAGACATAGGTGCGCGACTCATCGGTCAGGCGGTTGCCCTTCTCCGTCACCAGCGGGCGGATGATCACCTGGTGGGCGTCGAGCTTGGGCCCGAAGTTCCTCACCGGGACGGCTGCCTTGTGAATGCTCATGGTAATCGCTGCTCCCGGTTACGCCATGGCCTTGGTCGAGCGAAGGGCCTCGAGGGCCTCACGCGTCAGGACCAGCCGCTTTTGCCTCATGATGGTCAGCGCGTTGAACTCGTTGACCGGCAGCACGGCGACCCCGGGAATGTTCCGGGCCGAGCGCCAGGTGTTGTCATCGGCCTGGGGAAGTCCCACGAGGCAGGTGAGGCCGTCGATGCGGCGATCGTACTGGCGTTCGCCCACTTGGGTCTTGGTGCCGCGGAGCTTGAGATTGGCGAGCAGCTTGCGGAATGACTTGGTCTTGGCGTCGGGGATGCTGATGGAGTCGACAATGATGGCCTCGTTGTCGGCCAGCTTGCTCAGCACCGCCATGCGCGTGGCGGCGCGAACCGCCTTCTTGGGCATGTGGTATTCGTAGTCGCGCGGCTTGGGACCCTTGGCCGTACCGCCGCCGACCCGCTTGTTCGTGCGCTTGCTGCCGGCGCGCGCCCGGCCGGTGCCCTTCTGGCGGAAGATCTTCTTGGTGCTGCCAGCCACCTCGCCGCGGCGAAGGGTTGAGTGCGTGCCGGCGCGGCGGTTAGCCAATTGCATCAGAACGACATCATGAAGCAGCTGGCGATTGACTTCGCCACCGAAATCGGCGGGATTGACTTCAATCGAGCCGACTTCCTGCCCTTCCATGTTGACAACCTTCAGGCTCAACATCACACACCCCAATCACCGGAGGGCTACCCCACCGGCAACAAAATCACGGGTACCCCAACCCATTGGTTCGCAAGGGGCGCCCGGGATCCTTCCCAAAACCTGTCCCGCCAACACACGGGGCCCGGCATCACCCGGACCCCTTCGAAGAGACCAGCGCGTCAGGCGCCTGCAGTCAGTACGCGGATCTTGATGTCCACGCCTGGGGGAAGGCTGAGACCCTTGTTGAGGGCCTCGACCGTCTTGCCGGTCGGGCGCAGGATGTCGATCAGGCGCTTGTGCGTCCGGATCTCGAACTGCTCCCTGGATTTCCGGTCAATGTGTGGGCTGCGCAGCACCGTATACCGCTCCACGCGCGTCGGCAATGGAATCGGTCCGTGCACCTGAGCTTCGGTTCGCTCGGCTGTTTCGGCAATCTCACGGGCCGTACGATCCAAGACCTCGTGGTCGTAGCCTTCCATCCGAATGCGAATCCGCATGCGCTCATTCATCGCGCTGAGCCCACTCCCATGGTTCTCTTCCTGGTTGTTCCGTAAACCGGGAAGTTCCCAAACTATCGGGCCCCTTGAGGAGTGTCAAGTGACCGGAGAGGCCCGCCGGGTGTGTCCAAGCCCCATTCGGCAGGGGTTGTGTCGCCGGGGAAACCCGCCATTTTTGCAGCTGACACGGTTCGCCATCACGATCATGCCGCCGGGGCCCAGGCCCGGCACCTCTCCAGGGCGTCTTCGAATGCGTTCCCGTCCCAGCGGACCAACTCCCCTTCCAGCGTCGTCATCCGCCTGCCGCATTCGAGGGCCCCGGGCAAATCGCCCGCCGTTTCAAAGCGCGCGGCGGATCTGCCGGCGTGAATCGCCCGAAAACCGGCCGCAAGTGGCAGGTCCAGCGCCTTCGCCGACTCGATCAGCCGCTGGCGATCCCCCGCCGGAACCATCAACCCAAGGCGGTAAAACCCCGACAAATTGCCGGTGGAAACCCGCCAAACCGGTTGACAAGCGCGATTGTTTCGGAACACCCCGTCGAGGCGGCCAAGGCGGTCCGCGGCGGTGCCGAGGGTTTCCTTCCATCCGGCCAATTGGGGTTCCAAAGCCGCCAGCTGCAAATTGCCCGGCACGGCCAGCCTTGTGCCGCGGTGCGACCTCAACTTCACCCGCTGGGCCACCAAGGCATCGTCCGTCAGCACCGCGCCGCCACGGCCGCAACTCACCGGCTTGCCCCCGCCGAAACTCACCACGCCCGCGCGTCCCCGGGTTCCCAGCGGCCGGCCCGCCAGCGTCCCGCCCGGACACTGGCAGCAATCCTCCACCACGGCCGCGCCGGCGCGATCACACAGGGGGATGATGTCATCGAGCGGCGCGATCCCGCCATGAAGGTGGCTCACCACGACGGCGGCGATGGAAAAACGGCCCAGCGCGACCGACAGTGAAGCCGGGTCCATCTGCCCGGTGGCGGGGTCGGCATCCACGAGCACGGGACGGGCGCCCAGGGCATGAACGGTGAGAAAGTTCCCGGGAAAATCGTAGGCCGAAAGGGCCACCATGCCGCCCGGCCCGACTCCCGTGGCGGCAAGGGCATGCTCCAGAGCCAGAGTGCCGCTGCCCGCCAGCACGGCGTGGGCGGCGCCCAAGGTCCGCGCCGTGAACGCCTCGAACGATTCAAGGCGCTCGTGGTCGTATCGGGCCCATGAACCGTCCCGCAGGCAATCGAGCACCGCGCGGGTCACGCGGTCATCCGCCGGACGGTTCGGGGTCATTGCTTGAACTTGGCCCGTCCCTGCATCGGCTCGTCGAACGGCGCCTTGGGAACCAAGATCACGGCCCCGGGGTAACGCGAGGCGGTGGCGTGAAGCATCGAGCCGTCGACCTTGCCAAGCGACAGGACACTGGGTTCGGACTTGCCCTCGGCCGTCCATTCGATCCGCATGCCGTTCTTGGCGGGTTCGATCTCGTGGGACGCATCCGGTCCGCCGGAGAACTTGACGAACTTGTCCACGCGAAGCGACTTGATGCTTTCCAGGAGGGCGTCGACCTTCGCCGCGGCCACGGGGAAATCCTTGGGGGGATCCTTGGCGACCCAGCCTCCATCCTTGCGCTCCACCTCAAGGGTGACCGGAGTGCCGTTGATGCCTTGCCATCCGGTGATCTTGAGGTGGGCCACCTTCCTGGCATCGAGTGCGGCGAATGGAACGCGGTCCTCGAGGGGAGCCTGCAGGGGCGTCAGGGCGGCCTTGTCGGTGGCGAAGACCCGGTCGCTGCCGACAATCCTGGCATACACCTCGCCCTTGTCGGAGATGTCGGCGCCGAACTGCGCCGCGGCCGATTCCTTCTTGCCGTCCTTGCCGGGAAGGGTGATCGTCACCGTCAGGCGAGGCTTGGCAAGCCCGAACGATTCAAGCTGGGCCGCGGCGGGTTGCTCGGCAATCCAGCGGCGCACGGGAAGTCCGGCCAGGGCCGAGGCGAGGTTCCTGGCGGCGTCGGGGCCCACGGGCAACGCCTTGCGGTCCGCCGGCTGGCTGAAAGCCCAGGGCTTGTCCTTGGCCTCGCGGGCCAGTTCCACGGTACCGTCCGCCTGGGCCACGGATACCGTGAGCGCCTCGCCCGCCAGGTCGGTTGTCGAGGCCGCCAAGGGGGGGAGCCGCTTTTCCAGGTAGGACAGCGAGCCTTGTTCCACGAGGTCGAGCAGGCCCTTGCCGGCCTTCACCAGGGCGGTGTCGTCGCCCCAGTCACGCCGCGCCGCGACTTCCTCGCCCAGCCGCTTGCCAAACACGACCACGGCGTCGGGCTTGGCCTCGCGGATCCTGGGCTTGCCCGCCGGGGCGTCCTTCTTCTCGTCGGGCTTGGAGGCGTCCGCCAATATCCCGGCAAGCCTGAAGGTGACCAGAACCTGCCTGTCGGCGGGCTTGTCGAGGTCGAGTTCCTTTTCCCGGGCCTTGGGATCGCCTTCCACGAACGAGACGCGCTCCTTGCGGAACGCCTCCACCAAGCCGGCGACCGCGGTGGCGTCGGCCGCGAGCGGTTCCTTGGCGCCGGCTTTCCAAAGCTGCCATGTGCCCGCCGACGGCCTGAGAAGCTCGAAAGCCCCCAGGCCGTTCCTGATCTCGATGACATCGGGTTCGGCGGAGAGGCGCGTGAGCGCCCTGTCCCTGAGCATGTCGGGGGTTTCCACGAGCTTCAGCAGCGCCTCGACCGGCTTGGCGGGCACGCGCGCCACGCTGCCCGACCCCTCGAGCATGGCGGGATATCCGCTGAAGGGCGCCCCGGAGGGAGGCGTGCCCTGGGGCTTGACCTCCTCCTTCTTGTCGAGGCCCACCAGCAGCGTCACGGTCTTCACCTTGGCCTCGGAGGTTCCCCCCTCCACCTTCACCGTCTCGGCGCGGTCGACCTTGAGCCGCAGCACCCGACCCTTGGCCGGATCAAGGCCGTACGCCGCGGCATCCTTCACACCGTCGGCGACAAAGTCGTTGCGTTCGCCGGCCCTCTCGCCGGCCTGCTCCACGCGCAGGGCGACGATTTCCCGCAGGATCGATCCCACATCCGCCGATCCGCCCGGGGTGGACTGGGCTGAGGGATCCCCGGAGTCGGCGGGGCCCAGGTCGGGGGCGACATAACGCCAGCGGCCATCCTTCTTGCGCAGCGACACGGGCCCCTTCTTGCCCTCGGCCACCTCGAGGAAATCGATGTCCGCCTCGGTGGAGGCCACAAGGGAGCGGTCGCGCAGCGCCGAGAGGGGCTTGAAGATGTCGGCGATGTCGCGGCGGGCCACGATGACGGGCTTGCCCGGGCGGTCGGAAGACTCGACCGCCGTCTGCTGGGTGGTGGCTCCCGGGATGGTGCGCCCCACCTTGAGGGTGCGGTCGGCACCGGCGGCGTCGGTGAGCGTGATCGTCGCGACGGGCTTGTCGAGGCCGAGGGTGGAAGGCGAACCGGTCACCTCGCGGTCGTCCTCGCGGCGGGCCTCCACGATGGCCCGCACCATGGCGCCGATCGAGAAGTTGTCGCCGGCGGCGGCCATCGGCGCCCCGATCCGCCAGGAACCGCCCTTGCCGTCGCGGGCGAATTCGATGGTTTCCGACGCCGGTTCGGTTCGCTCGATCCGCACGCGAACGACGGAGTCGGCGGGATTGGCGTCAAGGGCCGCCGAGGCGTGCCAGGCGGGGAAGACATGCCGGCCCTGCTCGGGATTGGCCGGCCCCCAGAAGACGGCGAGCGCCACCAGCATCAGCATCGCCAGGAAAACGCCGCCAAGGATGTAAGTCGTGCGCGGATTCATTGGATGGGCCTCGTTCTTGGTCGCGTTTTTCAGCGCCTGCGGATCAGCCAGACACCCGCCCCCATGCCCGCGATGGCGAGCACCGCGAGCGCCGGAGGCAGGAACCGTAGCCGGCTGAAACCGGCCGCGCGCTGGTCAAGTTCCAGCTTGTAGGTCTTGCGTTCGGTCTTCACCATGTCCGACGGCTTGGCGCCCAGGTTCGAGCGCTCGCGCAGCCAGTTGACGCTGGTGGAGGCGAGGTCGATGGAATTACCGGATACGCCGCGCCTGCCGAGGAAGTCATCCGAGAAGCCGCGGGCGTTGCCCAAAACCACCAACCGGGGTGAGCCGCCATCGCTCACCGACACGCCGACGGTAAGCTCGTCGGTCGGCGGGGCGGGATTCTTGCCGCTTTCCCAGCCGGCGGACCTCACCAGCGCCTCGAACGACTGCGACAGGTCGGAGACCGGCCGGGGATCGTAGCGGGGGAAGGCGATCAGGAACGAGTCGGCGGAGAGGGGCGAGGGGGCGGCGGCGTCCGCCGGGCCCGCCGTGACGGGATTGACCACGCGAGCCTCGGGAAACTCGAACGGAAGCAACCCGCCGCCGCGCCGCATCGGCTTCGTGAGCGAACTGCTCACCCTGGGATTGGCGACGGCGATGGTGGTTGAATGCGGTGGAAGTTCGCCATTGACAACCACCTGGTCGGCGACATCCACCTTGAACTTGCGCAGCAGGCCCTTGAGGCGGGGCAGCGGCGTGAAGCCGATGGCGCCTCCGGTGCGTTCGCGCTCGGGGCCCAGCAGCACCAGCAGCTTGCCCTTCTTGCCGGATGAGCCGCCCTGCAAAAACTTCTCGAGCGCGTCGACGGCCTGCTGGGATGGGTCGTTCTTGGGCCCGGCCATGACAATGATGTCGGCGTCCGCCGGGATCGCCTGGAACTTGCCGGCGAGGTTCAGGGTTTCCACTTTGTAGCTGTCCTTTTCCAGCGCCTGGATCACCTGGCCCATGGCGGCGGAGCGGTCGGCTCCATCCCCCTTGCCCATTTCGCCGTTGCCCGATGTTAGGTACACCGAGGCCTTGGTCTTGTTTTCCGACAGGTAAACCAGCGCGTTGAGCAGCTTGCCCTCGCCCAGGTACTGGAGCGTGGCGCCGCCGGAGGGGTCTCCCGGTGGCCCGGAGCGCTGCTGCGAGACCAGGTCGGACGACTTGATGAACTCGTGGTTGGTGCCCATGACCACCAACAGGCCCAGTTCCTCGGGAAACTGGTATTTCTTGCGCAGGTCCTCAAGCTCGCGGAGGCCCGATTCGCTGGGAATCTCAAGCACCTGCCATGTCACGAGCGAGGGCTGGATGCGCCGGCAGTTCTCCACGAGGGTGGCGGTTTCGGCGCGGGCGAACTGGCTTGAGCCGCTGAACGGGCTGTGGAAGTAGTAGAGGTTCACCGGCTCGCGCAGGTTGGAGATGAAGTCGCGGGTGCTGGGCGCCAGCGTGTAAAGCGATGCCTGGGTGTAGTCGAAGGTTTGGTTGAACACATCAAACCGGCCCAGGCGCAGGTTGCTGAGCACATTGAGGAAGGCCAGGATCCCGACGAGGAACAGGCCCGCCACGAGGGTGTTGGCCCCGTACAGCAGCCTCCTGACGGAGGGACTGGCGCGCTCGCCGCCCCTCCCCAGGATGGAGGCTCCCAGCAGGCACCCGATGCCAAGCACCAGCAGCGCTCCCGTCATCACCAGCGGGAACGGGCGGGCCCGCCACTGGACGACTCCGCCGGAAATCACCTCGTAAAAATCCCTTTTGACAAAGGGGATGATGAGGCCGGCGGAAAAGAGCGCCAGGCCGGTGATCGCCAGCGTCAGCAGCGGAATCACACGGTCGCGGGCCTTGGCCTCCTCGGCTTTCCAGTCGCTCATGTCGCGCTCACCTCCGAACGGCACGCCGGCGTTTCAACCGGCCGGGCGTTCATTTCCATTTGCGTGATTCCAGCACCTTGACGGAACAGAACAGGCAGAACACCGTCAGCGACACCGAGAAAACCCACTGCCTGGGGATCAGCTTGCCTTCCAGCGCGCTTTCCCAGCCGGTGAGGAACGAGATGTGCCCCAGCACGGTTCCCCATCCCGAGGTTTCCATCAGCCTGAACTGCATGATGTAAGGCACGAGAAGCCCGATCATGCCCACGAGCGTCAGGGCGCCGGCGATCAGCTGGTTTCCCGAAAGCGCGCTGAACAGCAGGCCCATGGCCACGAACCCGGCGCCGCTGGCGGCGAGCGCCACGCCGAAGCTCAACAGCGGCCGGAAGTCGAAGCCCGGTTGGGCCCCCACCGGCAGCGCCAGCAGGTACAGCATGAACGGCAGCCACAGGCACAGGAACATGATGAACGCCGCGATGAACTTCCCGAGCACGATGGAAGCCTCGTCCACCGGGGCGGTGAGCAGCACCTCGAGCGTGCCGGCGCGCTTCTCCTCGCTGAGGAGGCGCATCGTGATCAAAGGAACGGAGAACAGCAGGCAGAGGATCAGGAACAGTTCGACCACATAGTAGTTGAGGATCGGCTCGAGCACCCTGCCCTCGGCGAGGTTGCCGAGGAAGTTCTGGTAGCTGAACCAGGTGGCCAGGGCGAATGAAACCAGCACGAAATAGGCGATGGGCGAGTAGAAGAAGCCCTGGAGTTCACGGCGCGCCACCACGAGCGTGGGCCTGTCGGAAACGGTGGCGTAGGCCGCGGCGGCCACCAGCAGCGACACCGCGACGATCAGGTAGCCGGCCGGCACGAAGTAGGCCGTTCCCTGCGCCTGCCAGACGCCCGATTCATGAAGCACCGAGCGGACCAGGGCCAAAAGGGCCACGCCCAGGCCGGCCAGGGTGGCCATCCACCCGGCTCGGAACGACAGTTCCGATTCCCAGCCGAGGAAGCCGAGCACCCCGATGAAATAGGCCGCGCCGAGGATGGAAAGGGCCAGCGGCAGCCCGATCGACTCGAAGTCGCCCCGCTCGCCCAGGATGAACTGCCAGGCCAGGCCGCCGGCAAGCAGCAGCGAACCGGCCGCCAGCAGGCCCCGGGGCACCAAGCCCAGCACCGATTGGCCCGGGGTTCCGCCCCGCGCCACGCTCAACAGCAACGGCAGGGCCGAAAGCGCGATGACCATCCCCAGGGCCCGGGCCGCCACGCTCCAGTCGCCCAGGAACAGCACCCCGGTTCCCGCCACCGCCCCGGTCACGCCACCAGAGAAATAGGCCAGCTTCAGCGCGGCCTCGTCCTCCATGAACGCATGGACGATCAACCCCGTCAGCCCCGCGAACAGGCACAACAGGCCGATGCCCGGCCCGATGGCGAACGCCCGGTCCTGCAGGCCGAACCCCACGGCGACGAAACCGATGATGAGCGCCATGAGCCCGGCGATTCCCACCATCCGCGGCGCCGCCAGTTCGTCGTCCACGATCTGGGAAGGGCCGGGGCCCTCGGGCGCCCCCGTTGGCCCCGCTGCCTGGGGCAGGATGTCTGTCGGATCGGACATGAAAGCTCTCCGGATCGGACTCGCGGCAAATGTTGGCCCCGGGGGGCCGGTTCAGGCGGATGGGGCGGCGGCCAGCGACGCCACATCCCGGTTGTTGATCTCGTTCCAGCGGTCGTTCAGCGAGGGCCTGTGGAACTCGATGTGCCTCAGTCCCACGCCCGCGCCGGTGATCTGCCGCACCAGGTCTTCCCTCGGGTCGAGCGAACCGGGCAGCCTCAGTTCACCCTGCAACCAGCCGTCGGGAAGAGGGTTGTACCGCACCGAGCGGGCCGATTCGCCCAGCGAGCAGTTCCGCAGCGCGCCATCGACCGCTTCCCGGCCGCCACGGACCTCGAAGCGCAGGGTGCGCTCGCGGTCGGCCTCCTCCCGCAGTTCCTCGATGCGCTTGTCGAGCGCCAGATGCCCCCGCCTGAGGATCACGATCCGGTTCACCAGCGACTCCACCTCGCCCAGCAGGTGGGAGCTGAAGACGATGGTGTGCTCGCGGCCCAGGTCGCGCAAAAGGGCCAGCGCCTCCTGTTTTTGGCCGGGATCGAGGCCGTCGGTGGGCTCATCAAGGATCAGAAGCGCCGGTTCCGCCAAAAGGGCGTCGGCCAGGCCCACCCGCTGCCGGAACCCCTTCGACAGGGTGCCGCACTGCCGGCGGCGCACCTCGCCGAGGCGGCACCGGCCCAACACATGCTCGATGCGCGGGCGCACCTTGCAACGGCTCAGGCCCTTCAACTGGGCCCGGTAGCGCAGGTATTCCTCCACCCGCATCTCGGGATACAGAGGGATGCTCTCGGGCAGATAACCAATCCGGCGCCGCACATCCTGCGACTGGGTGAGCACATCGAAACCATCCACCGTCATCCGTCCGCTGGTGGCGGGAAGGTAGGTGGTGAGCATCCGCATGAGCGTGCTCTTGCCCGCGCCGTTGTTGCCAAGGAGGCCCACAATCTCGTTGCGGCCGATCTTCAGCGAAACATCGCTGACGGCCAAAACGGGCCCGAAGTACTTGGAAAGATGCTCGATTTCAACCATCATGGCCAAGTGATCCATTAGGCAGTCGGCGTTCGGGAAACCGACAACAGTTTCTCAAGTTGCTCATTTTATCTGCTAGGAGCCGATGTGGCGCATTTCAAGCCCACCGGCGACTCCCGCGTCGCCGCGCCCGGGCCGGGGATTGACCGTGGTGGCACCCCATCCCTAATCATGACATGGTCGAAGCTCCAACACACCACCCCGAAAGAGGTTGCCATGTCATCGCTCGTCACCAAGCCCGCGCCCGTGTTCAACGCCGCCGCGGTCATCGGTTCGGAAATCACCTCCGTGAATCTTGCCGACTACCTCGGAAAATATGTCGTGCTGTACTTCTACCCGCTCGACTTCACCTTCGTCTGCCCCACCGAAATCATCGCCTTCGACCAGAAGCTCGATGAATTCAGGAAGCGCAACACCGAGGTGATCGGCGTGTCGATCGACAGCCAGTTCACCCACCTGGCCTGGAACCAGACCCCGCGAACCCACGGCGGCCTGGGCGGCGTGCGCTACCCCCTCGTGGCCGACCTCACCAAGAAAATCGCCAAGGACTACGGCGTGCTCCTGCCGGATGACAGCGTCGCCCTCCGCGGCCTGTTCCTGATCGACAAGGCCGGCGTGGTGCGCCACATGCTCATCAACGACCTGCCCCTGGGCCGCAGCGTGGACGAGGCCCTGCGCATGGTCGACGCCCTGCAGCAGTTCGAGACCGTCGGCGAGGTCTGCCCCGCCAACTGGAAGAAGGGCGAAGCCACGATGAAGGCCGATCCCAAGGGTTCCCAGGAATATTTCAAGAAGGCCAACGCGTGATCCACGGGGATCGCGACCACGGCCACGACCACCACGATCCGGTCCACTGCCAGGGCGCCCGGTTCGTCGCGATTGTGGGCAAGCGCGAGGACACCGGCGCCCCGCTCGACCCGTCGGGCGCCATCGCCGCAGGCTGCCTCGTCATCGGCAAGGGCGGGCATGTCGACCTTGGCGAACCCGCCGACAACGAACCGCTCGACGCCAAGGCCTGGAACCTCGCCGAAATCGCCTGCCGCGAGGCGAACACCGTGTTCGCCCTCGGCGTGCTGTCCCGCGAGCTGGAAGCCCTGGTCGACCTTGCCGACTGGCAGGGGGCGGTGATTCACCGGGCCGCCGACGCGGCCATCGACTTCTCGAATCCTCCGGGAACCTCCCCATGACCGCCAGCATCATCGACGGCAAGGCGATCGCGCAGGCCATCCGCGACGAGATCGCCGGGGGCGCGGCGAGGCTGAAAGCCGCCAGTGGCGTTGTTCCCGGCCTCGCGGCGGTGCTGGTGGGCGACAATCCGGCCAGCCATGTCTATGTGCGCAACAAGAGGCAGGCGTGCGACAAGGCCGGCATGGCCAGTTGGCTGCACCAGATGCCCGGCGACATCGCCCAGGCCGAGTTGGTGGCGCTGGTGCGGAAACTCAACGCCGACCCGCTTGTCCACGGCATATTGGTGCAGTTGCCCCTGCCCGGGCACCTCGATGCCGCGGCGGTGCTCGACGCGATCGACCCGGCCAAGGATGTCGACGGCCTGCACCCCGACAACCTCGGCCTCCTGGCCGATGGCCGGCCCCGCTACCTCCCGTGCACGCCCCAAGGGGTGTGGGAACTGGGCCGGCGCTCGGGCATCGACTGGTCGGGCAAGCGCGTCGCCATCCTCGGCCGCAGCAGCATCGTGGGCAAGAGCCTGGCGCTGGTGCTGCTGCAGAAGGGCGTCGACGCCACCGTCACCATTTGCCATAGCAAGTCGAAAAATATCCCCGGAATCTTGCGGCAGGCGGAGATCGTGGTGGCGGCCCTCGGCCAGCCCCGCTGGGTGACCGCCGACATGATCCACCCCGGCGCGGTGGTGATCGATGTGGGCATCCACCGCCTGCCCGACGGCTCGCTGTGCGGCGATGTGGCCTACGACGAGGTGGCGAAGGTGGCGGGCGCCATCACCCCGGTTCCCGGCGGCGTCGGCCCCATGACGATTGCCATGCTGCTGGCCAACACGCTCCGCTCTGCCGGCGGCGCGCCGTAATCCGCCAGGCAACAAACCCGTCCCAGTACAGTGAACGCGAGAGGAACCCCGAACGCAGGCGCGTCGCGCCGGAGTAATCGCGCCGACTTCGGATTCAGACCCGCTCACTCCGCCTTCGGCTGCGCTGGGGGCTCCTAAGCATCGTCAGCCTTTGTGTGGCCTTCATATTGAGATCCATTCATCGTTTAGGAGCCCCCAGCGAAGTGAGGGGCGAGTCGATCAAGGAACAACACCAGGAGCCCTAGCGGAAACAAAAGAGCCCCCAGCGGAGCCGAAGGCGGAGTGAGTGGGGTGCCTTAAAACTCACCCATTCGCTTCGGTGCTTCGCACCTCCGCTGGGGGCTCGTAAAAATTCGTTTTTTGCACCATGTCCCTGAATGCTCCGTCATTGCGTGCCCTGGTCGGTGCGGGTAACTTTTGAGAATGGACTGGTCTTTATTCGCTTTCCCGGTTCGGGATCACGCCCATGATGCCTGACGACGACATTCACGAAACCACGCCGCCGACCCCGGCCAGCGACCCGCCAGGTTCCAATACCCTTGAACAGCCTGAAGGCCCCGCTGTTCCCATGGCCACAGTCCCCGGCTACCGGCTCAAGCCGGAGATCGCCCGCGGCGGCATGGGCGTCGTCTACGCCGCCGAGTGCCTCACCTTTGGCCGGGAAGTGGCCATCAAGGTGATGAAGTCCGGCATGTCGGCGGCCTCGTTCAACCGCGAGGCGCGCATCACCGCCCGTCTGCCGCACCCCGGCATTCCGCCGGTGCACGCGCTGGGCACCTTGCCCACCGGCCTGCCCTACCTGGTGATGAAGCTGATCCGGGGCGAAACCCTCGACCAGATTCTCAAAAAGCGCACGGACCTTGAGACCGGCCGCGGCCGGCTGATCGCGGCGTTTGAGTCCATTTGCCAGGCGGTGGGGTACGCGCACGCTCAGGGCATCATTCACCGCGACCTGAAACCCTCGAATGTGATGGTGGGTGCCTTTGGCGAAGTGCAGGTGATGGACTGGGGGTTGGCCAAGGAGATCGCCGGCGGCGAGGAGATCACCGGGGAGATCAAGGCGACAGAGGCGGGCCTGACCGTGGCCGGGCAGGTGAAGGGCACGCCGGCGTACATGGCGCCCGAGCAGGCCCGGGGCGAGGAGGTGAATGCCCGGGCCGATGTGTTTGCGCTGGGAGGCATCCTGGCTTCCCTATTGACGGGGCATGCGCCGTTTGGCGGCACCAGCGTGATGCAGACCATCACCCGCGCGGCACAGTGCGACCTTGGCGAAACGCTTGAAAGGCTCGATGCCTGCGGAGCGGACCGGGAACTGGTGACCCTGTGCCGGCGCTGCCTGATGGCGACGCCGGACGACCGGCCCGCCGATGGCGCCGAACTGGCCAAGGCGGTGGCTGATTACCGGGCGGAGGTGGAGCAACGGCTCAAGGAAGCGGAAATGGCGCGGGTGCGCGCCGAGGAGGAGCGCAAAAGGCGGCAGACGCAGCGGATGCTGGCGGGCGTGGTGGTGCTGCTGCTGATCGCCGGGGTGGGGGGCGCCGGGTTCGCGGCGCTGTGGCGGGTATCGGAAGGCAACCGGGCCGAAGCGGAAATCCAGCGGGAAAACGCCGATGCGGCGAAAGAGCGTGTAGCCGTATTTGAATACGGCAATGCAATGAGGGTGGCCCATCAGGAATGGCGCGAGGACAACCTTGTTGCCATGGGAGCGTTGCTCGACGGTGCCGACCCCAAACTGCGTGGTTGGGAATGGCGATACCTGAACCGCCTTCGTGACCCGTCTCTGCTTTCCCTCAAGGGGCACACAAGTAATGTCAATACTGCCCATTTCAGCCCCGACGGAAACCGCATCGTCACCGCAAGCCAAGACCAAACCGCCAAGGTGTGGGACGCCAAAACGGGTGCCGAACTCCTTTCAATCAAGGGGCACACAGGATGGGTGGAGTCCGCCCAGTTCAGCCCCGACGGAAACCGCATTGTCACAGCAAGCGATGATAAAACCGCCAAGGTGTGGGACGCCAAAACGGGTGCCGAACTCCTTTCCCTCAAGGGGCACACAGATGATGTGCGTTCCGCCCAATTCAACCCCGACGGAAACCGCATCGTCACCGCAAGCGAAGACGATACCGCCAAGGTGTGGGATGCCAAAACCGGTGCCGAACTGCTTTCCCTCAAGGGGCACACAAGTGATGTCAATTCTGCCCAGTTCAGCCCCGATGGACGCCGCATCGTCACCGCAAGCCAAGACAAAACCGCCAAGGTGTGGGACGCCAAAACGGGTGCCGAACTGCTTTCCCTCAAGGGGCACACAAGTTCTGTAAATTCCGCCCAGTTCAGCCCCGACGGAAACCGCATTATCACCGCAAGCTGGGACAAAACCGCCAATGTGTGGGATGCCAAAACCGGAGCGGAACTCCTTTCCCTCAAGGGGCATACAAGGGAGTTGCGTTCCACCCAGTTCAGCCCCGACGGAAACCGCATCGTCACCGGAAGCGATGACAAAACCGCCAAGGTGTGGGATGCCAAAACCAGCGCCGAAATACTTCCCCTCAAGGGGAACGTAATTTTTGTAAAGTCCACCCTGTTCAGCCCCGCCGGAAATCGCATCCTCACCATAGGCTCTGACAATACCACCAAGGTGTGTGACGCCAAAACCGGGGCGGAATTGCTTTCCCTCAAGGGCCACACAAATTGGGTGCTTTCCGCCCAGTTCAGCCCTGATAGAAACCGCATCGTCACCGGAAGCGATGACAAAACCGCCAAGGTGTGGGATGCCAAAAACGGCAAGGAACTGCTTTCCCTCAAGGGGCACACAAGTTCTGTAAATTCCGCCCAGTTCAGCCCCGACGGAAACCGCATTATCACCGCAAGCTGGGACAAAACCGCCAATGTGTGGGATGCCAAAACCGGAGCGGAACTCCTTTCCCTCAAGGGGCATACA
>VGXS01000012.1 GCA_016873225.1 Planctomycetota bacterium | reverse complement strand
ACGGGGGGAAGGAGAGGCTTGATCCTCTCCCATAGGTCATCTGTCAAAAGGGGCTTGGCCATCTCCGGTCCTCCTTGACCGGATCAAACTTAACCTCTGCAGCTGTAAGGTCAATACCTTTTGTTAGAGCCCCTTATACCTCGCCGGCGCGGGAGCCCGTCGCGGCGGCGGCGTCAGTGGTATCGCCGGTCATAACGCAGCGATGGCGTTGCTCATGAAGGGATAATCTCAACCGATGAAGTACATCCTGCTACTCCTCGCTCTGTTGCCCGTGACCGTCGTCGCGGCGGAGAAGAAACCGCTGCCCACGGCTCACACCAATCGCAGCATCGAAGGTTGGACCGTCCGCGTGGATGATCGCCTGGTGAAAGGCGAACACGCGGCGGTGGGGGCTCGTGCGTTGAAGCTGCTTGAGGCGCGGCTGGTCGCCATCGCGGTGGTCGTGCCGAAGAAGTCGCTCGCCAAGCTCCGCACCATCACGATTCAGTTGGACCTGAACCACGGCGACCTGCGCGTGATGCAATATCACCCCGACGCCGGCTGGCTCAAGGAGCATGGTTACAGCGAGACACTCGCGAAGTGCGTCCACATTCCAAAGATCGAGGATTTCCTCGAGCCCGAGGGGATCCACAGCCAGCCGTGGGTCGTGCTGCATGAACTCGCGCACGGCTTCCATGATCAGATCATCGGATTCGACGAACCCCGCGTGATCGCAGCCTGGAAGAAGTTCCGCGACAGCGGGAAGTACAAATCGGTCCTCACCGTCTCCGGGAATATGCACGAGCATTATGGACTGACAGACGAGAAGGAGTTCTTCGCCGAGTTGACCGAGTCCTATTTCGGTTCGAACGACTTCTACCCATTCGTCGCCGGCGAGCTGAAGCAGGCCGAACCGGAAATCTTCTCGCTGCTCGTCGATATCTGGGGATCACTGCCGGGGATTGCTCCACCAAAATTCCGAGGCCAACCATGAAATTGAACCTTTGCCTTTCCGCAGCACTGGTGTTTTTTCTCCCGGCAGCACTGGCTGCTGAGGACAAACCCGCGCCGGCCATCGAACTCGGCGCGCCGTTTCGCGACAACGCCGTTTTGCAGCGAGATCGGGAGCTTCCTGTCTGGGGCTGGAGCAAACCGGGCATGTCGGTCACGGTCGAGTTCGCCGGCCGAAAGGAAACAGTCAAGGCCGGCGCGGATGGCAAGTGGATGCTCAAGCTGCTGCCGCTCTCGGCCAGTGCCGAGCCTGCCGAGATGCTGGTCAGTAGCAACGACGGCGCGAAGGTTGTGTTGAAGAACATCCTGGTTGGCGAGGTCTGGCATGCCTGCGGCCAATCCAACATGGAATGGGCTGCTGGACGGAGCATGTGCAACGCGTTGGCGCGGGAAATCGCCCGAGCCAAAGACGAACTTTCGGTCAGGGAGTTGAGGACCGACACCGTGTCGGCCCTCTATCCGCAGAAGCGGGTCGCATCGGAAAAAGGTTGGAAGACCAGCCGCGCGGCAGGTGAGTTCTCAGCCCTGGCGTTGTCCTTTGCTTATGAACTTCACAAAGAGCTGAAGGTGCCCGTCGGCATCCTGCTGACCTCGCACAGCAACACACGCATCGAGGCGTTCACCGAACGCAAGGCGATCGAGGCCCACGTCGGACTCGAGTTGGATGCCGACTTGATTCATGACGGAGACGCCAGCACGGAGCAGGGCCGCGCCGCGTTCGATAAGTACTACCATGATTTGGCCGCGTGGCAGACGGCCTCGGCGGAACAGGGTTTCCCCATCGAGCGACCGCTGAAGCGACCGAACCTGCCGGGGATCGCCGGCGAGTGGCGGGGCCCTTCGCAGTTCTTCAACGGCAAGATCGCTCCGGTCGTGCCTTACGCCATCCGCGGGTCGATCTGGTGCCAGGGCGAGTCCAATTCCGGCGACGGTCGCGTCTACGCGGCCCGGATGGAAGCACTCGTCCGAGGATGGCGCGAGGCGTGGGGCCAGCCTGACATGCCGTTCTACTTCACGCAGATGCAGAACTACGGTACGACGGATTCCGCCGAGGTCGGATACGCCGACATCCGCCAAGTCCAAAACCTGTTCTTCATGAACAACCGCAACCATGTTGGGATGGTGGTCCAGACGGATTTCAACCCGGCGGCTCCCGGAAACATTCACTATCAGAACAAACTCCATCCCGGGATGCGGCTGGCGCGTTGGGCGTTGGCCAAGGATTATGGACGCAATATCGCGTACACCGGCCCAATCTACGAGAAGTACACGATCGACGGGAACAAAGCGGTCGTCTCGTTTGAGAAGGGCAGTCTCTTCGGTGGCCTGATGGTGGGCAGCAAGGGACTCGAAAGGGATTTTCAACAGGACCCCGGCAAGTACGTCGAACCGGCCCGGCCGACTCCGGGCGAGAAGCTCAATCATTTCCGAATCTGTGGCAAGGATCGGAAGTGGCACGCCGCCGAGGCCGTGATTGTCCGCGAGACCGTGGTCGTGACGTCCAAGGACGTGCCTGAGCCAATCGGTGTGCAATACGCCTACAGCGAGGCTCCGCAGAATGCGAACCTCTACAACCAAGCCGGTCTGCCCGCGACACCGTTCGCCGCCATCGACGGCAAGCTGATCTTCGAGGAGGAAAACGTCGAAAAGGTCGCAGCGATCAAGGCGAAGTATGCTCCCTACACCGATCCGGACCGCCCGCTTTTGCAAGTGGCGGAGTACTATCGCGACGGCGCGATCATTCAGCGCGATCAACCGATTCCCGTGTGGGGACACGCCAACAAGGGCATCGCCGTGACCGTGACGCTCGGCGGTGAGACTCGATCCGCCGTGGCCAACGATCGGCAACAGTGGTCCGTTAAGTTCCCGGCTGTGAAGGCATCCACTCAGCCCATCACCCTCTCTGTGAAAACGAGCCAAGGGCTTGTCATGCCCGTCTGCCAACAAGTTGAATGGCTGGTTCCATTTTTTTCAGCCCCAAAACCGTTGAAAACATGTATCATAACAAATCATGATCAATTTTTCATTAAAAATTATGAAGTGAATGATGTTTGTTAAACCTTGTCTTGACCCCCGCCCAGAAGGATGATCTTGTCACATTGCTGTAAGAAAATGGTTCCGGCAGTCCGATATGGAAGCTTGCCCTTATGTGCCGGATGGCGAAATACTCGTAATCAGAATCCGCTTCGGCGCAAAAGCCGAAGGCACAGCTTTCGTTTGGCAGGTATCTGTCGATGGAAGAACTTGCCGATTGGCGGCGGACAATAACAAAAATGCCTGTTGGTTCAGCCAGCGGATTCGATGATCCGAACCAACAAGACGCCATCACGATCGTTGATAGGCCGGATGGCAAATTACTGCTTAAGTTTGCTCATTCCCCTCGCGGGGCGTACCTGTATCATGAAATTATTTTAAAATAATAATCGATGTTAAAAGGACATGAACATGTTTTCAGATTTTGTTAAGAAATTTCTAAAGCAAGGTAACTCCTTTAATTATGGCCGTGCTTAAAGGGCGGGCGTTCCTATCTTTGGTTTGTTTATGTTCATATGGGCTTTTATTGGAGCTCTATTTGGGTTTATTCCTTGGACAAGGAGTGATTCCACTTTTCAGAGATATGATTTCAATCTTCAACACCTTGGTTTATTTTTGCTTGTTTTGATTGTATCTTTAACATCGACCATTGCTTTATTAGTTGCTGCAGTATTCACAAATTGGGAATCGAAAAAATGGTCAATCGACGATATTAAAAATAAGCATTTAGATAAAATAAGGATGAGTGGTTGCCAAATTAAGTTTTTCGGGGGTTGGTCAGCTAAGCCGACCGCAATATTAATTAATGATTACGACAAGACTATCCATTTTTTTGGTTGTCATTACTTACCATTTCTAGGACTTTACCCAGATGGAATTTTCCCTCAAAAATATTATTCATGTTCTATTTCAGAAATTGATTGGTTCACAGCGGAATCGCTTGTTTATGCGCAACAGTGTTATGGATTTTGTAAAATCAAGTCTTCTGATGGAATAGTTACTTTTATTTATGAGAGGACTGACACTTTTCTTATTCCCGATAAACTTTCAATTGAACTACAAGAAAATAATGTCACTAAACGGACCTAGATTTTAGATATACCACGATTCATTGGTTTATTTTTAATTCTATTTTTTCTATTAATAGGCAGCATGTGTGGAGGTGGCTGTATTTCTCCTCTTATCAATAACGCTAAAGTTGGCACTCTTGATATTGGATTGTTTGTTGGTGGAATTCTTGGTTCCATGATTCCATTGATATTAATTAATCCGCTAATGTATCGCTTTTTTTATGCTTGGATGGAGCGCAACTCAGAAGTAGCCCGATTTTTTAATCCACTCAATATTTTTATAATTCTGGCGATGGTAGTCTCCATGTTTTTATTAATATTTTTGTTCTTTTGATCTTATCAAAAGCTGGTACATTTTATTCTTATCTTAAATTTCTGTTGCTAAAATCTATATTACTTGTTGATATTAGAGCAATTACGGTTACGGTTTAATCGGATTGGCTTGCGTTCACGATGGTTGTTGAGATTTCGCATTCCTTGGCCGTTGCGTTGCCTATCATTCGGATCGAGTTTTTGAGAATTCAGGCCCGGTTCATTTTTTCATCCCCGGTTAGCAGCCTCAGATAGCCGTGATAGGCAT
Source organism: Planctomycetota bacterium (assembly GCA_016873225.1). GTDB lineage: Bacteria > Planctomycetota > Planctomycetia > Gemmatales > Gemmataceae > REEB421. Next base: position 101,194 of record VGXS01000012.1, on the reverse strand, counting down.
AAATACGGTCGCGTTTGCGGCCAGTGGTTTCCCGCAGGATCTTGGCGTCCACGAGGCTGGCAATCGCCTTGGCGGCTGTTGGCTTGGTGGTTTTCAGGGATTGGATGACGGTAGCCAAGGTCACCACCGGCTGCCTGGGCAGGGCCTGAAACAGCCTGATGGCCGGAACCGTGGCGCCGCGTTTGGCCAAGAGCCTTGTGCGGTCTTTTTCAACTAGGCTGAACAGGCTGCGCGCCGTGGCGACGCCATCATCAGCGGCCTCCCGCACGCACTCGAGGAAGAACGCCGTCCAACCTTCCCAGTCGCCTTCGGCGCGCACGGCGGAAAGGCGGCGGTAATACTCGGTCTGATGGCGCTTGAATGCGAGGCTGAGGTAGAGCAGCGGACTGGGCAGCAATTTCCAGTGCTCCACCAGCAGGGTGATCAGCAATCGTCCGATACGGCCGTTGCCATCAAGGAACGGGTGAATCGTCTCGAACTGGACATGGGCCAGACCGGCCCGCGCCAACGGGGGCAGCGGATCGGCTCCGTGGATCCAGCGCTCAAGCGATGCGAGCGCTTCCGGCACCAGACCCGCTGGAGGTGGCACGAACAGGGCGTTGCCGGGACGGGTGCCGCCAATCCAGTTTTGGGAGGTCCGGATTTCCCCCGGCCGTTTCTCAACCCCCCGCATGCCACGCATGAGGCGCTGGTGGCATTTCTTCAAAAGGCGCATGGTGAGTGGCAGCCCGCTTGATGACCGGATCTCGCGGCGGGCATGGTTCAGCGCGTCGAGGTAATTGCAGACCTCGAGCACATCGTCGGGATTTTCGGTGCTGTTGGTGGCCTCGAAGGTGAGCACATCCTGAAGCGTGGCCTGAGTGCCCTCGATTTGAGAGGTGATGACCGCTTCCTTGCGGACAAACCCGTAAAGGAACCAATCGGCATCGGGAACCATGGTGCCAGCCACGCCAAGGCGGGCCAACGCGGCCATGGATTCGGTATGCAGGGCCAGCAGGGGGCCTTCAAGCACCAAGGGCGGACGCTCAGGCGGCAGCGGATGCGGCACGAAGGCGCGAACGGCTTCTTCGCCAAAATGAGCCGTCTGGTAATACCCGGTGGTTCTGGTCATGCGGAGCCAAGGTTCCTTTACCAGCGCAACAGCTTAGTAAAGAATTCTTGACTAACCAAGCCTGCTGGTCAAGTGTCGTTGACTAGCGGCATTGAGCCGAGGGCCTTCAAATTTTGCGAGCCGAGCGCCAACCGGCGTTACGGGAGCCGAGCGCCAACCGGCGTTACGGGAGCCGAGCGCCGTAAGGCGCCGGGTCACGAAGCGCTCAACAAACCGCATCGTCCTGAACTTGATCACCAACCAACCCGGGCCCAAAAGCCCGGGTTTTTGTTTTCACAAGGAGGATTGTATGAACGAGATACGCAGCCAACCAACAGAATGCCTGCCTCGCGACATAAGGCGATTCCATCGGCACATCAACCGCCTTCGCCGCGCAAGGATCAGGCCTCAACACGATCGAAGTTGCCGCTGGCAACCACTCAAGCATCTGGCGATTCCCAGACTCCGTGCCTGAAAACCAAACGCTTTTCCAATCCGTTCCCGGAGCCAGCCATGCCAAGGCCTTGCCATGCCCGTCCGCCACCAGGTTCCCGAGCCAATTCAAATTTTTTTGGAGCCAACCATGCCAGACAATCTTGATTATTTCGACGATGAATCCCAGGGATCGAACATTGTTCATCACATCCTGGAACAGGCCGAAGAACGCATTTTGCGAACCAACGAGGTGGTTTCCCGCATAGGATCCGCCGGCATCCTTGCCGATGATTGGCTTGCCGGACCCGTCATCAACATTGAGATCGCCGATCCCAAAGTTCGGCACCTGATCGGGTCCAAGTACGCTCGTTCCGCGATTGATCCCTGCCGCGGATTGGGCGTGCTCATTGTCGATGCCGAGTTCGTCCCGCTGCCCAAGGTCGGTGAATCGTGGGACCTGCTGACGGCGCAGGACGGCGATCTCTTTGTCCGCTTCGAACGCTGTTCCCTGTCGCACCGGCTTGCGCTGGTGGACAGGCATCTGTGTCACTTGCGCCATCTACTGGCCGTGATGAGGGAAGTGAGTCTTGGCCAGCCCGTGCGACCCGCACCTGTTGAGGAGTATTGCATGAATGAACCGCGGACTTTCCCCAATCCCATTGGCGCCGAGGAACACGCCGCCGCACTCGATGAGTTGCTCAAGTTGCTGGCAAGGCTTTTGGCGACCCGCCACCTCAAGGACAAACGAACCGATGAACCGCCCCCCTCTCCTGGCAAAGATGGGCTTCATTGATCCAACACCTTTCCTTAATCAAAAATTCTTCGGTTGTGGCCTTGCCAGATTTGCTTTTCCCCCTGTTCTTGGGTTCTCATGAAATAAGGGATGGCGCATGGATGCCTTCCGAAAATCCGCCCGCCACAACTGTTTAGGGATGAACACCATGAACTATCAAAGCCTGGATTACGATTCGCATGATCGGATGACACCCAAGGAAGTTGCTCAATACTGGCGCCTGTCCGAATCGACGATTTATGCCTGGATCCGGGAAGAACGGATCCCCTTCAAGCAACCCGCAGGTAAGGGTGGCGCCATCCGGATTCCGTTTCACGCGTTCAAGCCCGATTACCTATTCCCCAACGATGATCCCCGCCGGGGGCGTACTAAGCGATTGCCCGGCAAGATCCCCGACTGGATGAATGGTTATTGATGCGCAAATCCGTTCCAAAACAAGGAGGCAACCATGAGTTCGAAGAATGTCAGCGAGATTTTCCATTGCGAGCATTTCACATGGCGTTTGTACCGCAGGGATGGTGTTTTTTATGCCGATGGCCGGGGAGCGGCGGTGTCCTTGCGCCGCAAGTCGCTCGGCACAAGGAATCGCGAGACGGCCCTGAGACACCTCAAGGAACTCGACAAGCGGAAAGCCATGGACCTCGGGATGATCCCTCGTGAGGGAATAGCGACATCCGGTGCCGGCGCGGTGTTGTCGATCGACCAGGGGCTTGCGGTTTACCAGGGTCACTTGAACCGGCCGGAAGCGGCCAAGGGTGTGAGTGATTCCACCCGCAAGCGGTACCGCACCGCGTTTCGGCACTTCAAGGAGTTCTGCCAAGCCAAGGGGATCGGTTCCTGGAACGCGGTCAATTCCAATGTCCTCAACGAGTTCGGCAGGAAGTTCGAGGATAACGAGTACAAGCCACGCTCCGTCTACTTCAATATTACGACGATAAAAAAAGTGTCAAAATATCTCGTCGAGAACAAGCATCTTCCCGCGTCATGCGCCTTCCGCTATCAGATGTCCAAGCCGACGGGAACGGATACCCACTGTTACTTGGTCGAGGAGGTTTTGGCCATTCTGGAGCTGGCGAAGTCATTGCCTGGGCAGGAATGGATGTACAGGGCGCTGGCGGGCTTGGCCTATACCGGACTCCGCGTGAGCGAGTTGGCAAGCCTGCGATGGTCGGATTTCAACGACGAGTTGACGCTGATTCGCCTGACTGACCAGGGGCATCGGTCCAGGCATGAAGCCGGTCGTCGCCGGACCAAGACGGGGTGAAGCAGGAGTTTGCCGGTTCATGAGGATCTCAGGCTGCTGCTCTTGTCGATGTCGCGTGATCCCTCAAGGCCTGTGTTCCCATCCGCGCTAGGGAAACGGCTGAACTGCGGCCGGCTGAGGGACCAGTTCGTTCGCCTGGTCATCAGACCGCTCTCGGCGAGGTTTCCCACGCCGGAAGGTGAACGGGGATTCGCCAATGGAAGGCTCCATTCTTTCCGTCATTTTTTCTGTTCACGAATGGTCAACCAGGGAGTCCACCTGCTGACCTTGCAGAAATGGCTCGGGCACAGAAACAGCCAGATGGTCGCGCATTACTTCGACTTGAAGGATGCCGAGGCCACCGCTGTCATGGCTTCCATCGAAATGTTGCCCAAGACCGAACCGGCCGGGGGCAACGGCTGATGGGAAGGGTCGGGTGCCGCGCGGGTCAGCCGGGTGTTCCGGCGGCGCGGCCTTTGGCCCGATTATGGAGGGTTCGAGGGGGACATTGCCGCCGGTTTTGGCACACTTTTGGCACAGTGGTCATATTTGGCAAAAGCGATGCTTCTAAACCATTTGCTGCAAAGGACTTGCGTCGGGAATTTTCAAGGAGCGGAGAGGGAGGGATTTGAACCCTCGGTACCATTGCTGGTACAACGGTTTTCGAGACCGTCACAATCGGCCACTCTGTCACCTCTCCGTCAGGAGTCAGTGTATCACGGCCCGGGGAGGCCGGCCAAGGGCGGCCTGAACGAGGCTAGGATGCCGTCCCACAGCCCGAGTCGGGCCCGGAGGCACGATTCGGCCGCCGCCATGGCGCGCTCGGCGTCGCCGGAGGTGCGGCACAGGGATGCGAGCAGTTTTCCCGCGGCGGGGCCGTGGTCCGCGCCGTCGAGTTCCACATGGCGCTCGAGGTAATGCGCTAGGCGGTCGAACCGACCGTGGTGCCGCGCCGCGAGTTCCCTCAGGAGCGGGGGGAACATCCGCGGTATCAGGTCTTCCCGGCCCAGCGTGAAGGCGGCGGCGATGGCGGGCAGGTCGTCGCCCGTGGCGATCGAAAGGTTGAGTTCGACAAAATCCGTCACGAAGGGGGGAAGATGCGCTTCGGCGAGGGCTTGCCGCCAGCCCGCGCCCCTGCGGAGGGATGCGATGAAGCGGTCGATGGGCGAGGTGTCGGCGCCGGCCTGGATCATGGCCCTGTGATAGAGGTCGAAATGGCTGGCGTGGCCGGCTTCGCCGTCGTCGTCGCTTTCCTCGCCCAGAACAATCGAGTTGATGAGGCGCGACGCCTCGGTGTCGGCGGGGGGCACCCACGGAACCGAAACGCAGGTGAGGCGCGCCTGCAGGGCCTTGAGCAGCGACATGAAGTCCCAGACGGCCCAGACATGATGCCCGAGGAAGACCACCACCCGTTCCGGGGTGTTCATCGCCGCGTAGAGCGGATGGTCGACCAGCGCCGACCTCAGGGAATTGATCGACTCACCGGCCGCCAGCACCATCGTCTTCCCCCGGTCACGCGCGGTTTCGCGCAGGCGATTCATTTCCTATAATAGGTTTGTAGGCCAATCCCCGGCCGGCATCAGGATCCGCCCATGACCGCATCGCCTCAGGCTAGCTTCGGCAAGGCCGGCCCGGCCCTCCTGCCGGCCGCTGGCGGCGACACTCCCGACCTGGCGCTGCTGCGCGAGGCTGTCGGTACGGTCGGCCGCGTCTTTTTGGGCAAGCCGGAACTGGTGAGGCTGGCGTGGGTCTGCCTGGTCGCCGAGGGGCACCTGCTGCTTGAGGATGTTCCCGGCACGGGCAAGACGCTCCTGGCCCGGGCCTTGGCGCGCTGCCTGGGTGGCGATTTCAACCGCGTGCAGTTCACTCCCGACCTGCTGCCCAGCGATCTGCTCGGCACCAGCGTTCTTTCGCCCAAGACGGGCGGATTCGAGTTCGTTCCGGGGCCGATCTTCGCCCATGTGGTCTTGGCGGACGAGATCAACCGTGCCAGCCCGCGCACCCAGAGCGCGCTCTTGGAGGCGATGGCCGAAACCAAGGTGAGCCTCGACGGGAAGACGCATCAGCTTGGGCCGCCTTTCTTCGTGCTCGCCACCCAGAATCCGCACGAGTTCGAGGGCACCTATCCGCTTCCGGAAAGCCAACTCGACCGCTTCATGATGCGCCTGACGATTGGTTACCCCGACCGCGAGTCCGAAAGGGCCATCCTCGAGTCGCACCGCCTCGGCGACCCGATCGATGGTGTCGAGGCGTGCCTCGACCCGGGGGCGGTCGTGGCCCTGCAAAGGCACGCGAGGCAGGTGCGGGTGGCCCCGGCCTTGGCCGACTACCTGCTTTCCATCGTCGAGGGGACACGGCACCATCCCGAGATCCGCGTGGGGGGCAGCACGCGCGCGGCGCTGGGATACTATCGGGCGGCGCAGGCGCAGGCGATGCTCTCCGGCCGGGCCTATGTCACGCCCGACGACATCAAGGGATTGGCCCAGCCCGTGCTGGCGCACCGCCTGCTCGTTCGCAATGGGCACGCCCAGGCCCATGCCGCCGAAGAAGCGCTTCGGCAGATCGTCGAGAAGATTCCCGTACCCGCCTGACCCTGTCCCGCGGAACCGCCCATGCTGCCACGCGCCCTGACCACCACCGGCATGGTATGGCTGGGGTTGGCGTTGTGCCTGCTGGCGCTGTCGGTGGCCAAGGGGATCGGCCTTTTGCTGCTGCTGTCGTGCTGGATGGTTGCGGCGCTGGCGTGGAACGCGGCGAGGTGCGGGGCGGGCCTGGCGCGCGCGCGGGTGGCGGTTCGCGACGACCACGCGCTCGAGGCGGGCATTCCGGGGCTGGTCCGGGTCCAGGCTTGGCTGGAAGGCGGCGGGGTGCTGCCCGCGCGGATGTCGTGGCCCGACCACGCGGGCCAGTCGTTGCTGATGAGCCGTTCCGACGAGGAGGCGTGGCTGTCGGTGCAACCGACCAAGCGGGGGTGGATGCAGCTGCCCTCGGCGCTGCTGTCGGGAAGCGGGCCCTACGGCCTGGTGGAGGCGCGCAGGGACATCTTGGGAGGTGAGCGGGTGCTGGTGCTGCCGCGGCGCGGCAGGGTAGACATCCGGGCCATGGCCGCCTGGATCAGGCAGGCGGGCGAGGGCAAGAGCGCGATGCCTGAGGCCGGCTGCGAACTGGCCGTGGCGGCGGGCGAGGAGTTCCATGGCCTCAGGACCTGGCGGGCGGGCGACAGCCCGCGGCTGGTGCACTGGCGAACGACGGCGCGGACGGGCGTGCGGATGGTGCGCGAGCATGAACAACCGCGCGAGGAATCGCTGGTGGTGCTGGTCGACCCGACCGAAGGCGACGACGGGGAGGCGCTGGTGGACCTGGCGGCGAGCGTGGCTTGGGCCTGGGGAAGGGGCCAGGGGCGCTGGCTCGGCCTGCTGGTGGCCGGGGACCGCCCCGCCGCGATCCACAGCGGGGCCTCGGGAACCCCCGTCTCGGAAATGCTCGAGGCCTTGGCCCATTGCGCATCCGGCGAGGAGGGATTTCCGGCGGTCGGCGCCGCCTGGCGGCGCGGCGCCCCGGTGCTGGTGCTGGGCAGGGGTCGGGCGCGGATTCCCGAGGCCCTGCAGGGCGGGCCCGCCAGGCGCGTGCGCCCGGGAGAGGCCGGCGCCCTGACCTGGTATGGCGCCCGGGAGGATCCGGCATGACGGAAACCGACCGGCACGACCGCCGCCTGCTCCACGCCGCCCTCATCGTCTCGTCGGCTTTCCTGATGGCGACGGAGCGCGAGTTCCTGCCATGGCCGGCGCTGGCGCTGATTCTGTGCGCGCCGATCGCGGCGGTCGCCCACGAGGAGCGGACGGGGGGGTGCAAGCCACTCGCCGACTGGGCCGGCGTGCTGCTGGGCGGGCTGATCGGTGTCATCGGCGGTTCGTGGGCTATCGCGCAGGCCGTGGGAAACCGGTTCCTGCCGATCTCGGTGGCGTTGATCCCTCCCGTGGCCGCGCTCATTCCGCTGCTGACGGCGGTGAAGCTGGTGAGGCGGCAACTGCCGCGCGACTTCTGGGTGCTGCACGGGCTGGGCATGGTGCAGACGGCGCTGGGCTGCGTCCTGGGCGCGGAGGAGGTGATGGTGGCGCCGCTGGCGCTCCATGCCATGCTGGGGCTGGCGAGCCTGCGCTCGAGGCTGTCGGGAGGAGCGTGGCCGGGCTGGCGGATCATCTTCGCCGAGGGGACGCTGCTGGGGGCCGCCGCGCTCGCCGCTTTTTTCATCCTGCCGGGCGGCGATGTGCCGTTGTGGAACCCCGGTTCGACCTTCGGGGCCTCGAGGCTGGCGACCGGATACGGCACGGAGATCGACCTGAACCACCAGGGGCGCCTGGAGCTTGATGACGAGGTGGCGATCGAGTTCGATGCCAACGATCAGCAGGGCCGGCCGACGACGGTGCCGGCAGACCAGAAGTTCCGCGCCGTCGACCTGGAGATTTACCGGGCGGGCAGGTGGCGCGGGTCGACCTCGACGACGGGCGGCCGGGGCGTGCCGATGGCGCTCCCGCCGCTGCCGACGATGACCTCGCGGCAGAACCTGCTGAGCTTCCGGGTGGTCTCGCAGGAGATCACCACCCCGGTGATCGCCGACCCGCCATTGTTCCTTCCCGTGCCTTCGCCGGGCCGCCGCGGGCTGGTCAGGCGGCAGCTTGCCTACCAGCAGATCGTGGCGGCCGGGGCCCCGAGGGAGCGGACGCCGCTTCAGGACGATGTGGACAACCGGTTCCGGCTGGAAGACCTTCTTTCGAGCCCCGAGGCCATGAGGCCGTGGGGCTGGGAACTGCTCGAGTCGCTCGCCGATGGCGCCGAAGGCGCGTCGCGCCACGCGGAGGGATCGCTGCCCCTGAAGGCGCTGCGCGAGACCCCAGGCAGGCCGGGCAGCATGCCTCCGGCGTTGTTCGAGGCGTCGGCGCGTCGGCTGTGCCGGTTTTTCGCCGAGTCGGGCCAATATGAATACACCCTCGACCTTGAAAGGTCGGATCTGTCCCTCGATCCTGTCGTCGACTTCCTCAAGAACACCAGGCGCGGGCATTGCGAGCGGTTCTCCTCGGGGTTGGCGTTGACCCTGCGATCGGTTGGCATTCCGGCGAGGTTGGTGAAGGGATTTCGCGGTTGCGACGCCAACGAGGAGGGGAAGTATGTGATCAGGAACCACCACGCCCACAGTTGGGTGGAGGCGCTGGTTCCGCGTTACGAGATGGGTGGCGTCCAGCAGCGCGTTTCATGGGACTGGCTGCTGCTCGATCCCACGCCAGCGGCGGCGTCGGTGACCGAGGTGAAGGCGCCCGAGGGTTGGCTTGGCGCGGTGGGAGGCTGGATCAGCCAGCAGCAACCGCTGGTGGCTGAGTTCCGGAACTGGTGGACCGACGCGGGGCTTGGGGGAATCCCCAACGGGGCCTGGCCGGCGCTGGCCTGCGCGGCGGGCGCGGGGGCGCTGGCGTTGTCGCGGTCGGCCCGGGTGCGGACGGCGCGCGCCGGCCGGGAGGTTGTTCCAAGGCTGAGGGCGCTGGCGGCGCTGGAGGGGATTCGGCCCAAGGCCTCGATGACTCCCGTTGAGTTGGCCCGGGAACTGGGCGCGCGTTGGACGGCCGACCCCGTTTTGGCGGGGCGTGCCGCCGACGCGGAATGGCTGGCCGAGGAGCATTACCGCTGGACATTTTCGGGTGCCGAGCCTGACGCCGATGCGGCGCGCGCCGTGTTGTCAAGGCTGGACGACCTGGAGGCGCTGGCGCGGGAATCTTCTCGGCGGCGTCGCCGGCGGGTACTCTGATTCAGGTGAGTCCACGAGGGGAGGATGCCATGCTAGGGATGGATCGGCGGCAATTCCTGGGAACCGCGAGCGCGGCGACGGCGACGGGATGGGCCATCGGCTCCGCGAACGCCTCCGGCGCCCAGGTGCTGTTGGTGCACTTGGTGGGCGGGCCCTCCCAACTGGACACCTGGGATCCCAAGCCGGGCGCGGCTTCCGAATGCCGGGGCCCTTTTGGCTCGATCGCCACCCGTGTGCCTGGCGCGCGGCTCGGTGAACTGTTCCCGAGGCTGGCCGACCGCCTCGACCGCGTGACCCTGGTGCGCACCCTTCACCATGATGCCGAACCCACCCACGAGGCCGGCTTTCGCATTCTCAACACGGGAACGGCCGGCGAAAGCGGCCACGCTTCGGGCTTGGCGCGCGCGGCCGGCGGGATGGCGGTTCCCGGGCGCGTTGGAACCTTGGGCCAGGCGGTCGCCACCGGTCAGGAGGCCGCCTTGGAATCGCGCGGATGGGCCGTCGCGGGCCACCAGCCGAATCCAGTCAGGTTGTTCGGCGAGGCGCTCGAGGCGTTGTCGAGGGGATCGAGGATGGTGACGGTGAACACCGCCGAGACAGTGTTCAACCGGATCACCTGGGATTGCCACGCCGACATGGGGGCCCTGGCGGGCACGCTGTCGGATTACCGCGACCATTTGGCGCCGTCCCTCGACCATGGACTGGGCTGGCTGATCGACACCCTCGAGTCCCGGGGGTTGTGGGACCGGGTGCTGGTGGTGGTGGCCGGCGAGATGGGAAGGTCTCCCCGGTTGAACGCCCGGGGTGGCCGCGACCACTGGACGGGCGCGTGGAGCGGCCTGGTGTTCGGCGCCGGGGCGCCGCGGGGCCAGGTCGTGGGAGCCACCGACCGCGACGGGGCGTTTCCCGTTTCCGATCCGGTTCCGCTTTCGGCGCTGCATGGAATGATGGCCCGGGCCCTGGGAGCCGGGGCATCGTCAATCGGGGAGAACGCGTGATGTCGACGGCGGAGGATTTTGTCTTCGATTGCGGGGTCAAGGACTTCGAGGCCCGCGTGGTGAAGTCGGAGGTCCCCGTGCTGGTGGACTTCTGGGCGCCATGGTGCCAGCCCTGCATGCAGATGAAGCCGATCCTGGAGAAGCTGGTCCGGGAAAGGGGCGGCAAGGTCGCGTTGGCGAAGGTGAATGTGGATGCCGAGCCCCGGTTGGCGGCGGCTTTCCAGATCAGCTCCATTCCGGATATCGTGATTTTCCGCGACGGCCGGCCGATCGACCGCGTGCAGGGGATGATTCCCGAGAAGGCCCTGGCCCAGCTTCTCGACGGCCTCCTGCCCAGCAAGGAGGAGAACATGGCCGAGATGGCGCTGGCGCGCGAGCAGGACGGCGACCTCGCCGGCGCCGAGACGCTCTACCGCGAGGCGCTCAAGGGCGAGGAGTTCCTCGACCAGGCGCGCGTGGGCTTGGCGCGGATTCTGTTGGCCCGCGGCGAGAAGGCCGAGGTGATGACCCTGCTCGACAATGTCACCGGCGGCGGTCCGCTGGGCGACGAGGCGCTGGCGCTGAAGGCGCGGGCCTGGTTCGCCGAGAAGGTGCCCGGGCCGGCGGACATCGAGGTGGCCCGGGCCAAGGCGGCATCGGCGACGGGCAAGGAGAAGGCCCGCGCCCGCTATGAGCTGGGCTGCCGGCTGGCCGCGGCGGGCGAATACGAGCTGGCCCTCGAGGAGCTGATCGAGGCCGCCGAGGGTGACCAGGCGCTGTTGACCGGTCCGGCGCGCGAGGCGATGATTCAGGTCTTCCATGCGCTGGGCGACGCCCATCCCGTCACCCAGGATTACCGGTCCCGGCTCATGATGCTGCTCTGCTAGGGCGCAAGGCGGATCCGGTCGAGGCGTGGCCGGAGCCGACACCATGATTGCCCTGTTGACGGCGCTCGCCGCTTGCCAGCCCGCGCCGAAACCCTCGCCCTACGAGATTTACGAGAAGCCCAACCTCGTCGCCTGGTGCATCGTGCCGTTCGACGCCAGGAGGCGCGGCCCGGCGGAGCGCGCGGCGATGCTCAAGGCGCTGGGCATCCGCAAGCTGGCCTACGACTGGCGCGATGAGCACATCCCCACCTTCGACACCGAGTTGCAAGCCCTGCAAAAGAACGGGATCCAGCTCACCGCGTTCTGGTTTCCGGGGGCGATTCCCGGAAACGGCCAGAAGATCCTCGACGCCCTCGAACGCAACAAGGTTCTCACCCAGCTTTGGGTGAGCATGCCCGACCCCGGCAGGGAAGGCACCGACGCCGAGAAGGCCAGGCGCGTGGCGGAACGGCTGCGGCCCGTGGCCCTGGAGGCGGGCAAGCGGGGCCACAAGCTGGGGCTTTACAACCACGGAGGCTGGGCGGGCGAACCCGAGAGCATGATGCTCGTGCGCGAGGCCCTCGACCTGCCCAATGTCGGCATCGTCTACAACCTGCACCACGCCCATGGCGCGCTCGACCGCCTGCCCAAGGTGCTGCCGGGGATGGCGCCCCACCTGCTGTGCCTCAACATCACCGGCATGGATCCCAAGGGTGACACCTTCGGAAGGAAGATCATCCCGCTCGCCCAGGGCTCGGAGGACGAGAACCTTATCAAGTTGATCGTGGAAAGCGGCTATCGCGGGCCGATCGGCATCTTGGGGCACACCCAGTTCGACGCGGCGGACACGCTGGCGGACAACCTCGACGGGCTCAATTACCTCGCGCGCCGGGCGCGGGGGGCCGATGCCGAGTTGCCCAAGCCGCGCACGCCGGTGCCTCCGCGCCCGGCGCGCGGGGCCGGGCGGGCCGATGCCGGCTGGCTGGCGCCCGGTTCGCCCGCGTGGCGGGACTGGCCCATCACCGTCGAGGTGAACGCCACGGTCCGCGACGCCGCCCAGTTCCATGTGCTCGTGGCGTCCGACACCAAGGCCTCGGGCCGCCACTGGGAGATCTTCACGCGGCCGGGCGCCGGAACCGTGTGCGGGTACCTGCCCGGCTTCAAGCCCGACCATGTGAACTCGGACATATCCGTCAGCGACGGCAAGCCCCACACCGTGGCCATGGTGGTGCGCGAGGCGGGCGTGGAACTGTTCGTGGACGGAAGGCAGGCGGCCCGGGGCGACATGCGTCCGTTCGGTCCCGTGGGCCTGGCCGGGGCCTTGGGCATCGGCCGGCTTGTCGAGGGAGGGCTCGACTCGGGAGGCGGGGTGGCCTGGGCGCGCATCCGCAAGGGGGCCCACGCGCCCCATGCCGGCCCGGCGCCTCCCGCCAAGGATGCCGACACCCTCGGCCTCTGGATCCTCAACCCTGGCAAGGAGGAATGCGACGACCTGTCGGGCAATTCGGGGCCCGCCCGGCGCGAACTCAAGGCGCGCGCGGCGGCCCCGGCGCGGTACGATCCCGCCCGGGTGAAGGCCGTGCTGGCCGGCGCCCTGAAGAAGGGCGACGCCCGCCGCGGCGCCCTGGTGTTCGCCTCGGCGAAACATGCCTGCCTCGGGTGCCACAAGGTGGGCCAGCAGGGGGGCGTCGTCGGCCCCGACCTCAGCGAGATCGGCCGTTGCCAGCCTCCCGAGGTGGTCGTGGAGGGGGTGCTTTATCCCGGCCACCTCGTGCGCGAGGGATACCAGGCCTTCGCGCTGGCGACCGCCGACGGCAAGGTGATGCAGGGCTACAAGGTTTCGGAAACGGCCGCCAAGGTGGTGTTCCGGGAGGCGACGACCGGCAACGAGATCGCGGTTCCCCGGGGCGACATCGAGGAACTCAAGGCCATCGGCAGCCTCATGCCGGCGGGCCTGGCGGAGGCGATGGCCGAACCCGACCTCGCCGACCTGTGCCGGTTCCTGCTCGAGCTTGGCAAGGATCCCGCCGTGGCCGGGGCGCTGCCCAAGCCTCCCGTGGCGCACAAGGTGGCGGGTTTCGAGTTCGCGCGCGGCCCGATCGACCCGGCCGACTGGCCCTGGCACGATAAGTTCCCCAATCGGGAGAGGCTGTATGAGTTTTACCAGAAGCAGGCGCTGCATTTCGCCGCCATGAACGACCGGCCGCCGGTGGTGATGGCGTTTCCCGGCCTGGAATCGGGCAGGCACGGGCACTGGGGCAACCAGAACGAGAACACCTGGAAGGGCGCCGAATGGACCCGCGCCGACCTCGGGCCCGTGCTGGCCGGGGTGTTCCGCGCCCCGGGCCTGACGGTGCGCCGCGGGGTGTGCGTGCGGCTTGGCGACAACGGGGAGATGGCCGCCTGCTTCAACCCCGAAACCCTGTGCTACGAGGCGCTGTGGAAGGGCGGTTTCCTCCGGATGGGCGAGATCCGCCACGGGTTCATGGACGGCCTCAAGCCGGCCGGCGACCTGCTGCCCCGTCCCGAGGGCTCCAAGCCGGCCAAGCCGTTCGCGTACCAGGGCCATTACCGCCACGGCAACCGCGTGGTGTTCGCCTACGCCATCGACGGCATCGACCATCTCGACTCCGCCTGGGTGGAGAATGGGAGGTTCACGCGCGTCGCCGGCCCCAGGAGCGGCCATCCCTTGGCGCGCCTGGCCAAGGGCGGGCCGGCCAAATGGCCCGAGCGACTGCCCGTGAAGGGGGAGCTTGGCAAGGGCCGGCCCTACGCCATCGACACGATTCCCGTGCCGCTGAAGAACCCGTGGAACAGCCCGATTTTCCCCGGCGACCTCGCCTTCCTGCCGGAAGGGGCCATGCTGCTCTGTTCCATGCAGGGCGATCTCTGGCGCGTGGATGGCATCGACAGGGCCCTCCAGGCCCCGGTGTGGCGGAAGGTGGCCTCGGGCCTGCACCAGCCGCTGGGAATGATCGTTGTCGATGGCGATCCGCTTGTGCTGTGCCGCGACCAGATCACCCGGCTCAAGGACCTCAACGGCGATGGCGAATACGACTTCCACGAGTGCTTCTGCAACGCCTTCGAGACCTCCACCGGCGGCCACGACTTCATCTGCGGCCTGCAAAGGGAAAAGGACGGCTCGCTGGTCTTCGCCAGCAGCAACCAGGGCGTGGTGCGGGTGTCGCCCGACGGCAAGTCGGCATCCGTGGTCGCCACGGGCTTCCGCAATCCCGACGGCATCGGCGTCTCGGCCGACGGGGCGATCACGGTGCCTTGCTCCGAAGGCGACTGGACCCCGGCGAGCATGATCTGCCAAGCGCGCCAGGGGGGCTTTTACGGCTTCGGCGGCCCCAGGGGCGGCAAGGCGCCCGACCTGCCCCTGGTTTACCTGCCAAGGGGGCTCGACAATTCCGCCGGCGGGCAGGCGTTCATCGATTCCGACCGGTGGGGTCCCCTCAAGGGACTCGACCTGCATTTTTCCTTCGGCGCCTGCTCGCATTTCCTGCTGCTGCGCGACACCGTCGAAGGGCAGCCCCAGGGGGCCGTGGTGCCCCTTCCCGGCGAGTTCATCTCGGGCGCCCACCGCGGCCGCTTCAGCCCCGCCGATGGCCAGCTTTATGTCGTCGGCATGCAGGGATGGGGCACCTACGCGCTCGCCGATGGCGGTGTCCAGCGCGTGCGCCACACGGGCGATCCGGTTCAGCTACCCGTGGCCATCCGCGTTCACGCCAACGGCATCCACCTGAAATACTCCCTTCCCGTCGATCCGCGCGCCGTGGCGGACCCGGCCAACCGCCTCGTGATGTCGTGGAACTACCGCTACGGGCCGGGCTACGGCTCCCCCGAATACTCCGCCCGGCACCACGGCCTCAAGGGGCACGACATCCTCGAGGTGGCCTCGGCCCATGTCACCGACGGCGGCAAGGGCGTGTTCCTTGAGGTGCCGGAACTGCAGCCGGCCAACCAGGTGCAGGTGTTCCTGCGCACCGGCGAGGGGCGGCCGACCCACCTGTTCGCCACGGCTCACAAGCTGGCGCCCGACTTCACGGGCTATCCGGGCCACGCCGCCAGGCCGAAGGCGATCCTGCCGCATCCCGTCCTCACCGACATCGCGATGGCCGTGAAGGCGGTGCCCAACCGCTGGCGCTTCCCCATGGCGGGGGCGCGCAAGGTGGAGGTGGAAGCCGGGCCCAACCTGTCGTTCAGGCAGAAGGTTGTCAGCGCCAAGGCCGGCGAGGTGCTGGCGCTCACCTTCGCGAACCCCGATGTGGTGCCGCACAACTGGGCCCTGCTCAAGCCGGGAACCTTGCAGAAGGTCGGCGCCGAATCCAATCTCCTCATTTCGGATCCGGAGGCGTTGGCCAGGCAGTACATTCCTTCCGGAGGCGATGTCATCGCCCACACCGATGTGGTGCTTCCCGGGGAGAAGTTCACCATTCACTTCCAGGTTCCCGGCGAGAAGGGGCGCTACCCGTTCGTCTGCACCTTCCCGGGGCACTGGATGGTGATGAACGGCACGATGGTGGTGGAGTAGGGGATGACCGATGCCGAGTTGCGGGACGCCGCCACCCGCGCGGTGGAGCGGTATTTCGCCCTGGCCGAGGAGAGGTTCGGCCGGGTGTTCAAGCGGGTGGGGGTGTTCTTCGACCTGAAGGGGCGCACGGCTGGGCAGGCGTGGTTTCCCGCGGGCGAGGATCCTTTCCTGCGCTTCAACCTCGGGTTGCTCAGGGGCAACCAAAAGGACTTTCTGGTTCGCACGGTCGGGCACGAGGTGGCCCATGTGGTGGACCGGGTCATCGCCGGACGGGCGAGGATCAGGCCCCATGGCCCCGGTTGGAAGGCGGTGATGGCGGCGTTCGGCCTGCCCGCGACGCGCTGCCACGACTACGAGACGACTCCCGCCCGGCAACCGGCCGTCACCTTTCCGTTCCGCTGCGCCTGCCGCGAGTGGCGCTTCACCATCGTGCGCCAGCGCCGGCACGCCCGCGGTATGGTGTATTCGTGCCCCAAGTGCCTTTCGATCCTTCGGCCGGCTTGATGCGGTTTGCTTACCCTGATGGCGGTTCGGTGGATCCATGGGGCCGTTCAGCGGACGATGGTGTCCGCAGTTTCACAAGGAAGCGCTTCATGTTGTCGCTGGGCTTGGGAAGGGGTGCGAATGCCGTGACCGTGAGGATCACGCCGCGTTAGGCCGGTTGCGCGGATGGCTGATAAACTTGGGATGATCATGTGATCGGGGCGGAAGCGGATGGCTGGTTGTCGGGGCATGGGGGCGCGCTAGCCGATGGGCTTGGCGAAGGCTGTTGGAACCGGGGGAGCTGATGTCTGATCCGTCGGCAGATTTGCCCCTGGAAATCGCGACAAGGGGGGTGATGCTTGCCGGCGCGGGCCGCTTGGAAGAGGCGCGTGAACTGCTGGCCAAGGCCGTCGCGGAAATGCCCCCGGACCCTCGACTGTGGCACAATCATGCGTTGGTGCTGCTCGATATGGGAAACCATGCCAAGGCCGAGGCCTTGTTTTTTGGAATCCTTAACCGATGGCCGGGTTTCCTGCCCAGTTACAAGCCGGCCTTGAAAATCATCCGGACAAAAATGCTCAGCGGCCATTCATCGGCCTTGGTGAGGCAACTTTCAGTCGTGCTGAACAACGAGGGAAACGCGCTGCAGGGGGTTGGCGACCACGAATCGGCCGCGAGGGCCTACCGCGAGGCCATTTCCCAGGACGATGGTTACGCGAACGCATGGGCCAACTTGTCGAACTCGCTCCGAATGATGGGCCTCGTGTCCGAGGCCGAGTCGTCGGCCCGGCGGGCCATCGCGCTGCATGCCGGCCATGCCGGTGCCTGGAACAACCTCGGATGCGCGCTTGTCGATCAGGGCCGCCACGCGGAGGGGCGGGACGCGTTCGGAAAAGCCAACCAAATCGATCCTTCAGGGCTGGAAGCCAAACACAACAGCGAAAGCGGGACGTTGTTCAACCTGATGTTCGAACAAAACCTGGATGATGCCGGGTTCCTGAACGCCCATGTCGCCTGGGGGCGCTCGCTGCTGCCCGTTCCCGGCAGGCCGCGGTGCCGGCCCGATTTTCCAGCCGCGCCGCTGCGCGTCGGATTCCTTTCGGCGGATTTCCGGCAGCATGCCATGGCGATGTTTGTCACTCCCCTGCTTCAGCATCTTGACCGGTCTTCCTTTGAAGTTTTTTGCTATGCCGCCAACGAGAATCGGGACGGGGTCACGGCGCTCATCAGGTCGTTGCCATTGGCATGGCGACAGGTCCACGGCATGGACGACAACCGGTGCGCCGAGCTTATCCGGAACGACCAACTGGACATCCTCATCGACCTGTGCGGACACACCTCCGGCAACCGGGCCGCCATGCTCCGCCACAGGCCTTCGCCCAGATCGCCTCCTGGCTTGTATACATGGCAACCACGGGACATCCGTGCGTCGACTTCCGCGTCACCGACAGCCATACCGATCCCGGTCCGGACAGCGATGAGGTCCACACGGAACGGCTGATCCGGTTGCGCGGAACGCAGTTTGCCCACAGGCACACCGCCGATTATCCCGCGCCCGGCAAGCTCCCCGTCCTTGACAACGGATTCGTGACATTCGGCTCGCTCAACAATGTCCGCAAGCTGTCCGCCGGAACCATCAGGACTTGGGCCCGGATCATGGAATCCGTGCCGCGCAGCAGGCTTTTTCTCCAATCCAAGCTTTTCGCCGACCCCGGCACGGTTGGTTATTTCCGGGGCGCCTTTGGCGTGCTCGGCATCGACCCCGGCCGCGTCACAATGAAGGGTCATGTCCATTCCGGCGCCCACATGCTTTCCTACGGCGAAATTGACATCGCGCTTGATCCTTTCCCCTACAACGGCGGCGCGACAACCTGCGACGCTCTTTGGATGAGCGTGCCCGTGGTCAGCCTGGCGGGAAAACGATCGGTCTTTCGGATGGGTGTCAGCATTCTCAGCGCCTTGGGCCGGAGCGAGTGGATCGCGAGTACCGAGGATGAATATGTTGCCATCGCCACGAGGCTGGCAACCGAAACAAGCGAACTGGCTCAAACAAGGCGGCGCCTGAGGTCGCAGGTTTCCGACTCGCCGTTGGCCGATGTGGCCGGCTTTGCCAGTCATTTTGGATCCGCCATTAAGGACATGGTGTCTTCTGAGATGATGGAACCGTTGCGCTTCCGCGCCTGAGCCGGTGGTGGTTTCCCGCCTTTCCGTTCCCCGGCGCCCGATTCGGGCGGCGTTCCACCATCGCGCGCGAGCGTCGGCATGCCCGCGGGTGGGCGTTCCGTTGCCCCGGTTGCGGGAAGGCGCTGAGGCCCGGGTGAGTCGCGGCGGGATCAGTGCTTGTGCCCGGCGTGGGCCTTCTCCTTGAAGTCGCCCAGGATCGGGGTGCCATCAATTTCGGCGCTGACGGTGCCCTCGAATTCCTGTTCCTTGCCGAAGCCGTCATGCGTGGCGCGTCGGCCCAACATGCGACTTCGAAACCACCGGCCAAAAGATACTATCGTGCAGCGTTGCGCGCCGGGTCAATTCATCCAATGTTTTACCGGTTGCCATGGGCAAAGATCGGGTTTCTTGCCCGCATGGCGCCGGTATAGTTCGATGGAGCCAAGCCGCGGGCGGAGTTGTCCGCGGTTTCCCACGGAATCCCTTTCCCATGACGCGCATCATGTTGACGCTGGCCCTGACAGTGGCCAACCTGGTTTCCCCCGCGCGGGCGGCCAAGGTACTCATCATCAAAGGCGACGAGTTCCACGCCTGGAAGCAGACCGCTCCCCTCATCAAGGAAATCCTCTCCAAGGCCGGCCATGAGGTGACGGTCAGCGAAACGCCGGGCAAGGACCTCACGCCCGACAACCTGGCCAAGTTCGACGCCTTCGTGCTGAATTACCGCAACACCCCCAAGGGGCCCAAGGAAAACCCCGGCAGCGTCTGGTCCGACGACAACAAGAAGGCGTTCCTCGACGCCGTGAGCAAGGGCAAGGGACTGTATGTCTACTACTGGGCCTCCTCGGCCTTCACCAGCGATTCACCGCTCGACAAGGAATACGAGCGAGCCCTCGCCGGCGGTTGGCGCAAGCAAGGCAACCATGGCAAGGCCCACGCGTTCACCGTCACCGTGCGCAATGAGCATCCCGTCACCGCCGGAGTCAGCGAGTTCAAGCATGGCCCTAATGAGCTATACCAGAACTCGGTTATGTTCCCAGAAAGCACCGTACTGGCCACCGCGTTCGCGGATTCCAAGATCGACCCGAAGAACTCGGGCAAGCATGAGCCTGTGGTGTAGGTCGCCAGCTACGGCAAGGGACGCGTGGTGGAGAATGTGCTCGGCCACGATGTCTCGGCGATGAAGGGCGAGCCGTTCCAGAAACTCCTCGCGCAAGGAGTCGCCTGGGCCGCCGAGGGCGCGAAGTAATTCCGGGTTTCCGGACGCTCCATCAACCCAGCGCCACCTTGACCTCGGCGTCGAATGCCAGGGCCGGATCATCCCGTTCCTCAAGCGTCTTGGCGATGGTCGCGATCGTGCGGACGGCCTTGCCCTCAAACAGGGTCTTGCCGCCATGGCCGACCTTGACGGGCATGTCGAGGTTCGCCACTCGGTCGTCGAGGCGGATGATGACCGCTTCGACACCCGCGGCCTTTTCCACCGTGAACGAGTTTCCCTTGCGGGAAACCGAGATTTCCTGCCCGGCGCGGGCCTGACCCGCCGGGACGGCCAACCAGTACAAGGCCTGGTGAACGACATCATCCTGCCGCCAGACCACGCGGTCGGGCGCGGCATCGCGCTTGAGCGGCGCCATCCATGGCAGGGCGAGCCTGTCCTGCCTATCCATCCAATGTCCCTTGCCCTCGTGGATTTTCACCAGGTGCCGGTAGCCGCCGGGATCGTCTTTGTGGAGTTTGTCGAGCGTTTCACCCCACGACTTGGCGATGGCGCTTCGGTTGTAGGCCTTGTCGAGTTCACCCACCTGCAGCACGAAGGGCAGGTTTCTCAAGCCATCAGGGCGGGTCTCGTTGGGGTGGCCTGCCATCATCGCCGCGGCGGCGAATCGGTCGGCCAGGCGCGGCGCCACCTGATACACCCCGTCGCCGCCCGCGGAATAACCCATTAGGTACACCCGGTCCAGGTCGATGCCATAGGCCAGGCGTGACACGAGGATGAGGCGTTCGAGCAGGGCGTCGATGGCGCCCTTGTGCCACAAGTCCCAGGTGTCATAGGGGGATCGCGGCGAACAATAAACACCTTCTTCAAGCGTGTACAGCCGTTTCTGGTTTTCCCACTGGCTGTCGTTCACCTTCGCGGGCGCTCCGCCCCCGCCATGGAGCGAGATCCACAGGCTGTGCCCCGCCGGCGGTGCCTTGCCAAAGACGCGGAATGAGCAGCGCATGGCCTGTCCGTCGGCGCGAATGGTGGCCTCGCCCTTGTCTGGCATCTCCCCGGCGGCGGCGGCGCGGGATTGGTCGAGCAGGTCGGCGGCCAGCATGGCGCGCGCCGAGGCGGCTTGCGCCTTCGTGAGGGGCAGGCCCGCGAAGGGTTGCGTGCCCACGGGCGGCCTGCTGGCGGGCGATACCAGCAGGAAAGCCTTGAGCGCCTCCACCGGCGAGGCGGCTTCCGGCGCGGGCAGGAACGACGCCGCGGCAAGGGCCGTGAATGTTCTTCGATCTGTCGTGCGCATGGGATGTTTTCCGGGCCATGAATGGATAGTCATGATATAAGAGTTTGCAAGATTTAACGAAGGCCTTTCGAAGGTTCCGGATCCACCCATGAAACCACTCGCCTCCCTGCCGTCCATGGCCTTGTTGATGAGCTGTGTTGTCGCGGCTTCAGCCCAGGATATCCGCGCCAAGCGCGCGCCCGATGCCGCCGCCGGCGATGCCCGCCGCTACGACTTCAAGTTCCGGGCCAGCGAGATCGATCCGCGCGCCAAGCCTCATCCCGAATTGGGATTCGTCTTCGAGAAGGATGGCAAGCCCGCCGACTTCGAGAACGCCGCGGTCGACACCAGGGTGAAGCCGCAAGGCCGGCTGGTAATCTGGCTGATGGGGCACAACGGCCAGTTGTTCGACCGGCTTGCCGGATACGGCCTGCACGCCATCCAGGTGCATTACGCCAATGGCTGGTTTGGAACCTTCGGCAAGGAACCCCCGCCCGCCGACACGATGCACCTGGGCAAGATCCGCCTCGAGGCCGCCACCGGTGAAGACCATTCCGGCCTCGTGGTGATCCCCAAGCCTGACGGCATGAAGGAACGCGCCCTGCAACTGGTCAAGCGCCTCGCCAAGGCGAATCCGCCGGGTCATTGGGAGCAGTTCATCGCCCCCGGCGGCGACGACCTCCTCTGGGACAAGGTCACGATGGCCGGCAGTTCGCACGGGTCCACCACGGCCGCGCGTTTCGCGATTCATCAGAAGGTGGGCAGGGTGGTCATGCTCTGCGGCCCGCGCGACCAGTACGAGACTTGGCAGGGACTCCCCTCGGCGACACCGGGAAACCGTTTCTTCGGTTTCAGCCATGTGCTCGATGGCGGATGGAAGGGGGATCATTATTGCCGGTCATGGTTGCTGTTGGGCCTCAACAAGTTCGGGCCGGTGGTGAATGTCGACAAGGTTCTTGCGCCCTATGGAGATAGCCGGAGGCTGGTTACCGACGCCGATGTGAAGGGCGACGAAAAAAGGGCCCATGGTGCCGTCACCCCCGGCGGATCGGCTGTCAAGGACGCTGCGGGCAAGTACATCCACGAGGATGTTTGGAAATACCTGTTCAACCACCCGGTGGACAAGGTTGGCGAATCCGTGCCTCCGGAGACCGGCTGCCGGATGAACCTGAAGAAGAATTGATCCCGTCGTTTCGAGGATGGGTTCTGATGTGATCCGTCCCATCGCGGAATTCATGCGCCCTGATGCCGCGTCGTTGTGGCAGGTCGTCAACGACGATGTGATGGGCGGAAGGTCCGTCTCCAGGGTCGGGGCCGGACCAACGGGCGCCCTAGTTTTTTCGGGTGAACTGTCGCTGGCCAACGGTGGCGGCTTCGCCTCGATGCGATCGCTTCCCGGCGACTTGGCGCTTGGTCCCCGCGATGTCATCGTGGCAACGGTCAAGGGGGATGGCCGGGATTACCTCCTGAACCTGTACACTCTCGGGGCGCCGATGGCCTTTTCCCATCGCGTCCGATTCACCACGGGCGCCGGGACGAGGCAAACCGTTCGGTTTCCCCTGGCGGAGTTCAAGGCCACGCGCTTCGGCACCCCGGTTTCGGCGCCTCCGGCGGCGGAAGCCGGCCCCGTGGTATCGGTGGGCTTCATGCTCGCCGACGGCAAGGCTGGGCCTTTCTCGCTTGAGGTGTCGGCGCTCGGGGTTGAGGGCTGAGGCCGCCCCGGCATGGCCCGGCTTCATGTTGCCGAATGGAACCAGGCATGTCCGGGGAAATGAAAACGGGTGGCGGCACCTGGCGTAGCCTGTCGGTTTCAAGGAGCCGCCAAGAGCGGAATAGAACATTCGTTTTCTTTTGACAGCGCCTCGGCGGCGGTCACTCGATGACGAGCAGGTCGATTTCCTCAAGGTCGGGCAGCACGACGGCGCCGCTTGAAAACTCCAGCTTTCCGTGCCTGATGGAACTCACCGAGCTGGCGTTCGGATAGCCGGGAAGTTCGATGCGAAGTCCCTTGACGGGCTGGAGCCTGGCCCTGTTCAGGGCGTTCTCGTCCATGCGGTAGCTCCAATTCATGAGTGCCACGGATCGACGGCCATCCTTTCGCAGCGCGATCGCCTCGACGAGCGGGTCGGATGGAATCGCCGGCCGCCAGACCTTGCGCGCGACCGCGGGCGCGGCGATCAGGTCGCGGAGCGCAGGGTCGAAGTCGTCACGCATGTTGAAGTCGGTCCGCCTCACGGTTGCGGAATAGCTGATGCCGGTCCAAAGTCCCGCGGCGATCGCCTCACCCTTGCCCTGGCGGTTGCGCGTGACCGCCGCCTTGCCATCGGAAAAGGAGTGCCATGTTTCAGCCGTTGAAGGCTCAAGCGGTTCGCGCGCGATGCGGGCCGCGACCGCCTTGTCGCCCGTCCTGATGGTGGCGGAGGCGGGTGCCGACGCCTCGGCAAGGGGTTCGAGTGTTGTCGCGCGGTACTGGGCCACGGTGCCCCATGATTCGAGCGTCCTTGCCTTCAGGCCGAGCATTTCGTTCATGTCGGCGGAGGGTTGGTTCGCCTCGTCGCGTGAGAGGCCCGTCGCATCGGTCCAGACCGTGCCACCGGCGCCCACCCAGGCGCGAAGCGCCCCGGCCGTATCGTGGTGAAGGTGGGGCCCGGGAACATAGATCACCTTGTATTTACCAAGCTTGCCTTCGGCGACCTGCCTTTCACTGAGGACATCGACGGGAATATGGGCATGGCGAAGGGCCAGGTAAACCCATTTGGCGTTTTCGAACGCCGCGAGGCCGGGACCGGTGGCACGGCTCCAGATCTCGGAGGAGCGCGGGGAGACGAACGCGACCTCGGGCTGCCCGTCGAAGGAGGCCTCGTAAAGGTAGGGTTCGGCCCGGCCCAAGAACCTGGCCGCCCGGGCGACCTGCTCCAGAAGTTCGGGAGATTGCGAGAAGCTGTCGCCCTTGGAGTAGTCGGGGCCGTAGGTGTACCACTCCAGCGCGGTTGTTCCGCGGGACACGATTCCGAGCATCCGCTGGGCCGGCGCCCCGCGGTGGGGCTTCATGAGGCACCCCTGGGCCAGGCCATGGCGCAGGGAGATGCCGCGCCCGATGTCGGCGAGGTAGGACTCCCACTGCCAGACGCGCGCGTCGCGGTTGGATGTCTCGAAGACGAAGGCGCGGTTGGGCTTCAGGTCGTAGAACTCATGCCAGTCGAGGCTTGAGCCGTTCCAGCTCGGTGTCGGCCCCTGCATGGCGTAGAGCTTCACGCCGGCCTCGGCCAACGCGGCGGCCGCTTCGGGGAACATCACCCCGTTGGCATGGCTCATCAAGCGATAGGTGTAGTAGTAAAGAAGGGAATCGGCCTTTCCGGCGGGGGCCGGCTTCAGGCCCGTCGGGAACGCCTTCTTGTCCTTCGCCTCCGTGTCCGACAGCCAGAGCGGGTAGGGCCTGACCTCGTTCCATGATCCGGCGCCCACCTGCGCCGGCTCGACATGATTGGACTTGAGGTAGTCGCGGAACACCGTCGCGCAGCGCTCGCAGCGGGCGATGTGCTCCTTGGCGTAGACCCCCATCTCGTCATCCCACAGCCCCCACGACTCCCTCGCGCCTGCCGATTGGTGAACCTTGAGGGCCTTGGCCACCACCTCGCGGATGTATGGCTTCAACGCCGGGTCATACGGGCAGCCATCCGGCATTTCGGCGGCCTTGCCCCCCTTCTGGAAGAAGGCCATCGGATCCCCGGAACCGGGGGGCCCCCAGAACATCCGGCGGAAACGGTCGCCCACGCCGGCGGCATCGGCGAGGTGGATCGAGTCCACCATGCCGTTGACTCCCAGCAGGGCGAGCACCTGGAATTCATCACGGAGGATGGCCGGGTTGTTGTGGCGGACGCCGAAGCCATGGCTGCCCCTGAGGCCGGGCGGTCCATCGCCATAGCCGCCCATGTGGCCGATGATCGCGAATTGCCTTGGCAGCGGCGCGGGTTCCGGAAATGCCTTCTCCAGCCTTTCGCGCCTAAGCCTGGCGTGCGCGCCCAGGCCGTTGAGTTGGGAGGTGAATCAGGGAGTCGGGCTCTTGGCGAGCATGCCGCCGGGAAACGCGAACCCCACCGTCGATCCCTTGGGCGCCGTTTCCGTGAACGACTTGAAAGCCTTGCCCTGCTCGGAGAATTCGAACTCCACCGCCACATCGGTGAGCGTGGGCCCCGGGGTGACGGATTTCCCCTTGGCGACCGGTTCACTCGTCACCACGACGCTGGGAAATTCCCAGCCCTTGGCCGTTCCCACGATTTCCTTGAGCGAAACGGGTTCCGTCCAGGATCCCAAGGGCACGGCGGCCTTGTCGCCCGCCATTTTGAACTGCCCGCGAACAACCAAGCCGCCAAGGCCCTCGCCGCCCCGGCGCCAATTCACGAGCACGGCATCGCGCGCCGGGGTCGACTTGGTCACGCGGACCCTCACGAACAGCCTGCCCGTCGCCGCGCCACGCGCCGCGACATCGTTCCTGTCGATTTGTTCCTGCGCCAAGACAATCGACGCGCAGGCGACCGCGAGCAGCAAGGACGGCAGGGTCTTCATGGGATTATCCAATGTGGGCCGGTTGGCGCGCCCGGCGTTTGGCTCGGGCAAGGGAAATCACGGGAGCCAGCCGATCATTTCAGGCCCTTGATCCAGTCGTGCACGAGCTTCACCGCCGGCTCATCCACCATGCCCGAGGCGATGTGCGGCATGCGGCCCAGTCCGAGCCTTGTCATGCGGTGGTGAATCATCGACCTTTCCGGATCGCCGGGAACCAGCAAATGTGGATCCTTGAGATCAAAATTTCCGTGCTGGGGCTTGGCGCCGACGATTCCGAGTTCCGCCAGGGGAAGCGTGCTGAGCAGTTGGAACTCGGCGTTGCCCCCGCCCCATTTCCGGTGGCAGTGGCTGCAGTTGGCGTGCAGGTAGGCCCGCGCCCGGGCGTCGATGGGGGCGCTGGCATCCTTGTAGTCGGCGATTTTCGCGAGCTTTTCGGGCGGGGCCGGCAGCTTCTTGTCGAACATGCCGATGTGCTCGAAAGTCGATAGCTGGTTGGCGATCACGCCGCCGTAGTCGTGGTCGCGGTTCATCTGCGCCGTGTTCACGCCCAGGGCGTACTTCGCCGTGACCGTGTGGCACATGGTGCATTCCGCCCGGCTGGGGAAATGCCAGCTCCGCGCATGCGCGCCGGCCGCTGTTTTCACGGTGTATTCCTTGTCGGCGCCCTTGATGTGGGCGAGTTCGGCGTCGGTTTGCGCCTCGTTCCAGATGTAGGTGTAGCCGTGCCACACCTGGTCGCCGTACTCCTCGGTGCCGCCCACGCGTGAGGCCACCAGCAGGCGCGTCTCAAGCCGGGTTTTCCTGCCCGGTTCGGTTTCCAGCGCGAATGTCTTCACCAGCACCGTGCCGTCGGGGAACCTCCAGCCCGGCACGGAACCGGGGGCCGGTTGTGGGTAGGTGACCGTCTCGAATTCGATCTTTCCTTCCCCCGGCACGGCGATGAACCGTTCCTTGGCCGCCCCGTCGGACCACAGTTCGGAGTTCACCGAGTAGGGGATCACGCCCCGGGCGGGGATGTGCCGGGCGGTGTCGGCGAAGATTCCCGTCTCACTCAGCTTTTTGGGGAACGCCGATTGGACCACCGTGTCGGTGGGTGCCGCCGGCGCGAGTTCATGGATGCCGCCGTCGATGAAGTTCAGGGCGTACACCTCGCCATCGGCATCCTGGGCCCAGGCCACGATGCGCAACCGAGTCTTGGCGAGTTCGCGGTGCTCGGTCACCTGGCCGGCCTTCCGGTCGTATCGCAGCATCCAAACCCGGCCCGTGTCGTAGTCTCCATAAATGTAGGCGCCCTTGAGTTCGGGGTGCTTCCTGCCGTGGTAGACAAAGCCGCCCGTGATCGAACGGAACTCGGAGTGGTTGTGCTCGACGACCGGCTTCAGGATCGGGGTCGGGCCCTTGGGCCTCTCCGGCCGGAACGGATGGCTTCCCTCGTTGACGCTCCAGCCGTAGTTGCCTCCCTTTTCAACCCTCAGCACCGATTCCCAGAGGTCCTGCCCGATCTCGCCGGCCCACAGGTCTCCCGTGGCGGCATCGAAGCTGAATTTCCAGCTTTGGCGGATCCCGTAGCACCAGATTTCGGGCCTCGCGCCCTTCGTGTCCCTGAACGGATTGTCCTTCGGAACCGAATAGCCCTTGCCCTCATCGGGCCTGTCGACATCGATGCGGAGGATCTTCCCGGGCACCGTGCCGAGATCCTGCCCGGCCAGCAGGCTGTCGGCGATGCCGCTGCCGTCGCCAGTTGACACATACAGCATCCCGTCCGGGCCGAAACGCAGGCAGCCGCCGTTGTGGCCGCCGTTCGGCCAGGACACCACCAGCTTGGCGCTCGCGGGATCGGCCGTCATCGTCTCCCGATTCACCGTGTAGCGAACCAGGCGGGTACCTTCCGGAGTTTCCTTGGCGACTTCCGGAACCTCGGTCAGGAAGATGTGGCCGTTTTTTTGGAACGCCGGGTGCGGCGCCAGCCCGTAAACCGTGTGCTTCACATCGAGAACCACCTTTGGCAGCGCCTTGGTTGGATCCGCATCAAACCAGAGAACCTTACCCGGCCTCTCGGCAACCAGCCAGGCCTTCATTCCCGGTATCGGGGCCAGTTCCAACGCCTCGAGGAACTTCTGGCCAGGAAACACCTTCACCATCGTGTAGGGGTCGGGCGGTTCGGGCGAACCCGTCACCTTGGATGTTGTCCACGGTTCACGCTTCTGGATCCCTGATTCGGCCCGGGCCTGTTTCTTTTCAGAGGCCGCCACGCCGGGGCCCGTGCGAAGGGCCAACGCCACCGCCAGGAGCACGGAGGCCGAGACAATCGCCCAGAATGTCGCGCGCAAGGGAAGATCTCCCGCAATCGGTTGGAATCTGGTTATGGGATCTTTTGAAACCCTAACACCGCGCGCCGCCCCGCTCAACGAGATTCCGGCGGCATCATGGGGGCATTGGGCGCGGCCAGAAGTCCGGCTGGCGTGGGGGGCGTGGCCTCTCGGCCTGGAAACGGTCGGCTACTTCATGGGATGCCGCTGAAAAAACTCCCAGATGAGGTCGTTGGCGGAGACCTTGCGCGTGGATTTGCCGATGAAGCCCACAGGCGGTTTCTCGCCCGGCCAGGTGTGTCCGCCATCCTTGATTGTCACCAACACCACCTCCGAACCGTTTTTTCCGCCCGTCCAGGTCTCACGGATGACCGGCAAGTCTTCGGGCGGCTGGGCCAGGGTCTCGGCCGGCTTGGCATCGTGGCAGCCGTTGATCTCCACCCACAGGCCCACCGATTCGCGCACGCCCTTGAGTTTCACGAATGGCGGACCCTTGCCTCGCTTGATCTCAAACGGAACGATCGTGTCGCCCGTGCCATGGAAATGGATCACCGGAACCGGGCGTGACGGCTTGGATGGCTCCACGGTCACGGTTCCAGCGACGGGGGCGATCGCCGCGATGCGCCCCGAAAGTTCCGATGCCAGCCGGTAGCACATCATTCCGCCATTGCTCAAGCCGCAGGCGTAGACGCGCTTGGTGTCCACCCTGGCCACGGTTTCCAGATCATCGAGCAGTGAGGAGATGAAGGCGACATCGTCGGGTTTGCCGGCCGCGAGGGGGCCTGACAGGCCGCCCGAGTTCCACGCCTTGAGGGGGCCAAAGCCCGTGCCGCTGGGATACACGGCGATGAATCCGGCCTCGTCGGCCTTCCTGTTGAGGCCCGAGAACCAGGCCATCATCGAACCGTCCATGGCGGCGCCATGCAGGGCCAGCACCACCGGAGCGGGTTTCGACCGATTGACGCCGGGTGGCACATGCACGATGTAGGAACGCCTGATGCCGCCGCAGGTGAGGGCGCGCTTGTGGTCGCCGGGTTCAAGCGGGTTGGCCCCGGCCACCATGGCGGCCGCGAGCGCCAGGTAAGCTAGCATGAAGAATCTCCGGCTTGGTACCTACGCGTTAGCCTCGCCGGAACCGAGGTGGTGGCGCAAGGTCGGAAATGGCGGGCTGATTGATGAAGCGCGTGCTCAATGTCGGTGGGAATTCCAAGGCCATTCCCTTGCCCGAGCCCTACGCCTTGTTCGAGCAGGTGCTGCTCGACATCGACCCGGCCGGCAAGCCGGACATCGTGCTTGACGCCCGGGAACTGCCCACGCTGCCGCCCGGGCAGTTCGACGCCGTGTATTGCTCGCACAACCTGGAACATTACTTCCGCCACGATGTGCCGCGGGTGCTGGCGGGGTTTCTGCATGTCCTAAGGCCTGGCGGATTCGCGCAGATCCGCGTGCCGGATATTGAATCCCTGATGCGGGAGACAATGTCGAGGAATCTGGACATCGACGATATCTTGTACATTTCGCCCGCCGGGCCGGTCATGGTGTTGGATGTGCTTTATGGGCACAGCCCGACGATCGAACGCAGCGGAGTGGACTTCTTCGCCCACAAGACGGGATTCACGCGCAAGTCACTTGCCGGGGCGGTCGCCGGGCCGGTTTCGGCGACCAATTCTGCTCCCAAGGCAACCTGTAGCTGAACCTCATCGCCTTCAAGGGAAGCGCCGATTCCCAAACCCGGGCGCTGTTCGGGTTGCCGGGTTGAGTTGGACAGAGCTTGAAAGAGCGGATTGGAACAAGCGGGATACGAGAGTCGAACTCGTCTCACAGCCTTGGGAAGGCTGGGCACAGCCGATATACCAATCCCGCATGACAAAATTATGGCAGGTGACAGTTGGCTGGACAAGCTAATTGAACTTGTTGACCATATTGCAAAATAAGCCCTCCGGGTTCACCGGACCACCTCTCCCCTTGGTCCGATGAACTCCGGAAGGCTTGGCTCCTCTTGCGCTTCGCGCTTGATTCGGGCTCCGAACGGACAGGTCCACCTCTCCCTTGAACCTGCCCGCCCGGAGCGAGTGTTCGCCTCTGTCCCCGAGTCGAACAAAACATGTAATGCAGTCACCGTGCCAACTGTTTCGGTGTTGCAGAATTTTTGGGTGCATTTGTCGCAAGTCATTGGTTTGTTTGATCTTGTGATCCTAAAAAAGATTCGGGTTTCCCGGCCGCGCGTTGATTGGCCAATCAGTTTGCATGGGCTGCGTGCGATCAGGGCAACTTGTTGCACGGTTTTTGGGCAGTGAACAATTTCCAGTTGTCGGACAAGACCGTTCGTGACCATTCGTGGCGGGAACCGGGCGTTCGCTACGATACGAATGATGTTGGGAGGCCCGCGCCGTGGAATCGCGCGATTCATTTCCGGAAGACCTGACCAAGGCGCTTGTCGCGTCGTATGGACGGCATTCCCGAACATGCAACCTTGGAAATGAAATCATTCCGTCACGCGACGCCATCGCGGCGATTGTCGAAGACCTGCTTGAACTCCTGTTTCCCGGCTTCCATCGGCGGCAAAACCTCAATTCCGGCAATATCCGTTACCATGTCGGCGACCTGCTCGACGACCTTCGTGTCAGGCTGGCCGAGCAGATTTCCCGTGTGGGCCAGCCCGGCCGCACCCCATCGGAATCCAAGGACCGGTCGATGGAGCAGGCGCTAGGCCTCCTCGAGCGGTTGCCGGCGCTGCGTGAAGTGCTCGAGGCCGATGTCTTGGCCGCCTATGAGGGTGATCCCGCGGCTCACAGCTGCCAGGAAGTGGTTTTTTGCTATCCCGGCCTGCATGCGGTCGCCGTTTACAGGCTGGCCCATGAACTGTTGCTTCTGGGGGTGCCTGTCATTCCCCGCATGATGACGGAACTGGCCCATGGGCAAACCGGCATCGACCTGCATCCGGGGGCGAGGATCGGCCCCGGGTTCTTCATCGACCATGGCACCGGTGTCGTGGTGGGTGGAACCTGTGTGATCGGCAACCGCGTCAAGCTTTATCAGGGTGTCACGCTCGGGGCCCTGTCGTTTCCCCGCGACTCGAATGGCAACATCATCCGGGGCCGCAAGCGCCATCCAACGCTCGAGGACGATGTCGTGGTCTATGCCAACGCCACCATCCTCGGTGGCGAAACCGTGGTGGGGCACCATTCGGTGATCGGCTCAAGCGTGTGGCTTACCCAGTCGGTGGCGCCCCACAGCATGGTGATGATGGACAAGCCATCGCTCAGGATCCGCGGTGCGTCCAAGGGTGAATTCGACAATTTTTCAGGCTTTTACCAGATTTAACCGCAGATGATCGTTGCCGCGGATGAGCATGGCATCGCCCGGGCCGCCCGCGTTCTGGCGGATGGCGGACTCGTCGTGTTCCCGACGGAAACGGTTTACGGGTTGGGCGGCCTTGCCCATGATCCCGATGCCGTGGCGCGGATTTACAGCGTCAAGGGGCGTCCATCCTCCAACCCCCTGATTGTTCATGTCGCGGGAGTCGCCGAGGCGAGGTCGCTCGTCGGCGATGGATGGAACCCGGTGGCCGAGGCATTGGCTGGCGCCTTTTGGCCGGGCCCCCTCACCCTTGTGCTGCCCAGGGGGCCGGGCCTGGCCGACGCGGTGACGGCGGGAGGGCCCACCATGGCGCTCAGGGTGCCGGCGCATCCCGTGGCCCGGGAGTTGCTCCGGGCTTGTGGCAAGCCGGTGGTGGCGCCAAGCGCCAATTCAAGCGGAAGGCTGTCGCCCACCCTGGCATGCCATGCCTGGGAGGACCTTGGCGGCCGGGTGGACCTGATCCTTGACGGCGGCGCCTGCCTGGCCGGGGTGGAAAGCACGGTGGTGGACGCCACCACCCGCCCGGCTCGACTCCTGAGGCCGGGCCCCGTTTCACCCATGAAACTGGAGGAAGTGCTGGGCCGGTTCGCGGTGGGCCCGGGATCCGAGGCCGTGGCCAGGTCTCCCGGCCTTGAGACTCGCCACTACGCCCCGCGCACGAAACTGGTGGCGGTTGCCACCGCTGAAGCCGCCGTGAGCATGGCCCGGGAAGCCCGGGCCGAGGGACGGAAGATGGCGACCCTCGCCTTTGGCGCCACGCCGGCCGACATGATCCTTCCGGGGACGCCCGCCGAGGCCGAGCGCGCCCTGTTCGCGGCGTTGCACCGGCTCGATTCGCTGGGATTGGACCTCATCGTCGCCGTGTTTCCGCCGGACGAACCGCGCTGGTGGGCAGTTCGCGACAGGTTGGCAAGGGCCTCGGCATCCTGAAGGCTTGCATGGCCGTGGCGGCCTGCTATCATTCAAACTTGGAAAAAAGTGGCAAGAATGTGAACCCCGCCACAAGTCGCGGGATCAGGTGAGGAAACGATGGCAGTCACGAAGGAGCGGAAGACCGAAATCATCCAATCGTTCCGCAAAGAGGAGCAGGATACCGGCTCTCCCGAAGTTCAAATCGCGCTCCTGACCGAGCGCATCAACGACCTTCACGGTCACATGAAAACCCACGCCAAGGACCACGCCAGCCGGCGGGGACTTCTCAAGATGGTCAGCAAGCGATCGTCGCTTCTGGGCTATCTCCGCAACAAGCACCACGCGCGGTACGCCGCGGTGATCGCCCGCTTGGGCCTCCGCAAGTAACGAACAAGACTCCGGGCCCGCCCGGGGTTTTCTGTTTACTGGCGCGTGGCTGGGAATGGTCGGTTCCATTCCTTGGGAAGTCTGGTTCGGCGATTCGCCTCACCTCGACACGACCGCGGCGGCCCAAGGCCCCGAGGTTCTCCCCCAAAAACTTATCGCGCGCCTTGACCCCAGGAACGCACCGATCCCAGCGGGGTCGGTCCAATGAAAGACACAGGAAATCGAGATCATGCAAATTACCCGACTTGAACTCCCTATGGGCAGCGCCAACCTCGTCCTCGAGACCGGCAAGCTCGCCAAGCAGGCCCATGGCGCCGTCGTCGTCGGCATGGGCGAATCGACCGTGCTGGTCACCGCCGTCGAGGGCGCCGCGGATCCCAAGCGCGACTTCTTCCCGCTTACCGTCGACTACCGCGAGAAGACCTACGCCGCCGGAAAGTTCCCCGGCGGCTACATCAAGCGCGAGACGCGCCCCTCCACCAAGGAAACGCTCACCTCGCGCCTGATTGACAGGCCCATCCGTCCGCTGTTTCCCCTGAACTACCTCAACGAGGTCCAGGTGATGTGCAGCACCCTGTCGGCCGACAGGAGCTTCGATCCCGATGTGCTGGCGATGATCGGCTCGAGCGCCGCCCTGCACATCTCCCACATCCCGTTCCTCGAGCCGACCGGTTCGGTGAGGGTCGGACGCGTCGGCGGCCAGCTTGTGGCCATGCCGACTTACGACCAGCTCGAGGAGAGCGACCTCGACCTCGTGGTTTCCGGAACCAAGTCGGCGATCACGATGATCGAGGGCTTCGCCCGCGAGATGCCCGAGGATGAGATGCTCAAGGCGATCCTGTTCGCCCACGAGCACATCCGCCGCATTGTCGACGCGATCATCAAGTTCCGTGCCGACGCGGGCCTGTCCGAGAAGGCGCTTCCTCCCGCGCCTCCGGCCAACCCGCTGCACGCCGAGATTTCCGGGAAGTTCGGCGCGGAGTTCGTGGCGGCCAAGTACACTCCCGGCAAGGCGGCGCGCAACGCCGCCGTTTCCGCCCTCAAGGACAAGATCAAGGCCGTCTACCTGGCTGCCGACCGCCAGCCCCCGGTTGAGCCCGCCGTGCTTTCCTCAATCCTCTCCCAGATCGAGGAAAAGGTGGTGCGCGAGGCCATCCTTTCCGGCAAGCGGCTTGACGGCAGGCCGGAGGACGAGATCCGGGCCCTGCACTGTGAAACCAACCTGCTGCCCCGCGTACACGGTTCGGCGCTGTTCCAGCGCGGCGAAACCCAGGCCCTGGTCACGGCCACCCTTGGCACATCATCCGACGAGCAAAGGGTCGAGGGGCTTCTTGACGAGGTCGCCAAGAAGTTCATGCTCGACTACAACTTCCCGCCGTTCAGCGTCGGCGAATGCAAGCCGATCCGCGGTCCCGGCCGCCGGGAAATCGGCCACGGCGCCCTGGCCGAAAGGTCCCTCAAGGCGGTGATCCCCTCCATCGAGGATTTCCCCTATACGATCCGCCTGGTGTCCGACATCCTCGAGTCGAACGGCAGCTCGAGCATGGCGAGCGTCTGCGGCGGCACCCTGGCCCTCATGGATGCCGGCGTTCCGATCCTCAACCCCGTGGCCGGCATCAGCATCGGCCTGGTGAAGGAAGGCGACCGGCACATCCTGCTCACCGACATCCAGGGCGACGAGGACCACTACGGCGACATGGACTTCAAGATCGCCGGCACGGGTCTCGGCATCACCGGCATCCAGCTTGACCTCAAGAACAACGGCATCAGCGAGCAGATCGTGCGCGAGACGCTCGAGCGGGCCCGCATGGCGCGCAGGCGCATCCTGCGCACGATGCTGGCCGTGCTTTCCAAGCCCAACTCCGAGATCTCCAAGCACGCCCCCAGGCTGCTCACCGTGCAGATCAATCCTGAGAAGATCGGCCTGCTCATCGGGCCGGGCGGCAAGAACATCAAGGGAATCCAGGAAAGCACCGGCGCCAAGATCGACATCGAGGACGACGGCACCGTCTACATCAGCCACTCCGACGCCGAGGGTGCCGAGGCGGCCCGCCGCCGCGTCGCCGCCATCACCGAGGAGGTGCAGGTGGGCCGGGTGTACGATGGCAAGGTGACCAGCATCAAGGAATTCGGCGCCTTCGTCGAGATCCTGCCCGGACGCGACGGCCTTTGCCACATCAGCGAACTCGACTCCGGCTTCATTTCCCGGGTCGACGAGATCTGCAAGGTTGGCGACAGCATCCAGGTGAAGGTGATCGCCATCGACGAGCACGACAGGGTGAAGCTTTCCCGCAAGGTGCTGCTCAAGCCCGCCGAGGGAGCCCCCGAGGGTGGCGACGCCCCGCCTCCCCGTCGCGAACGCCCCGAGGGCGAACGCGGCGAACGGGGTGAACGCGGCGAGCGCGAACCGCGGCGGGAGCGCGGCGAAGGCCGCGGCCGGCGCGGTGACCGGGACCGCTAAGCCCCCTTACAATCCATGGTGCGCCGGGATGCCTCGCCCTCCCGGCGCGTTCCTGTTCCGGGGACGGGCCCATGCTCACCAACCATTACACGGAACTCGCCGAGACCGCCGGCGTTTTCATCCACGAAATCAAGAATCATCTGTCCACCCTCGGGCTCAACCTCCAGTTGCTCGCCGAGGATTTCGAGTCTCCGCAGTCGCCGCGCGAAAGGCGGGCGCTCGAGCGGGTGACCCGACTGCAGAATGAATGTTCCAGGCTGGTCGAGGTTTCCAACGATTTCCTCCGCTTCACGCGTGTGAAGGACTTGGCGCTGAGGCCGTATGACCTCCGCAAGGTTCTTGAGGAACTCGTTGATTTTTTCGAGCCGATGGCGCGCTCCTCGAATGTGAGGGTGAATGTCTTCCTGCCGGCGGACATGCCTCCCGTCCACCTCGACCCCGACCTGATGAAGCAGGCCTTGCTGAACCTGATGCTCAACGCCCAGCAGGCCATGCCCGGCGGCGGCGAACTCACCCTGCTGGCGGCGGCCGAGGGGCCCTGGCTGGTGTTGCATGTGATCGACACCGGGGCCGGCATTCCTCCCGAGGCGATGGAAAACCTCTTCAAGCCATTCTTCTCCACCAAGCCGGGCGGTAGCGGGCTCGGGTTGCCAACGGCCCGCAAGGTTCTCGAGGCCCATGGCGGATCGCTCAGCGCGCAGAGCCAGCCGGGCAGGGGCACATGCTTCACCATGAGGCTTCCGATCCGTCCGCCCGTGATTCCCAAGTCCGGCCCGGCCGAGGTCGAGCCGGTGGCCTCCGAGGCGCCGCTGACATGAGCGACATACCGGCCAGCCTTGACGGATCGATCATGCCGCTTTCGGAGGCCCGCGTGCCCGTGACGGACCGCGGCTACCTTTTTGGCGACGGGGTTTACGAGTTCCTACGCGTCTACCGGGGTCGGCTGCACCTGGCCGACGGCCATTTCCGGAGGCTGACGCGCAGTCTCCATGAGCTTGGCATCAGGCATGACCAGGCGGCCACCCTGCCGCGCCGGGTGCAGGAACTGGTCAACCATTCCGGCCATCTTGAGGCCACGGTCTACATTCAGGTCACCCGCGGCGCCGCGCCGAGGGCCCACGCGTTTCCCGATCATCCGAGGCCTTGCGAACTCTTTTATGTCTCGCCGTTCGCCGACCCGTACGCCCCCAAGCGCGCCGCCGGCGTCGGGGTGTCGCGCCATCCGGACATCAGGTGGGGGCGTTGCGACATCAAATCGCTCAACCTGCTTGGCAATTGCCTTGCCGTGCAGGCGGCCAAGGAAGCCGGCAACCATGAGACGCTGCTGCACAAGGACGACGGCACGGTGACTGAATGCGGCCACTCGAGTTTCTTCGCCGTGATGGACGGCGCCGTCATCACCCATCCCCAAGGGCCCCGGATCCTGCCCGGAATCACGCGTGAGCTGATCCTGGAGTTGGCCGCGTCGAGGAATATCCCCGTCAGGCAGCGCCCGCTACGGGTTGAGGAATTGCCAAGGTGCCGCGAGATGTTCCTCACGAGCACCTCCGCGGAGATTCTGCCCATTGTGAGGGTGGACGCGAACCCCGTGCATGACGGTGTTCCCGGGCCCGTGACACGGGCCTTGCAGGAGGCGTTTTCGGCCCATCTGGCCGATTGGCTGGCAAGCGATGAGGCGGCGGATTCCGCGGCCATCTAAGTGGCTGCCAGAATGGCAACCGGCCGAAAAGACGCCATTTTGGGCTCGCTGCCATTTTGGCGCCTTATTCTGATCTCATGAATCTATCCATTTATTTCAATCGTCGTAAGTCTATTTCTTAATGAGCCTTGGGTTGAATTGGGCATGGCGCTGGCTCGTCTGGCATGACGATTGCTGCAATGCGTGGCCAGTAGCCTGAGGATCACCAAGGGGCACGATCAGATACCCAAACGCCACCGGCATGGTGGCAGAAATGGAAGTGGATCATGGCAGAGGAAAAAATCATCGGCATCGACCTGGGAACCACCAACTCCGTGGTTGCCGTGATGGAAGGAGGCGAGGTCAAGGTTATCGCCAACCAGGAAGGCAACCGCATCACGCCCAGCGTGGTGGCCTTCACCGACAAGGGAGAAAGGCTCGTGGGCGACCAGGCCAAGCGCCAGGCCGTCACGAATCCGCGACGGACCCTCTACAGCATCAAGAGGTTCATGGGCCGCCGACGCAAGGAGGTTGAGGGCGAGGAGAAGTTCGTTCCCTACAAGATCGTCGGCAGCGGTGACGATCCGGCCAAGGTGGACATCGATGGCAAGACCTACACCCCCCCGGAAGTCTCGGCGATGATCCTGAGGAAGCTCAAGGAGTCGGCCGAGGCCTACCTGGGCCACACGGTCCGCAAGGCCGTGATCACGGTTCCCGCCTACTTCAACGACGCGCAGAGGCAGGCGACCATCGAGGCCGCCCAGATCGCGGGCTTCGACACGGAATGGGACATCGAGGATCCCAAGACCGGCAAGAAGACCAAGCAGCGGATGCGAATCATCAACGAGCCGACGGCGGCAAGCCTCGCCTATGGCATGGACCGCAAGGCCAACGAGAAAATCGCCGTGTTCGACCTCGGAGGCGGCACCTTCGACATCTCGATCCTTGATGTGGGTGACGGGGTGTTCAAGGTCGAATCCACCAACGGCGACACCCACTTGGGTGGCGACGACTTCGACCAGGTGGTGATCGACCACATCGCCGAGGACTTCAAGAAGTCCAACGGCATCGACCTGCGGAAGGACCAGATGGCTCTCCAGCGACTCAAGGAAGCCGCCGAGAGGGCCAAGAAGGACCTGAGCCAGCAGCCTTCCACCGACATCAACCTTCCGTTCATCACGGCGGACGCCTCGGGTCCCAAGCACTTGCAAATGACGCTGACCCGTTCCCAGCTTGAGCGGCTCTGCGAGCCCCTCTTCGAGCGCTGCAAGGTTCCGGTGATGAAGGCCCTTGCCGACGCGAAGCTCAAGCCCGGCGAGATCGACCAGATCGTCATGGTCGGCGGCATGACCCGCATGCCGAGGATCCAGCAACTCGTCAAGGAGGTCTTCGGCAAGGAGGGGCACCGAGGCGTGAATCCCGACGAGGTGGTCGCCGTGGGCGCCGCCATCCAGGGAGCCCAACTGCTCCTTGGCAGCAAGTCGGATGTCCTGCTCGTCGATGTCACGCCGCTCTCCATGGGCATTGAGACGCTTGGCGGTCGGCTCACCCGTCTCATCGAGCGCAACTCCTCGATCCCCACGGAAAGGAAGCAGGTCTTCTCGACGGCGGCCGATGGCCAAACAGCCGTGACCATTTCAGTTTTCCAGGGGGAAAGCGAGATCGCGGCCAGTCCCTCGAACCGCAAGCTGGGTGAGTTCAACCTCGAGGGGATTCCGCCCGCCGCTCGTGGCGAGCCCCAGATCGAGGTGACCTTCTCGCTTGACGCCAATGGCATCCTGAAGGTGACGGCCAAGGATCTCGGCACCGGGAAGCAGGCGCATGTGGAGATCAAGGGTTCCTCCGGCCTCTCCACGGATGAGGTCGAAAAGATGCGCAAGGACGCGGAGGCCCACTCCGCCGACGAGAAGCGCAAGCTCGAACTGATCGACGCCCGCAACGAGGCCGACAACGCGGCCCACCGCGTTGACAAATTCCTCAAGGAAAACGGCGACAAGCTGGGCGACCATGGCAAGCCCCTTGAACTCGCGGCCCAAAAGGCCCGCGAGGCGATCAAGGGCGACGATGTGGCGGCCATCAAGCGCGCCACCCAGGACTTGCAGCAGGCGATGGCCGCGGCTTCCCAAATGGGTGCCGGGCAGGCGGGGCCGTCCGGCGCCGCGCCCGGTGCCGGAGCGCGAGCCGACGATGTGATCGACGCCGAGTACGAAGTGAAAAAATAACTTCGCTTCCAGCGAAGCAAGCCAAGGGGCCGGGAGATCAACTCCCGGCCTCTTGGCTTCTATTTGAAATGATTCTGGCGCCGTTTCTTCTTGCGCATAACTCCTATATTTTCCAAGTAATGGTTTTTCCAGTGTCCGTCAGCGAAAAAAACAGCTTCTTTGCTGATTTCCTCAAGTTCCAGCTAAGGTCGCCCTCCCTGATGCACCGATTCATGAAAGAGAAATCGGTTTTCATGGGAGAAGGCCATGCCGCGCCAAGCTTTCCTGCTTGAATCATTGGAGTCGCGCGCGCTTCCCGCAGTTTCCCTGTTCCTGGTTCCACCCATCGAGGCCGACGCCCCCTTTCTTTTGGGATGCCGTGAGTCCGAGTCGCCCGAACTCCCGGAGTCGCTGATCGCGATTTCAGGCCTGCCGGAAGGCGGGATACCGTTGGCCGTGGCCGGTCCCGCGCAGGGCGGGGTCGCCACCCTGCTTGTCGCGGAGGCCCGAAACTCCGCGCGCCTGTACACGATCAACACCGTGGATGGCGCCGCGGTCGCCTTGCCGGGCCTATTGGAGTTAAGCGATTTCGAGGGGCTTCCGATCGGTTTTCCTGAAACCGGTGATGGTTGCTATGCCATGTCGTTGGCTGAATCGGGGGAATTGGCGATCTCCGTTTCAGGACCGGGATCAAGCCTGGCCTTTCGGGCGGATGCCGCCACCGGCCTGGCGATTGATTCTGACCCGATGATCGCGGGAACCCAGCCTGATGGCTTGGGCGCTTTCAGCGTGGATGCCGGTTGCGCCATAGCACCGCCTATGATCTCCGGGATTTCTGATTTAGCCGGAGTTTCAGGAATCCAATCGGGTGAAAAGCCGGCCTTGGGGGTTTATTCGGGCGAAACGGAATATATTTTTGCCGTGGCGCCGGGCGGAAACTCCGCCACCTTGTATGTCGAGGCCTCCGATGAAATCCGCGCATTCACCATGGTGGGGGCCCCCGGCGGGATCTCACTGGATGACCTCGATGGACAGGACATTCTTTTTCCCGACCCTGAATCGGTCTTTTATTGGGGTTGGGCCGATGGTGAATCGGGGCTGATTCATGTCTCCTTTGCTTCCGGCGGCATGTTGACCACCTTCCGGCTGGATGGCGAAACAGGGTTGGCATTGGATG
Organism: Planctomycetota bacterium; assembly: GCA_016873225.1. Taxonomy (GTDB): domain Bacteria; phylum Planctomycetota; class Planctomycetia; order Gemmatales; family Gemmataceae; genus REEB421. Next base: position 61,270 of record VGXS01000012.1, on the reverse strand, counting down.
GCGATGCGGAGATTGATGGGGTTCAGCCGGATTTGATACAACCTGATCCGGTCGCGTCGCTTTTTTCCGGACAATGGTCGGACATCGCCGAGTTTCCGGGCATTCCTTCCGACGCCTTCTCCATGCTGGGCGGATTCTTCAGTTTCATGTTTCGCGGATTGGCCGACATGGTGGCCTTCTCCGGCATGGAAAGCATGGCGGATGGGTCTGACCTTTCCGGGCATGAACCGGCCGTGACATCGCTCGCGGAACCGATGCTGGCCCGCGCCCTTGAAACGCCTTCCAGCCAAGCCGCCCTTGGAGGGCGGATGTCCGCTGAAATGGCTCAGATACCGGCCGCGAGCATGGTCGTGACAACGATCACCCAGGATTCCTACATGCCAGTGATAATGGCAACCTCATGTGTCCGCCAGACCTCCGTGCGCAGGTTCGTCGATCGCGTGGCGGATACAATCGATGCCGGGGACGATCGGCAAGGCCACGATGATGAATCGTTGGCGCCATTCACGACAACCGGCAACGGGGTTTCCGCTCCGGAAGACCAACGAGACCCGAAGGCCGTCTCGAAACCTGCCACCGAACCCGAGTTCTGGTTGCCCTTGGCAGACGACCTGCTGCCCGATGACCCGGCCGGCGCTTCCGTCGTGGATGCCAATCCCGTGGCAGGCTCCTGGGTTTTGGCGGGTATTCTTGGCGCGGCCAGCATCTCAACCGGCCTGGTTCGCGAGCCGGGGAAAACCACCGACTGGCGCAAGCGGCGGGAACAGGTGTTGGATGGCTGCTTTGGCTCGTTCGGAATGTGATCGGGCGGGATCCTGGTGTCGAAAGGCTGAAATAACAGCGTAAGTCAGCTCCGCCAAGGCTCTAGAGCCGACTCTTCAGGATCCGGGGTTGGGTCTGGTTACCGCACGGCTTGCGAGCGAAACGCGATGGCCCTGCGAACCGCCGGGGGCAAAGGCGCGTTGGCCCCCTTGATGTGCCGCCAAAGGATCTCGTTCAACTCGAAGTCGTCGATGCGGTCGTACTCGCTGAAGTCCATTTTCGCAGAACGGGCGGCGCCATAAGCCGTGGCCTTGTTCTTGGCTTCCAGGTCGATTTCCGCCGGAAGGTGGCCGTAAGGGGCGGTGTCCGCCTGGTCGGTGAACGATTCGAACATCGGCCGGGCGGCGGCATCGTACTGGCTGAGCGGCGGCAGGCCGAGGATGAGTTCCATGGTGCGGATCATGCTCACCGTGGCGTACTGGGTGCTGTCGAGATGCTTGCGCCTCGCGTAGGGGGAGACCACCAGTCCGATGGTGCGGTGGGCGTCGACATGGTCGGGGCCGTTCTGGGCATCGTCCTCGATCACGAAAATGGCCGTCTTCGCCCAGTACTTGGACTTGCTCACGGCTTCCACCAGGCGTCCTAGGGCGAGGTCGTTGCTGGCGACACAGGCCTCGGGGGTGAAGGCCCCGGGCGCGGTGCCCGAGGTGTGGTCCTCGCCGAGGCTCATGATGATGAACCGGGGCAGGTCGCCATTCTTCTCGTACTCGCGGAACTCCTCAAGGAAGGTTTCGACCTTGTCGGTGTCGCGCACGGCGCGCTTGCCGGCACCCTTGGGGAGAAGTCCGAACTTGGGCGAGAAGTGGCCGATGAGTCCGGGGACGCGGCCTTCCATGCGGGAGGAGCCATCGGGTTCGCTCACCCGCTTGCCATATTCGCCATAGCTGCGGTAGCTGAGGCCGGCGCGCTTGCAGGCATCCCATAAATAGCCGGAAGGCGGATTCGAAAGGTCGCCGTCATCGTCGTCATCAACACCCTTGCGGCGCGAGTAGGTGAGGTGCCAGTCGCGGGCGATGTAATCGGTGTGGTAGGCACCCGTGCTCCACGGGTGTCCGTCGCGGCTGACCTGTCCGTTGCAATACAGGTTGTCGAGCAGGACGAATTCCTCGGCAAGCTTGTGGTGGTTGGGCGTGATCTTCCGGCCGAACATGAGCAGGGAAGGATCGCGGTTGCCGCGCTCGATGTCGCTGAACACCTGGTCATAGGTGCGGTTTTCCTTGATGATGTAGATGACATGCTCGATGGGAGACTTGTCGCCAACCCTTGTGGGAATGGCGGTCTTTCGCGCGCTGGGTGCCGTCGTCAACTGCGAGTCGGAGTAGGGGCAATTGCGGTAAACCCGGGCCGTGTATTCCTTCAGCTTGGCTTCATCGGGCATCTCGATGATCGAGAGGCTGCCGGAAAGCGTGGTGCCGATGTAGGGGTAGGGCATCAGCCTCCGCGCGGCTGAACGCACCTCGTCCTTCTCGGCCGCCTTCTTCTGCTCCTCGGTGTAACGGGGATTGGGATTGCTCTGGTTGCCCTTGCCGACGCCCACGAGGAGTTGTTGGCCATCGGGCGTCACGGCGAGCGCCGTGGGATACCAACCGGTGGGAATGAAACCCTTGACGGCGCTGGCGGGCTTGCCGTCCTCGCGTGGTTCGATGTCGATCACGGCGACGGCGTTGTTGTCGGCGCAGGCCACGAACAATGTCTTGCCGGCCGGGTCGAGCGCCAAGGCGCACGGGGTTGAACCCTCGGGCGCCTTGGGGAACAGAGCCGTGTGGATCTCCTCCACGACGATCCCTCTCAGGGCGTCGATCACCGAGACCTTGTTGCTGCTGGCGCACGCCACGAAAACCCTGTTGTCCTTGGGATGGGCCACCATCTGGTTGGGGTGGTCGCCAACGGCGATGGAACCCGCCTGCGCGAGGGTTTCCGGGTCGAGAAGGAGCACCCGCTTGCCGGCCCAGTCGGAAACCATCAAAAGCTTGCCGTTGGGCGAAGGGATGACATCGTAGGGTCGTCCGCCGATGGCCGAAGTCCTGATCGTCTTGCCCGTTTCCGCGTCAACGCGCAGGGCGAGGCCCTTGTTGATGTCGAGTGAGACCAGGGTCTTCGCGCCTTTTTCAAGAAGGATTCCGCTCCGGAAACCGGCGGTCGGATCGATCGTCGGCAGGCGGATGCCCTCGGTGATGCCGATTCCTTCCTTGGCCGAGGTCTGGTTGAGCTTGCCATCCTTGATGCTGAAGGAATGCAGTTGGCCGTGTCCGCCTCCGGCCCACCAGATGCGCCCGGTCGCGCCGTCCCGCGCCAGGCCATACCAGCTTTGCCTCACGGTGGTTTCATCGGTCAACTTGGCCGATGCGAGGTCGACAATGGAGAGCGCGTGGCGGTTGAATCCGCTGGTGGCGACAAACGCCCGGCCGCCATCGACGATGATGTTGAGAGGCAAGTCGGAAAGCTCAACCTGCCGGCCGACCGGGGTCACGGTCCAGCCGTTGGGCAGCAGGTATCCGCCTTCGACGGGCCCTGGAAAGCGAGGCTTCGCGGCGTCAGGATTCGCCTGCCAGCACAGAACCTGACAGGTCGAAAAGATCACGGCAAGCATGGGAAAGCCCACTCACGGTTGTTGTTCCGGAGTTATTCTGCGGAAATGGACTCAGTTTGCCGTGAGTATTCGATGAAATTTTCACCTTTGTCCGCTGGCTCCTGTTACCGAGGCGCCGCCCGCAGGCACCATGGCCGCGAACTCCCTGATCAAGCGGAAACCGGGAAAATCGAAGACCCGCACGGCAGGTGTCGAGTTGACTGCCAGCGGGGTAACCAGCACCTGACTCCTTCCAGAACCGAAATAGTCAACAGCCGCTACGGAAATCCCGCTGGCGTATCCCGAGCCGAAGGTGGTGAAGTTGCCGATGCGCCTGCCCGTGGCGCCGTTGAAAATCGCCACATCCGGCCTGCCACCGGCGCCCGCACCGGCGATCAGGTCAACCCGGCCATCGCCGTTGAAGTCGCCCACGGCAACGGACAACGAACCAGAGAAGCCAACGAACGGTGTCCAGTTTCCCAATAGCGCTCCCGTGGCGCCGTTGAACACCCTGACCTTGGCGGGAACCAGTCCCCCCGTTCCGCAGGCGATGTCGGCGATGCCGTCATCGTTGAAGTCGCCCGCTGAAATGGCCACTCCCCCGGTATAGCCGGAGCCGAACGGGAAAAATGACTTGATGACGGACAGGTCGGTTCCGGAATAGGCGCGGACCAGGCCGGGGTCGCCGCGCCCGGCGGCGGCGATGATGTCCGCGCGGCCATCCCCGTTGATGTCACCGGCGGCGACGGAAACCTCGCCCATCAGTGAAGGCTCGAGAACGAAGAAGGAGGCCACATTCGACAGGTCGACCCCGTTGAAGACCCTCACATGGGGACGATTGCCGATTCCCGATCCTGTGAGAATATCGGGAACGCCGTCCCCGTTGATGTCTCCCGTGGAAATGGTCACCTTGCCCAGGAAAGGACCAAAGGGCAAGAAGTTTGTCCGCGACCTGCCATCCTTGTCAAGGACGCTGATCTGCCGATTGGAAACCGATGCCGTCACGATGGTTGGCCGGTTAAGCACGACATCATTCTTGCCCGCTCCGCCCCTGTACGAAATGAAATAGCGCATCCCGTTGACCATGACCTGCGCCCCCTCGGCCAGGCCCGAGAATTGTCCGGTTACCTTGCCCCCACCCGTGTTGTCGACCAAGGTGATGGTGCTTCCCATGACGGTGCGGAAAGCCGGATTGGCGGCGATGGCGAGCTTGCCGGAAATCGATACGGAACTCGCCGAAATAACGGCCTGGTTGACACCCGCGATAATGCCGCCGACCTGGAAGACCAATCGGCCGGCCTTGCCGATGGAAAGCGAGGAGGTTGAGAACCTCAAGTCGGGGTTCGCCGTTCCACCGGTGACGGTCAGCGACTTGACGGAGCCTGATCCCGTGAAGGTGCCCGCGGAAACCGTCATCGGGCTTGATGACAGGTCACCGGTCAGAATCACGGTGCCGCCGCGAATATGGGTGGGGCCCGTGATGGTGTTGTTTCCAGTGATCACAAGGGTGCCTGTGCCCTTGAAGGTGATGCCGCCCGGTCCGGAAAGGTCTTGGTCGAGCCTGGATTCGCCGGGAGCCTCGAGGACGAGTCCTACCGTTGCCGATACGGGTCCGAAGTCGCTGATGCCTCCCGTCAGCGCCCTGAGGGAGTAAACGCCCACAACGGATCCTGAAAAGAGGATCGGGCCGCTGTTGATGATGGTGGCGTTTCCGGAGGAGGTGTTGGCGGATATTTGGCCCAGGCAGGCGAGGTTGGTGAACGAGATGCTGCCGGGAGATATGGCGGAGAACTCCGAATCACCTGAAACAGCCAGGTGGCCCGATCCGCTGATGCCACCCGATGCCGTCGCCTTCAAGGATCCGTTGACGGATCCCTTGGCCGTCAGGTTTCCGCCGGCGATCAGGGTGGTGTCTCCCGTGGTCGCGAGGATCACGGCGAGCGCGTTCTTGTCGGTGATGCGTGTCACGGCGCCGGTGAGCGTCACGGTTCCAGCGAAGTCGTTGTTGTTATCGGTGAGTGTGATCGCGTTCCCGCTGGCATTGATGTTGGAGTTTCCGCCGACGGTGAGGGTTCCCGTTTGGCTGACGGCGCCGGCGCTGGTGACGGAGAGGTTGGCCGCGACGGTGGTGGAACCGAAGGTTGTGGTTTCGCCGTTGGTGGTGGTTGTGGTGAGGTCGCTCCCGGAGCCTGAGACCGAACCGCTGGCCGTGAGGTTGCCACCGGCGATGAGTGTGGTGTCTCCCGTGGTGGTTAGTGTCACGGTGAGCGCGTTCTTGTCGGTGATCTGAGTCACGGCGCCGGTAAGGGCCACGGTGCCCGTGAAGTCGTTGTTGGCATTGGCAAGGGTGATGTTTCCAGCGCCGGCGTTGGCTCCGATGGGCCCAACTGGGCCTGTGATGGCAGAGGCACCGGTGACGGAGAGAGGTCCGGCTTGGGTGATGTTGCCGCCGTTGCTGTTGGCGGTGAGAGTGCCGCCGACGGAGCCTTGCCCAAGGTTGAGGCTGCCGGTGGAGGTGGCGGTGAGGTTTCCAGAGACGGCTAGGGTTCCTAGGGTGAGGGCGTTGGCGTCGGTGATCTGAACGGTGGCGCCGGTGAGGCTGACGGCGCCCGTGAAGTTGTTGGATCCGTTAATGAGGGAAATGCTTCCCGCGCCGGCATTGATGGAGGATGCACCGGTGACGGAGAGAGGTCCGGCCTGGGTGGTGTTCCCGCCGTTGCTGTTGGCGGTGAGGGTGCCGCCGACGGAGCCTTGTCCAAGGTTGAGGTCGCCTGTGGAGTTGGCGGTGAGGTTGCCCGTGACGGCAAGGGTTCCAAGAGTCAGGGTGTTCTTGTCGGCAATGGTGATATTGCGACCGCCAGAGATGGCAATCGAACCAAAATCATTCGCCTTGTCAAGAATGATGTCGAATTCTGAAGCGGTGCTGACCGTTGTCGCGCCGCCCACGGTGAAGGGACCCGATTGGGTGATGTCGCCGCCCGCCGTGATGTTCAGGGTTCCCGCCACTGTTCCCCCCGAAATATCCAGCGCGCCCGTGGTAGAGAACGACACGCTCGATCCGGAAAGGGTGGCTGTGGTGATTCCTGAGTTGGTGTTGGAGATGGAAACCCCGCCCGAGGTCGTGGAGGCGATGATCGTGCTGGAAGCCGTGCGGAAGGGAGTGGTCGTGCCGATACCTGTGCCCGCCGCCAGTTCCAGGGAAGCCACCGACAACACCACGGAAGAGGAGGAACTGTTGATCGTGGATCCCGAGATGATCTTCAGGTTTTGTGTTGATGCGAGCTCGGTGCTGCCAAAAACGGTTACCGCGCCTGTGGATGCCGACCCGATGGTGACGAGATTGGCGGAGACCGCGGCCAATTCGGTTGCGGAAAGGCCCAATGTGAGCGTTCCCGTGAATTTGTCACCCGAACCCAGGTTGATGGGAAGTCCCGCTGTCAGCGATTCAAAGGAAACCGTTCCACCGACCGACATGATGGGGGCGCCCGTCGTGTCGATGCTGTCCGCCACAAGTTTGAGGTCGCCGCCGTCGGCATCGAGCTGGCAATTGGCTTCCAAGGAAATACCGGCGGCGCCATTGCCTCCGCTGGTGCCAGTTCCGGTCATCAAAAGCGCGCCGCCCTGCGTGACAATGGCGGAAGTTCCGGTGAGACGGATGCCGTAGTTGCCCGTGTTGGTTCCCGTGCCGCCAACGCCAGTGATGTCCACGAACCCGTTTGAAGAGATGATGCGGGAAGAGGAGCCAATGTGGATGCCGGTGTTGCCGGCCCCCTGCCCGCCGCCTCCGGTTCCGCTCAGGGTGATGTCGCCATCCACCGAGGAGACAATGGATGTGTCGGTGATGGAGATTCCGAGGTTGCTGGGGCCGGCGTTGGTTCCTCCGTTGCCGGTGATCGAAACCTTGGCCTCGCCGTCGGCTGTGACTTTCGCGAATGATTGCAGGATAACGCCCGTTCGGTATCCGCCTCCCGTGTTACCCGAATGGCCATCCAGTTCGATGTCACCGTCATTCGTGGTGGAGATGTTGGCCCCGTTCTCCACCAGGATGCCATAGGAAAAGGAACCCGTCGCCGCGGGGTTGGCTATCAGTTTGACGCCGGCTGACCCGGCAATGAGGTCGGCCCTGACGGCGATGGAAGTCGGGGCGTTCACCGAGATTCCATTTGATCCGCCGCCAGCATCGATCTCTTGGTTGAAAATGACGCTTTCAACGCCAGACGATTCCAATCCGCCTGAAAGGGTAAACGGGTTGGATCCGGTGAATGTCATTTTCTGGTTGGAGGGGGAGGACGCAGAATCCAAAATTTCGATTCTGTTGATTCCACTGAAGGGCGCGGGGGCGGTGGTGAACGATCCGGTCAATGTGATGTTGGTGCCATCAAATGAGGCGGAAACCTGATCGCTCGGTGCGGTGAAGTCGATGCGAAGTGTTGAAGTTCCAAAAATAGAGGCCGTGGCAGGCGTGCAACGGTCTTCCATGCGTTCTAGGGCCAAGGATCGCCGTGGCCGATTGTTTCGAGTCCGGGTGGGTTGGGATTTCTTGAAGGAATGAAAGATGGAGGAGAACCAGTTCAGACGCATGGGCGAAACTCCAATTAAAATTCGCACATTTCCCAATTTATCGAAATAAAGTAACAAGGTGTGAAGGTGATGACGATTGAAAAAGAAGCTTTGATTGAGCGGATCTTTCGGATTTCCGTCCAACCGCAACGATTTTGCAGGCTATCCCGCCTGATGCGAATTCATGAACTACCGGAATTCCACGATGAAATTGCTGTGGATGCCGTTGATTGCCCGGTCGTGTTAATAGCTTGAGCATGCCATTACCTGATTTAATAAAGCATCGACTGCGGTTTTTTGGAGATCTATCAATTATGTTGGTATATAAACCAATTAAAAAAAGATGTTAGCTTGGATTTTGATTAAATCAATAGATTGAGAAAAATGATTCAGATTTTTATATAAAAGATCGTCAAAGTGTGAAAGCAAATCGAGAGGACCGGATTGAATTCATTTTTCGCGGATTCAGCGGCTTGCCGCGGCGTTTGCGGTGACTTTTTCGGCGGACCAGAGGATGGCATTGGTCAGGAAGCGCCTGTAGTTCGGGTCTTCCAGGCTCTTGTGCAAATGGCCGCCCGTGAAGGTGACCGACCTTCCCCCGGCGGGCCGTTCATAGGCCCATGCGATGATGGCGGCGTCGGCCTTGGGATCATCCTTTTTCTTCGGATCCACGGTGCGCAGAAGCGGGGTGACTCCCTTCATGCCATCCACGAACTTGATGTTCCAAAGCCATCCATCGTCGATGGTGAAGGCGCCCACGCCGGTGAATACGGGGTGCTGGGGGAAATCCTTGAAGGTTTCCACCCAATGGGCGCGCTTGCCAATTCCCTTCTTCCAGGCTCCGCCGGACCAGGAGACGGCCTTTTCCGTGAAGGCCTCCGGGTAATCCGCCGTCTGGTGAAGTTGAACAAGGCCGGCGCCTTTTTTCACGAGGGCGTCGATTTGGGCGGCGCGACCCTTGGCGACGGCCTGATGCTTCTCGGCGCCGTCGAAGAAGAACACAACCGACGCGACATCATTCCAGGTTTCCGCCTTGGTTGGCCATTCGAGGGCCAGCACCGGCGCGGCCTTGCCCCCTTCGGCCACTGATTTCATCAGTTCGCGGCAACCGCCGATGTAGTCGTGTTCTCCGGGCTTGAACACCGTGGTCCCGGCGATGAACAGAACCTTGGCCTTGCCCTTGGCGTCGACGGATTCCTCAATTTTAAGGTCGGCGGGAATCCGGGCCTGGGCCCAAACCTGTGAACAGGCGGCCATCAGGAAAAGGAGTGCGAGTCGGAACATTGGTGTGTCTCCAGGGGAGTGCGATTTGTTAGTTGAACAGGAAATGGCAGATGTCGCCATCCTGCATGACATAATCCCGGCCGACCGTGCGCAACTTGCCGGCGGACCTGATGTCGCGTTCGTTCTTGTGTTGTTCAAGGTCCTCGAGGCTGTAGATTTCGGCGCGGATGAAGCCTTTCTCGAAATCAGTATGAATCACCCCGGCGGCTTGTGGGGCCGTGGCGCCGACGGGAATGGGCCAGGCGCGCACTTCCTTCTCGCCAGCGGTGAAATAGCTCTGGTAACCGAGGACCCGGTAGGTTTCCCGCGCCAGCACGGCTAGCGATGGCTCGGCGATCCCCGATGAGACAAGCATTTCCGCGCGGTCGCCTTCGTCGAGTTCGGCGATTTCAGCCTCCAGCTTGGCGCACACGGGCACCACGCCGGCGCCGACCTTCCCGGCGTGTTCCCGCACGCGCATCGCCTGGGGCCCCTTTCCGTAAAGATCGTTCTCGTCGACATTCACCACATAAAGGATTTTCTTGGCGGTCATCAGTCCGAAGCTGTGGATCGCCTTGGCCTCATGGTCCTCAAGCCTGAGGGTGCGCAGCGGCTTGCTTTCCTTGAGAAGGTGATCGAGGCATTTCCGGGCCGCCTCGGCGCGGTCCTTGGCTTCCTTGTCGCCTCCCTTGGCGGCGCGCTCGGCCTTGGGCAGCGCGTTTTCAAGCGACTGGACATCGGCGAGCATCAGTTCAATTTCGATGGTTTCGATGTCGGCCATCGGGTCGACCTTGCCCGCCACATGGACCACATCGGGGTCGCTGAAGCAGCGCACCACCTGCAGGATGGCATCCACTTCCCGGATGTGGCTGAGAAACTTGTTGCCAAGCCCCTCGCCCTCGCTGGCGCCCTTCACGATGCCGGCGATGTCCACGAGCGTCAGCGTCGAGGGAATGATTTTCTGGGGCACGATGTATTTGGTGATGCGCCCCAACCGCGGGTCGGGCACCGGGACAATTCCCTCGTTGGGCTCGATGGTGCAGAAAGGGTAGTTGGCGGCTTGGGCCTGCTTGGAACTGGTGAGCGCGTTGAAGAGCGTGCTCTTGCCCACATTGGGAAGCCCGACGATGCCTGCCTTCATGGTGGATCCGTGACCTGATTGTCGATTTTGTCCAGAAATATCAATCTATCAGGCCTCGGGGAATTCGCCTCCGAGGTCGAGCAGGTGGCCCAGCTTGTCGCGCTTGGTGCGCAAGTAGCGTGCGTTGCGTTCGTTGGGGGGAAGTTCCACGGGAACGCGTTCAACGATGCTCAGGCCGTGGCCCTCAAGCCCCACCACCTTGCGAGGGTTGTTGGTGAGCAGCCTGATCTGCCGCACACCCAGGTCGGCGAGGATCTGCGCCCCGATGCCGTAATGCCTCAGGTCAGCGCCGAAACCCAAGGCCAGGTTGGCCTCCACGGTGTCGAGGCCCTGCTCCTGCTGAAGCTTGTAGGCGTGCAGCTTGTTGATGAGCCCGATGCCGCGCCCTTCCTGCCGCATGTAGAGGATGATACCCTTTCCCGCTTCCACCACTTGCCGCATGGCATGATGCAGCTGCGATCCGCAGTCGCACAGAAGGCTCGTGAAAATATCTCCCGTGAGGCATTGGGAGTGGATCCGCACCAGGACAGCTTCTTCCTGCGCCGCCACCATGCCATTCTTTTCAACCCCGACGCCGCCGTAGCAAAGCGCCAGGTGGGGGTCGGCGTCCACCATGCTGCTGAAGGCGATGAGGTCAAAGTCTCCAAACCGCGTCGGCAGGGTGACCTGGATTTCCCGTTTGACAAGCCTTTCGCGCTGGCGCCGGTACTGGATCAGGTCCTCAATCGTGCACATTTTGAGGCTGTGCCGCGTGGAGAACGCCTTGAGGTCGGGCAGTCGCGCCATGGAACCGTCTTCATTGCAAATTTCGCAAATCACCGCAGCGGGAGAAAACCCGGCCAGGCGGGCCAGATCGACACTGGCCTCCGTATGCCCGGCGCGGACCAAGACGCCGCCGTCGCGGGCCCGCAAACCAGGCACATGCCCCTTGCCGCGCACGAGATCCTGCGGGGTGCTGCGCGGATCGGTGGCCACCTGCACCGTTCGGGCCCGGTCGTGCGCCGAGGTTCCCGTGGTGATGCCGGTGCGGGCGTCGATGCACGGGGTGAAGGGGGTGGTCTGCGAGTCGACGCCCTGCGATGGCACCAAGTCGAGGCCGAGGCGGTCGCAGATGCTGCCGTCCATGGCCAGGCAAACCAGGCCGCAGGCTTGGCGCATCATGAAATTGATGGCTTCCGGCGTGGCATTCTGCGCCGGGACGATCACATCGCCTTCGTTTTCCCGGTTCGGGTCGTCGACCACGACGATCATCCGCCCGGCTCGAAGTTCATCGAGCGCCTGTTCAATCGGGCAGAAACCCTCGCGAAGGCCAGAATTGGGCATGAGGCTTCCCCCGGAAGACGACAAAATGTCGTCATGTGAGTTCATTTTAGTGGGGCGGAGGGGGGTTCCAGAATGGCGAAACCCGATCCGGTGGCTTGAACGGGCTTCCTCCGCCCCCCATAGTGACATGATTGACGGATACACCGCCTGGTCGGCCGTTCCAACCCTCCCTGGAGTACGAGCAGCATGAGCAAGAGATACGGTCTGTGGCTAGTCGGCGCCTGCGGGGGTGTTGGCACGACCATCGCCTTGGGGCTGGCCGCCTTGGCGCGCAAGGTGACCGAGACAACCAGCCTGGTGACCGAGCTGCCCCTTTTCGACGGGCTGGAACTGGCCCAGGCCGAACAGTTCGTGGTGGGCGGGCATGAAATCCGGCAGGCTGGTTTCCGCCAGACGGCGAGCGAAATGCATGAACGCGCCGGGGTATTCCATGAAAGCCTGCTGGCGGCTTGCTCCGAAACCCTTGCCTCTTGGGAGTCGAACCTGCGCCCCGGCACCCTGGTCGCCTGCGGCGAAACCATCGCCAAGCTCGCCGATCGTCCCGAGGTGAACGCGGTCGAAACGCCGGCCAAGGCGATCGAAAGGATCAAGGCCGACATCCTCGACTTCAAGAATCGCCACAAGCTCGACGATGTGGTCGTGCTTTCGGTCGCCTCGACGGAACCCCCGTTTCCCACCGGGCCCGAACACCAGAGCCTGTCGGCGCTCGAGCCGCTGCTGTCGCGCGCGGGCAACCCCGTCCTGCCCGCCAGTTCGCTCTATGCCTACGCCGCGCTAGACCTCGGCCTGCCCTATGTGAACTTCACGCCCTGCCTGGGCGCGACCATGCCGGCGCTTGAGGAGCTTGCCGTCAAGCGCGGCACCGTGATCGCCGGAAAGGACGGCAAGACCGGCGAGACACTCATGAAAACCGTGCTCGCGCCGATGTTCGCCCACCGGAACTGGCGCATCCTGAGCTGGGTGGGCCACAACATTTTCGGAAACCGCGACGGCGTGGTGCTCGATGACCCGCGCAACAAGGCCGCCAAGGTGGGACACAAGGACGCCGTCGTCTCGAGCATCGTCGGCTACAAGCCCTCGACCCTGGTGAGCATCGAGTACATCCCCAGCATGGATGACTGGAAGACGGCCTGGAACCACATCCATTTCCAAGGGTTCCTCGGCACGAAGATGATCCTCCAGTTCATCTGGCAGGGCTGCGACAGCCTGTTGGCGGCGCCATTGGCGATCGACCTTGTCCGCCTGGCGCTCCTGGCCCGATCCCGCAAGGAGACCGGGGTGCTGTCCCACCTGGCGTGCTTCTTCAAGGGCCCCCAGGGATGCGCCGAGAACGACTTCTTCAAGCAGTTCACCATGCTCGAGGAATATGTCACCACCTGCCGCGAGTGCGAGTGACCCCGCCATGGAACTCGCCTTCAGCACCAACGCGTTCCTGAACTTCCCGTTCGACGAGGCGGTAGGCAGGCTCGCTTCCATCGGCTACAAGGGCGTTGAGCTGATGGCGGATGTGCCGCACGCCTGGCCGGCCTACCTGTTGCCCGCCCAGAAGGCGGCGCTTCGGGATTCGCTCGACCGGCGCGGCCTGGTCATCTCGAACATCAATGCGTTCATGATGCACGCCGTGGACGACCCCCGGCAAAAATACTGGCATCCGAGCTGGATCGAGCCGGATCGGAATTACCGGCTGATTCGAGTCAACCACACCCGCAAGGCGCTGTCCTTGGCCCGTGAACTCGGCGCGCCCTGCATCACCACCGAACCGGGTGGACCGGTCGGCTCCGGGGAATCATGGGCCAGGGCCCTCGACCTGTTCGTCGAGGAGATCAAGCCCGTTCTCGGGCACGCCGAGCGCGAGCGGGTGAGGCTGCTTGTGGAACCCGAGCCGGGCCTTTTGATCGAGACTTCCGAGCAGGCGCTCGAGTTCATGGGCCGTTTCGATTCCCCGTGGCTGGGCCTCAACTTCGACATCGGCCACAGCTACTGCGTGGGCGAGGATCCCGCGCGCGTGGTGCCGATGCTGGCCCCCCACATCGGCCATGTCCACCTCGAGGACATCGCCGCCACGCGCGTGCACCATCACATGGTGCCCGGCACCGGGGCGATCGACTTCGGGGCGGTCTTGGCGTCGCTTCATCGCGCCGGCTACGGAGGATGGATCACGATCGAGCTTTATCCCTGCATCGACAATCCCGACGACGCCGCGCGCCGGGCCCGCGAGCATGTCCTGCCGATTGTTTCACGGGTGCTTGCCGGGGCGACGGCGTGATCGCTTGGGCGCGCCTGATCCGCTTGCCCAACCTTCCGTCCCCGTTGGCTGACATAGCGCTAGGCGCGCTGGCTGCCGGTTGGCCGGCGGACCCCCTGCCAGTGGTGTTCCTGGCGTTGGCGTCGATGGCGATTTACGCCGCCGGAATGGTGCTCAACGACTACTTCGATGTTTCCGAGGATTGCCTCCAGCGTCCCGAGAGGCCGCTTCCAAGGGGCGACATCAGCCGGCGTGACGCGGGCATCGCCGGGCATTTGCTTCTGGGTGCCGGACTGGTTTTCGCCACGGTTTCCGGGCACTTCCTCGGGGGTGATGATCCGACCCCCGGGCGTGTGGCCATGGGCCTCATTGCTGCTGTTTGGGTTTACAACGCCCGGGCCAAGCGCACCATCATGGGGCCTTTCGTGATGGGGGCCTGCCGCGGCCTCAATGTGCTCCTGGGGTCCAGCGTGGCGGGCGAGTCGGGCTTGTCCGCGGCCTGGCTGCCTTCCGCGGCCTGTTTCCTTTACATCGCGGGGCTCACCTGGTTCGCGAGGAATGATGGTGGGCGGAGCCAGCGCTGGCAACTCGCCGCTTCCGCCGCCGTGGTGGCCGTTTCGCTTGGGCTGACGGCTTGGACGCTTGCCGTGAGGGGGAATTGGGTACCGGTGGCGGCAGTCGTCGGGCTGGTCGCGTTCCTGGGACAGCGCGTCTCACGCGCGCTGCGGAATCCCCAGCCGGCCTCGGTGCGCCCGGCGGTGGGCCGGTTGCTGCTGGGATACATCCCGTTCGACGCGGCCTGGGCCGCGGGCTTGGCGGGACCGGCCGGATGGGGCATCCTGATACTGATGCCCGTCATGGTCGGGTTGCGGCGGCTGATGGCCGCCCGGCTGACCTGACGGAACGCGGGAGGCCAGTTTCATGATTCGCCTCGGAATCCTTGATTTCGACACTTCCCATGTGGTGGCCTTCGCCTCCCGGCTCAACCATGCCGGGGTGGCGGAGAACCAATGGGTGGACGGCGCCATGGTGGTGGCAGGCTGTCCGGGCGAGTCGGCGCTCGCGCCCGATCGCCTTGCCGGGTACACCGCCGAGGCGAAAAAGCTCGGAATTCCGCTGGTGGACAAGCCCGCTGACTTGCTGGGGAAGGTGGACGGCGTGATCGTCGCCTCGCTCGACGGCACGGTGCATCTTGAAAGGGCCAAGCCGTTCCTTGAAGCCGGCCTGCCCGTCTTCATTGACAAGCCGTTCGCGTGCTCGGCGGCCCAGGCGCGCGCCATCGTCGCGTTGGCGGCCAGGCACAAGGCACCGCTGTTTTCCAGTTCGAGCCTCCGGTACGCCCCCGAGGTGCTGGCCGCTCGCGCCGAACTCGGGCCGCTGGAAGGCGCGGCCGCATGGGGGCCGGGTTCCCTTTCGGGCGACAACAAGCGAAACCCCGGACTGTTCCATTACGGGATTCATGCCGCGGAGATGCTCTACGCCCTGCTCGGCCCCGGGTGCAAGCGGGTGACCGCCGTCAGCCAGCCGGGAGCCACCGCCGTGACCGGTGAATGGGCCGACGGGCGAATCGGCACGGTGCGCGCCATCCGCAAGGGCGCCTCCGGTTTCGGATTCAGCGCCTGGGGAGTCAAGGCGGCTCGATCCGGAGCGGTCTCGACCGATGTGATCTACCGCGAACTCCTCAAGCGGATGGTCGTGTTTTTCCGCGAGAGGAAGCCGCCGGTGGATTTGGCCGAAACCGTGGAACTCATGGGTTTCCTCGAGGCGGCCAACACGAGCGCCGCCAACCACGGTTCGGTCGTCATGGTGGACGCTCCATGAGCCTGGTCGCGGCCCTTCTCGCCGCCTTGGCCGGGCAGGCTGACGGCTGGAAATTCGACACGGTCCACAGGCCGGGAAAGGAGCCCCTTTCCGGGTTGGTGGTGAGGCAGGGCGCCGATGCCATTGAGTTCAAGCAGGTGGTGCGCAAGCCGGGTTCCCCGACACTGGTGTTCGCGCTGACATTCAAGCCCTCGGAGGTGTCGAAGCTCGACCTGATCGATGATTCCGACCGGGCGGAACTGACGCGCAAGCTCGAGAGGCTCGAGAACGACCGGCGCCTGCTTTTCGCCCATTTGAGACGGCTCGAGAAGGGGGCTCCAGCTGAGGACCTTCCGGGCCTGTCCACCGCCCCATGGCCGGGAGATCCCACCGGCGCGACCATGGCCCGGGTGTACGGGGGATCCCGCTTCAGGCTCATGACCACCGCGGGAGCCGAACTGGCGCAGTTGGTGGCCCTGCAGCTTGAGCAGGTGTTCGCGGCCTACGCCCAACTCCTGCCGCCGAGGGTTTCCGGAGCCAAGCCGGTGACCATTCTTCTCGCGCGCTCCGCCGCCGAATACGCCGTGCTGGCCAAGGGCAGGGGCGCCGGAGGACTTGCCAACCCCGCCTTTTACGATCCAGCGAGCAACACGGTCGTGTGCGCCAGCGAACTCGACGAAATGGACAAGAGGATCGACGCCCTCAGGGAACACCACGCGGGTGAGTTCGCCCGGATCCAGAAGGGCGAGAAGGAACTCAAGGCCGCGTATTCAAACCGCCCCCCTGCCGACCTTTTGGCGGTGTTCCAGCAGGCGCGGGCCAAGCTCAGGACCGTGGTGGAAGGCAACGAGGCCCTGGTGAGGAACTCCCGAAGGCTCCTGCTTGAAAGGCTCAACCATGAGGCCTGCCACGCGTACCTGGCCAGCGAGGTCTTTCCCGTCGCTGGCGGCGGCCTGCCAAGGTGGCTCGATGAGGGCTTGGCCCAGGTTTTCGAGGGGGCCCTGGTGGAGGCGGGCGAACTCCGGGCCGAAAGGCCCGATCCCGTCCGCCTGGCCAAGCTTCGCAGCCTCATGCAATCGAACGATTTTCCACCATTGCCTGAGGTCCTCAGGGCGGATGCCAAGTCTTTTCTGGTGCATCGCATCGAGGGCCGGGGAGATTCCGAGCGGGCCTATCTGGTGGCCTGGGGGCTGGCCTACTGGCTTCTGTTTGACCGGCAGGCCTTGGCCGGCCCTGTTCTTGACAAGGCGCTGGAGGCCCGGGCCAAGGGCGCCGACGCGGTGGCTTTCTTCGAGGCGTTGGCGGGAGCGCCGCTTCCCGAGGCCGAGAAACAATGGCGCGAGGCGATGAGAACCCTCAAGTCCAGCGGCGGCCGATAGCTATAATCCCAATGAATTCCTTTGTGAGCCGTGAGCCCCGCATGCCATCTCCCATCAGGCCGTTGGATCTGAAGGCCAGGCTTTCCGCCGATCCGTTGAGGGTTTACCTGCTGGATGTCAGGCAACCCCAGGAACATGAGTTCGCGGCGATTCCGGGAGACAAGCTCATTCCATTGGATG
Organism: Planctomycetota bacterium; assembly: GCA_016873225.1. Lineage (GTDB taxonomy): Bacteria > Planctomycetota > Planctomycetia > Gemmatales > Gemmataceae > REEB421. The sequence continues at coordinate 43,988 of VGXS01000012.1, read as the reverse complement.
AACTGCCCGGGCGGGCCCAGGAGATCGACCTCGCGCCGGGGCAGACCCTCGTGGTCTACTGCCACCACGGCGTCAGGAGTTGGCACGCGGCGTGCTTCCTCGAAGCGCAAGGCTTTGAGGGAGTGATGTCGCTCTCCGGAGGCATTGAGGCCTACAGCGTGGAGGTGGATCCTGCCATCCCCCGTTACTGATGCCGAAGGTTCGCCCCTCTCCCATTTCGGCGCCGACGGCAGCCGGATGGTCGATGTGGGCGCAAAGCCCGTCACAAGCCGCATGGCAAGAGCCAGCGGCAAAGTGGTGATGCGCCCTGAGACCTTGCAGCTGATAATCGACAAGGGCCTGGCCAAGGGGGATGTGCTCGAGGTGGCCCGGTTGGCGGGGATCATGGCGGCGAAGCGGACGCAGGAGTTGGTTCCCCTGTGTCATTCGCTGCCACTGGACGGCGTGGATGTGCGGTTCTCGCCGTTGCCTCCGGACACGCTGCTGATTGAGGCCACGGCCCGGGCCACGGCGCGAACGGGCGTGGAGATGGAAGCCCTGGTGGCGGTGAGCGTGTCGGCCCTCACCGTTTACGACATGACCAAGGCCGTGGACAAGGTTATGGTGATTGGGGAAATCCGGTTAGAGGAAAAGCGCGGTGGACGCTCGGGCGTCTTCCTGCGCGAGGATCAGAGCTGAAAAGCTTATCCATTTTCCCCGGTGCCCCATGTCCACCGCATTCGAGACCTCGCTGACCGTGGCGAACGCTACTTATTTGCCGAGCTTGGAAGCCAACGTGCGCGACTTGGTCGCTGCGGAAATGGATGGTGTCGAATCGCGGATTGAGGGTGTCCTGTCTAGCAGGCCTGAGCGCCTTCGCGGCATTATCGACCATGTTTCGCAGTATCGGGGGAAGCGATTTCGCCCATTGTTGGCCCTGCTGGTGGCCCGGACTTCGGGTCCCGTGAAGTCGGCCCACATCGACTTGGCCGCCGCCATCGAACTTATGCACACCGCATCCCTTGTGCATGACGACATCCTCGACAATGCCGATACCCGCCGCCATGTTCCCGCCATCCACTCCCGCTGGGGTTACCAAGCCGCCGTGCTTCTGGGCGACTACCTGTTCAGCCATGCCTTTGAACTGACGGCATCGGTTGGCGATGTCCGCCTGAACCGGGAAGTCGCAATGACGGCCCGCAAGGTCTGCCAGGGAGAGATTCACCAAAGCCTTGAGGCGGGCAACTGGAACATTTCCGAATCGGCTTACCAGGATATGATTGAAGGCAAGACGGCGGAAATGATTGCCGCCTCGGCGCGTCTGGCGGCGATGATTTGCGGCCGAACCGAGGCCGAATGCCAGTGGTTTGATTCCTATGGGCGCAACTTGGGGATGGCGTTCCAGATTGCCGATGACCTGATCGACCTGGAGGGGCAGGAAGGCCGGGCGGGAAAATCACTGGGAACCGACCTCGACCAAGGAAAGGCCACGCTGCCCCTGATCCACGCGCTGACTCACTCCAAGGGAACCGATCGCGAGGAACTGCTCCGCGTTCTAGGCTCGGGCGGCGACCGAACGGGCCTGCGGCGCCTGCTTGATAAATCAGGTTCGATCGCCTTTGCCCGCGACAAGGCCAAAGACCATGTGTCCCACGCCAAGCGAGCCATCTCGTTCCTTCCGTCCTCACCCTTCCGCCATGCCCTGCTTGGCTCCGCTGAAAAGGCGCTGGCAAGGGATTGCTGAGAATCTGAAAATTTTTCCCTCAAATGATCTTTTTGGTGGTTGTTTGCGGCGTGAATGTCCTCAATACAGCTGATTAATATTTGATGCTTGTGCAAGCAGGCCCCCCCCCACTTTGTTCAGGGCTCCCAAACCGCGTGTGACCCGACGGTATGGTGATCCCTGAAAAGTGGGGCGCTTTCAAAAAAGACGATAATTTCAGCTGAGCAGGAAAGACTGAATGTCAAGCAGGGCCCAAAGGATTGGAATCGTTTGGTCAAGCGCGCTGAGGCTCGGAGGCTGATCTTCATCGATGAAACAGGAAATTCCGACCCGCTGAATGCGCCAATTACTTATGGCGCCGCGGATATGGCAACCCAGATATTTGAAGTGATCAATAATTGATTTGTGGCACCGGGACTGGCCCTGCGCCTGACTGCGCTCGGCTCCCGCAAGGCAAAACATTTGGAGCCGGGCGCAGTCAGGCGCAGGGTCTTTTCAGTTCATTCCCCACTCGGGCAAGGGGTTGTTCCGGCGGCGGCCGTTGCTGTCATCTCCATCGGGGCCGATCAAAATCTTCGTGTGAAAGGCGCGGAAGGATTGGTCGAGTCGCGCGTTGCGGCTGAACCGGCCCTTGGCGGGCATGTCAAACCAGATCGCCTTTTCCAGGACCTCCCGCAGCGGCAGGCCGGCCTTCGTGGGGAGATAGGCCTCGGGCCCTTCCATCCAGCGGAACAGCAGGAGGTCGAGTTCACGCTGCCTGTGGTCGCCTCCCGCCAGCGCCGCCGCCCTCAATTTCTGGTACTCGGCCAGCAGGACATCATCGATCGCCTCCCTTAGCTTGGCCTCATCGGTTTTCTTGAGGAATTGGGCCAACGCCTGCATGCGACCTCCCAAACGGTCGTCCGCGGCCCTCACATATTCGAGGTGGCCGGGCCTGCCCATCTCCACGGCGTGCGAGGCATCCATGTTCACCCGCTTGCCATTGTGCCTGAGAACGATCTCCCCGGTCTCCATCTTGTTGAACTTCAACTCCCCCTGTCCCAGGCGCCAGGCCATGGCTTCAAAACCGGGGGTCGTGTGCTTGAAGGTTGCCTCGCCGGCCGACCTGTTGATGGAGGCCTCCGGTAGGGTTTTGGCATCCAGTTTGTGCTCGGCCCGCGAAAACAGGGATCCCGCAGGTTCCTGAAAATGGACAAGCGCCACGACGACGGCAAGGACGACAGGCATGGGAACACTCCGCAATAAAGCAATTGTAACGGCGCCATGGAACGCTTTGGAAGCGGCCGGAGGCCGACGACCTTTCGGCGCAGGGGCCCGGTTTTTCAGGGGCAAAACCGGTCAGGCGTCGAAAACCCCGTCTCGGCCGGGATCATAGGGGGTGTCCCAGCGGATGATCTCGATGCGGTTGCCTTCGGGGTCGCGGACAAAAAACCGGTCGGCGCCCGGGATTTTCGTGGTTTCCGCCGTCGGCAACCCGACTTCCACGCACCTTGCCCGCGCCGCGGCGACATCTCGAACCCTGAGCGCGAAGTGGCGGGGGCTCATCGTGTCGGCCTCGGGTTTCACCAGCAGGTGGAGTTGCCTGTCGCCCACCTGGTACCAGACCGCCTTGAAGTCGAACGACCTTGGCCTGCCGATTTCAACCAGGCCAAGCATGCCGCCGTAAAACGCGCGGGCCCGCGCCATGTCGGTGATGAGGACCGTGACATGATCGAACCCCTCGATGTTCAAGGTCATGGCCTGAGCCCCACGGCGGAGCGCACAAGGCGCATGGTTTCCTCGGCGGCGGCCCGTGCTTTTTCGGCGCCTTGAACCAGCCATCGTTCCACGCGTTCCGGGTCGGCGGCCAGTTCGCGCCGCCGCTGTCGCGCGGCCGCGAAATGCTCGTCGATCTTGCCCAAAAGCTCGGACTTGGCGGCACCGTATCCCATGCCGCCGGCGCGGTAGCGGGAGGCCAGGGCCTCCTGTTCCTCCGCCGAGGCGAACAGGCTGTGGAGGGCGAAGACATGGCAGGTTGCCGGGTCCTTGGGAGCCTCAAGCGGGGTGGAGTCGGTGACGATTCCCATCACCGCTTTCTTGAGCGCCTTGCCTTCGGCGAAAATGTCGATCGTGTTGCCGTAGCTTTTGCTCATCTTCTGGCCGTCGGTGCCGGGCACCTTCGACTCCTTGGTGAGCCTGTATTCGGGGAGCGGGAAGACCTCGCCGTAACGCAGGTTGAATTTCACGGCGATGTCGCGGCACATCTCGAGATGCTGGACCTGGTCGCGGCCGACGGGAACCAGGTTCGACCGGCAGATGAGGATGTCGGCGGCCATCAGCACGGGATAAGTGAACAGGCCGACGGATGATTCCAGGCCCCGGTCGACCTTTTCCTTGTAGCTCACGGCGCGTTCGAGCAGGCCCATGGGTGCCAGTGTCGAGAGAATCCAGGCCAGTTCGCAGACCTGCGGCAGGTCCGACTGCCTGAAGAAAACGGCCTTGTCGGGATCGAGGCCCAAGGCGAAGTAATCCAGGGCGACATCGATCACATTCTGGCGCAGCGCGGCGGGATCATGGACGGTGGTGAGCGCGTGATAGTCGGCAATGAAGTAGAAGCATTCGGCATCCTCGGCGGTGAGGGCGACATGCTGCCTGACCGCGCCGAAGTAGTTGCCAAGGTGAAGCTTGCCCGAGGGTTGGACGCCGCTGAGGATGCGCTTGCGAACGGGCGATGGTTTGGAAGTCATCTTGGTCACCGGTGGAACGGATTCATTGGGAAAGTTTAGCGGAAACCCGGCTTGCGGCGTATGGGCCCGGGGACTTGCCCCGGGCGGTTCAGGCACCTAAAAGTATGCCATGTGCCTCCGCACCGGCGACGCCGGCCCTCCCGAACCAGTGGAGTCGTCACATGATTGATGTGGCCAATCTTACCAAGTATTACGGCGATTTCGCCGCCGTGCGTGATGTCACCTTTTCCGTTGGAAAGGGAGAGGTCGTGGGCTTCCTCGGGCCCAATGGCGCCGGCAAGTCGACCACCATGCGGATGCTGACCGGATATTTGGTGCCGTCGGGCGGTCGCGCCGTCGTGGCGGGCTGCGATGTGCTTGAGGAACCACTCAGGGCCCGCTCGCTTATAGGTTACATGCCTGAGAATTGCCCGCTTTATCCCGACATGAGGGTCGAGGAATACCTAGCATTTCGGGCCGGCATTAAGGGAGTCCACGGCGCCAGGTCCCGGGCCCGGGTGGCCGAATGCATGGAAAAGTGCTGGTTGACGGGAGTTCGCCGGCAACTGGTTGGAACCTTGTCCAAGGGATACCGGCAAAGGGTCGGCCTTGCCGATGCGCTGGTGGGTGATCCTCCCGTCCTTATCCTCGACGAACCGACCTCCGGCCTTGATCCGACCCAAATCATCGAAACCCGCCGCTTGATCGCCGAACTGGGCCGCGAGCACACCGTTTTGGTCTCAACGCACATCCTTTCCGAGGTGGAGAAAACCTGCACCAGGGCGGTGATCATCGCGCGCGGCAAGGTTCTCGCCCAGGGGACGCTGGGTGAACTGTGCCCGCCGGGCCAATCCCTCGAGAAAATGTTCCTCGACCTTGTCGAGGAACGCGAGGCCGTTGGCGCCTGAAACCCACAAGAAACCGGAGCGGGAAACCATGCTGGGAACGATAAATTCGATCGGCGTCCTCGCGCTGGCGGTCGGGGCCCTCGCGGGACTGGCGATGCTGGCGGCCGCCGGAACAGCGCTTTGGAAGGCCAGAAGCCTCCTTCACAAGGAGTTCTTCTCGTACTTTTTGTCCCCCATCGCCTACGCGGTGCTGGTGGTGTTCCTGGGCGTGCAGGGTTGGCTCGTGGCCGGCACGCTCGATTTGCTGATCGCGTCGGGCCCGCGCGGAGTCGAGTGGCCCCTGCAGCACTGGCTTTCCAGCCCGGTGTTCTGGTTGGTGTTCCTCGCGGCCTGCCCCCTGCTCACGATGCGCACCTTCGCCGAGGAGAAGGCTTCGGGCACGCTCGAGATGCTGATGACCTCCCCGCTTTCCGACTGGCAGGTGGTGTTGGCAAAATACGCGGGATGCCTGCTGTTTTACATGGTGCTCTGGCTGCCGACAGTTGTTTACCTTCCCATCCTGGCGGGCGTTTCGTTCGGTTGGACGGGCCTTTCGTCCACGGCGGACCTGGCGCCTGTCTTCACGACCTACCTTGGCCTTTTCCTGGCCGGGGCGATGTTCCTGGCGATGGGTGTCTGCGTGAGCAGCATGGTTCGCGACCAGTTGGTGGCGGCGCAGGCCTCGCTGGCCTTGGGCGTGGTTTTCCTTGCCGGGAGTTTCGCGGCCAACGCGATGGATGGCGGCACGGGTTACCAGTTGGCGTATTACCTGAGCGTGCCGCTTCATTTCGACAGGGCCTTCACGCGGGGCGTGGTGGACCTGAGGCCGGTCACCCTTTACGCCACCGTGGGGCTGTTCAGCCTGTTCCTGACCGTGCGCAGCCTTGAAAGCCGGAGGTATGCCTGATGAACGGATCACAAGGTGGCCGTCAGGCGCGCGACCCACGCCAGGCGGCCGAATGGGTGGGACTGTCTCGCTTCGTCTGCCGCATCGCAGGGCTTGCCGGCCTGTTGCTGGCGGCCACGGGCCTGGTTCTTGCCGATCCGGCGGCCTCGCCGGCCGTCGCCGCGTGGAAGTTGGCGGGAGACATCACCCGGCTTTCATCCGTGGGCACGATCGTGTTCCTGGCTGGCGCGGGGTTGGCCCTGGCCGCGGGCATAGCCGAGTTTTTGGCCTTGGCCTCCTACGCTGCCGGGAGGAGGAGCACGCACTGGACGGTTTCGAGCGCGCAGGTGGCGCTGGCCGCCGCCGCGGTCATCGCCTTCAATGCCGCCGCCTTCAACAACCCGGTGAGGTGGGACTTCACGAGGTCCCGCACCTTCACCTTGCCGACGGAGCTTGTATCGGAGCTTCAAGGCCTCGAGCCGGGCACGACCGTGGTGGTCTACCAGATGCACCGCGTGTTTCCCGGTGTTTCCGACAAGCCCGACCGGTTCGACCTCGCCGCGGAGAGGAAGATCCTCGAAAAGGTGCGCGACCTAGTCGACCTGGTTCGGGAAACCAGCGGAAGGTCGCTCAGGGTGCTGGAACTCGATGTCGAGAGCGAGAACCACGAAAGGCGGCTCAAGGAGATCGCCCGGGAGAATCCCGCGCTCGGAGCGGCGATCGACCAGGCGCCCGAAAGCAGCATTTTCTTTCATGCACGGCGCGGAGGCGGTGGCCGGGAACTCGTGCAGCGTCTTGGCTTCAACGAGTTCCTGAGGCTCGACAAGGTGACCTCGGAGGAAAGGGACAACCTCGTGCTTTTGCCGCAGGGGTTGCCATCCGACGCGGCGGGTCCCGACCTGCGTGGCGCCTATCCGTTCATCCGCGGGCTGGTCTCGCTCGAGGCCCGCAAGCCCAGGGTGGGGATCGGCGTGATCCATGAGTGGCTCACCACCAAGGGAACCGATGTCTACGGCCTGGCGGGCCTGAGGAAGACGCTTGAAAGAAGCGGCTTCGAGGTGCGCGACATGGTGCTCAAGAAACTCGGCCGGTCACCCGCTCCGGTGGTCTCGACCTTCGAGGAAAGCCGGCTCGACCGTCTCGACAGCCGCCTGCAGATCATCGCCAAGGGTTTCGAGCAGCGCGCCGCGTTCGTGAACAAGACCCTCAAGGCAAGCGAGGAATTCTGGAACAAGTCGTCTCTCGACGCGATCGCCGAGGTGCTTTCGAAGCAGTTCAGGCTGCCGGCGGACAAGGCCAAGCGAGACGAGATCCTCAATGAGTTCCGCAAGGATCAGGTTGCGGCCATCGCCGAGGAAAGGAAGCAGATCGAGCAGGCCGACCAGCGCGCGATGGAGCTTCGCAAGGAGATCGAGGCTGAAAGGGCGTCCCTCGACCTGGAAACGCTGGCCGAACAGCGCCGCAACACCGACCTGAAGGGCAAGATGGACCAGTTGCTCGCCGACTGCGATGTGCTGCTGCTGCCCCGGCCGTCGCTTTACGATGTGGTGAGCGACGACGACAAGAACCTGCCCCTGTGGCTTCATGGCTTGGATCGCGAACAGGTCGAGGCGGTGAAGTCGTTCATGAAGTCCGGCAAGCCTGTCCTGTTCTGCCTCGGCCCCTCGAGCGAGCGCCCCGGGCAGGGGCCCGACGGCAGGCCCGATCCGGTTCCCGCGGGCTTCACCGCCAGCGATGGCGTCGATTCGATCATCAAGGAACTGGGTTACCGGCTCAACCGACAGACGGTTTTGTTCGACGCGGAGGAGGTGGCCTTCGGCGAACGGCAGGGCGGAGGCCTCACGGGCGGCACGGAGGTGAAGGTGCCACCTTTGATGCTGTCGTGGTCTCTGGGAACCGGCTACCCGGCCTCGGCGCGCCGACCGGCCGACAAGGCCGACCATCCGGTTCGCGTGAGCCAATGGCTGGCCTCCCGGGGCCTTGGCCGCGCCCAGCGCGAGGATCCGAGGCTGCAACTGCGGCTTCGCCATGCCCGACCCGTCTACATCGAGGCCGACAAGGACCAACCCGACCGCTTCAGGCAGCAGGCCGAGATCCTCATGACCTCCGCCGACTCCTGGAACGAGGACCAACCGTTCGCCACGGAGTCGGCGACGCCGGCGTTCAAGTCGGCGACGGGGGCCAAGCAGGAAAAGCCGGCCCTTGAGGACGCGCTGCTCGAGCGGCGCCGCGGACCGTTTCCCGTGGGCGCTGTCGCCGAGGAAAAGTTGCCCGAATCATGGTTCGGCAAGGATGAAAAGCCGCCCGGTTATGTCCGCACGGCGGTGATCGGCGAGGCCTGGTGGCTGATCGGTCCGACCTTGGACCCGGCGAGGGAACGGCTTGTGACCGACTTGTTCAATTGGCTCATCGGCCGCGACGACAGGCTGGCGCGCCGGCCCGGTGACGATGGCGAGTGGGAGTATCCGCGGTTGGGCTGGAGCGCCGAGAAGGCGGGCCTGTGGCGGAGCGGCCTGGAGTTCGGCATGCCGATGCTCGCGGCCTTCGTGGGTTTCACGGTTCTTTTGTATCGCCGACTCCGCTGACAGCGACGGGTGATCGAACGGGAGCAGTCTCATGCGTCTACCCTGGGGTTCCGTTGCCGTGGTTGGGGCGTTCGCCCTGGCGGGCGTCGCGCTCGTGATGCTGGCAGGCAGGCCGGCGTCGGAGTCCCGCTTCGGCGGCCTCGATGCCCTCAAGGCCGGGGCGATGTCCGGCATCGTCGTGCGGGTGCCGGGGCGCGGCGCCACCGAGGATGTCGAGCTTGAGCGATCCTTGAAGGATGGAAAACCGGGCCCCTGGAGCATGAGGGGCGGCTGGCCGGTCCGCCAGGAGGAGGCCGGCAACCTCGCGGAGGCCGTCGCCTCGCTCCGCACCCGATTCGTTCCCGCTCCGCTGGAAGACCCGGCGGTTCCAGCGGCGCTTCGGGGCGACAATCCCGCGGCGCTGCTGGTGGAGGCCCGCCTGGCCTCTGGCGAGGCCGTATCGCTTTGGCTCGCCGACGCCGAGGCCACGGCCGACAACGCCTTCACCCGGCCCACCTGGGCCCGGCTCAAGGGCGAGTCGTCAGCGGTGAGGCTGGCGCCCGGCCTGATACCGCGGCTCAATCAACCGTCCGACTTCTACCTGCAACGGCGAATATTCGCCGGCCGGAAGCCGGGAAAATCCGCAGGGGTCCCGCGCCCCGGCGAGGCGGCGGAAAAGAAGGAAGCCGCGAGCGCCATGTCCCTCAGGATGGAGACACGGCCGGGAGGCGACTCCAAGGAAGCCAGGGTGATCCGGCTCGACCGGACTGGCATCGACGCTGGCGACCCCGATGCCCGGGCCGGCGCCTGGCTCATGAAGTCCGGGGATGGCAAGACCACCCTCGACAGGCTCAATCCGCCGACCATGGACACCTTGCTTGAGGCCGTTCCCGACATTTGGGTGGAGCGCTTTGTCCCGGCGGACAAGGCCGCCCCCGACATCACCGGCCTCGACAAGCCCGAGCGCGTGCTCACCGTCACGGCGCCCGATGGCAAGGCCGTGACCCTGCTCGTCGGCCGGGAAGCCCGCGTGAGGGAAACCAAGAAGCTTGTGAACGCGCCCCCTCCTCCGGGACTGCCGCCGGGAATCAACCTGCCTCCGAGGGAGGAAACCCAGCGGGAGGTGTTCCTGCATGCCCGGCTCGAGAACAACCCCAAGGTTTTCGAGGTCCGCAAGGATCGCATCGACCAGGTGTTCCCCGATGTGGCGACGCTGCGGGATCCGAGGCTGGCCCGCTATGAGCAGGGTGATGTGGTCAGGCTGGAAATCGCGGTGCCAGGCAAGCCCAAGACGGTGCTTGAGAAGAAGGAGGAGGCCTGGAGGCTTGTCGAGCCGATGGCGCGCGCGGGCGATGCCTCCAAGGTGACCGCCCTGCTCGGCAAGATCGCCAACCTCGAGGCCACCGGCGCCGATGTCTCGGCGGCCCAGACCCCGGCCGACCTCGACAAGGCGCTGGCCGCGGCGGGCCTTGCGACACCTCGGGCGACCATCACGGTGAAAGTTGTGGAAAAGGATCCCGCCTCCCGTCCCGAGGCGGAAAAGCCCAAGCGCGAGCGGGTCATCACCTACGCGCTGGGGAGCGCCGACGCGGCTTCCAACAAGGTTGCCCTGCGGGTTGACGACCTGTGGCGCGTCAACCGGGTGGACAACGGCCCCAAGGATCAGGCGGCCCAGCAGGTTGACTCGCTGGCCTTGCGGCCGGCGGGGGAATACCGCTCGCTCAAGGTCATGGAAATCGCCTCCGCCGATGTGATCGGGCTCACGCTCGATGGCGCGAACGGAAGCGTCGCACTCACCCGAAAAGGGACCGACCCGTGGAAACTGGGAAATCCGCCGGGTGATGCCGACCAAGGAGAGGCGGAAAAGCTGTTGGGCGCCCTGACGGGCCTCGAGGCCCTTGAGTATGTCGCCGATGGCGTGAAACCCGAGGATCAGGCGAAAAGCTACGGCATCGAGCCCAAGGGAACCCGGGTAACCCTGGAAACGGCTGGCAAGGACGGCAAGCCCGGCGCGAAGGTCGTGCTGGTACTGGGCAAGGACCGCGAGGGCAAGCCGGGCCTCTTCGGTGCGCTCGCGGGAACGGACACGGTTGTCGCCTTGCCCGCGAGCGCGCGGGAAACCGTGGTGGGAGGAGAGCTGGCGTTCCTTCCCCGCGAACTGTGGAAGACGCAGGAGGCGGACATCGCCTCGGTGACGGTGCGCCGCCCCGGGGAAGCCGAGTACCGGGTGGCCCCCGAGGCGTCGCCGGCTCCGCTGGTCGAGGAAAAGAAGGGTGGATGGAAAATCGAGACGCCCTTCGCCGCCGTGGCGGAACCGACCATGTTTGAGAATTTCGCCAGCACGCTGTCATCGCCCAGGGCGGAGAAGTGGGTCGCGGCCAAGAATGAAAAGCCCGAGGAATGGGGGCTGGAAAAGGCCGTCGAGGTGGTGGTCGCGCTCAAGGATGGGGCCAGGAAGACCCTGAAAATCGGCAAGGCGGCCAAGTCGGACAAGAAGGAAGTCACGCCGGCAACTCCGGCCGACCCGGGACGATACGCGACCCTCGATGGCCGCCCCGGGGTTTTCATCCTGCCCGCCCAGGCCGCTTCCCTCCTTGACCGTGCGGTGCTCGACCTGCTTCCCCGGACGGTCGACCCGATCGACGCGACGAAGATCGCGCGCTTCGAGGTGGAAACCCCCTCGGGTGCCTTCAAGCTGGCGAAAGGTGGCGCCTCACTGTGGACGATCGATGGTGCCGGAATCACGGGCGCGCCCGCCGAAACCGGCCGTGTGGTTGACCTCGAGATGGCCTGGTTCGGCCTCAGGCCCGACACCTATGCCAGCTTCGGTAAGCCGCTCGACGCCGCGATGCTGGCGCGCTTCGGGCTCGACAAGCCCGCCGCCACGGCGCGCGTGGTGCTCAAGGGCGACCCGGGAAAGCCGGAAACCACCCGGGTGGTGGTGATTGGCAACGAGCCCGCCGGCCGAAGCGGATCGCGTCACGCCCGCATCGACAACAAGGATGCCGTGGTGATACTTCCCGCCAAGCTCGCGGCGCCGCTTGAGCGACCCGTCACCGATTATGTGGACAGGAAACTGCTGCCTGAGGAGTTTCTGGCGGCCACGAGCCTGGAGCGCTCGGGCAAGGGCCTCGACCTCGCCCTTGATGCCGAGAAGGATTCGTGGAAAACCAGGTCGGTTCCGGCGCGCCCCGCCGACGCTCCCACGATCGCCGGCATCCTGGCGCGGCTGAACAACCTTCGAGTCGAGAAGGTATCGGGCTGGAAGGCGGCATGGACCCCCGCCGAGCTTGCCCAGTTCGGGCTCGACAATCCCGAGGTCTTGGTGACGGTGAAGGGAACATCGGCCGGCAACGCCGTCACACGCGTCCTGCAGTTGGGCAAGGTTGCCGATGCCAAGACAGGCGCGCGTTACGCGAGGGCCGGCGGGCCGCTCGTGGGCGTGCTTGATCCCGCCTTGTCGAAAGACCTGACCATGGAACCGGCCCAGTTTGACGACCGCACCGTGGCCCGGGTGGCGAACATCATCAGGGCCATCTGCGTCAGGGATGGCCGGACGGTGGAGTTCGGCGCTTCGGCGCAGGGATGGATCGTGGAAAAGCCCGTCGAATCCGCCGCTGAGCCGACACTCGATTCGTTCATCGCCTCGATGGGCGCCTACCGCGCCGATTCCTGGCTTGGCGCCGCGACGGAGGACGAGGCCAAGGCGCTGGGCCTCGACAAGCCCGTGGTGACCTGGACATTCATGGATGGGGCCGGCAACCAGTTGGCCAAGCTGGAGGTGGCGGCGGCCCGGCCGGACGGCAAGTCGGTGGCCCGGGTGAGCGGGCAGCCGAGGCTGTTCCTGCTCGACGCGCCCGCCGTGACCCGCCTTCGCGAGGAATATCGCTGGCGGTCGCTCTTCTTCACTCCCGTGGATGCCGCGGTGATTAAGGAATTGCGCGCGCAACCGGGCCAGGGCGAACTGGTGGCGCTTTCCCGTCGCGAGGGGCCATGGAAGCGCACCGACAAGGCGGACGCCAAGGTGGATCCGGCGACGGTCGACGAGACGGTGCGGGCCATCACCCGCCTTCGCTTCGTGCGGTTCGAAAAGGATTCCGGCGGCGCCGATGCCGCCTACGGCCTCGACAAGCCGTTTCTCCAGGTGGCTCTCAACAAGCAGCCGATCCTGCGAATCGGCGCGGAGGTGCCCGGCGGCAAAGACCGTTATGCCCGAATCGAGCGGCAGCCGGGTGAGATTTTCGTCATCGCCGCGGCGGATGTGGAGCTCCTGGCCCGCAAGGCCGACGACTACGCCAAGCCGCCTCGCGACCCGGCGCCATCCCCGGCGGTGGAGTCGCCCAAGCCCTGACCGGACTGGCCCCGGGGCGGTGGCGGCCATAGCTTGTCGATATGTCAATCGGAGGCCATGGCGCCGTGAGCAACATCCAGGACCTGATTCGCGAGCTTCGGGAAGACAACTCCAGCAAGATCGTGCTGCTGGTGGCCGACGGCCTGGGCGGCCTGCCCATGGAAAAGGGCGGCAAGACCGAGCTGGAAACGGCCGGAACCCCCAATCTCGATGGCCTGGTTCGGGACGGGGTCTGCGGCCTCTCCACCCCGGTGCTGCCCGGCATCACGCCAGGCAGCGGCCCCGGCCACCTCGGATTGTTCGGCTACGATCCGCTGGAGCACCGCATCGGACGCGGCATCCTCGAGGCGCTGGGCATCAACTTCTCCGTGGGTCCGCGCGATGTCGCCATACGCGGCAATTTCTGCACGGTTGATGGCAACGGCCTCATCACCGACCGCCGCGCCGGGCGTCCCAGCACCGAAACCTGCGTCGAGGTCTGCAAGGTGCTGGCCCAGATCCAGGTGCCCGGAGTGGAACTGTTCGTCGAACCGGTCCGCGAACACAGGTTCGTGCTGGTGATCCGCGGGGATGGCCTCGGCGATGCCGTCAACGACACCGATCCCCAGGCCGTCGGCGTGAAGCCGTTGGCGGCCAAGGGCGCTGACGCGGCATCGGGGCGCACCGCCGCGGTGGTGAACGAATGGCTTGACAAGGCATCCAAGGCGCTCGCCGCGCACGCGCCGACCAACATGGCCACCCTGCGCGGTTTCGCGCGCTATCCGAACATCGCCACGATGAAGGACGCCTACGGCTTGAAGGCCGCGGCGCTGGCGGTCTATCCGATGTACCGCGGTCTGGCCAGGCTGGTCGGCATGGACATCCTCGACGCCGGCGGATCGCTCGAGACCCAGGTGGCCCAGATGGAAAAGCAATGGAAGTCGTACGACTTCTTCTTCCTGCACTACAAGTACACCGACAGCACCGGGGAAGACGGCAACTTCGCCGCCAAGGTGCAAAGGATCGAGCAGTTCGACACGATCATCCCGCGGGTTCGGGCCCTGAACCCTGATGTGCTGATCGTGACGGGCGACCACAGCACGCCCAGCAAGCTCAAGAGCCATTCATGGCACCCGGTGCCGACCATCCTGTGGTCGCCCTCGTGCCGTGCCGACCCGGTGACGGAGTTTGGCGAGTCGTATTGCCTGGCGGGGGGCCTCGGCCAGGTTCAGGCCAAGTACCTGATGACCCTGGCGCTGGCCCATGCCGGCCGCCTCGGCAAGTTCGGCGCCTAGCCGGAACCAGGCCCTTGCGCGCGCCCGGGCGGTGGCCGATAGTGAGGGTCTCGACACTCCTCTTCCGCCCGGAGCCATTCCATGCTTGCCTTGCTCTCCCTTTTGGCGCTGGCCGCCGATCCTTGGCTTTCCATCCCCGGAGCCTCCGGCCCCGGAAAGGGCAAGACGGTCGTCCTCATCAGCGGCGACGAGGAATACCGGTCGGAGGAGGCGCTCCCCCAACTGGCCAAGATCCTCGCGACACGGCATGGCTTTGACACCGTGACGCTGTTCGCCATCGACCCGGCGACGGGCGAGATCAACCCCAACAACGGCAAGAACATCCCCGGCCTCGAGGCACTCGCCAAGGCCGACCTCGTGGTGATGGGCTTGCGGTTCCGAGCCCTGCCCCCCGAGCAGATGAAGCTGATCGAAGATTACCTCCTCAAGGGAAAGCCACTGATCGGCCTGCGCACCTCGACCCACGCCTTCAACATGCCCAAGGACCATCCCTACGCGCATTACGGCAACGGCTACAACGGCGAGAAGAAGGAATGGGCCGACGGCGGCTTCGGCCGGTTGGTCTTGGGCGAGAAGTGGATCAGCCACCATGGGTCCCACGGCAAGCAGGCCACCCGCGGGAGGATCGCCGAGGGACAGAAGGACAATCCGCTGCTGCGTGGAATCGCCGATGGCGAGGTTTTCGGTCCCACCGATGTCTACGGCGTGAGGCTTCCCCTGCCGGGAGACAGTTCCACGCTGCTTTTCGGCGAGGTGGTGACCGGGATGTCCGCGACGGACCCCGCCGTCAAGGGCAAGGTGAACGAACCGATGATGCCCGTGGCCTGGACCAAGAGCTACCAGTTGCCCGGCGGTGCCAAGGGGCAGGCCTTCACCACCACCATGGGCGCCTCGCAGGACCTTGAGAACGAGGCGTTCAGGCGCCTGCTGGTGAACGCGGCCTACCGTATGACGGGCCTCGAAGTCCCGGCAAAGGCGGAAGTGGGTATCGTTGGAACCTACAAGCCGACTCGCTTCTCGTTCAACGGATACACCAAGGGTGTGAAGCCCGCCGACCTGAAATGATCGCCCCGGCCTTGGCGAGGCTGTTGCTGCGCGCGGCCCTGGCGGTCGGCGCGGCATTCCTGCTGCTGGCAGCATTCTTCGCCGCGTTGCCGGGCCAATGGTATTCGCTCATCCACCGGCAGCTCGGCCTTGGCGAGTTTCCCGACGCGCCGGTGGCATGGTACCTGGCGAGGTCGGCCTCGGCGCTTTACGCCTGCCACGGGCTGCTTGTCGCGGGTATCGCCCTGAGACCCCAGCGCGTTCCCTGGATGGTGGACATCCTGGGCGCCGGAAACATGGTGTTCGGGGCGTCGATGATCGCGATCGACATCTCGGCGGGGATGCCCTGGTGGTGGACGCTCGGCGAGGGGCCGGGCATCGCCTTTTTCGGCGCGTTTTTGATCATGCTGAACCGATTGGCCAACGAGGGGAGAAACGCATCATGAGTTCCGCGCTTGCCTTGGCGCTTCTGTCGCTGTCGCAACCGACCCACCATCTTTTCGTGGGAACCTACACGGGCCCCAACAGCCAGGGAATCTACCGCATCGACTTTGACGCCGCCAAGGGGACGCTTGGCGAACCGGCCCTGGCGGCCAAGATGACCAACCCGTCGTTCCTGGCCATTCATCCCGACGGCAAGAAGCTTTATGCCGTGGGCGAGGTTGGCGAAAGCGGCAAGCGGAAGGGTGGCGCCGTGGCCGCCTTCTCGCTGTCACCCAAGGGGGAACTCGCGCCGATCAACGACCAGTCCACCGTGGGCGGCGGGCCTTGCCATGTGACCGTGGATCCTTCGGGCAAGGTCGTGGTCATCGCGAATTATGGCGGCGGCAGCGTCGCCTCATACAAGGTGCGCGCCGACGGCGGGATCGAGGAACACGCTTCCTTCATCCAGCACAAGGGCGGCAGCGTCAACAAGCAAAGGCAGGAAACGCCCCACGCCCACTCGGTGAACACCGACCCGGCCGGCAAGTTCGTCTATGCCGCCGACCTCGGACTCGACAAGGTGCTCATTTACTCCCTGGACGCCGGCACCGGCCAACTGCGACCCGCCAACCCGCCGCACGCGTCCGTGGCGCCCGGCGCCGGCCCCCGCCATTTCTGCTTCCATCCGTCAGGCAAGTTCGCGTTTGTCATCAACGAACTCGGCAACACCATCACCGCCTTCCGGCATGATGCCGCGACGGGCGCCCTGACCGAGTACCAGACCATCTCCACCCTCCCCGAGGGGCACAAGGGCCCCAGCTACACCGCCGAGGTGGTGGCGCATCCGTCGGGCAAGTTCATCTACGGTTCGAACCGCCGCGGGGACAGCATCGCGGCGTTCCGGGTTGATGAGGCCACCGGCAAGCTCACCCTCGCCGGCTTCGCCTCCGAGGGCGTCAAGGAACCCCGCAACTTCATCGTCGATCCGACCGGTAAATGGCTGCTGGTGGGCAACCAGAACGCCGACTCGATCATCGTTTTCGCGATCGACCAGGCGACGGGCGTACCCAAGCCCACGGGCGTTTCGGTCAAGGTTGGAAAGCCCGTGTGCCTGCGGCTGCTGCCCATTGGAGGTGTGAAATGAGTCCGGTTCTTCTCATGGCTTTGTTCGCCGTACCGGGCGCGGATCCCTTCCAAGTGACCCTGCGGTCCCGGACGGCCGACGGCACGGTCGTGACCCGCAAGGAAACCTGGAATCCCAAGGGGATGGCGGTGATCGTCTGCGACATGTGGGACCTGCACCATTGCCTCAACGCCGTGAGGCGGGAAAAGGAAATGGCGCCGCGCGTGAACGAGTTCCTGACGCGTTGCCGCGACGCCGGCGCGCTGATCATCCACTCCCCCAGCGACTGCATGAAGCCCTACGCCGACACGCCGGCCCGCAAGCGCGCCCAGGCCGCGGCCAAGGCGCCCAACCTGCCCGAGGGGATCGGCGCCTGGTGCAAGAGCATTCCCGCAGAGGAAAAGCTCAAGTACCCCATCGACCAATCCGATGGCGGCGAGGATGACGACCCGGCCGAACATGCCGCCTGGGCCGCCGAACTCAAGGCCAAGGGTCTGAATCCCCGCGCGCCCTGGACCCGGCAGATCGATGTCCTCAAGATCGACCAGGATCGCGACGCCATCACCGACTCGGGAACCGAGGTCTGGAACCTCCTCGAGGAGCGGGGCATCAGGAATGTCGCGCTGGTGGGCGTGCATGTGAACATGTGCGTGGCCGGCAGGCCTTTCGGGCTGAGGCAATTGTCGAAGAACGGCAAGAACGCGGTGCTGGTGCGAGACCTGACGGACAGCATGTACAATCCCGCGCGCGCCCCGATGGTGTCGCACCACAGGGGAACCGAGTTGTTCATCGAGCACTTGGAAAAGGCGGTCTGCCCGACCATCACCTCCGACCAGGTGCTGGGTGGCAAGCCCTTCGCGTTCAAGCCGGTCACGGGCAAGGATTGAGCAACCCCCACCCAAGGAGAATCAGCATGGCGAAGAAAACGGAACGGATCGGCCTGCGAACCGCCGAGGCCCTGGTTGAAGGCGACGACGCCTACCTGTGCGCCGAACCCGAAATCGTGATCGGCGAACTCGACGGCCCTGTGGGAACCGCGTTGGCCACGCTGGTGGGCGACCAGGTGAAGGGCCATACCCGCGTGTTCGCCATCCTCAATTCCGACGCGCAGGTGAAGCCCGCCACGCTCATGGTGAGCAAGGTGACCGTGGACAACTCGAGGTACACCGGCATTTTGATGGGCACGGTTCAGGCGGGAATCGCCCACGGGGTGCTTGATGCCGTCAGGCAGGGGATCATTCCCAAGTCGAAGGCCGAGGAACTGGGAATCATCTACTCGGTGTGGCTGGATCCGTCGGTCCTCAAGCTGTCACCCAAGAAGATCAATCATGACGAGCTTTTCCGCGTCCACCGCGAGGCCACGGTGAAGGTTCTCGCCAAGGCGATGAATCGCGAGCCTTCGATTGACTGGCTCCTGGAGAACCAGGACAAGGTGGAGCACTACTTCCACCAGCTTGGCCGCGAAGGGAAGATCTGACTTGTCGGTCGAGGCCTTGCGCCTGATCGCCGGCCCCGGTCAATAATCCGCGATCATCGCCGCCATCGGGCCAGCAGGTTCGATGTGATTTTCTGGACCCTTGGATCGGGCCCCAGCGGCCTTCCGTCGTGCACGAACGGAAGGATGTGCCCGGGCGGGGAACTCAGCCCCATGGCCCAGAAAATGGTGCTGGCATTGAAGACCGTGTTCCCCTTGGGGCCGGGGTAGATGGTGGCCTCGTAATGGGATGGCGCGAGCCCTCCATTGATCGTGGTTCCGGCGGCCACCACCTCCAAGCCGGGAATCGGCGCGGGGTCGCCATGGAACTCCCAGCCCACAAGCCCGGCGATGCAATCGCCTTTTTTCATGCCCGTGCCCTCGAAGATCCAATGGGCCGGGTTGGTCACCGTCCAGTCGCCCGAGCCGTTGAAGGGCGAGACTGTCTGGGCGCCGATGAGGGCCGCCTCGGTGGGCGCCTGAACGGGAAGGTCGGCCATGTGCCGTTCCTCTCCCGGCCGGATGCCGCCGTAGCGGCCGACGCGCTCGATCACGCGGGGTTCCGGCGAGTCGATGACAAAGCAGACCGAGTTGCCGCTGAAAAATCCGAAGTTCACGCCACGCCTGACCGCCTCAAGGCAGGAATCGTACTGCTTCCGGGTCCAGTATTCGTCGTGCCCGACGGACAGGAACGCCCGCGACTTGGCGATGAAATCGGCTCCGCCCGCGTCGACATCCTCGTTGGCGCAGTAGCGGACATCGTAACCGTGCTGTTCGAGCCAGAACGCGAACGGGAATTCCCAAAGGAGGAATTCGCCTGAACCCAGGGAAAGCGGATGATCCACCACCTGGGGATACTTGGCGTACGGGCGATCAAACGACGCGCGCACGCCCGAGACAAGAGGCTTCCTGTCGGGGCGGTCGTTGTCGTACAGCGAGTGCGTCTCGGGCCACTTGTTGTAGGCCTGCCAGGTGTTGGTGCTGCACTGGAAGAGGATTTCCGAGGGCCTGTCGTCGGTGACGATGAAGATGATGTAGCTTTGGTACCTGTGGTGCCCGGCGGACAGCTTGCCCAGGTACACTCCCGAGGTCCAGTCGGCCGGCACGCGGAACTCGCAGGCGGGTTCCCACTGGCACCGCCGCAGGCGCATGGGACCCACCGGCGGGGTGGGCTGGGGCCTCGAATCAAAGGGCCCCAGGCGGGTCATGTGCCGGCCACCGAGGCCTTGGTAATGGCCCAGGCGGTAAATGTCGATCGTCACGGGGCCGGGTTTCTGGACGCTGACGCAGAATGACAGCGCCTGGCCGGGCCGCACGCTGGTGCGCGAGGAGTATCCCTCGATCAGCGACGAGCGGTATTTGGCCGAGGGATCGAACCGGGCGTAATTAAGCTGCCAGCCCGCGGTGCCCTGCCCGCGGTTTTCCAAGGCGATGGCATTTTGTGCCGGTGGGGCGCCGCCGGCCATGGCACCGGCGACGATGGAACCCGCCGTGGTGGCGCCCAGCCATTCGCGTCGATCGGTTTTCCGGCGCATGTTCGGCCTCCAGCGGGTGCCGGATGTCAGACGGCCTTTCCAAACACCTCGTCGCCCTCGCCTTCCTTGCGGTCGGCGGGCAGTTCGTGGCCGTATCGGTCGGGCACGCGGAAGAAGATGAACAGGATCGCCGCCGCGGCAAGGGCGGTGCCCGCCGGCGCGAGAAAGATATTCCGGTAATCAAGGATGTCGCCCTTGTCCGAAAGCGGGGCGAGTTGCTTGGTCATCGGCCAGACGAAGTTGCCGACGAAGGGCCCCATGCCGAAGATCAGGAAGTTGAACATGCCCTGGGCCGTGGAGCGCATCGACTTGGGGAAGAACTCGTCCACGAAGATGTACACGGTGGCGAAGAAGAAGGCGTAGCAGACCCCGTGGAGGATGTTGATGGCGATCACGAGGGGGGCGTTGTCGGGCATGAGCGCGAAAACGCCGAAGCGGACGAAGTGGCCGAGGATGCCGAAAGTCATGGTCAGCTTCCATCCCAGGTTCTTGAGGAAGAAGCCGAGCACGGCCATGGTGCCGATCTCGGCGACTTGGCCGATGCTCATGATCGGCATGATCCACTTGGCGTCGATCTCGACCCGCTTCACGAGGAAGGTGTCGGTCCAGATGAAGAAGCATTGGTGGACGGCGGCGTCGATGAAAGTGACGATGAACAGCACGGCGATGAACGGATGCTTGAGCAGCTTGAACGATTCGAGGAACAGCAGGAACGGCTGGGTTCCATCGCCCTTCTTGGGCGGCGTGTGGGGCAGCGACAGGCAGAAGAAGGCCAAGGCGATCTCGGCGACGCCGGCGATGAGGAACACATTCGCCTTGGCGGCCATCTCATTTTCCTTGGGAACCCCTTGGAGAATGAAAAACAAGGGCCAAGAGGCGAGGATCCAGCCGACGGTTCCACCCATGCGGACCGGGCCGAATTCGCCCTTGGCATCGGTGAGGTGGCTGAACGCCAGGCCGTTGGCGATGGACAGGGTGGGCACATACGCCAGGCAGTGCACCAGCATGAGCAGGAAGAAGGTGTTGAAGTCGCTCACCCAGGTGAGTGCGAGGATGCTGCCGCCGCCGATCAGGTGGCTGGCGGCAAGGAACTTTTCAGCGGGGAACATGCGGTCGGCGAACGGCGTGCTGAAGAACATCGCCGCGAACGACCCGATGGCAAAGGCGTTGAGAACCCACGACTGCTGTGTTTCGCTGAAGCTGAGCGGCGGGTTCCCCAAATAGCCGAAAATCACCGGCAACCAGGCGCCCCAGATGAACAACTGGAGCACCATCAGGATGAACAATTTCAATTTCAGCATGTCCGCCTCGTCATCCGTTCCAGAACGATCAGGTCATCAGGCCCAGCTTTCGCGCGATCGCGTCGGGGTCGTAAACGCATCCGCCCCACATTCCGCCACCAGCCTGCTGCAGCACGGCCCATAGACGGGTATCGTCCGGCAGGGCGGGGTCGGGCGCAAGCCCGGGGTACGGGCCTCGCGAAGCCAACAGGGCGGAACCCGCTGTTTCGGTCCCGTCGGAACCGAGGAGATCGAGCGTTCCCTCGAGGCGTTCGCGGTCGATGACGATTCGGACGGAATCGCCATCGCGGATCCTGCCGATCGGGCCTCCGGCGAGGGCCTCGGGGCCGACGTGCCCGATGCAAGCGCCCGTGGAAACCCCTGAAAAGCGGGCGTCGGTGACCAGGGCGACCTGCTTGCCGAAGGGCAGGTGCTTGAGGGCGGATGTCACCTGGTAGGTTTCCTCCATGCCCGAACCAAGCGGGCCGCGCCCGATCAGAACCATGGTGTCGCCGGGCTTGATCATGCCCTGCTTGATGGCGGCGATGGCGGCGGGTTCCCCGACGAAAACCTTGGCCGGTCCCGTGTGCCGGTAAATTCCATCCCTGCCCACGACCGACGGGTCGATGGCGGTCGCCTTGATGACGGAGCCTTCCGGGGCGAGATTGCCCCGGGGAAAGACAACGGTGGCCGTGAGGCCGGCCTGGCGCGCGCGTTCGGGAGAATAAATGACGGTTGAGGGATCGATGCCACCCGCGGCCAGGGCGTCGCGCATGTGCCGGCGGCGGGCGCTTCCCTCCCACCACGACAGCACTTCGCCCCATGTGGCGCCTGAAACGGTGCGCTGATCGAGGTCGAGAAGTCCAAGCGACCGCAGGTGAAGCATCACCTCGGGAACCCCGCCGGCCTGAAACACCCTCACCGTGGGATGGCCGACAGGCCCGTTGGGCAGGGCGTCGACCAACCGTGGAACGCGACGGTTGATGGCGATCCAGTCTTCCACGGAGGGACGGGCGACACCCGCGGCGAACGCGATCGCTGGGATGTGAAGCAGTAGGTTTGTTGAGCCGCCGAAGGCGGCATGCACGGCCATGGCGTTGCGAATGGCCCCGGGCGTGATAATGTCGCGGGTGAGCAGGCCGGCCTTGGCGTTGGCGGTCAGGGCGCGGGCCGAGTCGCGCGCGAGACCCAGCCAGACAGGCTGGCCCGAGGGAGCGAGCGCCGCATGGGGCAGGGTGAGACCGAGGGCCTCGGCCACCACCTGCGCCGTGGCCGCGGTTCCCAGGAATTGGCAACCTCCGCCGGGGGACCCGCAGGCGCGGCAGCCCATCGCCGCGGCATCCTCGAGGCTGATGAGCCCGTGGGAAAAACGGGCGCCGATGGTTTGAACCTTGCCGGCATCCTCGGCGTCCTCGGCGGGAAGGGTGACCCCCCCGGGGACGATGACAGTGGGCAGGTCGCGGCAACCGGCCAGGGCCATCATCATGGCCGGCAGTCCCTTGTCGCAGGTCGCGACCCCCATCACGCCGCGCCGCGTCGGCAGGCTGCGCGCTAGCCGCCGCAGCACCATGGCGGCGTCGTTGCGGTAAGGAAGGCTGTCCATCATGCCGGTGGTGCCTTGCGTGCGTCCGTCGCAGGGGTCCGAGACGAAGCCGGCGAACGGTATGGCTCCCAGCCGGGTGAATTCCTCGGCCGCGGCGCGCACCTGAAGGATCACTTCCCAATGTCCGGTGTGGTAACCAAGGGCGGCTGGACTGCCGTCCGGGTTGCGGATTCCTCCCGCCGTGCTCAGCACCAGGAATTCGGGACGACCCATCTGGCCGGCTTTCCAGCCCATTCCGGCGTTCTGGGTCCAGCCGAAAAGGTCGCCGCTGGGAGACTTGAGGAGCAATTCGGGTGTCAGGGGAAGGGAACCATCCGGGCCCTTGCCCGTCGGCTTGATGTTCCAATCGGCGGGCGTTCCTGAGAGTTCATCGAGAATCATGGCCATGACTTCCAGTCTGTTGGTTCCTTCGGGTGGAACGCCGCTAGGAGGCTGTCGCGACGGGCACCAGCCTTGGCCGGGGCAACACCACCCCGACAATACCGCCATGGCGATGGGCAAGCTGGTTGAAGCTCATGCGCAAAAAAGCCGTCAGCGACGGGTCGGGCTTCCCCGCGAGCCAGATACGCGCCAAGGCCGCCATGTGCGCATCGTACCTCGATTGGCTGCCGGTGTGGGCATGGCAACGGCCGGGATGGCGCCTGAGGTCGCCGTTGAACCTCGGATGGATGTGATAAAGTTCGTGAAAAATGGTGACCATTTTCTCGTCGAACGATTGGTCCATGAACCGGGGAAGGCAAAAAGTCAGGTGGTAGAGCATTTCCACCCCGTCAACCTGATGCCTTTGCACCTGATACGAGCGCCCGTCCCGATCCACATGGATGCCGCCGTTGGGAAATCGCAGGGGGGTGACCCGCGCCTGCAGTCCGTAACGGGTTGTGGCGCGAGCGAAACTGACGCCGACCAAAATGCGCGATGAATCGACATGTTGGAATTCGGGACAACCCTCGCCGATGGCTCCCACCAAGCGGTTCATCGCATGGCAAAAATCAAATGGTTGGTCGATGGGCCCGGTTTCTCGCCACGGCGGCGCCGGAAGCAGCGGTTCCGATAGCGCCTTGAGGCAGCGACGCCTCAGGGCCCTTCGTCCCGGGCCGGTTCCCCAGTGGAAAATGAGAGGCAGCGGGGAATTCATCGAAATAACCTGAATCATCGGAAAGATCGGCTCAAGCCGAGTCATCCGCATCGCCGATATTTTCCAAAGACTCACTTCCGGTGCAAGCCGGTGCGGATGATTTCCCGAGGTGTGCCATGGCACGGAAAGCAATCATGTGGCTTGGGTTGGGCTTGGCGGTTGCCGCTCCAGCCATGTCCGGATGCCAAACCCATGTGGGCGGCATGACATTGCCTTCGGCGATGTACCTGGAACATCCCCCCCAGTATATTCCCCCCAGTCCTCCTTTCGCCCATACCCGTGAATTGGCCCAGCAGGAAGAGATCGCGGCCCGTCCGGCGCCCGGCGCCGTTCCCGGCCGCTGAAACTTCGGCAGCAAATCCGGTTGTACCGACCTCCCGCCGGGGTCATGCTGACCAAGGCCGGGAGGTTGTTCCATGCATCCGATTGTCCAAGTGCTCATCATTGCCGGTGTTTCGCTGGCCTCCTTGTGCCTTGTCATGCTTGGCTTTCGATGGTTTTCCCCGCCTCCCGCAGGATTGGGAGGCCCGGAAGGTTTGCAACCCTGTCCTGACAAGCCGAATGCCGTTTCCTCTTCGGATCCCAGGCCTTCGCACCACATCGCGCCTTTTTCCTGTCCGATGGGGCAGGCTGAGGCGATTGACCTCATTGAAAGAATGATGGCGGGGCATCCGCGATCAACATTGGTTCAGCGTGACGGCCCCTACATTCGTTTCGAATGCCGAAGTTTACTGTTCAGGTTCATTGATGACATTGAGTTCCTGGTGGACGCTCCACACGGGTTGGTGGAGGTGCGGTCGGCGTCGAGGGCCGGGCATTCCGACCTTGGCGTGAATCGGGCCAGGGTGGAACACCTGCGCAGGCGATGGGAAGCCGCGCTGAAAAGAAACGGGCCGGCTTGATGCCGGCCCGCCATGGGTTGGATTGAGCGCCTGGCGCGTCAGTTGCGGTTGCTGTTGAATTTCATGAGCAACCTGAGAATTTCTACATACAACCAGAGCAGCGTGACCAGAAGGCCAAACCCGCAGTACCACTCCATGTACTTCGGAGCGCCGGCCTGGGCCCCCTGCTCGATCGAGTCGAAGTCGAGGATGAAGTTGAAGGCGGCCAAGCCAACGACGAAGAGGGAGAATCCGATGCCGATGGGACCGGATTCGTGGATATAGGGAATCCGCATGCCGAAAAAGCCCATGATCATCGTGGCCATGTAAACGGCGAAGATGGCGAGCGTGGCGACCATGATGCCCTTGGTGAGGGCGGGAGTGGCCCTCAGGGTGCCGTTGGTGTAGAGGAACAGCATCAGTCCCAGAACAGCCAGGCTGAGCAGCACGGCCTGGGCGACGATCCCTTGGAAGCGGGATTCGGCTAAACCTGAAAACAGTCCGAGGAACATACCCTTGCACAGGGCGTAGACCGGGGCCGCGACAGGCGAGGTGCTCGGGGCGGAGGACATGACAAGGCAAGTCACAAATCCGCCAAGCATGCCGCCAACGGCGAGCAGTTGGACCTGCTGGAGGCTTTCAACGATGTCGCCGCCCGATCCACGCACGGCATCCAGCGTGCGGAAGAACGAATAACCGCCTGTCAGCAGCACCAGGCCGAGGAGCACGAGGGTCTTGATCGCGGTTCCGGAAACCGACATCGTGGCGGCGCCGGACCATTGGCCAAGGGCCGGGGCCGAACCCAGGCCTTGGACCAAAACAGGGTTGCCAGAGCGCATGGCTTCACTCATGAAATGATTTCTCCAAAAGGTTCGAATATCAATTTTCACTATTTATTTTAAGGCTTAACAGGCTGTGAAACAATGGGGAAGACATTTCAGCGGAGAAGAAGGTACTGGCAGAATCATCCGTGATGACGCCGATAGCACCCCTCAGATAGGCAACTTGGATTGATGAAGCCGGCCATGCCAACACAAACGCGCATGGCTTGTGTCGAAAAGAGCCCCGGACGGAAGTGCGAAGCATTGGAGTGAGCGGGTGAAGTTCGATACGCCCCACTCACTCCATTTTCTGGTTGAGCCTCATTTCTTCGGTTTTTCCGTCACCGTGATGGTGATCGGGCGGGAAGGAAGCGTGACGAGGGTGTTGGCCTTGGGTTTCATCGGATCCTTGGTGAAAGGCACTTGGGCCTGCCCCGAGGCGCAGATCGTGTAATCGCCGGGCTTGGCATTGGCCTGAACCTCGATGGTCAGGCTGGCCGTGGACTTGCCTTCGGCGACCGACGCCTGGGCCAGTTTCACGGGATTGGGAAGCGAGAGGCCGTTCACGGTGATGGGGCCCTTGAAATCGACCCAACCCCGCTCGGCCACGATCTCAACCGTGGCCTTGGAACCCGCTTCCACGCGCATGGTTTCCGTGGCGAACCTGAGCGAAAAGGGAGGTTTTTCAGGAAGCACGGATACCATCAATTCACGCATGGGCCGGCTTGAGGAGCGGTTGGCCTGTGAATCGATCCTCGTGTAGGCGCGCACTTCCCGGCGCCTTTCGCCCTCGGGCCCGGTCACGATCGCCGTCAGACGGATCGGCCCGCAGTATTCGGGGGCATCGGGGTCGGCCCAGATCGTGAACACGCCGGAGGTGTCCGAAGGGATGCTGGTCACGGCGGCATGGAGGCCCTTGGGAAGGTTCTCGGCGACCACCTTGACGGGACCCGTCACGCCGCCCGTGTGCTGGATCACCAGGTCGAGGTGCTGGGCGCCACCGCGGTGGATGGAGGTTCCGCCGGGCCCGGGATTGTGGTGATGGATGGCGATCGCGTGCACATCGGGCGCAACGGGCCGCACCTCGAGCACATACTGGAACCTGGGTCCGCCGCGGCGGTATCGGTCGCGGACGAGCAGACGGTAGGCCTTCCCCGCCGATAGCCGGACGGTTCCCTGCGGGTCGCGGATGTGCCCGTCGTAGGCCTTGAGCCGGGGCCCGAAGTCATCGAGTTCCACGACACGGTTGTCCTTGTCGTCCATGATGACGGCGAAGGGGTCGGCGCGGCCGGCGATCCGTTCGCAATGAACCTGAACCAGGTATTCGCCATCCTTTGGGGGCTTGAAACCGTACCAGTCTCCGTCGCCTTCGCGGTCGAAACGGCCGCAGACCACCGCGGGCAGCGCGATTTCCTGTGGGCTGGCCGGATCGTCGTTGGGTTCTTTCTCCAGCGTGACATCATTCCCCGTGACAAGGACGGGCACCGGGTTGGCGACGACGCCGCCGGGCGACAGCCTCGCCTGGAATCCGGTGAGGGAACCCGTCGCGGCCGTGGGCAGGACGCTGTGCGCGGTGGGGTGATTGATGAACCTGTAGGCGCCCCTCTCGAGGACCTCGGGAGGCGCGGTCACGCTTTCGCGGCTTTCCTCGAGGGCTGTTCCGGAGGGGCGATTGCCGGCCGCTGGCTTGCCAAGATTCCAGCCGATCGCCGACAGTTCCGTGGCCTTGCCGGCGCGCAACGCCCTTGGAAAGACATTTTCAATCCGGGGCTTGTCGGTGAGGATAAGCCTGTAAGGCAGGCCGCCCCCATAAGCCAGGTCGGCGACCACGATGCCGAAGTCGCCATCGGAGGGCGGGTCGAACGCGATCAGCGGATCCCGGCCATCATGGTCGGAATTGAAGGCGACCGACTTTCCCGCGGCATCGATGATCGTGAGCGTCGCGTCGAGGGACGAGTCGATCGACTGGGCCCTTACTTCGGCCACGAGTCGCCGCCCCGCTGTCGCCTTGAACCGGTAGAAGTCCTGCCTGTTGCCGTCGGTCTGGCCGCTGACGGCGGTATTCACCTGAAGTTCCTGGGCCTTGGACCATTCGTTGTTGGCCTTGGCCTTCACGATTTCCGTGAGGCCGCGGGAGATGGTGAACACCCGCGGGGAACTGATGCCCCAAGGACCGACGGCCCAGATATCCCTTGTGCCTTCCGGGGCGTCCGCCGCCACGCTGATCTTGAATTTCCGGTCGGCGACATGCGTCGCGACCACGCCGGGGTGGTCGCTGACAAGCCGCTTCACCCCTTCGAGGTCGGCGCCCTGGATCTCCACCTCCACGGTGGTCCCGGCCGAGGCGCCCAGCGGGAAGATGCGGTCAAGCCGGGGTGAGGGAAGCTCGGCGCTCGCGACCGAAACGGCCAGCATCGCGACCACTATGGACCGGCACATGGGGAGGAATCCTGTCAGCCGAGCAGCTCGCGGATCGGTTCACCCTCGCTGAGGATGGGAAGCGGCCGTTGAGCCTGGTCGAAAAACACATGCTTGTGGTCGATGGCCAGCACGGAGTACATGGTGCTGAGCACGCAACCCGGGGTGTAGGGCTTGGAGGTCGGATACTCCGCCGCCGCGTTGGTTGATCCGACGGCCTGTCCCATGCGGAGGCCGCCGCCAGAAAACAGGACGGACATGGCGCCCGGCCAATGGTCGCGTCCGGCGCCGGAGTTGATCTTGGGGGTGCGGCCGAACTCGCCCATGGCCATCACGAGCACCTGCTCATGGAGGCCCCTGTCGAACAGGTCGCGGACCAGGCCGGCGACGGCCTGGTCGAACTTGGGAAGCAGGTTCTTCCTGAGTTCGCTGAAGTTGTTGCCGTGGGTGTCCCATCCACCGCCAGCCTGGATGGTGACGAAGGTCACCCCCGACTCGACGAGCCTGCGGGCCAGCAGGCAGCACTGGCCGAGGTCGTGGCGGCCGTAGGTGTCGCGCAGCGACTCGGCTTCCTCGGCCAGGTTGAACGCCTTCTGGGCGCGCGTGCCGGTGACCATCTCCATGGCGTCGCGGTAAAAGGTGTCGAGCCCGGCGAGGTCGCCTTTGGTGTCGATGTCGCGGCGGATGCCGTCGAGGTCCTTGAGAAGATCCTGCCGGCGGCCGAGGCGGGAGGCATCGACACGGCCCGGGAGCTTGAGGTTCCGGACCTGGAAGGAAGACGAACTGGGATCGGCATCCGGCGCGAACGGGTTGTACGACGCGCCGAGGTAGGCGGCGTTGCCGAAGCTGACTTTCCGGGGCAGGTTCACATAGGCGGGCATTCCCGGGGCGTTGGGCCCCTTCATCCGCGCCACCACGGAACCGGTGGACGGGAAGATGTTGTCATTCACCTCGATGGTGGCTTGATAACCGGTTTGCATCCATTGGCTGCCCATGCCATGGCCGGCGTTGGTGTGGAACGCGGACCTCACGACGGACATCTTGTCGAAGATGGCCGCCTGGCGGGGAAGGTGCTCGCCGATCTGCAATCCCGGCACAGAGGTGCTGATCGGCTTGAATTCGCCGCGGATCTCCGCCGGGGCGTTGGGCTTCAGGTCGTACATGTCGATGTGGCTGGGGCCGCCCGCCTGCCAGATCAGGATGACCGACTTCCGCCCGCTCACGGGAGCCTGCCCCATGGCCCTGGCCCGCAGCATGTCCGCCAGGGTGAGTCCGCCAAGGCCCAGCGTGCCGGCGCGGAGCATGGCCCGACGGGATGGCCCGGAGCCATCGCGGGGTGATCGACCGATGAAATCCAGCATGTCCGCCTCCCCGATCCTAGTGGTTGAAAACGAAATCCCTGGTGTTGAGCAAGGCCCAGACGATGTCCTCGAGGGCCTTGGCCTTTTCCGCCTTCTCAGCGCCCGCCAGGTGAGCCATGGCCCGTTGCTTTTCCTTGGGTGATGGAAGCCGGCAGCGGGCGGCGAGGAACAACTCTTCCACCATGGCCGAGTCATCCATCCCGGCCTTGATCATGCGGGCCACCCGTCCCTCGCCCGAGGCCACCTTGTTTTCCATCTCCTCGGAGTTGGAAAGAAGCAGGACTTGGGCCAGCGTGGCGCTGGTCGAGCGCTCGCATTCGCAAACAGAAACCCGCTTGGGACGGTCGAAGACATCGAGGAAGTAGGAGCCGAAGTTCTCATGCGGCAGGTCGACGGCCCGCGCCGCGCGGGGCATGCCGTTGAACTCCTGCCTGGACTCGCACACTTGGTTGACGGCGTCGTGGAACACCTCGGCCGGCATTCTCCGGGCGTAATACCTCGCGAAGTTTTGGGCGTCGGTGCGGTTGTGCCCGGTTGGCTCGGACGACAACTGGTAGACCCGGCTGACAAGCATCTGCCTGATGAGGGCTTTCATGTTGAACTTCGACCGCAGGAACTCGCCAGCCAGGTGGTCGAGCAACTCGGGATTCGAAGGCGGATTGGTCTCCCGCAAGTCGTCCACTTCCTGAACGATGCCCCTGCCGAAGAAATGCCCCCACAGGCGATTCGACAGGGCCTTGGCGAAGAACGGGTTGTCGGGGCGGACCATCCAGTCAACCAGGGCGTGCCGGGGGTCTTCCTCGGGGGAGAACTTGGGCGCGGCGCCATCGGGATACTTGGGTTCGGGAACCTTGCCGGTGAGCGGGTCCCTCTCCCCGGTGGTGGCGTTGGCCGAGGAGAAATACGGGGGTGGCTCGCCAAAGCTCTTGCGACCGAGCCGGGTGAAGAAGCCGGCCAGCCCGTAGTAGTCGGCCTGGCCCCACCGTTCGTAGGGGTGGTGATGGCACTTGGCGCACTGCAGCCTGATGCCCAGGAATATCTGGGCGACATCCGCCGTGGTCTGGTGAAGCTGGTCGTCGCGGTTTTGCCAGTACCAGTTGATGGCGGGAGAATCGGGCCATTCGCCCGCCGCGGCGACGATGCCGCGGACGAATTCGTCGTAAGGCTTGTTGCGCGAGATCGAATCCTTGATCCAGTTGTGGAACGCGTAGGCGGCCTTCTCGGCGCCCGCCAGGTTTGAATTGCGGAGTATGCTTCCCCATTTCATGGCGAAATAGGCCGGGTAGTCGCCGCCATCCAGCAACCGGTCAACGGCCTTGGTCCGCTTGTCGGCGGAGTTGTCCGAAAGGAACGCGCGGGTCTCCTCGACGGTCGGCAACCTTCCGGCGAGGTCGACGGTCAGCCTTCGCAGGAATGTGGAATCGTCGCAAACAGGCGAAGGCTTGAGGCCCAGCCTTTTCCACTTCGACATCACCAGTTCGTCGATCTTGGTCGCGGGCTGAAACCCGTCGATCGAGGCGAGCGGCGGCGCGTGCGGGACAAGGGCCCGGAAAACGGCGACATGGCCCATGTGCCGGGCCATGATGGCGGCCTCGCCGCTGTTGGCTCCGGCGCGCACGAGACCTTCGGAATCAACGGAGGCGACCACATCGAGGTTGCCGGCGAATTCACTTTGCCGGGTGACATCGCGGCGAGTCCCGTCGCTGTAGTAGGCCAGCACGGCGAGTTGCTGGGTCTGGTCGCGTGTCATGACCCTGTCGGCCACCACGATGGAAAGGCGCGTGACGGTGGGAACATCGGGAGCCGAGTACGGAGCGCCGGCGACGATCCATTGAAGCAAGGTGGAATATTCGGGGCTTTCAGGCTTGAGCTTCCTTCCACCGCCATGGGGAACCTGCCCGGTGGCCTTGAGAAGGAACAACGACTTGTCAGGTGAGGAAGCCATCAAGCGGCGGCCCCTCGCTTCCTTGACGATCGCGGCGTGATCGAAAGGCGAGTCGAAACCGAACAATGACAGCTTGAAGCCGTTTTGCCCGCTGGCCTTTCCGTGGCATCCACCGGCGTTGCAGCCCAGCTTGCTGAGAAGCGGTTGAACCTCCGTGCGGAAGTCAACCTTGCGGCCGTCGCCATATCCCTTCACCTCGACGGGAATGGAGAGGGATTGGCCATCAAGCGAAACCACGATGGCGGTCGATCCATTGCCGGCGGGGGAGACATATCCGCGGGAATCCACCTTGGCGACCTTGGAATCCTTGCTGCTGTAGGAGGCTTTCCTGGTGGCGTCGGCACCGGCTGATTCGACCAGGATTTGATGGCCCGCGAATGAGTCGGGAAGGTTGATGGCTGGTGTGGAGGCGCGCAACTCGGCGCGGGATTGGCCGCTGGCGGCCATCAGGATGATGACGCATGCCAAGGCGCTGATGGATGTCGGGAGGGACATGGTCGCAACCCGTTGTGGTTATGGGGACTGATTCGCGCCGGCCTGAGGAAGGATTTAACCCATTATCGTCTATCATACGACAATCCGATAAGCAAGAATATAGCCTTAAAGCTATTTGCATTCACAATCCCACCGGGACTCAGCCATGTTCCATTGCCCCGGATTCGTTGATCGGCGCAGTTGGCTGGTGATGGGGAGCGTGGCGCCGCTTCTGGCCGCCAAGGGGGCAAAGGCCGCTTCCCGGTCCCCGGCCAAGTCGGTGATCCTGATCTGGCTTTCCGGGGGCGCCTCCCACATCGACACCTGGGACATGAAGCCATCGGCCCCGGCGGAATACCGCGGTCCTTTCCAGCCGAGGCCCACCGCGGTTCCTGGCCTGCAATTGTGCGAGCACCTGCCGCATCTTGCGGGCCAGGCCCGTCACCTTGCCGTCATCAGGTCGGTCACCGACCGCGGTCGCGGGACCGGTGACCACCACGCCGGCTATTACTACAACCTCACCGGTCACGCGCCCGATCCCAGCTTTCACCGATTGTTGAACGCCCGAACCCCGTACCCGACCGATTGGCCGGCGATGTCGGCCGTGGCGACGGCCAAGCGTCCGCCCCACCCGTCGCTGCCTTCCCACATCACGCTGCCCCACAAGGAGGGTGCGCCCGACTACACCCGTCCGGGCCAGTTCGCCGCCTTGCTCGGGCCTCGCCACGATCCGTTGTTCGTCGAGGGTACCCGGGAAAACCCGCTCGATTTCGCCGTGCCGGCGCTGTCCCTTCGCGGCGACATATCGGTATCGCGCCTGATGGACCGCCGAGGGCTTGCCGGCGCCCTCGACCGGGAAGCCTTCGCGCGCGAGTTGAGGGCCACCGACCCCCATGAGGAAAGGGCGTACCAACTGCTGGCTTCCCAAGGCACCCGTTCCGCCTTCGACCTGCGCCGCGAACCTCAGTCCGTTCGCGACAGCTACGGGCCGGGAATCAACGCGATGTCGATGCTCCTGGCCCGGAGGCTTGTCGAGGCGGGAGTCGGTTTCGTCACCGTCTTCTGGAAAGGCGACAAGGAACTTGACAAGCTCTGCAAGAGCGGCGGCGGTTGGGACACGCACGGCAACAATTTCAACTGCTTGAAGGACCGCCTGCTTCCCGAGTTCGACAAGCCGTTCGCCGCGCTGCTTGCCGACCTCCACCAGCGCGGGTTGCTCGAGAGCACGCTGGTGATGGTGAGCAGCGAGATGGGGCGCAAGCCGCGCATCGGCGATCCCCGGTCGGGCGGAAAGACGGGCGCCGGGCGCGACCACTGGACGGCGCTCATGTCGGTGCTGATGGCCGGGGGCGGCATCCGCGGCGGTTCGGTCCACGGATCGAGCGATCCCCGCGCCGAGTTTCCGCTCGACAAGCCGGTCGGCCCCGAGGACATCGCCCGGACGGTTTTCCACCAATTGGGCATCCACGATGTCACCCATACCGACCGGGAGGGCCGGATCGTGCCCCTTTTGGACGGAGGCGAGGTCATCGAGCCGCTCCTGGGCTGAAGCCCGATCAGGCGAGCGATTCCCCGGCGGCGGAGATCACGCGGTCGATCAGCGCCTCGTCGTGCAGGACGGAATTGAACGCCGCCTCGAACTGGCTGCACGGCAGGTAAACGCCCCTGTCCATCATGTCCCAGAAGAACCTGCCGAATTTTTTCGTGTCGGATGTCTTGGCCGATTCGTAATCGGTCACCGGCCCCGGGGTGAAGAACAGGGTCCACATGCTGCCGCACCGGTTCAGCGTGAAGGGGACGCGCTTTTCCAGGCAGACGGCTCGAAGGCCGTCCTCGAGCCGCTTGCCGAGCGCCTCAAGCCGGGGGTAGGGGTTGGTGGCTTTCAGCTCCTCGAGGGTGGAGATTCCCGCGGCCATGGCCAGCGGGTTCCCCGACAAGGTACCGGCCTGGAACACCGGGCCGGCGGGCATGACCTTGGACATGACCTCGCGCGATCCGCCGTAGGCGGCCATCGGCAGGCCGCCGCCGATGATCTTTCCCAGCGCCGTGACATCGGGCTCGTCGCCCAGCAATTCCTGCGCGCCGCCCAGGGCGAGGCGGAAGCCCGTCATCACCTCGTCATAGACGAGAAGCGCCCCGTGTCGGCGGGTGAGGTCGCGCAGCAAGCGCCTGAATTCCGGGGTGGGCATCACGAGGCCCATGTTCCCGGCCACCGGTTCGACCATGACGCAGGCGATGGAGTCGCCCGCGGCCTTGAAGGCGTCTTGCAGTTCCTGGCATCCGTTGAAAGGCAGGACGATGGTGTCCGCCGCGTTGGCCCTGGTGATTCCGGGGCTTGTGGGCACCCCGAGGGTGGTGGCCGCGGAACCCGCCGCGACGAGCAGGCTGTCGACATGGCCGTGGTAGCAACCGGCGAACTTGATGATCTTTTCCCGCCCGGTGTGTCCGCGGGCGAGTCGAATGGCGCTCATCGCCGCCTCGGTTCCCGAGGAGACGAAGCGGACCATCTCGATGGAGGGTACGGCGTCGATCACCAGTTGGGCCAGGCGCGACTCGGCCTCGGTCGGCGCGCCGTAGCTTGTGCCCCGCGCCAGGGCCTCGGCAATGGCGGCCTGCACCTTGGGATGGCCGTGGCCGAGGATCATCGGCCCCCATGAGCCGATGAGGTCGATGTAGCTGTTGCCGTCGAGGTCGTGCAGGTGGGCGCCGTGGGCGCGGCTGATGAAGAGGGGTTCGCCGCCGACCGCCCCGAAGGCCCGCGCCGGGCTGTTGACGCCCCCGGGAATAAGGGCCTTGGCATGGGCGAAAGCGGCGGAGCTTCTGGGGCGGGAGATCATGGATTCTGTTCCTGCGCGCCCTTGCGCGCGTTGGCGAGGTTCCTCGCCTCGCGGCCCTGCGCCGCGAGGTCGGTGGTCGGTTCGTAGACTTGGGCGATCGCGGAAAGGGTCGCTGTTCCCTGGGCCGGCGGCGCGGCGGCGGCGGCGGCGACCTTGGCCCGCGCGGCGTCCCGGCGGCTTTCCACGACATTCGCCGGGGCCGCGCCCTTGCCGCGCTTGCGGCAGTGGAGGTAAATGGCGCGGGTATCCTGCGCCGGGTTGAGCATCAGCGAGTCGAGGTCCCCGCGAAGCAGGGACGCCGCCTCGTTCGCCAGCGAGTGGCCCAGCCACGCGTCGGCCAACTGGTCGGCGAGGAAGGATCGCCACGCCAGGAAACCGGCGCGGGCGACGGGCGCCGATTCCCCCGAGGGCGCCAGCAGGTTGCCGTTCTCGAGGGACTCGTGCCACTTTCGCTCGAGCCGCAGCGGGTAGGTGACGGCATCGGCGATGTCGCGCAGGTGCCGGCGGGCCACGGCCGACCACGGGAGGCCCTCGCCCAACAGGGCTTCCCAAGACGCGCGCGCGTCATCAAGGGACCCCGCCTCCTCATGGTCGACCGCGGCGAACGCCTTGGCGGCGACGGCGTCGGGAGGCTCGACCTTGAACCGCTGGCCCTTCTGGCCGGCATGTCGGCGCAGCAACCTCTCGCCCTCGCGGGCCTGGGCGCGCTCCAGGAGCGACTTCATCCTTTGGGCCTCGGGCCCTTCGGGATACAGGGCCAGGTAGCGGGAGGCCGGGCCCTCCGTTTCCGCCAGGCGCATGAAGGCGTCGTCGCCTCCCTGCTGCTCCAGCCGGGCCGTCTCCGCGACCAGCGCTCCCGCCGAGGGCGGGCTCAGGAACACCCACCATCCGAAGGCCGTGATGCCCGCGAGCGAGGCGAGGGCCGCGGGCCCGACGAACCAGATCGAACGCCAAAAAGGGTCTGTTTTTGTGGCCTTTGGCCTCTTGCGTGACTTGCGCCTCGGCCGCGGCCCGCCCGAGCGCGCGAGGGTCTCCTGCCGCTCCTCGATCCGCGTGAGCGACTCGGCCACCGTTCGGGCGTCGGGCGGCCTGTCGTGGGATTCCTTCTCCAAGAGGTGCAGGACGAGGGTGTCGAAGGCGGAGGGAATGTCGTGGACCAGCCGCGAGGGCTTTTGCGGCTTCTCGTTGATGTGCTTCTGGAAAATCTCCATGCTGGATTCGCCGGTGAACGGCCTCGAGCCCGTGAGGAGTTCGAACATCACCACGCCGAGCGAGTAGAGGTCGGTCCGCGGCGAGATGTTCTGGGCCCGGCATTGCTCGGGAGCCATGTAGGCGGCGGTTCCCACGGCGCAGAAGGCGCCGGTGAGCTGGGTGGTCTGGTCGAGGTCCTTGGCGATGCCGAAGTCGGCGAGCTTGATGGAACCATCCTTGGCGATCATCAGGTTGCTGGGCTTGAGGTCGCGGTGGATCACGCCGAGGTCGTGGGCGTGCTGGAGCGCCTCGCACAGCTGCCGGCAGACTTCCGCGACCTCGTGCCAGTTGAGCTTTCCCTTACGGTGGAGCAGTTCGGCGAGGCTTTCCCCCGGGACATACTCCATCGCGTAGTAGGGGGCGCCGTGGTGCCTGCCGGTGCCGTACAGGCGCACGATGCGGGGGTGCTTGAGCTGCTGGAGGATCTTCGCCTCGCGGTCGAACCGGGCGAGGCTGTCGGGTTCCATGTTTCCGGGGGAACCGGGGAGGATCTTGAGGGCCACCAGGGCGCCATTGGAATACCTGGCCTTGTAGACGATGCCCATCGCCCCCGAGCCGAGGCGGCCGAGGACTTCGAAGGGCCCCACCATCTGTCCCACGAGCGGATCGGCGGCCATGGGGTTGCCTCGCGGCTGCGTCAGCCCGCGCGCAGCCACCTGGCGGCGTCGCGTGCGTGGTAGGAAATGATCAGGTCGGCCCCGGCGCGCCTCATGCCAAGAAGCGTTTCAAGCACCACCTTGCGCTCGTCGATCCATCCGCGCTCCGCGGCCGCCTTCACCATGGCGAATTCGCCGGAAACATTGTACGCCACCACGGGCACGGCGCACCTGTCGCGCACCATCCTGACGATGTCGAGATAGGCGAGGGCCGGCTTCACCATCACCATGTCGGCTCCCTCGTCGAGGTCGAGGGCCAGTTCCCTGAGGGCCTCGGAGGCGTTGGCCGGGTCCATCTGGTAGCTGCCGCGGTCTCCAAACTGCGGCGGCGACTCCGCCGCGTCGCGGAACGGCCCGTAGTATCCCGAGGCGAACTTCACGGCGTACGACATGATGGGCGTGTGGGAGTGTCCCGCGGCGTCGAGTCCGCGGCGAATGGCGGCGACCATGCCGTCGAGCATGCCGCTGGGCGCGACGATGTCGGCCCCGGCGCGGGCGTGGCTGACGCACTGGGTCGCCAGCCTGGGGAGGTTGGCGTCGTTCTCAAGGTCGAGCCTTCCGGTCGAATGCCCGAGGATGCCGCAATGCCCGTGGTCGGTGTACTCGCAGAAGCATTCGTCGGTGATGAGGACGACCTTGTCGCCCAGGGCTGCCCTTATGGCCCTGAGGCCCTCCTGAACGATGCCGGACTCGTCGAGCGCCGCGTCCCCCCTGGGATCCTTGCCCGCGGGGATGCCGAACAGCAGGAAGGCCCGAATCCCGGCTTCCAGGGCCTCGGTGGCTTGCCTCACCGCCATGTCGGGGCTGACCTGGAACACGCCCGGCATGCTGGCGACCGGTTTCATGATCCCCTGGCCGGGCCTGAGGAACACGGGTTCGATGAGGTCGGTGGCGGCCAGGCTGGTCTGGCGGACCATGTCGCGGACCAGCGGATTGTGTCGCAGGCGCCTGGGGCGCGCCTGGGGAAATCGGCCGTGCGGCAACCAGGGTTCCATCGGCGTGGTCTCCGGCGATTTCAGCCTGCCGCGGAGTAGGCCTTCTGGGCCGCGATGGTGCCGGCGCCGGGCGCGATGCCCAGTCCGGCCTCCGACAGCACGCGCTCCAGTGCGCCCAGCAGGCTGTAAACGACATCGGCCCGGCTGTTGCAGCCCATGAGGCCGATGCGCCAGATCTTGCCCTTGAGCTCGCCCAGACCGCCGCCGATCTCGATCCCGAATGTCTCAAGCAGCCGCTTGCGCACGGGAAGCTCCTCGGTGATCCCCGCGGGCAGGTACACGGCGTGGAGCTGGGGCAACTGGTGGGCGTCGGGCGCCACATAGCGCATGCCCAGCGCCTCGAGGCCGGCGCGCAGGGCCTTGTAGTTGCGGCGGTGGCGGGCGAAGCGGTTTTCCAGGCCCTCCTCCAGCACGATGCGAAGGCCCTCGTGGATGGCGTAGACGCTGGTGATCGGACCGGTGTGGTGGTAGGAGCGGTCCTGGCCCCAGTACTGCGTGATGAGCGACAGGTCGAGGTACCAGCTTTGCACCTTGGCCTTGCGGTTGTGGAGCGTGTCGAGCGCCCGCTGGGAGAACGACATGGGCGACAGCCCCGGCGGGCACGCCAAGCCCTTTTGGGAGCAGCTATAAGCGGCATCCACTCCCCAGGCGTCGAGCTCCACGGGCACGCAGGCCAGCGAGGTCACCGTGTCGATGACCAGCAGCGTGCCCGTTTCCCGGCAGAGTTCGCCCAACCCGTCGAGCGGCTGCAGCACCCCCGTGGATGTTTCGGCGTGCACGACGCCCAGCATCTTGGGGCGGACGCGCCGCACCACCTCGGCGATTTCGTCCAGCGGGAACACCCCGCCCCACGGCCGCTTGATTTCGGTCACATGGGTTCCGCAACGCTGGGCCACATCCACCATGCGGTTGCTGAAGAAACCCCCGTTGCAGATGACGACCTTGTCGCCCGGTTCCACGAGGTTTACCAGGCAGGTTTCCATGCCGGCCATGCCGGTGGCTGAAATCGGGAGCGTGAGCATGTTGCCGGTGCGGAACACGGCGCGAAGCATCTCCTGAACCTCGGCCATGATGGTTAAAAACGCCGGGTCGAGGTGGCCCAACAGCGGCGTGGCCATGGCGCGCAGGACGCGCTGGTGGGCGTCGCTGGGGCCGGGGCCCAGCAGGAGGCGGGAGGGGGGTTGCAGAGCGGGAGGGATCGTCATGTTGGGCCGTCCGACTGTTCACGGCGGGCGCGCACGGCGGCCGCCAGTTCCTTGAAGGCCGGGTGAGCCGCGTCACCCAGCCACTCGTACACCGCCATCTCCACCGTCACGGGGACCACGCCGGCCTGGCGCATGCGGGCGATGCCCGCCTCGTGGTCCGAATCCCCGCCCGCGGAAACCGCGTCCAGGGCCAACGCCACCACGAAGTCTTCCGCAAGCAGGTCGAGCGCCGTCTGCGCCACGCAGATGTGCGTTTCCATGCCTGCCAGCAAAACGGTCCGCCGGGCGTCCCGGTGAAGTGCCTCAATGATAGCAGGGGTCGCGGCGCTGAACCGGGTTTTGGCCTCGGCGGGCCGGGAAAGGCTCTCCGCCACGGCGGGAACCGTGGGCCCGAGTCCCTTGGGGTACTGCTCGGTGGCGAAGACCGGAACCCCGGCGACGCGGGCCCATCGGGCCAGGAAAGAGGCTGAATTCACCAGGGCCTTGCCGCGGGCCACCGCCGGAACAAGGCGTTCCTGAACATCCACCACCAGAAGGGCGCAGTCGTCCGGGCGGAGTCGAGGCGGGGAGGGCATCGGCCAGGTTCCTTCCTAATGCAACCTTGTTTAGGACGGGCGAACCCTTGCGCCAAGTCCCGCGCCATATTGGTATAACAAAGTGGATTCGACCGTCGCGGCCTCATTCATCACCAACCCTCAGGAGCGACCAACCGTGCGCGCCATGCCATCCTTGATCCTCATCGTCGCCTTCGCCTTGCCCGGCCAGTCGCGAAGCCCGATCCAGTTGGCCAACCATCCGTCGCTTTCGCCTGACGGCAGGACGGTGGCTTTCGACTGGAACGGCGACATCTGGACCGTGCCCGCGGAGGGTGGCGAGGCCCGGCGCCTCACTAACCACCCCGCCCGCGACACGCATCCGGTTTTCTCGACCGACGGCAAGTCGATCGCGTTTCAAAGCGACCGGGAGGGCGGGGCCTGTGTCCACATCATGGATGCCGGCGGCGGCGATGCCCGTCAGGTGACCTTCAACACGGCCGGAACCGTTCCACTCCAGTTCACCGCCGGCGGATCGAAACTGCTGGTGGAGGTGACGCGCGACCACAACTGGAAGCACGCCAATCGCCTGGCGCTGGTCGACACCAGCCGCCGGGCCGCCGAGGACATCGTCTTCGACGAGGCCGCCGAGGCCGGACGGATCTCCCCTGATGGCAACAGGATCCTTTATGTCCGCGAGGGGACCCAGTGGTGGCGCAAGGGCTACCATGGGTCGCAGGCCTGGCAGGTCTGGCTCCACGACCGCGCCAAGGGAACGCACGCGCGCCTGCTGGACAATCCCCCGGTCATGCCCGGCAAGCCTGTCGCGCACCATGCCGAGAGGGGGGCCCATTCGCCGTTGTGGAAGCCCGACGGCAAGGGGTTTTATTATGTGGGCGCCCAGTCCGGCAACTTCAACCTGTGGGAACA
Organism: Planctomycetota bacterium; assembly: GCA_016873225.1. Lineage (GTDB taxonomy): Bacteria > Planctomycetota > Planctomycetia > Gemmatales > Gemmataceae > REEB421. The sequence goes on along the minus strand of VGXS01000012.1, from coordinate 3,695 downwards.
CGACATCGCCAGCGGGCGCGGCCGCATGCTGAGTTCGTTCCCCGATGATTCGGTGGTGCAGCCGGCGATTTCCGCGGACGGTTCGGCGATCGTCTTCCGCCACCTGTTCGACCTTTACATCGTGAAGCCCGCCTCGGGACAACCGCCCCGCAGGCTCGAGATCGCCACCAGCGCCGACTTTGTCCGCGAAAGCCGTGAAAGGCGGGTGCTCGCCTCCGCCAGCGACGCCGATTTCACCTCGGACGGCCTTGAGATCGCCTTTGTCGCCGGGGGGGATGTCTGGGTCATGGACACCGAGTTGCGGGAACCCGTGGCGGTGACCAGTTCGGCCGCCGAGGAGCGGTCGGTGGCGTTCGCCGGCAACGGGGAGTTTGTCCTGTTCGTTTCCGACTCCGGGGGAACCACCGAGATCGTCAAGGCCACGCGCGCCGATCCGAACGCGTACTGGTGGCGCAACAAGTCGTTCACGCTGACGCCGGTCACCAAGGACGGGCAACCCAAGGCGAGGCTCCGCTTCAGCCCCGACGGCACCCGGGTCGCGTTCGTCAGGGGCCGGGGCGATCTGGTTTCCATGAAGCCCGACGGCACCGATGAGAAGGTGCACCTCAGGTCCCATTCCGCTCCCGACTTCGACTGGTCGCCCGACGGCAAATTCATCGCCTATGCCGCGCAGGACGAGGACTTCAACAGCGACATCTGGATCGCGCCGGCGGATGGTTCCAGGCCCCCGGTGAATGTCTCGAGGCACCCCGACAACGACACCGACCCGGCCTGGTCGCCCGATGGCAAGGTCCTCGCGTTCGTGGGCAGGCGCTCGGGCACGGAAGTGGACATCCACTATGTCTATCTTCGCAAGGCCGACGAGGAGACCGGCTCGCGCGACCGCTCGCTGGAAAAGGCCCTTGAGAAGATGAAGTCGAGGAAGCCGGCGGTTACCGCCGGCGCCCCGGCGGGCAAGCCGCCCGCCGCGCCCAAGCCCGCGGCGGCCACGGAGATCGACTTCGACCGGATCGCCGAGCGCATCCGCTCCATCAGCGTGCCAGATTCCGAGGAGGCCGACCTTTTCTGGTCTGCCGATTCGAAGAAGCTGGCGTTCACCAGCGGCGCCGAGGGCAAGCGCGGCACCTTCGTGGTCGAGTTTCCCGACAAGCTGAAGCCGGTTTCCATCAACCCGGCCACCGGTTCCCGGGCCAAGTGGCTCAAGAACGGCTCCGTGGTCTGGCTTTCGGCGGGTGTTCCCGGCAGCTTCAGCCCGTCCGGCACGGCCGGGCCTTCGCCCTCGTCCGGGTCCCTTGCCGCCGCGTTGGCGGGGCGACTGGGGCGGAGCGCTCCCGCGGCTCCGGCCGCCGCGCCGCCGGCCGATTCCTCCGGCACCAGCTACCGCTTCAGCGCGCTCCAGGAGCTCGACATGCCGGCGCGCAACGCCGCCGTGTTCGACCTCTGCTGGCGCACCATGAAGGATAATTGGTATGATGAAAAGCTTAATAATAGGGACTGGAAGGCCATCCAGCTCAAGTACCAGCAGGCCGCGGCGCGGGCCGTCGATTCCGAGTCGCTGGCCACGGTGGTGAACCTGATGCTCGGCGAGCTCAACGGCTCGCACCTGGGCTTCTTCATCTCGCCCGGCGGCGCCTCGCCCAGGCGGGGCGGGCTGCCCGCGGATCCGCTGGCGTCGGGAAAATGGAACCGCGCCACGCTGCATCCCGGCTTCCGCCTCGATTCGGGCCACAAGGCCGAAGGCTGGAAAATCCGTGACCTCATCGCCGGAAGTCCCGCCGCCCGGGTCCGCCATGGTTTGAAGCCCGGCGACCTGGTCACCGCCGTCAATGGACAGCCCGTGGCCCATGACTCCGATCCCGCGCTGGTCCTTACCTTGCCCCCCAATTCCGAATTGTCCGTCACCGTGCGTGACGCCGGCGGCAAGGAACGGGTGGAAACCTTCCCGCCCATCAGTCCCGCGCAGGCTCGGTCGGCGCTTTACGGGATGTGGATGGAATCCAACCGCGCGGAGGTGGAGAAGCGTTCGGCGGGGACATTGGGCTACCTGCATATCCAGGCGATGGACATGCCCAGCTTCCACAAGTTCGAGGAGATGCTGCATTTCGCCGGCGCCGGCAAGAAAGGGTTGGTGATTGATGTCCGCGAGAACGGGGGCGGCAGCACCGCCGACCTGCTGCTGACGGCGCTCACCCAACCGGTGCACGCGTTCACGGTGCCCAGGGGAGGCTCGACCCCGGGCTATCCACAGGACCGCAAGATTTTCGCGTCATGGACCAGGCCGGTGGTGGTTCTTTGCAACCAGAACAGCTTTTCCAACGCCGAGATCTTCAGCCATGCCATCAAGACGCTCAAGCGCGGGCGGCTTGTGGGGGTGACCACGGCGGGCGGGGTGATTTCCACGGGTGGCACTTCGATCATGGATGTCGGTTTCCTGAGGCTGCCATTCCGGGGATGGTACCTCGCGACCAACGGCGAGGACCTCGAATTGAACGGGGCGATTCCGGATGTGGTGATTTGGCCGCAACCGGGTGACGCCGTGGACAGGCAACTGGCCAAGGCGGTTGAGATGCTGGCCGAGGATGTGAAGGCCTACGAGGCGCGGCCGCTTCCGGCGCCACGCAAGGCGAGCGGGCGCCAAGGGTCGACGGGAGCGCCGCAAACAATTGCGAGGTAAGGTTTTGTGGTGCGCAAGCTGCCTGCTTGGGCATGGCAAGTTGCCTTGCCTTGTGCCAACTGGTGCTGTAAGACACTAATTCAGCCAAGTTCGCTTGTCTGATTCCCCGATAGCTCAACGGTAGAGCAGCCGGCTGTTAACCGGCTTGTTGTAGGTTCGAATCCTACTCGGGGAGCTCCCCGGAGATTTTCCAAGAGAAACTTTCCCCCTTCACGCGGAGTGCTTCATCGCGGCCGCCAGGTCGCGGTCGGCGACGGCGATCACGTCGGACGAGCCGCGCGTGACCAATCCCACCGGTTCGATCAGCGTTTCGGCTGCCGGATTGGCTTTCCCCGACATCATTCCGGCCAATAGCGCCGCCGCCTGGTAGCCCACGCTCTCGCCGTTCATCTGCACGCTCGAAAGCGTCGGCATCGCGGTCGTGCAGAGAATCTCCTCGTTCTCCACCCCGACCACGGCCACCTCCTCAGGCACGTTGACGCCCGCCCGACGGCAGGCGTCCAGCAGCCAGAAACCCAGTTGATCGGTGCATGCCAATATGCCGGCCGGCTTCGGCAACGCTGCGATCCAGGCGGAAAGCTGCTCCTGCTGCACTTCCCATTTGTTCGGATGCTCTCTGCCGGTTGTCGCTTCGAGAACGGCACAGGGGTATCCCGCTTCGCGAATGAACTCGATGAAGTGGACCCGGCGCTGCACGAAGTAGACTTCCGTGCTGATCCCATAGAAGCCGAACGACCGGAACCCACGATCGAGCAAGTGATCGGCCGCCAACCGGGCAACCACCCGGTTATCCGTGCCGACGAACGGCACATTCGGGTACGGACAAGACGCACGCAATTCCACCCACGGCACCCCCGAATGCCGTACCGCGTCGGCCAAAGCGGGCGTTCCCGTGCGCGCCAGGATGCCGTCGCCGCGCCAATCGGGCAGCCATTCGGGCACGTGTGAGTCCAGCGCACGTAGTTCGAGGAAGATCGACCACGGCTCGTTCTCGGCAACAAACTGCCGGATACCGTGGATG